>JBMNEO010000012.1:0-99177 GCA_050948825.1 Dethiobacteria bacterium | reverse complement strand
GGGTGAAAACAAATGAAGAGGGTTTTACGAAGGTATTTGTATTTCTTATTGGCAGGCATAACATATTTGATTATTCATGAAGGAGCCCATATTATTCAAGCAAAAATATTGGGTATCTATAAAGGTATTCGTGTGCTCCCGCTGGGCATTGAGGTTTTGATTGTTCAGCCCCTTACAATTGAAGGCTTTGCTCTTGCAGCTTTTTCCGGCCTCAGCAGCGTGGTAACGGTAGTAATTGGTTATATCTTACTTATTTTTTCTCCCCGGATTTTGAAACTAAAGAAACAGCCCGTAAAAAACTATTTATATTATGTAACATTTATTTTCCTGTTACTTGACCCTCTTTACATATCATTGTTATCTTTCTATGTAGGCGGGGATATCAATGGCATTGCCACAGGGCTTAATATTTCTTATTTGGCAATCAGGAGCATTTATTTCGCCGCCTTAGCTTTTAACGTTTATCTGGTATATAAGAAGCTTTATCCTGCTTATGTGATAAAACAATGATGTTTGCTGTTAGTGACGTTTAATATAGATAATACTATGAATTTTTAATCTGGCCGAGAAAGGCATCCTAACCGGAGGGATCTTGACGTTGTATCCCCAGACCATCCGGTCAGGATAGCTCATCGACTTGTGCTTATCTGGGTTCCAGTCCACAATTGCCCCCAAGGCTTTTTCGGAAGGAAAGTTAAGTGTAAATTTCTTTTCAGGCAGGAGTTTGAGCGTACATCTTGAATACAATACATTGTCCTCTGGTGAGAAAGTTGACAGTATAATGGTGGTTTTACTATGGTAGTATCTTGGTGGAGCAGGTCATAGCAATTTTTAAAAAAGTATTTGCACAACGGGAGGATGGTAGAAAAATGAAATGGGTGGTTGTTGGTTTTTACATTTTGGCTGTGTTGGTTATTAGTGTTATGAGTATGCGAAAAACCCATAATGTGAATGATTATTTTCTGGGGAGCCGTTCGATAGGCCCCTGGGTATCAGCTTTCGCATACGGTACTACGTATTTCAGTGCGGTAATCTTCATCGGTTATGCCGGCAAGATGGGCTGGGGGTTTGGTCTGGGTGTTCTTTGGGTTGTCGTTGGCAATGCGCTGGTGGGGACTTATTTAGCCTGGAAAGTGTTGGCACGCCCCACAAGAAACATGACCGCCCGGCTGGATGCCTTAACTATGCCTGATTTCCTGGCCAAGCGTTATGATAGCCCCGGCTTGAAGATTTTAGCAGCACTGATTATTTTTGTGTTTTTAGTTCCTTACTCGGCATCTGTATACATGGGTTTGAGTTATTTGTTTGAGGAGATTTTTAATATTCCTTTTGTCTATGCCCTGGCTCTAATTGCTCTGATCACCGGTTTTTATTTGGTGATGGGCGGGTACTTTGCTGTTACCATGACTGACTTTGTGCAAGGTTTGATAATGTTAGGCGGGGTTGCTTTATTGTTGATCTACGTAGTTTCCAATGCCAAGGTAGGCGGAATTACGGCAGGGTTGGCTAAACTGGCGACTTATGATCCGCAGTTGGTGCAGCCCTTTAATCCCCCCAATCCATTAGGGTTGATTTCGTTAGTGATTTTGACGAGTTTGGGCACCTGGGGGTTACCACAAATGGTGCAAAAGTTTTATGCAATCAAAAATGAGAACGCTATTAGACCTGCTTGTGTTGTCTCTACTATTTTTGCTTTAATTGTCGCTTTTGGTGCTTACTTTACCGGAAGTTTGGGGCGGTTATTTTTTGACAATCAGATGCCTCAGGGAAACCCTGATTTAGTAGTTCCTATGATTATTGGGGAAGCTTTGCCGGAAGCAGTATCTGTCCTGATACTCCTGTTGGTGCTGGCGGCTTCTATGTCCACGCTGGCATCTTTAGTATTAGTCTCCAGCTCAGCGATTGCAATCGATTTAGTTCAAGGGAATTGCCCCGGTTTTGGCAAGAGGAATACTTTAATCTTAATGAGACTATTATCGGTATTGTTTGTCGGTCTTTCCGTATATATTGCTTTGAAACCGACTATTATTGTCAGCCTTATGGCTCTTTCATGGGGCACGGTGGCAGGGGCTTTTCTGGCTGTTTATGTTTATGGCCTTTTCTGGAAGGGGACTACCAGGGCTGGTGCCTGGGCGGGAGTGTTATCCGGATTAGCTATTTCGATAGGCTTTTCTTTATATTATGGATTAGATGCGGGATTGATTCCTATGATTGGTGCCGCAGCTATGGTAATACCTTTACTGGTAGTTCCTTTAGTCAGCCTTTTATCGCCAAAGTTTTCTCAGGTTCATTTGAACAAAGTGTATGGAGCTTCAATCCCGGAATCAAAATACATTAGGAAAAGGTTAGCCGCTGATGATATAATCACCTCTTAAGCTGGTTGGTACCTCTGTTAGTGAAAAAATAAAACCGTGATGATTGGAACAGAATCGATCAATTATCACGGTTTTATTGGTATTGTCCAAAGCCTGAACCACCACTGCCGGTGGTTTTTCAATACTTAACGCCCATGTGGATCAATATGCCGAACTCTAAACTTGGTAATAGGCCGCCGGTTCTACAAGGGGGGAGTTTTTCAAGTTTTTATCTTTTATATTTGATAACTATCGTTGCCCCGCCTACACTTTTGTTTGCATCCGCTGGAGTTTGGGAGTTCTGCCAAAAGACAGATTCATAATCAGGCCAGCCAACATTGCCGAAAGCTACGCCCATATCTTTCACCAGCGGCTTGGTCTTGGCCTTTGTATACCATAAATAGATAAATTCTCCCCCAGCACCTTGATTTAAGTCTCTCCCAATTCTAGTATAAGGAGCAACGTTGGCATTGTGGCTGACCGTTGCGGTTGTTGACGAAGCGCTGCCGCCGGTAAATTCCATAAAGAAATCAGTTATCGCATCATCGGGGTTCTCACCAAGCTTATAGCACAAATAGATAAAATCTCCTCCAGCACCGGCATTTAAGTCAGCATTAATCAGTTGATATCCGGCCGGGCATTGAGCTCTCGCCGCAAACTCATTGCCAGCAGCAACAAAGGTAACATCTACCACATATTTCTCCACCGGCCACTTATTATTTTCTGCCATGGCAGTATTCATTTTTTCAAACTCTGCTTTAAGGTAAGCAGCCCTTGCCGAATCGCTGCAAAGCTCCCAGATGGGTACGAGAGGCCTGGTGGTGGTATTGCCGAATTCGACTAGATTTCCATGCTCTTCCAAGGTTTTTTCCCATTTTTCCAATAAACTCGGGTCATTCTTTAATGAACCTGAATTGATGATAAATTCTCCGCCATAGCATTTAAAGTTTTCGTCCTTACTGCTTTCATACTCAGATCTATTCTGGACATTTTGATATGACCCGCTTCCGGATGCTTTTAATACTATAGCGTTGAAATCAGCTTTTGCTGCCATTTTAAAGTTTTCAAAACTGGTGGATAATCTTGAATTGGCCGTAACGCTATAATCAATCCTTCCGCCCGTAATTGCATCTACCAGTACATAATGTCCAAAGGTAGCAAACACTGTTTTTGCCGGGACATTATTGTCATCTATCATCTGCTTGGCACTCGGCAAAATATAATTCTTTAAATTGGTCGTTCCGTCAACATATACGCCATACTTCTTAACTATCCATCTATGAGTTGCGAAATAGTTGTCCAGTTGCTCAGTCCGACTTGATTCAAAATTCACTTTAACTGATCCGCCAAAACCGAGGTATGATCCTGAAGCACTTAAGGCAGTTGACATTTGACTGCTGTATGACCGGATGGATCTCGCGGTGACTGAATCATCATAACCATGGTCATAACGTATAGCCTCTACCTTTTGGTCTTGCAGGAGTTTTTCAAGATCCAATACTGCTTGTTTCAATGAATCCACATGTGCATATTTGTCAAAGACATTATATCCTCTGCCCAAGCGCGTTACTGTAGGAATGTCCTTTTCCTCCACTGTTACTTTGAAAGACTTCCCAAGTTGACGCGTACTCCAATCCTTATTAACCTGGGGCACCTGCTGCGGGACTAATTTTTCAAAATCTGGCGGTGGCGCAAATAATTCGGTTAAGTCTGCTGCGCTTAATGAGTAATCAGGCTGTAAGTCTATTTGCTCTTTTTCTGCTTGATAAAATCCAGGTTTAAAGTCAGGTTTTGTTGTTTCTACCGGTGGAATTACTGTTGGCGGTTTTATTGTTACCGGCGGTATTGATGTGCCGGTTTTGGTTCCGGTTTTGGTTATGGTAACTTTTTTCGTAATTTCGTCCCATTGAACTTCACAACCCAAGTTTTCCGTGACAAATCTGATAGGCAGCATAGTCCTACCATTAATAATCAGGGGTTTTACATTTGGATTATTTGCATCAATAGGAACAGTTGCTCCATTAACCAATGCATTGCTTTGTCCAATCCATAGTTCAATATTAGTGTTGCCCAGGGACACAGTTGCTTTGCTTGTTGCATTATCCCAGCCTATTTCTGCACCAAAAGGTGTTGCAGCATATCTAATAGGCAGCATGGTACGCCCCTCTATAACTGCGGGGCTTACATCCATCGGAGTGAGCTCTCCATTTACAGTGTATGTGTTATTGTCAATGACAAAAATCACAATTGTTTTTTGGCTTTCCGATGTTTCAATAGCAGTTGTTGGGGGCAAAGGGTTTAAGAGGCCTGCCGCCAGAACAGATACGGGTAAACTAAACAGCATCAGGGTTAAAACCAGGCACAACATAAGTTTGGCTTTGTTTGACACAATTTCTCACCTTCTATTATTATATTTTTAAACCTGTCTTACTTAAAATACGGGTCAGCCATTACCATGATGTCAGGCTGGGTGTTTTTCGGTACCCGTTCATAAATCAAGTTTTGAATATAAAGTTCTTGGATTTCAGGAATATCGATCTCAAAGGCAATGGATTCGCCATTTTTAAGATTAAGCTCTTTTAATACCTTGCCGGATTGGTCTTTTTCCCTAATTTTAATGGTAACTTCGTCTGTGGTGCCGTCGTTATCCTCCAGGCACGCTACCCCGCCAAACTTTTGGAACTGCCCCTTCGGCTGTACAAAGCCTCCCATTTCGCTAAAGCCATCTTCCCCGGTATAAAGGATCCCGGACTGGTACTGTTTACCGTTTACAAAAAGCTGGCTTTTGTCAAAACTTAACTGGCAGTACCAGAGATGGCTAAAATGTTCTGATGAAAGCGGGGTCTTTCCTTTTTCACCCAGGTAGACGGTTTGCGAGGGGGCATCATAGTCAACTGCAATGGATAATGCCTCGGCAATCGCTCTTACCGGTAGATAAGTGCTTCCCTTATAAGTTAGAGGACGCATCGGTTGGCCATCTGCTCCCTTGGGGGCAAAATCCTGCCCGTTTAACACCATTTTCAGCCCATGATTTATGATGGCTTTTACTTCCTCCTGTTTAACCGCTCCACTGGCACCCACGGCAACCCCAAAAACGAATACAACACATAAGATCAGCACAATAATTACTTTTCTCATCAACCCACACTCCTTGCTTGTATAATAGTATTTGAAGAACAAATCTTTGTGTCCCGATGCCCCAGTTTCTGTATTCCTTATTGATTATTGCTTATCGGAATAGACGATTTCGTCAATTTGATCGATTCTCCGTTCAAGGCCGCCGTCCCGAAGCGCAGCTCTTTTCTCTTCGCGTTTTTCCGGCGTCTCGCCGCCCGAGATATCATATACTGCCCAGATCAAATCTTTGATTTTGCCGATTACATTTGCATAGGCGACATTCTCGTCAGCAGCTTCGACTTCCTCTGCATGGTCGAGCGAGGAATGCGCCTGTAGATTTGTCCATGCGTAATCAATTGGCTTTCCAAGCTCCTGATATTCCTCGTCCGTATATTTTGCGTCGAGATCCTCCCGCAGTAGCGTCTTTGTTTGCTCCCACAGTTCGGCGACATGATCAGTATAGGTGCCTTCACGAGTATCGTTGATGTCAAAGGAAATGCGCTGCTCTCCCTCAGACGGACTGCCGGCATCTGAATACGAGCCGGCGCCACCAGGCTTGGGCGACATATCGCTACCGCTTGTCGATTTGCCTTGACCGCAGCCCGCGAGTGTGAATGCTATAAGTAGTGTAATTAGGATTATTGTTAAGCGTGACATATTTATCCCTCCGTTTAGTGCTTATCTGTAGGTTCTCTCAAACCGGATAAACAAAGATCCCTGAAAGGTCAGGTTCCCCCAATCACCCGCTCGAAGGTCGTTGTAGGCCGATTCGGGTACCACATAGTTGATCGAGTTGCCGTTCACCCGGTATTCAAAAACCGGATGATACTGTGTGCGACTCTTGTTTTTACCGGCCTTACTCGTTCTATGTATGTCAACCACGGTGGCACTAACAAGAATACCCTCCCTTTTTATCCGCATATTCCTATGAATGTTGGCAGCCGCCGATACAATCAGCACTATTCCGAAAGATAAAAAGATAACCTCAAAAAGCATTTGCATTGCCCCCCAAACCCATTATGTGTTGTCCCCTGACGAAAGGATTTGAGTACCCAATAGAATGTTTTTTCGAATGCGCCATGTTGTTATCTCCTATTTATCTTTGTGCTGCCGGAGTTCAAAATATCGTAGGACGAGTTCTGTTTTGGTGTTGACATTCAATTTCCTGTAAATCTTTTTGATAAAATAGTTTGCACCAGAAATGCTGATGGACGCGTTTAAAGCGATCTCTTTTGCTTTCATACCTTCGAGAAGCATATAAAATACTTGCTTTTCACGCGGCGTTAATATCATAACAGGGTCAATCCCATGCTGGTATCCTTTGTCCGCCGCCATTAAAACACCCCCATTCATTTCTAATCTTAAAAGAAAATAATCATATTGAATAGCTATCAATTATGGTAGGTAGGCATAAAAAACAGCCTCGAACAAGGTCAAGGCTGTTTTTTAACATTGGTTATCCTTCGGCGAATCATTTCGAACCGGCCTTATAGCCTGGAAGATATATTAGAAGATATATTATAAGAAGCAAATCGGGCAAACAGTTCTGCACGACTGCCAATATTGAGTTTTTTATAGATGTTTTTAATGTGGAAATTGGCAGTGCTAACGGTGATCTCCAATTTTTTTGCAATCTCTTTTGCGGATTGGCCCTGCAAAAGCAACGAGGCGACTTCTTTTTCGCGTGGTGACAGGCCTAAGCCTTCCAACATAGCCGATTGCTCGATCTTCTGCCCGGCCTCGGCCATGTCCACCCCGTAAAAATCATCGGACCATTCGGCAAAAAACAGGTGTTCGGAATAGGCGGGAGACATCAGTATGAACAGAATAAACACGGCGCCGGAAGTCAGCGTTGCCGCCAGCGGCAGCAGCGTGGGCGCATAAGAGGCGAAAATCCCCGGGATTACATAGGAAAGCATGCTGACCGGTAGGATCGTAACCAGACTCAGCTTGAAAATGCGAAAATCGCCGTGCTTTTTAAAAACGCAGCCGAGAAGGTAATACGCCGCGATATACCCCATCTGTTCGAAGCCGTGGAGGAAGCGGGCGAGGCTTCGTAAAGCGGAACCCTCCGGCATAAAATACAGCATATAGGTACCGATTTCAGCGAGGAAGAACAGGTTGCACATGTTCCAGATACTGCGTTTGGTGATAAGCTGCAAAGCGATTGCAAGGCATACCACCAATATGCCGACCGCTCCGTTCGCGACCATGGCATTGGGCATGGATGCCCCAGGCAGATAGGTATAAAATATTTCAACGAAGTAATGGGCGACAAAGAAATAAAGCGTTAGCTTAAGTGCGGGGCTCAGTGTCGCTTTCGGTTTGTTTTCAACGACAGAAAAATCGCTTGTTTTGTATAGGAAAAGGCAGACGCAGCTACCCACCACAAGCCCCGTCAAATAGGTCTTATCGAAAAAGCCGGATAGGAGGGATAGGCCGGAATCGATCTGATTGAGCGCGAAAAAAGTAGAAATCATGGCCGCGCCAAGCAGCCGTTCGGTATTGTTCAGCGCAAAGGTGTAGGCAAACGCCGAGCAGGCTGCACAGCCACCCAAAAAGAACATGAACAGGATCGCCAGCAGCAGGCTAAGCAGACTTTCGCCCATCGCAATCCACGGGATATAGGCAGCCGCCATAACGATTGCGGATATGCGGGAAACTTTTGCCATATTTTTTGCATTCGTAAACGTAAACAGCGCCCCCGCGCCGATACAATATGCGCTTCCCATCAGCGTCATGGCGTCCAGCCCCAAAAGCCGGATCGAATCGCTGAATAATACGCCCTGCATATTCGCAAAAACAGGCGCTAAGGGAAAGATCAACATATATTGCAGATGATCCAAGCGCATATTGCGAATGTTGATGTTGTCTTTTGAACGAAACAGTGCAAAAAAAGAAGTAGGAATACTTTTTCTCATTTTCTGCTCCACTTTCGTTATATCGTTACTCTTTGCATTTCACCGGAATAATTGCAGCCGCACAGTGTTCATCCCCTATTAGTAAAGCTGAAAGCTTTACGAAGATGATATTTAAATCTCTTTCGATGATACTAATCTTCCAATCGATCAAAAATGAAATCAACATGGTTTGAAATTTTTTTAGAATCGGTTCAACATCTATCCTACAGTCCATCGCCGGTATCGGTGGTTCCGGAAAGCGTCCGCGCCACCGAGCATTTGGTTGAGAGCAAAGTCTGTCCCTGTTGCGGCAAGAAGGGCAAAGCCTTTTTCCCTGAGAGGATAACCCATCCTGTACAGTACGGCTGTCACTGATAACCTTACCTATTATGCTTATCACTCCAAAAAATGCAGTACAGCAACTGGTGTTATGTTACAGTTAAATCTGCACTGGGAGGAAACCTTTTGTTCCGGAATTATAGTAATTTGTCAAAGAGCTGAATAGTCACATATTTTTATAATATTTGGGCGCCGCAGTGCTCAGCGGAAGTAAGCTGCATGAGCTGAGGCGGAATCCTCTTATTTTTGATATTACCAGAGGTTATCTATGTTGGCAATATATGTTTTGTGAATCTTTTAGCAGGAGAGTGGTGCCTTGGGTCTGGCCGTGGGAATTTGCTGACAGCTGAGCTGAAAAAAACTCTTGCATATTCTTCAAATATGTTATAAAATGCATTATAATAGTTATCATAAATTAATACTTAAAAAGCTTTGAAAGAGAAAAGTAAGCTGGGGTACTTTCCACAGAGAGGCGGGAGCCAGAGGCTGTAAGCTCCTCCGGAAGGAACCAGACGAAGTTCACTCTGGAGCTTCCGGCTGAAATCCCGAAAGAGAGAGTAGGTCGCAGACGGGTTCTCTCCCGTTATCCTTGAGGAGGAATACGATACCTTTGAGTATCTTTGTTCCTTAATGCCGAGAGGACCTGTGCCGACGGCGCCGGTCAACTAGGGTGGTACCGCGGAAGATAATAGTCGCCCCTTGAAGGGCGATTTTTATTTTCAGGATTCTAAAATCCTGGGTGTTTACTGCTTTCGTCCCTATGAATGCAGTAAACACTTTTTTTATCATGAAAATATAAAGATGGAACGGGGCTGGAATGAAAAAGAAGAAGAACTTTACGCAGTCCACAAAAAGTCAAGGGATTTAACCGGCTTAGTTACCATAGGGGAGGGTTATTAAAGTGAACTTTGGTCGATACGGAATTATTAATGCCAGGAAGTACCCGCATAAGGAATTTCTCGTAGAGTTAAAACCGTCGGAAAAAACAAGAAGAGCGCTCACCTGGAAAGAGTTTAATGAAGAAACGAATAAAGTAGCCAATTATCTGCGGGACACTCTGGGGGTGCAAAAAGGCGATTTTATTCTTCATTTGCAGATGAACAGCCTGGAATGGGTGATAACATTTCACGCCATTTTAAGGGTCGGAGCTGTGGCTGTACCCCTTAATTTTCGTTTTGCCGTTAATGATATTAAGCATGCTGCAGAAGCGTGCAACCCAAAGGTTTTTATTTTCGGCGAAGGCTTTTTACCCAAGGTGGAGCCCATTATAAAGGAGTTAGAAAGTATAGGTTCATATATATGTATCGGTAGAAACGTTCCCGAAGGAATGGTTTCTTATGATAATATTATTAAAGGCGGCAATTCGAGGGATATCCTCGTCGATGTACAAAAAGACGATCCGGCGGAACTTATGTTTACTTCCGGGACAACAGGCCCCCCGAAGCCGGTTTGTCATTCACATGATACCCTTTACCAGATCGGTATTGGAAATGCCCTGACTTACTGTGAAGGTTATGATACCGTATATCTGGCGCCGCACCCCTTTTATCACAGCGGGAGTTTCTTTTTATCCTTCCCTTCCTATCTTGCAGGCGGTAAGATCGTGATTCTGCTGGAGTTAAACGATCCAAAATATCTGCTGGATGCCATCTGCGATGAAAAGGTTAATAACGGCTGGGTTACCGTTCCAACGATGTCTGATTCCATAAGCGCGATAAAAAAGGGCCTGATCGACATTACCGGATACGACTTTTCTCATGTAAACGGGAGCATTGTGATCGGTGCCCAGCCGGTTCCTTTTTCACTTTTTCAGGATATGAAAAGGATATTGCCCTTTAAGACCGGTAATATTTACGGAATTACAGAAGGCGGCGGAGGCGGGCTGATCAATCTTTGCGATAAAGACATTTTGACCAGACCCGGTTCTATCGGCAAGCCCACCTATAATACCGAAGCGAGGGTTGTTGACGAAAACGGGGTGGATATTCCCGTAGGAGAAGTTGGAGAGCTCATCCTTCGCGGGCCGAGAAACATGAAGGGATACTATAACAATCCTGATATGACTGCAAGCGCCGTTAGAGATGGCTGGCTTTATACCGGGGACCTTGTAAGGCAAGATGAAGAAGGTTATATCTACATTGTGGACAGGAAAAAAGATCTTATCATCCGCGGCGGGGAGAATATATTTCCGGTAGAGATCGAGGATGTCCTGCGGCATCATTCAAAAATTAACGATGTGGCCGTGATAGGATATCCCCACCCCAGGCTGGTAGAGATAGCAATGGCGATTGTGCAGCTCTATCCGGGGGAAACAATGGAAGAAAAAGAAGTGGTTGAGTTTTGTGCTCAGCATGGGCTGGCAAAATATAAATGGCCTGAGCGTATTGTTTTTAACGATGTTATTCGCAACGAAACCGGGAAAATAGATAAACCAAAGCTTCGGGCAAAATACATTGGTAATAAAGAAAATATTGCTGTTAAATAGCCTGGATGTAAGAAGAAATTCCAGACTACAATGGAAGTTGTGTAACAAAGAATATATTGCAGTTAGTAACTGAGTATCTTTCCGGTGGGGAGCCGGAGATTGAAGAAGATTTTTTAGTCAGTATTCCGGCTCCGCCAAAGGAACATTTAGCTCCAGCATGTTACTTTCCAGAGACAATTTAGCTCCGTCCCCGTGGGAAAAATTATGTAGAGTTTTAACTGCCCTTGTTTGCGCGATCCTTCATAGCTATTTTATTCAACATATAAATTACAAAAAAATATAAGGCTGTGCCAAAAATTGCCGCATTAATGGCCGATCCCAATAGAAAAGTAACGCCTAAAAGCTCTAAGGAACTGTAGATTTTTTCTTGAAAATTCCCCAGCCTCAGAATCGTGGAGTACTGTCCGATAATAAAATCTATAAGGCTTTCATTGCCCGTGGCCGGAGTGAGGATTAACCCTCCGCTGACGAAGTTCAAGGCGTACATTATAGGGACTAAAGGGCCCGTAAGAAGACTGGTTGCCGTTGCGCAGGCTCGATTAACCTTAAAAAGCATCGCCAATAAATAGGCAAAAATAAAGCCGACACCCAGGGTAGGAATAAAGTTAATTCCGATTCCTATGGCGCACCCCAATGCTACTTTATGTGGCTTTTCTCTGATTTGTTTTTCTATTATGCTGTAGAAACTTTTTTTAAAAGTTTCCCATTTAGAATGGCATTTTTCTATCACAATATGTTTATCCCTTTCTTAGCGTAAAATAACCTCCACCCTTAAAAAACAAAAACCTTATTTCAGGTATTATGAAATAAAGGTCTTACTCTTTTTAGATGCTGCTGCTCAGATGTTTTCGCACCTGATTTAAGAGTAGGGCATGATTATAACAGGGCATTATAATTATTGATTTTATAATAATATGAAAAGTATCTTCTTTTAACATTATGATTAATATAACACGCAAGTTTTTTCCAGTCAAGAATGGATTAAAGATTAATAAGGCTTACTAAACGTTATGATGGGGGTAAGCGAAGGTCAAAATCAATAAGGATCGCATTCCGACGTCTAAATTTAGTAATTCCGGATATATTGGCAGGTTTTAGTAAACAATTTTTTAGCAAAACAACTGGAAATCTTTTTTTACCTGTTAAATATTAACCAGTTAAATATTAAAATGATGATATGCTGCCCGTAATAATGCCTTTGCGAAAAATTCATATATCAATTATAATTATTATACGGGAAAAATTAGAAACATATTAAGAAAAGAGGGTTAAATTATGCAGGAAGTTTTAAAGTTTTTAAACGACAATGCCCCTTTTTATATTTCCACTATTGCCGGTGACAAGCCTAAGGTAAGGCCATTTGGTTTTGTAATGGAACATGAGGACAAGCTTTGGTTTTGTACAAACAATAAAAAGGATGTATACAAGCAGTTAAAAGCAAACCCGTCTTTTGAGATAAGCACAACATCACCGGAAGGTAGATGGATACGGCTTAAGGGGAAAGCTGTTTTTAATACCACTCCCGTTGTCAAGGCAAAGGCGCTGGAAATAAACCCCAGGCTGAAAAACATGTACTCGGTTGAGGATCAACTATTTGAGTTGTTCTACATAGAGGAAGGAGAAGCCACGTTTACCTCCATGATGGGAGATGAGACTAAAACCGTTAAGTTTTAATTGTTTAAACGTTTAGTTGTTTATATATAACGTTGCAGGAGATGTTTATATTTCTTGTATTAGGAGGCAGTTGTTTTGCGTTACACACCGAAATCTGAGGTTGTACGAAGGATTGCAAAACTGCAAGAGGGCATGCGGCAGAATGGTATTGAAGGGGCAATTATAGTTCAAAATGCCGACCTGTTTTATTTTACGGGAACTATTCAAAATTCTCACTTATTTATTCCATCAGAGGGGCAGCCGCTGCTGATGGTCAAAAAAAATCTGGAACGGGCGATAGAAGAGTCACCGCTGGAAAATATAATCGGCGTGAGCAGTATGAAAGAAATATATACGGCTTTACAATCCCGTGGTTTCGGACCTTTTAAACTTTGGGTTTTGAACTGGATGTATTGCCTGCAAACCTGTATTTACGTTATCAACAACTATTTAAGCCCGCTGCAATAGTCGATATCAGCGGATTGATTCGCACTGTGAAGATGGTTAAATCTTCCTATGAAATAGAAATTCTAAAAGATGCGGCGAAAGTCCAATTGGAGATATTTACCTTTATAAGGGACAAGCTCCGGGCAGGGATCTCTGAGCTGGAATTTACCGGAATAGTTGCAGGGTTTGCAAGAAAAAAGGGACACCCCGGGATAATGAGGGTGCGCGGTTTTAACCAGGAACTTTTTTATGTTCATCTGTTATCCGGCTCAAATACGAAACCGAGCTATTTTGACGGCTCGCTCGGCGGAAAAGGGGTCAGCCCAGCATTTGCTCAGGGTTCCTGCGACAAAATTATCGGCAGGAACGAACCGGTGCTCATAGATTTTAGTTTCATCCTCGACGGCTATATGCTGGACCAGACAAGGGTATTTTGTTCAGGGGAGTTGCCCGACCACCTGGCCAGAGCTCATGCCTCGGCGGTCCACATCTTGAAGGAGATGGAGATGATCGCCAGGCCGGGTGTGGCCTGCAGCAAGCTTTATGACCGGGCAATGCAGCTGGCCGGCGAAAGCGGGTTTATAAAGCATTTTCTCGGTTTTCCCGAGCCGGTCGCATTTATTGGCCACGGCGTCGGCATCGAGCTGGATGAATTTCCTGTAATCGCCCATGGGTTTGACACCCCGCTGGAAGAAGGAATGGTATTCGCTCTGGAGCCAAAGTATGTTTTCCCTGACGGCGCTGTTGGGTTGGAAAATACCTATTTAGTTACAAAGGACGGGTTGGAGACATTAACTGTTTTTGAGGAGGATATCATCTATACTTAAAAAAATTTAATATTTTTACCCCTGCTGAAATAGTATTTGCCGGTGTTTCAGGTGAAGTTCAATGAAAAATATATTTTTATCCTATTTTCCTAAAGCCAATGTTAAGTGCATCTGTGTTGTAACAATAAGTAATCTTATTTTAACAAAATAAAATAATAATCTTTAGCATGCACGAGGAGGAAAGGAAAAATGGTTGCACTATGGAATGAAATAATGAGCAGGGCAAAGGATGAAAAGAGATCTTTTCTAATGGAGCATGAGTGTAAAGAGCTTTTGATTAGGGAAGGCATTTCAACGAACAGTATTCTGGTTGCCAATTCGGTTGATGAAGCAAAAGAATTTAGTCAAAAGATCGGTTTCCCGGTAGTGTTAAAGGTTTTATCTCCGGAGGTTGTCCACAAATCAGATTTGGGCGGAGTAAAATTAAATTTAAAAAGCGCTGCCGAAGTGGAGGTTGCTTATAAAGAAATTATAAGTGCGTTTTCGAAGAACAAATTGGCCGGGGTGGCCGTGCAAAAAATGGTTCCTCCGGGACTGGAGGCAATTGTTGGTGTGAGCAGGGATCCTGCTTTTGGGCCGGTTCTAATGTTTGGGCTGGGCGGGATCTTTGTAGAGGTCCTTAAAGATGTCTCTTTCAGGGTCCTGCCTGTAACGGAGGCTGATATTGATGAGATGCTTAAAGAGATCAAGGGTTATAATTTGCTTCAGGGATTCAGGGGAACAGCCGTAGATCTTTTTGCCCTGAAAGAGCTTTTGCTCAACGTATCCGCACTGGTGATGAGGCAACCTGAGATAAAGGAACTTGAATTGAATCCAGTTTTCCTTTATCCAAAGGGTAATATGACGGTTGATGCGCGCATTTTTCTTGGGCAGCCGGAAACAGAAAGCCTGGGTGTTTCCGGGAAAGGGGCCAAGGGCTGCCTGGAAAACCTTTTTTATCCTTCCAGTGTAGCTGTTTTAGGCGCTTCAGATAAACCCGGAAAGCTAGGTTGGAATGTATTTCATAATCTATTGTCTCACAATTTTCCGGGGAAGCTTTACCCGGTAAACATTAATGCAAAAACGATCCAGGGGGTTACTGCATTTTCCAGGATTGAAAAGATAAAAGAGCCGGTTGATGCAGCCATTATTCTGGTTCCTGTGGCTCATACCCTGCAGGCTTTTGAGGAGTGCTGCAAAAAGGGAATTAAAATGATTGTTATCGAGTCGGCGGGATTTGCTGAGACCGGTGAAAGCGGCGAGAGTATAGAAAAGGAGCTCAAACGCCTGGCAGAAAAATACGACTGCCGGTTTGTGGGCCCGAATTGCTCCGGTATTATCAATACCCATCATAATATGGTCCAGTCGATTGGGGCGGTAGGAGAGCTGCGCAGGGGGAATATCGGGTTAATTGTCCAGGCGGGGGTATATGCCGCAGGAATGCTCTGGGGTATGCGCCATATCATGGACTTTGCTGTTGTCGCTACGATTGGCAATAAGGCCGATATCAACGAAACAGATATTTTGGAGTACCTTGGGGAAGACAGGAATGTAGAAGTGGTCTGCATGTACCTGGAGGATGTGAAAAGCGGGCGGAGATTTGTTGACACCGCCCGGAAAATTACGTCAAGAAAGCCCATCATTATCTTGAAATCCGGACGTACGGAAGCAGGGAAAAAGGCAGTTTCTTCACATACCGCATCACTGGCGGGTAACGACACAGTCTATGATGCTGCATTCAGGCAAGCCGGTATCATCCGCGCCAGGGACAACGACCACATGTTTGGACTTGCGAGGGCTTTTTCCAGGCAGCCCCTCCCCTTGGGCGACGGTGTCCTGGTAATATCCTATACCGGTTCCCTGGGGGTGGCAGCCGCTGATGCTCTTTCCTTGAACGGAATGAAGCCTGCGGAGCTTAACACGGAAATAAGCGAGCAATTAAGGGAAATCTTACCCGCTTACGTGGGATGCAACAATCCAGTAGACTTTACTTTTGATATGAACGCTGAACAGGTTAGAAAGACCATTGAAATTGGTTTGCGAAATAAAGAGATCGGCAGTGTCATTGTAATCCTCCAGGCGGAGATATTGGATTCATACGTAAAAGAATTCAAAAAGATCGATTTTCAGGGAAAGCCTATTCTTAGTTGTGTGCCATGTAAAGAATTTGCCATGGATGAAGTGATTGACCTTGAACAGTCCGGGATTCCGGTTTACTCTACCCCGGAAGAGGCTGCCGAAGTGCTTTCAGTGATGTATCGCTACGGGGCACTCGTGAAAAGAAACTAAAGCGGACATTTGAATATCATACCAAACATCCGGGTAGAAAAGGGCTGCTGGAAATACAGGAAATAAAAGAAAAGGTTTGCGATAGCCATATAATATGATTACCGGGTGTTTTGGATGCAACTATGCAATAAAGAAAGAAAAAGCTGCTTTAGGCGGCTTTTTCAATTTCCAGGCTGATCCCAGGTTGCGATTTAATTTTAATCCTCGGATAGATGAAGGGATTCTTTGCCTTCGTGCCGAAAAGTTGTACAAGTGTTTCGTAAATTAACAAGGTTTATTTATAGTATGCTATGAGGGGAGGGAACTAGATGAATGAGGGTTATATTCAGGTTTATACCGGGGACGGCAAAGGGAAGACCACTGCTGCCCTGGGCCTGGGGCTGCGCGCTGTCGGCCGGGGTTATAATGTGATTATGTTTCAGTTTTTAAAAGGCTCCGAGAGCGGAGAGCTAAAGAGTGCCCTTTGCTTTAGCGGGAAGTTTAAAATTATCAGGCTGGCGGAGACAAAAAATTTTTTCTTTAATATGACCCGGGAAGAAAAAGAAGCCTTGAAAAAAAAGCTTGCAGATGAGTTGAAAAAAGTGTATGCAGTAATGAATGACCAGGCCTGTGATGTATTAATTCTGGATGAAATAATGGCCGCTTTGCACGGCGGCTTGTTAACAGTGGAAGAGATCTGCAAATTGATGGCTAGTAAACCTTCCGGTATGGAGCTAATCTTAACCGGGAGGAGTGCTCCACCTGAGGTTCTAGAGAGGGCGGACCTGGTAACGGAGATGCGCTGCATCAAGCATTATATGGACAAGGGAGTTATGGCTCGTGTTGGCATCGAAAAATAATAGACAATAAGGGATGAAAATAAATATCCTTAATTATAGGTGCATGCTGTTTTAATTCAGGGCGGTTATAATAATTTTTATACAACTTTTTGCTCTAGCACTTCTATTCGCTTTTCCAATTTTTTAATATCTACAAAAACCCCTTTATTAATGACATATTTTATTTCGGATACATCTGTTTCCAAGTTTTTGACTGATTTTTTGAGGCTTTTAAGATCTTTCTTAATCTCTTCGAGCTCGCTTACGGATTTCTTAATCTCTTCGAGCTCGCTTACGGATTTCTTAATCTCTTCGAGCTCGCTTACGGATTTCTTAATCTCTTCGAGCTCGCTTACGGATTTCTTAATCTCTTCGAGCTCACTTACGGATTTCTTAATCTCTTCGAGCTCACTTACGGATTTCTTAATCTCTTCGAGCTCGCTTACAGATTTCTTAATCTCTTCGAGCTCGCTTACGGATTTCTTAATCTCTTCGAGCTCACTTACGGATTTCTTAATCTCTTCGAGCTCACTTACAGATTTCTTAATCTCTTCGAGTTCACTTACGGATTTCTTAATCTCTTCGAGCTCACTTACGGATTTCTTAATCTCTTCGAGCTCGCTTACGGATTTCTTAATCTCTTCGAGCTCGCTTACGGATTTCTTAATCTCTTCGAGCTCGCTTACGGATTTCTTAATCTCTTCGAGCTCGCTTACGGATTTCTTAATCTCTTCGAGCTCGCTTACGGATTTCTTAATCTCTTCGAGCTCGCTTACGGATTTCTTAATCTCTTCGAGCTCGCTTACGGATTTCTTAATCTCTTCGAGCTCGCTTACGGATTTCTTAATCTCTTCGAGCTCGCTTACGGATTTCTTAATCTCTTCGAGTTCACTTACGGATTTCTTAATCTCTTCGAGTTCACTTACAGATTTCTTAATATTTTTAAGCTCTATTACGATTTCTTGTAATAATTTACTCTCCATCCGAAACCACTCTCCCTTAATAAATTATAAAGAAACTCCATGTATATTACAAGTATATCTTGAGTATTTTCACAAAAAAGAATAGAATTGAGATTGTAAAAGATCCGATCTTATGAAATATAAGAAGGTGAACAGTAAGACCAGAGGTGGTGAATAAAATGTTGATTGGGATTGATGTAGGCGGTACTTTTACCGATGGAGTTCTCTGCTCCGAAGGTAGAATAATAAATTCGGCTAAGCGTCCGACAAAGGAGGATGACCTGCAGAATTCCATCTTTGCTGTTTTGGATGATCTGCTCCAGGGGATAACAAACAGCGATAAAACAAGTAATATAACCCAAGTTGTACTCAGCACCACGCTCGTTACTAACCTTCTTGCTTCCGGCGGTGGGGACGAGGTGGCGTTGGTCCTGCTTCCCGGACCCGGCCTTAATTTCCGAAATATGGAGTTTTTACCCCATACTTATATTGCTGGCGGAGCCACAAATTTTCGCGGTCAGAATACTGAACCGCTGGATCAGAAGGAGATCGAAGAGATCGGGAAGCTGATTGCAGATGCGGGTATACGCAAAGTTGCTGTAGTCGGGAAGTTTTCACAGAGGAATAGCAGCCATGAGCGCAGAGTTGAAGAAATATTAAAGGACGGGTATCCTTACCTGGAGGTGTTCAGAGGCTTTGAAGTATCGGGTCAGCTTAATTTTCCGCGTCGGGCGGTAACCACTTATTATACCGCTGTGACCAGGGACAAGTGGGCCGGCTTTGCGGCAGGTATTGAAAAAGCCATACGTGATCGGGGGATCACTTGTCCCATTAATATCCTCAAGGCTGATGGAGGTACAATGCCTCTGGAGGTGTCGCTACAATACCCGTGCGAAACTGTTTTTTCCGGACCTGCTGCCAGCGTGATGGGTGCTTTTGCCCTGACGATGGATCAGCAGACCTCAGTAGTCGTAGATATCGGTGGAACCACAACCGATCTTGCGCTTATCCTGGAAGGGAAGCCTCTTTACGCTTCCCGGGGAGCGGTTATCGGTGGCCGTTATTCACATGTGCGGTCTTTTGCCGTACGTTCAATTGCCCTGGGAGGAGACAGTGCCATCCGGTGGTCTGGGAACACGGTAACCATCGGTCCGGATCGGTTAGGTCCCGCGGCCTGTTTTGGCGGGCTTGTTGCAACCCCCACCGATGCCGTAAATGTTTTGGAAGAGGGAAAGCTGGGCTCCTTATCCCTTTCCATGGCAGCTTTAGAAAATGTATCCTGCCAGGCAGGGTTGACGGTAAGGGAGCTGGCCCAAACGGTAGTGCAACAGGTAAATGACCGGTTAGAAAAAAGCATTAAGGAAATATTTAAAACCTGGGAGCAGGAGCCTGCTTATAAAATTTGGGAGATTATCAATAAAAGGCGGGTAGAGCTGGATCGTGCCGTGGGAATAGGCGCTGCCGCCGAATCTTTTGTCCCTCCACTGGCAAACCGGCTGGGATGCCGGCCCCTGGTTCACCGCTTTTCGCCTGTGGGGAACGCTCTGGGCGCCGCTGTTGCGCGGCCTACCCTTTCACTGTTTATGCATGCCGACACGGAACAGCAGACTTATTATTTGAACCTGGAGGGAATCAGCGGTAAAATTAGTCCTGGCTGGCAGCTCAAAGATGCCAAAGAGCTGGCGCGAAAACAATTGCAAAAGATTGCAGAAAAACGGGGTATCGGTCGCTATGCAGATTGTTATGAATTTTTTCTTGAGGAGCAGTTTAATATGATTCGGGGCTGGTTGACGGCCGGAAAGCTGTTTGATGTTGGTGTTCAGATTCCTTCCGGAATTATCGATGATTTTAAAGGAGTAGAGCCATGATTAAAAATAACCGGAATACCCGTGCTCATCTGCAGGCAAAAAGGGAAAAAGCGTCTAATGCTGGGCGGACCGGATTGGTCTTTTTCCCGGCCTTCGACTGGGCTATTTCCCCAACCCATCCTGAACGTGAGGAGAGGCTGCTTTATACAAGGGATCAGCTTTTTGAAGAAGGTATTATGGACCTCCCCCAGATTTGCCAGTACCAGCCACGTTTGGCAGAATTTAAAGATATCGCCCGGGTGCATTTTTGCGTACCTGACCTTGAGACCCAGGCTACTGAGGCACATCGGATTGCTGCCGGTGGGGCCTTGGTTATTGCCGATGCATTGATGAACGGCGAAATTAAAAACGGTTTTGCTCTGGTCAGGCCGCCCGGCCACCATGCAATGCGTGTGGTTCATGGAAACCGCGGTTTCTGCAATATAAATAATGAGCCGATTATGATCGAATACCTGCGTCAAAAGTTCGGCCTGAAACGTATTGCGATTGTAGATACTGATGTTCACCATGGAGACGGTACGCAGGATATTTACTGGCATGACCCGGATATCCTCTTTATTTCTTTTCATCAGGATGGCCGCACCCTGTATCCCGGAAGCGGATTTACAGATGAAATAGGCGGGCCGCTGGCCGCGGGGGTTACATTGAACGTACCTCTTCCGCCGGGAACTACCGACGAAGGGATTCTTTACGTCCTGGATAATCTTGTGCTTCCTGTACTGGGCGGGTTCCAGCCGGAGCTGATAGTAAATTCTGCCGGTCAGGACAACCATTACAGCGACCCGCTGGCCAATATGGCTTTTTCCGCCCGCGGTTATGCTGTTTTAAATGAAAAGCTTTCTCCCGATATCGCCGTGCTGGAGGGTGGATATTCGGTTGAAACAGCTCTGCCCTACGTTAACCTGGGGATTATTATGGCTATGGCAGGTATCGATTACTCCAATTTATACGAGCCTGATTACAGGGAAGGTCTCTTTAAAGAAGAACGTAGAAATATGAAACGTCTTGAGGAAATTGTGCACGAGCTTTCAGGCGTTTTCCAGCGCCGACAGGAATTGTCCGATACAACCCGGCGCCAGAAATCCGGATCTTTCATTCAGAGGCACCGCCAAATTTACTATGATACCGATCAGATTAGTGAGACCCAGTTGGAAACCCTAAAAGTGTGTCCCGATTGCCCCGGTTACCTTTTAATTGAATCTGCTGCTGTTGGACGAAGGGGGCGCCACAGCGTTTATTGCATTAGTATTCCCATACAGTGCTGTTCACGCTGCCGGCAAGAGGCCCGCGATCATTACACAAAAACACATCGGCAGCCTTCGAAGGCTTATGATTATCTTTACCTCCAGGATCGGCCTGCCGATGTTTACCTGCAGTACGATTACCGTTCAAAGAAGGAAAGAGTACTCTAATAAAGAGACATATAGGAAACAATTAGCAGCATTAATTAAAGGAAAAAATGTGGAGTATACTGCGGATAATTCCCCAGAAAATAAGCGCTGAAGGTATAGAGAGTATTGAACAATCAAAGTATATACATGGTGAAAATTATTTGATACAATATTGGTAATCAGTTTTTACTGGATAGAGAATTTAGATACATTCGGGTTTGTAAAATAGAAACTTTAAAAATGGGGGGAAAGGTTTATTATGGCGAATCAACTTAGGAAAGCAGTTGAAACGGCATTAGATCTAATAGGCAATACACCTATAATAAGCCTGAAAAAGATGACCGGCCTAAGCATATATGCCAAGGCTGAATTTTTAAACCCTGGAGGGAGTATAAAGGATCGTGTAGCATTGTATATGATCGAGGAAGCTGAAAGACAGGGCAGACTAAAGCCGGGTATGACTATAATGGAACCCACATCGGGCAATACCGGTATAGGACTTGCCTTCGCCGGGGTGCAAAAAGGTTACAAGGTTATAATAGTAATGCCTGAAAATATGAGTGATGAAAGAAAAAAAATCATCGCTGCACTAGGGGCAGAGTTAATACTAACACCGGCAGAAAAGAGTATCATGGGTGCAGTGGAAGAGGCTGAGAAAAGAGCCGGAGCTGATTCTTCTATTTTTGTGCCCCAGCAATTTAAAAACCCTGACAACCCACAAATCCATTATCTTGCTACTGCCAGCGAAATATGGGACCAGCTGAATGGCCGGGTAGATATATTTATTTCAGGATTAGGAAGTGGCGGCACCCTGTGTGGGGTAGGCAGGTTTTTGAAGGAAAGGAATCCTAACGCACTTGTTGTGGCTGTAGAACCTAAAAATGTTTCAGCCCTATTAGGGCACGAACCCGGGCTGCATAAAATTCAGGGTATTGGCGACGGTTTTATCCCTCCGGTGTTGGATACCTCCCTTGTAGATGAAGTAGTGGAGGTTGCGGATGATGATGCAATACAAACAGCTCGGGATTTGGCAAGAATACAGGGGCTCCTGGTAGGAACATCCTCCGGCGCCAATGTATGGGCTTCCATGCAGATAGCAAAAAAATACGGTAAGGATAAAACTATAGCTACTATATTAGCAGACAGGGCTGAACGTTATTTCAGTACGGCTTTAATGTAGAAGATAAAAAATATCTCATGCAGAAAATAAATTAGGCTGGCCGCATATGCTTTTTATTAACATCTAATCAATATTTACTTTTTATATTATTTTTAACCGTTCAGGATAAAACAAATTAGATAGAAAACCATGTTTTTATCCTCGGAAGCCAATTTAGTCTAATAACCCCGGGACCCTCTTAAACAGCGGGCGTTTTGGGGTTGTTTTTTGCCTGTAAGGATAACTTAAGGCTTTCTTTTACAGTCTTTTTCTATCCATGTAAACCTTAACCCCTGCGCTGAAACCTTAGAAATTTTTCGTTGACAGCTGTTAATAAATATTGCTATAATTATTTTCATAATAGTACACTAGCAGAATAATGTGCTTTTATATATTATCTTCTATTCTTATTAATTGTTGTGCAGATAATTTTCCATTTTCCAGATTGTATGTCAATTCAATAAGGTGCTATAACAATCATTGATATAGTTATTATTTTCACAAGGGAGGGAGAAAATGGACGACACAAAAATAATTCAAAATAGTGCCGACCTAAAACTGCAGAAAACTTTAACAGGCAAGATTTTAACACAGCATTTAGTAAAAGGTATCTTGAAACCGGGAGAAGAGATCGGTATCAAAATCGATCAAACTTTAACGCAGGACGCCACCGGTACGGTTGCATACCTGGAAGCGGAAGTGCTGGGGATAGCCCGGGCTAAGACCGAATTGTCCGTCAGTTATATTGACCATAATACCTTAAAAATGGATTTTAAAAATGCGGATGATCATGTTTATCTGCAGAGTGTGGCGGCTAAATACGGCTTGATCCTCTCCAAAGCGGGCAATGGCATATGCCATCAAGTCCACCTGGAGCGTTTCGCGCAGCCCGGGAAGACCTTGCTCGGTTCGGACAGCCATACACCAACAGCCGGCGGTATCGGATGTATGGGCATCGGTGCCGGCGGGCTGGATGTTGCACTGGCGATAGGGGGCGAGCCTTTCTTTTTAAAAACGCCCAAAGTAATAGGAATTAAGCTGACCGGCAGGTTAAAGCCCATGGTTGCAGCAAAGGATGTTATCCTGGAGGTGCTGCGGATTCTCGGCGTTAAAGGCGGGGTGGGGAAAGCGCTGGAGTATTTCGGGCCCGGTGTGAAAACGCTTAGCGTCCCCGAAAGAGCTACCATTACCAATATGGGTGCCGAAACCGGTGCAACAACTTCGGTTTTCCCATCTGATGAAGTAACGCTGGAATTTATGCGCTGTGTCGGGCGCGAGGAGCAATGGGTACGCCTGGAGGCGGATAACGATGTGGAGTATGATGAGATTATTGAAATAGAGCTGGACAAGCTGGTTCCGCTAATTGCAAAGCCCCACAGCCCTGGTGACGTCGTGCCGGTGGGAGAAGTTGAAGGGACGAAGGTCGATCAGGTTTGTATCGGTTCTTGCACAAACTCATCCTTCAAAGATCTGGTGACCGCGGCTTACATGTTGAAAGGGAAGCGGGTTAACCCGGAGGTTTCGTTAACCGTGTCCCCGGGATCGATGTCGGTATATTGCGAGCTGGCGGAGCGGGGATATTTAGCCGACCTTATTGCCGCAGGTGCGCGTATCCTTGAATGTACATGCGGCCCTTGCATCGGGCAGGGACAGGCTCCAAAAAGCGGCGCTGTCAGCGTGCGGACGTTTAACCGCAACTTTAAAGGGCGCTCCGGCACTGCGGATGCACAGGTCTACCTGTCAAGCGTTGAGACGGCTGTAAGCTGTGCCTTAACCGGCGTTATTACCGATCCCCGGTCTATGGGAGAGCTGCGCGAGATACCGATGCCGGAGAAACTCAGGATGCAGAATGCCCTTATTGTTGAACCGCCGGGAATCGAAGAGGCTGAAAAGGTAGAGCTGATCCGCGGACCGAATATCAAGCCCATTGAGCTGCGCGGCGAGCTTCCTGAAAAAGTTGGCGGCCAGGTATTGATCAAGCTGGAAGATAATATCTCTACCGATATTATCATGCCTGCAGGTATTTATCTCCCGCTGCGCTCAAATATTCCCGAGTATGCCAAGCACGTTTTTGAACCTGCCGATCCTGATTTTTATCGCAGAGCAAAGGAAAAAAATGGAGGTTTTGTTATTGCCGGCGAAAACTATGGCCAGGGCAGTTCACGGGAGCACGCTGCATTATGCCCCTCCTACCTCGGGGTTAAAGGTGTTATTGCCAAATCTTTTGCCAGGATTCATCTGGCAAACCTTATTAATTTCGGCATCATTCCATTAACCTTCAAGAACGCCGAAGATTATGATAGGATTGATCCTAATGACGAGCTTCAGATCAAGACAGCCGAGCTTGATAACGGTGATCTGGTGGTTAAAAATTTGACAAAGGGGGTTGAAATACCGGTTCAGCATACAATGACCTCTTCAGAGGTTATACGTATCAAGGCTGGCGGGAGCCTGGCCTATATCAGCAGAAGCAATTCGTAAACTGAACATGGAGGGAAATCAGGATTCAAGGCGGCAATAGCAGGAACAATTTTTTATTTAGATTGCGAATTCCGGTTGATTGAATGCTGAATGCCTGCTTATTATACTGAACAGGAGTTATTTAGATGGGCAAAATTAAAGTTAGGACAAGAATTGTAGAAATAGATGGAGACGAAATGACACGCATCATGTGGAAGATGGTAAAGGAGAAGCTGCTTTTCCCTTTTCTGGACATGGATCTGGATTATTATGATCTCCATCTTTCCAAAAGGGATGAGACTGATGACCAGATCACCCGTGATGCGGCAGAGGCGATAAAAAAATACCTGGTAGGTGTCAAATGTGCCACTATTACCCCGGATAAAAGCCGGGTAGAGGAATATAACCTGAAGCAGATGTGGAAGAGTCCCAACGGAACGATACGGGCTATGCTTGACGGCACAGTTTTCCGCAGCCCCATACTGGTAAAAAACGTCAAACCTGCTGTAAAAAATTGGATTAACCCGATTATTATCGGCCGCCATGCATACGGGGACGTTTACAAGAATGCAGAGCTGGCAATACCCGGTCCGGGAAAAGCGGAGATAGTATTTACCCCTGCAGGCGGGGGAGAGA
Organism: Dethiobacteria bacterium; assembly: GCA_050948825.1. Lineage (GTDB taxonomy): Bacteria > Bacillota > Dethiobacteria > DTU022 > UBA8154 > DUQX01. The sequence continues at coordinate 73,493 of JBMNEO010000012.1, read as the reverse complement.
TACGGCGGTTGACAGTGCAAGAGTTTGACAGCCCGGGGGTTTTACAGGGTATTCATAATCTGGATTCATCTATTCGCAGCTTTGCACAGGCTTGTTTTACCTTCGCTTATGATCAGAAGATCGATCTCTGGTTCTCCGTCAAGGATACCATTTCCAAGACTTATGATGCCCGTTTTAGAGAGATATTTGCCGATGAATATGAGCAAAACTGGCGGGAAAAATTTAAAGAAGCGAATCTTACCTATTTCTTTACTCTAATTGATGATGCGGTTGCACGAGTAATGAAAGGTGAGGGCGGTTTCCTGTGGGCATGTAAAAATTATGACGGCGATGTTATGTCCGATATGGTTGCCTCGGCCTTCGGCAGCCTGGCGATGATGACGTCGGTACTGGTTTCGCCGCACGGTTATTTCGAGTACGAAGCTGCTCACGGTACAGTTCAGAAGCATTACTACAAGCACCAAGCTGGAGAAAAAACTTCAACCAATTCTACGGCAATTATTTTTGCCTGGACAGGTTGTTTGAAAAAACGTGGTGAGCTTGACGGCACCCCTGACGTTGTTGAGTTTGCACAGAAAATTGAGGAATCTACAATTGAGACTATCGAAGGCGGTATTATGACCGGTGATATGGCGCGTATCTCCGAGCCAAAACCGGATTGTCCTGTCGGTACGGAAGAGTTTATTGATGCTATTGCTTTACAACTACAAAAGAAAATGTAAAGGGGAATAATATGGCACAAAAAGCTATAAGAGAGGCGCAGGGCAAGAAAATGCTTGCCCGCCTTCTGAAGGATTATGACGGCAGAAAATATACGGTGGAAGATAATTTTATTTCAGTAGGTCCTGAAACGGATCTTAATGCGTTGACAAGGGAGTATCCCTGGTTGGAATCGACCAAAGTTGTAGTAAAGCCGGATCAGCTGATAAAAATGCGGGGGAAAAACGGTCTGCTTCGGCTCAATGCGGGTTGGAACGAAGCGCGCGAGTGGATTACGGAGAAAATGGGAAACGAGATTACGATAGACGGCGTTACCGGCTTACTGGATCATTTTATCGTAGAGCCTTATGTTAAACATGATCAGGATGATGAGTATTATGTGGCGATTACTTCTGTGAGGGAAGGGGATAATATTCTCTTTTACCACCGGGGGGGCGTCGATGTCGGCGATGTTGATGAAAAGGCGGAAAAAATGCTGGTGCCGATTGGCAGTTTCCCTTCAGCGGGCGACATTGAGAAGAATTTGCTGGGGTATTTAAACGAAGAACGTAAGAGCATTGTTGCCGGCTTCATGGAAGTACTTTTCAGGCTTTACGCGGATTGTCATTTTGCCTATCTTGAGATTAACCCGCTGGTTGTTGTGGGTGATAGGGTTCACATCCTCGATCTGGCAGCCAGGCTGGATAGCACTGCCGATTTTTTATGCAAAGCAAAGTGGGATGGCATAGAATTTCCTTCCCCATTCGGAAGGGTTTTGACGGAGGACGAAGCTTACATAGAAGAACTTGACTCCAAGACCGGTTCTTCCCTAAAGCTTACCATCCTCAATCCCAAAGGAAGGGTTTGGACCATGGTTGCCGGCGGCGGTGCATCGGTAATCTATGCGGATACGATCACCGATCTCGGCTATATGGATGAGATGGCCAACTACGGAGAATACTCCGGCGACCCCAACGAGGAGTTTACCTACAAGTATGCCCGAACCATTCTCGATTGTATGACAAGAGAAAAAGACCCCCGGGGAAAATTTCTGCTTATCGGTGGTGCCATAGCTAACTTTACCGATGTTGCCAGCACTTTCAAAGGGATTATCCGGGCACTGAAGGAGTATCGCCAGAAATTAATCGACAACAAGGTAAAAATATTTGTGCGCAGAGGCGGGCCCAACTACAAAGAAGGCCTGAGGCAGATGAAAGAACTCGGCCAGTCACTTGGGGTGCCCATTGAGGTATACGGTCCGGAGGCCCATATGACGAAAATTGTAAAACTCGCACTGAAGGGGAGTAACTAAAATGAAAACTACTACTAAAAAGCCGGATTACGTACTCTTTGATAGGACTACACGTGCGTTTATTTATAATATGCAGACAAAAGCGGTGCAGAGGATGCTCGACTTTGATTATGCCTCCAAAAGAGAGATCCCCTCTGTTGCGGCGATAATTAATCCGACCGGTTCCGATAGCTATTCCAAGTTTTTCTTCGGTCCGCAGGAAATATTACTGCCTGTGTTTAAATCCATGCAGAGAGCGGCGGAGAAGTGTCCCGATGCCGATGTGATGATCAACTTTGCCTCTTTCAGATCTGCTGCAGATGCGACGTTAGAAGCCTTACAGCTGCCCCAGATCAGAACGGTGGTAATTATCGCCGAAGGCGTGCCGGAGAGAAAGATGAAGGAGGTTATTGCCAGGGCGAAAGAGCTTAGCAAGGTAATTATCGGACCGGCAACGATCGGGGGTATTGTAGCCGGAGCTTTCAAGATCGGCAATACGGGTGGCACCATTGAGAATATCCTGGAATCAAGGCTTCACCGGGCCGGTTCTGTGGGCTGCGTATCCAATTCCGGAGGCCTCTCCAATGAAACTTACAATATTATTGCCAGAAATACCGACGGCCTTTACGAAGGGATTGCTATCGGCGGCGACCGCTTCCCGGGAACAACGCTGGTTGACCACCTGCTGCGGTTTGAAAAAAATCCCGCCATTAAAATGCTCGTTGCTCTCGGCGAGGTAGGCGGTAACAATGAATACGAAATTGTAAAGGCGCTGCAGGAGAAGAAGATCACCAAGCCGCTGGTCATCTGGGTTACCGGCACCTGTGCCAAGGCCTTTAAAACAGAAGTGCAGTTTGGCCACGCCGGGGCCAAGGCGGATCTTGAAATGGAGACGGCTGATGCGAAAAATAAAGCGCTCAGGGAGGCCGGTGCCTACGTGCCCGACTCATTTGACGATTATGATAAACTAATCAATGAAGTCTATACCGGCCTGGTAAAAGAGGGTGTTATAATCCCTGCTCCTGAACCGGAAATACCGAAGATACCTGTTGACTATGATACGGCACTAAAATCAAAGATGATTAGAAAACCGGCTAATTTTGTCTCATCGATCTCGGATGATCGAGGCGAAGAGTGCCTTTACGGCAATAAAACAATTTCGCAAGTGGTGCAGGAGGGCCTTGGTATCGGCGGGGCAATCAGTTTGCTGTGGTTTAAACGTCTCATGCCGCAGTACGCGCTCAAATTCATCGAAATGTGCCTGATCATTACCGCTGATCACGGCCCTGCCGTATCCGGTGCGCACAATTGCATCGTGGCCACACGTGCGGGGAAAGACCTGATATCATCCCTTGCTTCCGGCCTGCTGACCATTGGCCCCCGCTTCGGCGGTGCTATTGACGGTGCAGCGCAGATGATCTCCGAAGCGTACGATACAGGCATTTCGCCCGCTCAGTTTATTGCGGATATGAAGAATAAAGGTTTGAACATTCAGGGGATCGGACACAGGGTGAAGTCTACCCATAATCCGGATCTGCGGGTGACGCTAATCAAGGAGTATGCCCAGCAGAATTTTAAAGAGACCCCGCTTCTGAACTATGCGCTGGAAGTCGAGAAAATCACCACAACCAAACGGGACAACCTGATCCTGAACGTTGACGGGTGTATCGGAGTTTGCTTTGCCGACCTGCTGCGCAACGAGATGCCCAGGGAAGAAGCGGATGATTATATCAATATGGGCGCTCTCAACGGGCTGTTTGTCCTGGGCAGAAGTATCGGTATGATTGGGCACCATCTCGATCAGAAAAGGCTCAAGCAGGGCTTGTACCGGCACCCGTGGGATGACATCGCCTTTTTGAACGATTAGGGGGGCTTCAATAAATGGAATGGCTGAGCAAAGATAAGCCATGCCTGTTGATTATTGACATGGTGAAAGACAGTTTGGATTTTGAGCACCCGTTTCCCATTACGCCGTTTGCAATGCAGATCGTCCCACCGATCAACAAGTTGATCGGCACCTTCAGGAAACAGGGGTGGCCGGTGATATTCTCTACGGACGCTTTTCATGAGGGGGATTTTATTTTCAGAGGCCGTATGAAACCCCATTCCCTGGCAGGTACCCGCGGAGCCGAGATTGCTGATGGGCTCGACTACCTGCCGGAAACGGACACATGGCTTCCCAAACCCCGTTTTTCAGCCTTTTTCGGAACCGGACTTGAAAAAATGCTGCGTGAACAGGGCGTTACCCTTTGTGCAGTGGCAGGTATTACTACCAATTTTTGCGTCCTTTCTACAGTTATGGATGCTCTGGCCCATGATTTTAAAGTAATTCTGCTCGAGGATTGTACTGCAGCTCATTCCGAGAGTGTTCACGAAGAAATACTGGGAATTTATCGTCGAAATCCCCTGTACCCCCTGTTTAGAGTGACCTCGTCCCGGGATGTGGAAGAAATATTAAAATAACATTAAATTACTCCGGTAATACTATATATTATATGCCGGATAACCGGTTATCAGTATCAGTATGAGTATCAGAATAGCCCGCGAGTAACTCTTGCTCAAATAATAATAAGAAGATGCGTATATATTAAGAGGGGGGAACCTGTATGTTAATGGATGAACTGGCGCGCCGTGTAAAGGAGTCTTCGATCAAGCTGGCCGCGGCCGGGACAGAGGCAAAAAATAAAGCTCTGGCTCAGATAGCAGAGTCTCTAAAGACAAGAAAAAGTGAGATTATCAAAGCTAACCAGAAGGATCTGAAGAGGAGCGAGCAAGAGGACTTATCCGCACCGCTTCTAAAAAGATTAAAATTTGATGAGGCAAAAATTGCAGATGCGATAGACGGTATCCACAGCCTGATTAAGCTTGAAGACCCTGTAGGGAGGACGGTATTTTCCACCGGGCTGGATGATAACCTGGAATTGTACAGGGTAACCTGCCCGATAGGCGTTATCGGTGTTATCTTTGAATCCAGGCCGGATGCCCTGGTGCAGATATCTACTCTCTGCCTGAAAAGCGGTAACGGAGTTCTTCTTAAAGGCGGTTCGGATGCCCTGGAAACCAACCGCATCCTGGCCGAGGTTATCATCCGTGCGGCCGAAGAGGCGGGTATCCCTTCAAATTGGGCCGCATTGCTGGAGACGCGCGCGGATGTAAATGAAATGCTCAAGATGGACCGCTTTATTGATCTGATTATCCCCAGGGGCTCCAATGACTTTGTCCGCTATATTATGGATAATTCAAAGATTCCCGTGATGGGCCATGCCGATGGAATCTGCCACTGCTATGTGGATGAGGACGCGGATCTGGATATGGCTGCGAAGATAGTTGTAGATTCCAAAACCCAGTATGTCGCGGTGTGCAACGCTGCGGAAACCTTGCTGGTGCACGAAAATGTAGCATCGGAATTTTTGCCTACCGCAAAAAAATTGCTGGATGCTAAAGGGGTAGAACTGGTAGGATGCCCCAAAACACAGGCGTTGATCCCTGTTGGACCTGCTGCGGAGGCGGATTGGGGAACCGAATACCTCGACTATAAGTTATCCATAAAAGTTGTTGCGGGGATAGATGAGGCGATTGATCATATCAATTTATACGGCTCGGGGCATACTGATGCCATCATCACCGGGAGCAGGGAAAAAGCGGTGCGGTTTATGGATTATGTTGACTCAGGGAACGTGTTCTGGAACTGTTCTACTCGCTTCAGCGACGGTTTCCGTTACGGCTTTGGCGCCGAGGTAGGGATCAGTACCTCCAAAATCCATACCAGAGGCCCGGTGGGACTCGACGGCCTGGTTATTTATAAGTACAAGTTGATAGGAGACGGCCATCTGGTTGAAGACTACGCCAACCATTCCAGAACTTTTAAACACGTAAAATTAAAGAAAGAATTCTAAGAAAAAACATTGTATGCCTATTTATCTGGAACAGGGTAAGACTCTTCGCGGCATGGAGGGTGATATAGTATATCCTCAGTTCATTGAGCTTGCTCACGAAAAAGAGGAGGTTTTAAGTTTAGTATTTTTTATATTATTTTTTTACTTGATTTATCGTTTTCCAAAAGTCCAAACCAGTATCTTGCTCTCCTTTGAAGCATTCTTAGGGCATTCTGCGGGGGGAGCGCCTTCCTTTTGGGAAGAGCTTTCCTCTTGTTTCTGAGAGCATTCATATATTGGAGCGTGTGTCAGGAGTTCTTCTGCCGCGTTATTCTCCCCGGGTGTTTGGTTTTTTTCTGTTTTCTGATTATCCGGCAAAGGCCCGGTCTCTGCTGGTTTTTTTTCTCCTGTAATGTCGCTGCTGCTTGCCCTTTCATTTCCTATGTTTTTCTTTTCCTCCGCAATGGGCTCTGGACTTTCATAGTTGTTCTTAACAAGATCTTTTTTTGTCCTTATCAGCTGTTTTAAGAGCAGTGTATTGACATCCCCGGATGCCCTGGTGACGTCGCAAGTATCTATTTTTGAATCGATACGTTTCTTGTCACCTGCTTCCGCTTCGACCATCAACCCTGGAGCTGAAGCTTGCTTACTGCTCTCAAGCAGTTGTGAAATCATTCCACTAAGCGCTTCAAAATGCTTTTGTTCCTGCAGGATCATTTCTATTAAAACGCGTTGGAAATTTTTATCGTCCGATAAGTTTCTCGACAACTCCACATAATAAAGAAAACTCTTTGACTTTTGCTCAATAGCTTTGGCCAGTAAATAGAGCATTTCCTTAGCCATCAAAATGCTCACCTCCTGCTATTTTTATTGAACCATTATTCGACATAAATACCCGGCTTACAGTTGTGAAAAATAAGTATGATTGAAAAACCCCGTTTTATATATTTGCGCTATTAATATATTCATCAGTATTAAAAAAGTGTATTGTTGGAATAAAACTAAGTTAAGCTAAGGATTATTTGTTGGATTATTTACTTATAAATTATTATAGATTAAAGGAATCACACTGTTAAACACCTCCGCATATATTTATACAGAAAGGGCCTGAGCGCTTTTTCAGAATATAAAAGGGGGTGCCACAAATGCCAGATGATAGCCTCTTGCGCAAAGACTATAACCATAAAGAGTTCAAAAACCTGGTTAAAGAGGCTATTGCTGATGAACTTTCAGCAGTAGCTATGTACGTACAAATGGCAAACATGGTAAAAAATCCAGTTCTCAGAGCTATAATCTTCAGCATTGCCGGTGATGAGTATAACCATGCCAGAACCTGGATGACTATTTTAGAACAGGAATCTTAACAAATACTTGAGCTTGAGTATTGATAACATATTGCGACGGTAACTTGAAGACAGAACTGAAATAAATACCCATGGCAAGCACAAAGCTGCCATGGGTAAGAAAAAAGGTCTTTTGTTAGAGTTTAATGTTGAACACAATATTCACTTGTAGTTGCCAGGCCGGTATTGGGTGTCCTGGCCCTCTTTTTGCCTCTTAAAACTGTATTTTCCCCTAGCAAGGCCCCTGCATTGCACGCTAAAACTGCTACCGACTTGCCGGGGGATTTTGTATTTGTGCTCCCGTGTTGCTGTCTATATAAAAATTCTCTTTATAGAGGAGTTCTGAAATGGGGACGATAGAGTAGCCCTGTTCTTTAACCCAGGCGATAATTTCCGGCAGTGCTTCTGCAGTATATTTGCCGTTGTTATGGAAGAGAATAATTGCACCGGGGTGGAGCTTTTCCGTAACCCTTTGGACCATGGGTTCTTTGCCTAGTTCCTGCCAGTCGAGAGAGTCAATGCTCCACTGGATGGTCCGGTAACCGCATCTTTCGGCCGCTATGATTACTTTGTTGCTGTATTCTCCGAAAGGGGGACGGAAAAGGCGTGGTTGAACATTTGTCAGTTCGAAGATCATCTCACCCACTTTTCTCAGTTCGGCTTTGATTTCCTGTTCACCAAGGCCGTTGAGGTGGGGATGGCTGTAGGAGTGGTTGCCGATTTCGTGCCCCTCCTTGCTGATTTTCGTAACCATTTCCGGATATTTTTCCACCCAGAAGCCGGTAAGGAAAAAAGTTGTCTTGATATTATTTTCCCGCAAGATTTCCAGGAGGGTGGGGGTATAAGCCGACCCCCAGCAGGCATCAAAGGAAAAGGCGACTTTTTTTTCTTCTGTATCAACATAATAGATAGGGACCAGCCTTTGTTGGCGCCCGGTTAGTGTGGGGATGATGGGAGTTTTGGAGAAGAAAAGAAGATATGCGCCAAAAAATAACACTCCTATCAGCAGTAATGCCTCCAGCTTTTTCTTTTTAATATTTAATATTTTCATAGCCATTCAACCCTAATAAATAATCTTATTCATTAATATGCTTGAGGGTCGTTCAGTTATGAAAATTCTTTTTAAGCGGAGAAATATTTTTAAGTTATAAGTTGATTGATATGGTCGCCTCTTTGATTTTTTCGGCTATTTTCGAGGCCTCCTTGATACAGGCGGAAATAGCTTTTTCAAGCTTTTCTCCGGTGAACGAGCTGCTGAAACCGACCATCCATAAGGCAGCCGCCGGCCAACCCCAGGAGTCGGGCAGCAAAGGTACGCTGATGGCGTTCACCCCCTGGATATATTCTTCGAAATCCTTTGCATAACCTTGCTTCCGTACTTTTTCAAGTTCCTGGCGGAATTTTACCGGATCAATGATCGAGTTTTCGGTATATTTAGGTATTGATCTTTCCATCAGAATCTTATCGAGCATTTTTTTCCGCATCCTGGAGAGAAAAACTTTCCCGGTAGCCCCGGCAAAGATCGGTATACGAGTTCCCAGGGGCGCGGATATTTTTAAATCGAGGGGACTATCGGATTTTTCAATAATTGTAATTCCTTGTTCATCAAAAATCCCCATAAAAATCGTTTCTTTGTACTCTTTGCTTAGTTTATTCATGTGCGGTCGTGCTATAGATCTGATATTAATTCCGGAGAGCGCCTGATTGCCCAATCTTACCAGTGTCGGGCCAAGTTTAAATTTATGTGTATTCTCGCTTTGAATAAGGGCGCCGATCTCCTTAAGAGCTTGAATTATTCCGTAAACAGTGCTTTTGGGAATATCCAGTTTGCGGGCAAGGTCACTTATACCCGATTCAGCCTGACTGTAAGCAATTTCCTCCAGGATTGCGAAAGCCTTGTGCAGTACGGGGGCATTATACACTGAATTTTTCTTTGTCATAACGATCCATCTTTCTCTTAGTAATTTAATTATGTCTGAGTTATAATTTAATCTTTTTTGTGGTTATTGTCAATTATGCTGTGGCAGGTAATTATCACGGGCATTGACTTTTTCCGGATACTCCTGTACAATAGCGTATAACCGCGAAAGGCTGCAGAATTATATATAATACCGGCAGGTTAGCCGGTATTTTGAATAATTGAGTCTTAAACGAAAATGCCGAAATATTCGGCAGATCGATAATAGGGGGTGCCGTTTGTTGCAGAAAGAACAGCTGACCATGGTCGCAGGCGAAACACCGTATCAGGTGCAGGTCAGCGCTTTCCTTATTGGCGATGACCTTGCTGTCATGGTCTGTGGCGGCAATAAACCTCATGTGGGGGCAATAGCCGTGAGTATACCCCGCCCCAGCCTGGACGATCCACAAATGATCAGCTCAACTACTTCCGTATTTGCTCTGGTTGGACATAAAGAGGATGAGCTGGCCAAAAAAATGGCCGGCAAGCTTGCCTCCGCCCTCAATAGGAAAGTAGTGCTCACCGCAGGTATTCATGTGGATAATCTTACAGCTTCAGGTGTACGGGAAATCGAGAACAATTGTTCAAAGGTTCTTGAGCAATTGCTGAGGCAGTTGACAAAATACCGTGATAGTTGAAAGCTGTAAACTTTGGCAGCTTTGAAAGCTATGCCCGTTATGATGGCCGCGATAGCTGTGATAGCTGTAATGGCTGTTTTGGCGGTATGCGATAGCTCTGATTAATGTTTTTACTTGTATTAAAAAGAGGTGTGGAAATTTGCGCAAAAAACGCAAGCTTGATCACCTTAATCTTGTCCGGAACCTGAGCGACGGTCCGGATAGCCCCGGATTTAAAGATGTATTTTTTGTCCATAACTGTATGCCGGAAATCGGCCACCGGGAGATTAATACTGCAGTTAAGTTTTGTGGCCGGGAGATGAAATCCCCGTTAATGATTAATGCTATTACCGGCGGTATTGGCGAGGCGGCTAAAATTAACAGGGCGCTGGCCGCTGTTGCCCGCAAACTGGGGATACCGATGGCCGTGGGCTCGCAAACTGCCGCCCTGCAGGACAGGAAAGCTGAGTATAGTTTTAAAGTTGCTCGTGAGGAAAACCCCAACGGGTTTATCGCCGCAAATGTCAGCGCAGGCCTTTCGCCTGAAGAAGCCCTGCGGGCGGTGGAGATGATCGGCGCGGATGCCCTTCAACTTCATCTCAATATTCCACAGGAAGTAATGATGCCGGAGGATGAAGGGGAATTATCCTTTCAGGGATACCTGGATAATATCAGGAATACGGTTCTTATCTCAGATGTCCCGGTAATAGTGAAAGAAGTAGGGTGCGGCATAGCTCATGAACAGGCGGCGCAGCTTATTTCCACGGGTGTTGCTGCATTGGATGTCGGGGGTAAAGGAGGCACGAATTTTATACTTATCGAAGGCTTCCGCCGGAGCGGGGAGACAGCGCATCCTTTTTTGAACTGGGGCCTTTCCACAGTGAGCAGCCTGGTGGAGGTGGTTTATTCTGCAGGATCACAGGTGGATATCGTTGCTGCCGGCGGGATACGTAACGGGCTTGATGTGGCCAAGGCGCTCAGCCTGGGGGCTTCTCTGGCCGGGATAGCCGGCCCGCTCGTGCGCTGTTATTATAATGGAGGCGAAGCAGCGGTTGAGCATTACCTGCTGGAGATAGAGAAGCAGCTCAGGCAGGTAATGTTAATGCTGGGTGCGCGCAGCGTCTCTGGGCTTCGTGAGAAACCGCTGGTTATTCTTGGGGAAACTGCTCAGTGGCTTCAGAGAAGGGGAATCGATCTTGATCGCTTTGCTTGCCGCGGCAGGCTGACTTAAGGATCCTTTCCCGGCAACTCGGAGGAAGAGCGGAGCAGAGGTGTAAAGAGGACCGAATACCCGGGCTCTTTGAATATTACAGATAGAAGGGCTTGTTGTAGATGACTGGGGAGAAGCAGATTGAGGGAACAGTAATTTCTGGCAAAGGTGAAGCGTATGTTTTTTTGCAGCTGGACTGGGTGAAGGAACAGTTTCTTGAAAAAAGCGGTTTTATCCCTTTCCCTGGAACATTGAATTTGAAGGTGGAACCGGGGGATTATGATTTTCTGCGCAGGCTGGCCTTTTCCCGCGGGGGACGTTTAATCCCTCCCCCCGGAGGAGAACTGTGCGAGGGCAGGTTGCTTCCGGTCAGGGTTGGCGCCATAATGGCGACGGCAGTATTTCCCATGGTGGATGATTATTACAGCGGTATTTTAGAGCTGGTTGCACCAGTTAAACTAAGAGAACACTTAAGGCTCCGTGACAATAATCCATTACAGTTTACCGTTGTGTTTCCGCCAAAATTTCCTTTTCCGCAGGGTATAATCTTTGATTTGGACGGCACCCTTATTGATTCAGTTAATCATTATTACGATATCTTTTGTGCGGGTTGCCGTGAAGCGGGGCTACCCCTTCCGCAGCGGGGAGAGGTGCTGGATTATATGGGGAGAGGGTTTGGTTATTGGGAGATATGGGAGAAGCTTCTTCCTGCAGGTAATTCTGAAACCAAAAAAGAAGAGCAGCGAAAAATTTTTGCGGATACATTAAAGGAGATCTGGCGACGCGGTTATGGCCAAAAAATCAGCTTTTTCCCCGGTGTTGCGGGACTTTTATCCCGCCTGCAGGAAAGCCGTGTGAAAATGGGTGTGGTTACCTCTTCTAGTTATGCAAATAAAATAAAATTTTTTAAGGAGAAAGGACTTAACCCTGATCAGTTTTTTAGTTCGATAATTGCCCGCGAGCATACTGCAAAGCACAAACCCGATCCAGAACCCTTGCTGCTGTGTCAGCAGCAGCTTCAGATAGCAGCGGAAAAATGTTTTTACATCGGAGATTCTCCCTGTGATATTATTGCAGGCAAGAAAGCCGGTATGGTTACTGTTGGAGTCCTGACGGGCGCCGGAACCCTCAGTTCGCTTTCCAGGGCAGGAGCAGATCATATACTGGACTGCATTGATGAGTTGCCGGATGTATTTGACAGGGAAAAGGAGTTCCGTTAAGATAAAGCTGAAGAATAACGGGTGGAGGCTTTTTATTTTGGAGATTTATGTTGGCCGCAGAAGGGATGTAAATAAGGGTTTTTGGATGAGTTTTGAAAACCATCCCCGCCTGCAGGAAACAAAAAAAAGCATTTATGAACGCTGCCTTCCCTGCCTGGAAAAACTACACGAACAACTTAAAGGGGCACCGTCCCGGTTGATCCTGAAAGAACCGCTAAACTGCTGGAAAATAGTTGTTGTTTTTAATAAGCTCGACTATTGTCTGGATCTTTTAGAGAAATACCAGGACGATAAATTCCCGCTGTCGCGGACGGTTCGAGGCCGTATCGGGACCAATGATAAAAGCAGCCCCCATGTTACCGTTATTTTTCAGGTTAATGATTCCCATGAGCGGGACGAACTTTATTCCGATCTGGAAAGACTTGCTGCTCAGATTACCTCTGACTATAAAATATTCTATGAGCGCGGTTGCCAGGATTTGTACCGTGTTCTTTGCGGGGAATGGGATACATGGAATGAAGTGACAGCCATACAAAACCCTTCTTTAATCAAAGATGTGGAGAAAAAGGTTGGCAAGCTCCTTCGCGGGGAGTATAGATAGAAATATGCTAAGCGACGGCGTGGCTCGAATAATGATCCGTAATAATAAGGTAATCAACGGGGGAAGGAGTTGTTGATATGAAGTTAATAGTGGGTATTTCTGGTGCTACCGGGGCCATTTATGGTATTCGTACACTTGAAGTATTGCAGCAGTTGGGGGTAGAGACCCATCTGGTTATTTCGGATGCAGGAAAGAAGACAATACTTCTTGAAACCGGCAATGACATTCATACAATTGAAAAGATGGCTGCAGAAGTCCATGATATACGCAATATCGGAGCTTCTATAGCCAGCGGTTCTTTTAAGACGGACGGGATGATTATTGCACCTTGTTCCATAAAAAGTCTTTCGGCGATCGCTAATTCTTACAATGAGAATTTGCTGATCAGGTCTGCGGATGTGGCTTTAAAGGAAAAAAGAAAGCTGGTGCTGGTCGTAAGAGAGACACCCTTACACCTGGGGCATCTGCAGTTAATGACCAGGGTGGCTGCGGTTGGCGGGATTATCTTACCGCCGATGCCGGCCTACTACAACCTTCCCAAAACCATGGAAGATATTATTAATCATACTGTAGGCAAAATTTTGGACCAGTTTGGGCTGGAACATAACCTTTTCAGCCGCTGGCAGGGCGCAAACAGTTTATGATTTTTTATCCTTGACTTTATTTACCGGAGGGGGAAATTGGCTGATAAAATGAACTTAAATGAAAAAACTATAAGCAGCAAGGAAATATACAGCGGTAAAATTATTAGTGTTCGCCTGGACCGGGTGCAGTTGCCGGACGGGAAAGAAAGCAAGCGGGAAATTGTTGAAGTGGTTAATAGCGGTGCGGTGGGAATAGTCCCTGTAAAAGATGATAGAGTATATCTTGTTAGACAGTATCGTAAAGCTATTGAAAAGGTTCTTTTGGAGATTCCTGCCGGGAGGCTGGAGCCGGGAGAAGACCCTTTGCATTGTGCACAGCGTGAGCTGGCCGAGGAAATTGGGTTCAGGACTGAGAACTTGCAGCGGATGGCTTTTTTTTATAGTTCCCCCGGTTTTTCCAATGAGGTGCTTTACATGTATCTTGCTCGTGATCTGGTAAGGGATGAAGCCGCCGCTAAGGAGGAAGGGGAATTTCTCGAAGTGGAAAGTTTTGCTATTCCCGAAGCTTTAAAAATGGTTTCAAACGGGGAAATTGAGGATGGGAAAACACTTATCGGCTTGCTGATGGCTGCAAATTATCTTTCGAAGGTGGATAATCAGGCAGGTTAATTATTGAGCCGTTTGGGAAGGATTTCGGTTTGCTGTGGCGAAAATTCTTAGCTATTATTATACTTTCATAAGCAATCTAATTGTTACTAAAATTTAATTAATTACAGTTAAAAGGAAGTGAAGTAATGAAAAAACCCCAAAAAAGGCGATGTCTGGAGAGCATCACCCCGTATGTCCCTGGAAAACCAATCGAGGAAGTGGAGAGAGAGCTGGGGCTTTCAAATGTTGTTAAGATGGCTTCAAATGAGAACCCCCTGGGGCCTTCCCCGCTGGCAATGGAGGCGATAAAGGATTACTTACATAAGATCAATTATTATCCTGATGGTAATAGTTTCTATCTTAAACGATCCCTTGCCGGAAAACTTGGGATCAAAGAAGAAAATATCGTTTTGGGGAACGGTGCCGATGAGCTTATTACCCTGCTGGGGGCAGCATATTTAAATCCCGGGGACGAGATTATCATGGCCCAGCCCTCCTTTTCGGAGTACGAATTTTCCGCCCGGTTGATGGACGCCGTTCCAATTAACGTGCCCTGTAAAGATTTTTACCATGATTTAGAGGCTATGGCGGGGGCAATTACCGGCAGGACGAGAATTATCTATATCTGCAATCCCAATAACCCCACGGGTACTATCGTGAATAAAGATGAACTGGAGGGTTTTTTGAAAAAAGTGCCTCCGGAAGTCCTGATCGTCCTGGATGAAGCCTACCGGGAGTTTGTTGACGATCCTTCGTACCCGGATAGTCTGGAATTGATTAAGCGTGGCAGCAATGTGCTTATTTTACGTACTTTTTCCAAGATTTACGGTCTTGCTGGTTTACGGGTAGGGTATGGGCTTGCCCCGGAGCAGATCATAACCGATCTTAATACTGTGCGCGAGCCGTTTAATGTGAATTCTCTGGCACAGGTCGCTGCAAGAGCAGCGCTGGAAGATGAAGGACATCTTCAGGAAGTAAAAAAAGTAAATGCTGCCGGCAAAGAATACCTTGCGGGAGAGCTGAAGAGGATGGGCCTTAACCATATCCCTACACAGGCCAATTTTATCTTTGTTGATACAGGGGTGGACTCCAAAGAGCTTTTCCAAAGGCTTTTGCGTAAAGGGATTATTGTACGGACCGGGGATATCTTTGGCTATCCCCAGCATATTCGTGTTTCTATCGCCCGTGAAGAAGGTAACAGGCGTTTTATCCAGGCGCTCGAAGAAACACTCCAGGAAATGCGCTAACGCGACATTGGGGACGGTTCTCGCTGTCGCACTCACAATTGAGTGCGACAGCGAGAACCGTCCCCTGTCGCATTAATGAAAGATATCCCTTATTTTTTCACCCAGAGCACTGAGGCTTTCCTCTGCTTCGCTGGAAATTGCCGCCAGGAAAAGGGAAGGAATTTTGTTGGCAGCTTCAGCGGCTGCAATTATTTCTTCTGTTATTATTTCACCGCCCTGCAGCAGTATATTTCCTTCACCGTTTCTTATGCTGAAATTTGCTTTTTTGTTTAATGCATACTCTTTCATTTTTTCTCTGGATTCATGTGCGAGCTCTTTTCCTTCCCTGGAAACCTCCTTTTCCAGGCGCCTCCAGATCTCCTTGATGTTGTCGAATACCTCCGCCAGCGAGTGCTGTATTTCCCCCGGTTTATACTCTTCTTTAATATAAGGCGGTTTCTCCTCACCAGGCCCTTCAAAGGCTTGCGCCTCTTTATGTTGTTTGTCTTTTTTACCGTTATGTTCCGTACCTCTGAAGATGTAGGAGGATTTTTTTTTAAAAATTTGCCATGCTTGCAGAAGACGGTCGCTTCCCTGATCCAGTTTTTCTAAGGTGAAATCTATGCTGTCCAGAAGTTCCCCTGCTCCAGCCGCAAAAAGAACCTGGTAAAGCTTCCCTGAAGCACGCGCTCTTTCAATGGTATCGTATGTTATTCTCTGGCCCTTTTCAACAATTATTTCGCCGTGAAGATTTTTAACTGTAAACGCTGCTTCTTTGTGCAGGGCAAATTCAATTGCCCTCATCTCCAGAGAATAGGCGGCCTCTTTTCCTTTGCCATGTTCCTCATCTTCGCGCCCTTCATCTTTTTCTCCCTCACTCAAGTAAGCGGCGTAGTCTGCTTCTGCAATAACATAATCTTTTCCCAGCTTTTGAACTCCATGCATAGATAGAAAAATATTTCTATCTATTTTTTCTTTGCTTCTAAAATCATAAAGCAGGAGGCTTTCAATTTCCCCTGTTTGAATAGAAAAGGTGAAATCCTGAACCCTGGCGATATAATCTCCCTCACTGCTGATAACACTGTTTCCTAGAAAAGAATAATCCCTGGAAACCTCCTGTTCAGGATGGTCTTCTTCTGCTGCCAGGTTTTCTTTGTTATTGATAGTAATGGCATCCCTGCCGATATGGGAGACCTGTTCATATAAAATAATTTGCGAACGCCCTTTAAGCAGTCCTTTTTCCCCGACCAGGAACCCGGCAACTTTTTTCCCGGCGGGATCCAAAATTAAGTTTTGCACTCTTCCCGCCATGGAACCATCTTCCAGATCCACTACAGGAAATCCTTTAATTAATTTTGCCCTGATTTCAAACACCCCCTTCTTCATATTTTTATCTTATTTGTTTGGTTTATACCATATTAATATTTAATTTCTACTTATTACTTAGCCGCGTTTTCATTGTAAAGTTGCTTTTAGCAGCCGCAGAAGATATAATTAAGTATGCTTACTCTAAAAAGTACCGGGGTAAAGATGACAAAGAAAATCGGCAGAATTCTAGGAGAAATTGTGCCCGGATGTACAGTTATAGCTTTAAATGGCGAACTGGGAGCCGGGAAAACGGTTTTTGCCCGTGGAGTTGCCGAAGGGTTGAGGGTTATAAATAATGTTAGCAGCCCCTCTTATGTGATTATGAACCTTTACCAGGGAAGGCTGGAGTTATATCATTTTGATTTTTACCGCCTGGAAGACGAGGAGGAACTGGAAGAGCTTGGCTTAGAAGAATATTTTTATGCTGAAAACGGCTTGACCCTTATTGAATGGGCGAATAAATTTCCTCATTTTTTGCCTGCTGCCAGGCTGGAGATCGATATAAGGAAAGACCCGCGGGATCTCGAAAATTCCCGTATCCTTCATTTTATACAATTGGATAAAACGAAGGATTTTTTGATTGAGGAGTTGAAGAAAAGTGCTGCTTCTTGCTCTTGATACCACAACCAGAGTTTGCAGTGTAGCTCTTGGTAATACGGAAAGGGTTTGGGCGGAATATCTTTTAAATACGGATAATACACACTCGCAGCGTCTGATGCCCCTGATTATTTCACTTTTAAAAGATGCCGGGATTCCCAAAAACAAGCTGCAGGGTGTTGCCGTATGCGTGGGGCCGGGATCATTTACCGGTATCCGCATCGGTATGGCAACAGCAAAAGGATTATGCCTGGGGTTAAACATTCCCGTTGTGGGGGTTATGACCCTTGATGCCCTGGCAGAAGCCTGTATTTTCCACAAAGGCTTAATTTGTCCGGTCTTAAATGCCAGGAAAAACCAGGTCTATACAGCTCTTTACCGGGGAGGTCCCGGAGGGGCGGTGATGGTTGAAGGAGCAGCGGCCATATCGGTGGAAGAGCTGTGCCGCAAACTGGATGCCTACCATGAAGATATCATTTTTTTAGGCGATTATCCGGAAAATATTGGAGAAATTCTAAGGGCTGCCCTTGGGGAGAGATGCCGGGAAATGCCTTATTCATCGCGGCTTAATCGTGCTTCTCTGGTTCTTCAGAAAGGGGCAAGGATTTGGGCAGAAGACGGTTCAATTTCTCCTTATGCTATAAAGCCCTTTTATATTCGTATTTCTGAGGCGGAAAGGAAGCTGCAGAAAAAAAGCCAGGGAAGGATGTCCTAGTTGTGTTGCAGTTAGATATTACCCCCATGACAGCAGCCCATTTAGATCAGGTGCTGTTTATTGAACGGGGTTCATTTCTTTCAACTTCCTGGTCAAGGGATTCTTTCTATGCTGAGATAACCCAGAACAAGTATGCCTATTATATCGTGGCGCGTTTTAAAGAAAGCACAATGATTATCGGCTATGGGGGTATATGGATTGTTTTAGACGAGGCGCATATCACGACCCTGGCGGTTCATCCACACCACCGGAGGGCAGGTATTGGTACAATAATATTGAATAATATGCTGGAAGAAGCTTTTGCAAAAGGTGCCGGCAAAGCATTTTTAGAAGTGAGGGCTTCTAACCGGAATGCGCAGAAACTCTATGAAAAATTTAATTTTAAAGTAATTACTCTTCGAAAAAACTATTATCTTGACGAAGATGCTCTGGTAATGATGCTTAAAGCAGACGATTTCATATGCAGCGGGAGGAAGGAGTGCTATGGGTGATCCGTAAAACATTAATCCTTGGACTGGAAACAAGCTGTGACGATACCGCTGCGGCAGTAGTGCTCAACGGGCGCAATGTATTAAGCAACGTAGTATCTACACAGGAACAATTTCACCGTCGTTTTGGCGGGATCGTGCCGGAGATCGCTTCGCGCTGCCATCTGGATTATATTAATCCTGTAATAGACGAAGCCCTGAGCAAGGCCGGGGTTGCTTTAAGCGATTTGGACGGTATTGCCGTTACTTATGGACCCGGGCTGGTAGGTTCTTTGCTGGTTGGGGTTTCTGTAGCAAAAGCCCTGGCTTATACCCTTGATTTACCCTTAATGGCCGTTAATCACCTGGAAGGACACATTTATGCCAATTTTTTAACAGGAACTGTGATTACTTTTCCGCTTCTCTGTTTGGTTGTCTCGGGGGGACATACCTCACTTATTTATATGCATGATCACGGGCGAATCGAAACCATCGGCAGAACCAGGGATGATGCTGCCGGGGAGGTTTTTGATAAAGTGGCCAGAGCGCTTGGACTCGGGTTCCCGGGAGGCGCAATTATAGACCGGTTGGCACAGCAGGGTGATGCTGGGGTTTTTAACTTTCCCCGTGCGCTGATGACCGAGGAAGGAAAGCTGGATTTTAGTTTCAGCGGGGTGAAAACGTCGGTGTTAAATTGTATCCGGCGGGAGGCGGAAAAGGGGAACAAGGTGAAGCCTGCTGACCTTGCTGCCGCTTTTCAGGACGCTGTTGTAGATGTTCTTGTTGAAAAATCTCACATGGCGATCAGGAAAATAGAGACAAAACAGTTTCTTCTGGCCGGAGGTGTGGCTGCTAACGGTGAGCTGAGAAGAAGACTCAGGCAACGGTTATCCAATGAGAGAATTGAATTAGTTTATCCGCCTGCGGAGTTGTGTACAGATAACGGCGCCATGATCGCCTCCGCCGGTTACTTTTACCTGCACCAGGGCCGTACTGCACCCTGGGATTTAAATGCCATCCCCAATTTAGAGCTTGATTGAGCAAAACAAAGGTTTAATTTATTTTTTATCAATGTTCATCCATTACTTGCTGTTTCGACCTTTTTAGCGGATTTACGACAACAACTTTATGTAACCAATGTGGAAATATGTGGATAGTAATGCGGGGTTGTCCAAGAAATGGCGCTTTGCCTGTGGATAATTATGTGGATACTGTGAATTACTTGTGGAGACAAAAAGTTAATCTTACTATTATATGCTTGTTTGAAGTAAATATTCCTCTTTTTTAATTAACATAATTAAATGGATAAATATTGCATCTGTCTTCCTCACAAGTTTCAAGAAAATAAATATGTTATAATATGAGCTCCAACTAATACTTTGTCCCGAAAGAAGGGTTGTACTTGTTGAATCGGTTAAGGAAAGTTCACTTCGTCGGCATCGGCGGCTATGGGATGAGCGCCCTTGCTTTTCTCCTGCTCGAGGCAGGTTACAGTGTAAGGGGTTCTGATATTAAAAGCTCCAGCCTGACAGAGCTATTGCGGGAGAAAGGGGCGAAAATTTTTATCGGACACAACCCTGAACAACTTGGGGATGCTCAGTTGCTGGTTTATTCCACCGCCATACCCCCCCATAACCCTGAAATGCTGGCCGCCGGTGAAAGAGGTATCCCACTGTGGCATCGTTCCGAACTGCTTGCGGCGGTTTTGAATGATCAGTACGGCATTGCCGTGGCGGGGACTCATGGGAAGACAACTACAACAGCGATGCTTTCTTTAATGCTGGAAAAAGGCGGCCTTGATCCAACTTCTATAATCGGTGGAGAGGTTTCCTTTTTTCAGGGCAATGCCAGACTGGGGAAAAGTAAATATATTGTGGCCGAGGCATGTGAAAGCGATCATTCTTTTCTGAGATACAGACCTTATCGTAGCCCTGGTTACCAACATTGAGGCTGATCACCTGGAACATTACAACGGCAATTTTGAAAAGATGGTAGAATCCTATTCCTATTTTATTAATAACGTGCGGGGGGGAGGCACAGCGGTAATCTGCGGCGATGACCCTATTCTGCAGAAAATAAGGCCGGGGTTAACCCCGGACGTGTTGACCTATGGTTTTACGGATGGTTTGGATATAAGGGGCGGAGGAATGGAATGGTTGGAATTCGGCTCAAGCTTTCAGGTATACTTCAAGCATAAAAACCTGGGGAGAATTCGACTTAAACGTCCCCGGAATACATAACGCTCTTAATGCACTGGGAGCAATTGCGGTGGGAATTTTATTTGAAATAGAATTTCCGCTTATTCAGGATGCTTTATGCTCCTTTGAAGGGGGCAAAGCGCCGCTTTGAAATTGTCGGAGAAAAAGAAGGGGTTTTGATCGTAGATGATTATGCACATCACCCTACGGAAATTAAGGCCACTCTAAATGCGGCTCGCCGCAGTGGCAGGCGTCTTATCTGCGTCTTTCAGCCCCACCGTTTTACACGGACCAATTATTTATGGAATGACTTTGTAAAGGCATTTGATGAAGCAGATCTTCTTTTGCTTGATGATATCTACAGCGCAGGGGAGGATCCCCTTCCGGGAATTAATTCTCAAAGGCTTGCCCGGGAGATCAGCCTGAGGAAACACGACGGGGTGCGCCTTATTCAGAGCAAGGAAGATATGGTCCATTTCCTGGAGATGAATTCCAGAAGCGGCGATCTTATCCTGACAATGGGCGCAGGTGATATCTGGCAGGTCGGCCGGATGTTTTTAGAGAAGGTCCCCTCCGGCTCTCACTTAAAGCGGTAAAAATAGGGGTGAGACAATGCTAAAAAATACTTTTTTGCATTTTCCCGGAATAGGGTTAAAAACAGAAAGAAGACTCTGGAATGAGGGGATATGCAGCTGGGACGACCTGGAAAACAAACTTGGTATGGAGAAAGAACCCCGGTCTGCCGGCAAAAAACTCCCTCCTTCATTCAAAAACCAGTTAGAAATTTCAAGAAAAAACTATGAGGAAAGGAAGGCCAGTTTTTTTGCCGGCAGACTGCCGCCCAATCAGGCATGGCGTCTTTTTGCTGATTTCAGGGGAAACGCTGCCTTTCTTGATATAGAAACTACCGGTCTCGGAGGGGATGGTGATCATATTACAACGATTTCCCTGTACGATGGGAGATCGCTTAGCTATTATGTTTGGGGGGAAAATATGCAGGATTTCCCCCGGGATATTGCCCGTTACAGCTTGCTCGTTACATATAACGGCAAATGCTTTGACCTTCCTTTTATAGAAAGATATTTTAAGATAAAACTTGATCAGCATGCACATCTTGATCTGCGTTTTATCCTGGCAGGCTTGGGGTATAAAGGCGGCCTGAAAAGTTGCGAGAAACAGCTGGGAATCAGCCGCGGAGATTTAGAAGGGGTAGACGGCTATATGGCCGTTCTTTTGTGGCAGGAATACCGGCGTCATGGAAATATCAGGGCTCTAGAAACGCTGCTTTCCTATAATATGGAAGATACCATTAACCTAGAGCTGCTTGCCTATCTGGCTTATAACGAATTGATTGCTTTTACTCCTTTCCAGGAATGCAAGCTTGCCCTGCCCCCTTCCTCCAGAGTTGAGGTTCCTTTTAAGGCCGCACCGGAGATTATAGAAAAGCTGCGGCGAGGGTTAAAAAGTGGTTTTGCGGGCTGATACAATAGATTAAAGATCCTAATCATTATTTGCTTATACCGTTAAACCTGCTTTCAAGGCAACGGCGGGATATTCAACCATAAGATTTGCCTGTAGTTTTTCCAAAAGACCGTATATTTCAGCTCGATTGACCAGGCTTACCGCCAGGGTTTTTATACCGTCTTTTGTTATTTCCGCCCTGCGTATTCCGCTTATTTCTGCCAGATATACCAGATCTTCGCTCTCAAGAAGAACCAAAGCCCTGAGCAAGGTGGCTTTATCAGTTTTTTTAGTGTTATTGCTTTGTCTGCCGATATTTACAGGGCCAGTTTTTCGGGGATGAATCTGCGCCAGAAAACGTCCGAGTTCTTCTTTATTATCAAGTCCCTTGCGAAGATCAACCCATGTTTGCTGGGCGAGGAAAGCCGGTAACCGGTCATGCTTTGCAGGTTCTGCTCCGGGCAGCAAAATAGGAATAACGGGATAGCCCTTTTCCCTGAACATTCGGTAGAGCGCTGCCCGCATCTCGGCTACTTGAATCGGTCCCAAACCTGTGGGGCCGATAAACGCACCGAATGCCCTGCTGGCCTGCAGCGCCGCTTCTATTTCTGCCAGCCAGGGTTGACCCGGTTTAATGTTCCATTTATCGAGAAAAGGTTTTATGCCCTGGTTCGTCAAGACTTTCGCGATATGCTTGACTACGGTTTCATCAGTGCTGTGGTAGCTGAGAAAAATATCATAATAGTCTTTCAAGAAAGCATTCTCCTTTCATGATGATCATATTGTTTAACCTACTTCTCTTTTTTTATAATCTATGTAGCAGATCGGGAGAAGGTGAGTTCGGCTTGTTGTGAAGTAAAATTTTCCTTAACGTTGACTTTGTTTTTTCTATATCTGCTAAATAATAGGAGACAAAAATGCCGGGTAGAATACAAGAAAATATTGAACTGGAAAAACCTCGTTTATGGACATTGAACTTTTTACTAATATGCCTGTCGACATTAACTTTAAGTCTCGTTTTTCATAGCTTTAATACCACTCTGCCTGTTTATATTGAGAGATTTGGAGGAACTGCCAAGATCGCCGGCCTGGCTTTATCTTCTCTGACGGCAGCAGCGATAATATCCAGGCCGATAACGGGTTATTATCTGGACAGGTATGGACGCAAGCTGATTTTTCTCGGCGGGATCATGCTTTTTATGATACCCACAGCCATATATCTACGCATGATTCCTGTGGTTATGCTCATTGCTATTCGCTTTATCCAGGGTTTGGGCTGGGGGATTGGACATACATCAACTGGCACTGTAGCACTGGACATCATCCCCAGGGAGAGGCTTGGAGAAGGCTTGGGTGTTTACAGTTTAGCAAATAGCGTTTCCATGTCCTGTGCGCCGGCTATTGCCCTCTGGTTAATTAATAATTATTCTTTCGAGTTACTCTTTCTCATCTGTTTGTTTATTACAACGATCACGCTTATCCTTGCGTTATCAATCAGATATCCCAAAATAGAAAAGCAGCCCGGCGATTTTAAATTTGTTATTTTTGATAAAACTGCCCTGCGGCCTTCAATAATAATGTTCATTGTTTCCTTAATACACAGTTCACTAATATCCTTCCTCCCTCTTTATGCACAGGAACAGGGTTTGACAACGGCTGGTTACTTCTTTACCGCCATGGCTGTTACCACGCTTATCTCCAGGTTTTTATCGGGAATAATAATTGACAGGGGGGGGCGGAAGGGTTACGATTTAAATATAATAGTTGGAACCTCTTCCATTGTCTCGACAATGGTAATCGTCGCTCATACCGGCAAATTGTTTCACTTGATTGTTGGCGGGCTTTTATTTGGTCTGGGATTTGGTCTTGTTCAATTTACACTGCTGATTCTCGCCGTGAATAATGTGCCTCCGGAGAAAAAAGGGTCAGCGAATGCTACTTATTATACTGCGGTGGACCTGGGAATAGCTGTTGGATCTCTGTCTTGGGGTTTTGTAGCCGCCGGGCTGGGGTATAAAACAATGTACTATCTGGTTATCATACCTGCAGTAATATCATATTTCATTTATTTAAAATGGAAAGGCCGGATAATAGGCGTGGAATCTATAACAAGAGAGGGGTGATGATGTGCCCACGATATTTTTTTACGGACCGGAGCTTGAAAAGGAGAAGAGAAAAGAGCTGATTAGTGCTTTTACAAAAAAGGCCAGTGAGCTAACCGGGATTGAAGAGGCGGCTTTTGTGGTTTATCTAAGAAACACAGATCCGGGTCATGTGGGAGTAGGTGGGGTGCTTCTGGAAGAACGAAAATAAATCGGCAACTTATTGCCGGCTGCAACCTGAACTGTGCACCGCCTCTTGGCCATATTTACTTAACTTCCCGGGAGAGCCTTTCTATGGCCTCCAGGACCCAATCGATGTCTTCATCGCTTATATCCCGATGGGTAACCATACGGACCCGGTTTTCGCCGAAAGCGATTGATTTTATCCCATAGGATTCGAGGCGGTTAATAAATTCCCCTGCAGACAAGGGGGTTTCTTCTGTGCTCAGGATAACAATATTGGTTGGCGGGGGGAAGGGTATTACTTTCAGGTTTGCCAGGCCGTTTATACCCTCTGCCAGTTTTCTCGCCCGTCTATGGTCTTCCGAGAGGTAAGGTATGTGTTTTAAGGCAATTAATCCGGCTGCTGCCAGGATACCTGCCTGTCGCATCCCGCCACCAAGGACTTTGCGATAACGCCTTGCACTTTCAATAAAGGAAGAAGATCCTGCCAGGATAGAGCCCACGGGTGCACCAAGCCCTTTGGAAAGGCAGAACATTATGGAATCGCAGGAGCGGGTAAGGTCGGTAACGGGGCAGTTCAGGGCTAAAGCGGCGTTAAAAATTCTGGCTCCATCCAGGTGCAGGGGAATTTCCGCTTTACAGGCTATTTCATAATATTGATCCTGTTCCTCCGGTTTTAAGATAGTGCCCCCATTGCGGTTATGTGTATTTTCCAGACAGAGAAGGGCGGCAGGGGCGAAGTGCTGATCCGGTGGACGAAGCGCCTTTTTAAGGTTATCGATACCTTTATGGGAGTGCAGGTTTGTAACCGGCCAAAGCTGAACTCCCCCGATAAGCGACGAACCCCCGGCCTCGTAATAAAAAATATGGCTTTCGGGATCTAAAATAACGGCATCCCCTCTTGTAGTATGTGTAAGAACGGCAATCAGATTTCCCATAGTGCCTGAGGAAACAAAAAGAGCAGCTTCTTTCCCAGCAAGAGCTGCGGCCTTGCTTTCCAGCAGGTTGATGGTAGGGTCTTCACCGAAGACATCGTCTCCCACCTCCGCCCTGGCCATTGCGGCGCGCATTTCCTTACTTGGAAGGGTAATAGTATCACTGCGCAGATCCACTGTTTTAATGTTCAATAATAAATGCCTCCTTTGCCCTTAGCCGATGGCGAAAAATATGGTTTTTCACATTATACAATTATAACGCATATTATCATTCTTTCGCCATATCTGAATAAAATCCTTTTGGGGACGGTTCTCCTGTCGCATTTTATACCGTGCGACAAGCGCTGGGGACGGTCTCCGGCGACAATGGGGACGGTTCTCCTGTCGCATTTTATACCGGGGGAGGGTTGAAAAATCTTGAACGATGAAGATAGAGAGCTGTTTGCGGAATTAAATTACCGGTATGGAGATGAAGAAGAGAAGGATCCCCGCTCCCCTATTAACAGGCGGCGGAGATCGCTTTTATTTAAGCCGGCGGTTTTTCTTGTTGTAATAATCTTTGCAACCCTTGCTCTCGGAAGTTTCTTGAATATATTCACCCTCCCGTTACCTGATTTTCTGGTTGAATCTCAAAGGCTAAGCCGGGATCCCCTGGTAAAGGATTTAAGGGAGACAATTGTCGGTATTGTCGCGACTCCCGAAGGCAAAGCGTATCCTGTTTCCCGGCAGCAGAGGGGGACCGGCTTTAATATCAGTGCCGGGGGGGTGATTGTAACAAATCGCCATTTGCTGGAGGATGCCGGTTCACTCACTGTTACCTTCCCCGGGCGGGGAAGTTGCCGGATTACCGGATGGTCGATCAGCGCCCTGGCAGATTTGGGTTTAATTTATCTTACAGGCGATAACCTTCCCTTTGTCGAACTTGAAAAAGAACAACCACCTGAAGTGGGTGATAATGTACTTATTATTGGTAATCCGCTCAATTATTCCAGGATTGCAATGAGCGGCAAGATTACAGGATACCGGCAATTGGATGATTGTCCAGTGCCGGTGCTGGAGATCGATGTTCCAGTGCATGGAGGCAGCAGCGGCAGCCCGGTTTTTAACGCCAATGGTAAAGTCGTAGCCGTTATCTTTGCTGCATTGGATGACGGAAGTGAAGGAGATATCAGGGGGCTGGCGCTACCGGTAGGGCTGTTGGATGATTTTTTACAGGAGCAATAATAATCCCGGAAGACATAAAGGCCTATGAAGACGTCTATACTGGCAAGGTTTTTTTAAAGGTTTATAGTAAAGTTTAACCGTCAATTTTTTGAAGGAGTATTGTTATTAACAGCATTTACCAGAACTTTGACATATTTTCGGGTGTATGATAGTATAAAAAAAGATTTTATTTTTATGGTGAAGTAGCTTGCGGCAGTAAGCCCGGTGTGAGCTGCTATACGTCAGTATTTTTTCTTGATGGATACTGGTGGATAGGGGTAAGCTCCGTTCATGTGTGGAAACCGTAAGTGAAAAATCGTTTAAGAGAACTGGGGCTTTTACTGGTTCAAGCGGGCCAGTAATAGGCTACAATTAAGTTGTGGTTTAGGGTGAGTCTACATGGCGAAACCCAGGCACTCTAACCTCTTCTGAGGTTTAGAGTGCTTATTTTTTGGGGAGGAGGAAAAAATAGTGCCGAAAATTGAAGTTAAAAACCTGTATAAAATATTCGGCCCGTATCCCCGCCAGGCTTTAATAAAGCTGCAATCAGGGTGGTCAAAAGAAAAATTGCTCAGGCAAACAGGCCATACGGTTGGTATTCATAATGTTTCTTTTAACGTAGAACAGGGAGAGATATTTGTTGTCATGGGCTTGTCGGGCAGCGGAAAATCAACACTTGTTCGCTGTATAAATCGCCTCATTGAGCCCACTGTCGGTGAAGTATATATTGATGGAGAAAATGTTACAGCATTATCGTTGGATAAGCTGCGTTCCCTAAGACAAAAAAAGCTGGCCATGGTTTTTCAACGTTTTGCACTTTTCCCCCACCGGACCATTCTTCAGAATGTTGCGTACGGCCTGGAAATTCAGGGCGTTAGTAAAAGCGCCCGTGAAGAAAAAGCTTATGCAGTACTGGAGACGGTGGGATTAAAGGAGTGGTCTGCAGTATACCCGGAGCAGTTGAGCGGAGGGATGCAGCAGCGGGTGGGGTTGGCCAGGGCGCTGGCGGTTGATCCGGATATTTTGCTAATGGACGAGCCGTTTAGTGCGCTTGACCCCTTAATTCGCAAGGAAATGCAGGAAGAATTGATGGAATTGCAGGAAAAACTACAGAAAACGATCATTTTTATCACCCATGACCTTGACGAGGCTCTTAAGCTAGGCGGTGTTATTGCTATCATGAAGGATGGGGTGATTGACCAGATCGGTACACCCGAAGAAATTTTAACCCATCCTGCTACGGAGTATGTAGCCAACTTTGTAACTGATGTGGATCGCTCCCGCGTTCTAAGAGCGGAGAACATCATGATACGCCCCACTGCTCATGTATCGTCCAACGACGGTCCTCGCGTAGCTTTACGCAAGATGAAAGAGGAGGCGCTATCCAGTATTTTTGTCATTGGGGATGACCGTACCCTTGTCGGTATTGTTACTGTCGATCGGGCTGTGGAGGCTGTTAATCATCAGATTACAGATTTGAAAAAAATTGTGGAGACTGATATTCCCAAAACTTCTCCGGACACACTAATTCAAGATTTGCTTCCTGTGGCGGCTGCAGCAAGGGTACCGATTGCTGTAATCGATGAGCATAAGAAGCTACTGGGGATAATCGTGCGCGTATCTGTTCTTGCCGGATTGATAGGAAGGGGGGAAGACAGCGGCAATGTTTGAGATTATTGATAAATGGACTGAATACCTGATAATGTATCGTTTGCCTTTACGGGAGTGGGCTGATTCCACAGTGATGTTTCTCCGAAGTAATTATCGAGATTATTTTAGATCGATCAGCGGAGTAATTGAAGATGTTGTAGAATATTTCGAGGCTTACCTGTCTTTTATTCCTGTTGCTTTATTTATTCTTATTTTGGTAATTATAGCCTGGAAACTGGCCGGGCGCGGTGTGGCAATATTTACCTTAGTCGGTCTATTATTAATTGTCAGTATGAATATCTGGGATGAAACTCTTCGCACTTTAGCCCTTGTTCTTACATCAACCTTTATTGCTTTGCTAATAGGTATTCCCCTGGGAATCCTGGCTTCGCGTAATGATCTGGCGGAAAGTATATTACGCCCTATACTGGATTTTATGCAGACGATGCCTATTTTTGTGTATCTTTTACCTGCGGTAATGCTTTTTAATATCGGCGTAGTGCCGGCGGTTCTGGCTACGGTGGTTTTTTCCATGCCCCCGGCGATCAGGTTAACCAATCTGGGGATCCGTCAGGTGCCTGCGGAGATGATCGAAGCAGCAGCCTCCTTTGGCTCTACGCCATTTCAGATGCTTGCCAAGGTACAGCTTCCCCTTGCTTTACCATCAATTATGGCCGGGGTAAACCAGTGTATTATGTTAGCCCTTTCGATGTCTGTTATTGCGGCGATGATCGGAGCCGGTGGGCTGGGGGGAATTGTATATAGGGCCATAACGCGCCTGGAAATTGGATCAGGTTTTGAAGGGGGGGTGGGAGTTGTAATTATTGCCATCATTCTGGACCGTATTACCCAGTCTGTGGGTAAGGAGCCTCCGGAAAAAAAGGGGCTTAATTAAGAATGATCGGGAAGTTTATTTATTCTTAAAATCTGAGGAGGTTTTACTTGTTGATTAGAAAGAAAATGATTATCAGTGTCCTGGCGGTAGTGTTATGTTTAGGAATGTTGTTAGTGGGCTGCGGCGGTAATGGAAATGGCGAAACGCCTGGAGGTACTGCCGGTGAAGAACCTGGTGAAAATTCCGGTGAACCTGGAGAAGCAGCCAAGGAGACAATTAAGCTCGGTTATGTCCAGTGGGCATGTGCAGAAGCATCTACGCATGTGGCCCAGGCAGTTATTATGGATAAGCTGGGGTATGAATGCACCACGACCTCCCTGGAGGTGGGCGGATTGTATTCAGGTATTGCCGAAGGCGATCTTGATGCCCAAACTACAGCCTGGTTGCCGATAACCCACAAGGACTATATGGAAGAGTTTGGAGATCAGATGGATGATTATGGTCATATATATAACGGTGCGCGTATCGGCCTGGTAGTTCCCGAGTACGTGGATATTAATTCTATTGAAGAATTAAACGATCATGTGGACGATTTTAGTGGCCGTATTGTAGGTATTGATGGTGGTGCCGGTATCATGAGGGCTACAGAGCAGGCCATTGTAGATTACGGTCTGGAGCTGGAGCTTCTGGAAAGCAGTGATATGGCGATGACCGCAGCCCTGGCCGATGCTTATATGGAAGAAGAATGGATTGTTGTAACCGGCTGGACACCGCACTGGAAATTCGCCCGGTTCGATCTGAAATTCCTGGACGATTCACAGGGGATTTATGGCGGTGCTGAGGATATACATGTCATGGCGCGTCAGGGTCTCGATGAGGACGCTCCCGATGTAGCAAACTTCTTAAAGAACTATTACCTGGAAGATTACCAGCTTGGTGCGGTAATCGGAGCGATTGCTGATGGGGCGGAACCGCTGCAGGCTGCACGCGATTGGATTGCTGAAAATGAAGATGTTGTGAATGGATGGCTGCAGTAAAAAGGGCTTGCGACAGGGGATGCGACAGGGGGGGACGGTTCTCTGTCGCACCAGAACCCTGTTGAACTGTAACCTGTTTTCAGGTTGCAGTTTTTTTTTGCAGGAAAACTCATATTTTGGATGAATATCTATTTTATAAAGAATTCTGGTGAAAGGGGAAGATATTATGAGAGGATTGGTGTTGCGTTGGATACTTAATATTGGTTGCATTATCCTGACTTCTTATGCAATCAGTGGTTTTGAGGTAACTTTCCTGGGAGCGGCCTTCGGGTCCCTTGTTCTAGGCATTGTTAATGCTGTAATCAGACCTATTATTGTGATACTCACCCTGCCCCTTAATTTCCTTACATTGGGTTTATTTACGTTGGTGATCAACGGTCTCATGTTGTGGTTGACTAGCACGGTGGTAAAAGGTTTTAATATACACGGTTTTGCAACGGCGGTCATTTCTGCTCTTGTCTTCTCCTTTTTCAGCTTTATAATCAGTCTTCTTGTAAAAGATAGAAAGAAATAATAAGTAGATAAAAAGGATTAACCCTATGGGAGTAACATCCTCCGCAAGGATAGATGGTTAATGATTCTCATTAAACAGGATATAAATATTATTTGCAGTGTTATATCAGGACAGATCATTAACGAATATAACTATAACTGTTGACAGTACTTTTTTTTCGAACAAATATCTGGTAGTATTATTTTAGATTGAGTGTGCAGAGAACCGTTCTTTTTAAAAAGAACGCGTGGATGAGATACATCCCCTTCCGCGCGAGGACGGTTCTCTGCACAAAGATGCGACAGAGAACCATCCCCATTGGAGGGTTAATTGTATTTGAAACGAAATATAATATTCTTCTCCATCATACTATTAGTAGTTTTTCTAATTGCAAGCTTTTGGGGAGCCGGAAAAATAATCCGGGGAAGTAGCCCGGCAAAGCTACCCCGGGAAGAATCCTTGATCGAAGATCTTCGGGGATTGTTCTTTGAAGAGAGCAGTTATTCACCGGTAGAACAAATCCCCGAGGAAGAGCGGACCGTCCCCGACCTTATTCTTCTGGGGGCGCGCAATGAAGTGATAAACGGGACCCGTTATGATGCTTCTTATGTTTCAATTGATTATCCCGGGGGGGATGTTGATTCTGATTCAGGTGCCTGTACCGACGTGGTGATCAGGGCCTTCCGTCATGCCGGTATTGACTTGCAGCAGCTAATTCATGAGGATATGCGGGAGAATTTTCATCTTTATCCAGATAACTGGGGCCTGAATGCTCCCGACACCAATATTGACCACCGCCGTGTTCCCAACCAGATGCTTTTTTTTGAACGTTTTGGCACCGCTTTGTCGCTTCAAGTCGAAGGCCACCTTCAAGAGTGGGAGTGGGGGGATGTAGTCTACTGGCGCTTTGCTAACGGGCGGGAACACTGCGGTGTAATCAGCGACCGTACCCGAAGAGACGGGGTGCCCCTTGTTATTCACAACGCCGGGATAGCCAGAGAGGAAAATTGCCTCCAGCGCTGGGAGATAATCGGGCATTTTCGTTACCCGAAAGCGGAATAACTTATTGTAGAGCTATTGTAGAGTTATTTTGGACTATAGAGGATTTTACAAAACTAATAGGGGTCATAATAAATGGATCTTGAGTATCTCCGAAAAATTTTGCAGGATTACAAGAACAACAAAAAAGATATAAGCGATGTTCTGGAGGAGTTAAAAAAACTTCCTTACGAGGATCTCGGATTTGCCAGGATAGATCACCATCGCGCTTTAAGAGAGGGTTTTCCCGAGGTTATATTCTGCCAGGGGAAGACAGTGGAACAGGTGGTTAGTATTTTTAAAAGTCTGGCAGAATGCAATACCAGCGTTCTTGCAACCCGGGCCGGGCAGGACGTCTTTGAAGCTGTAGGGGGGTTATTCCCACAAGCCAGGTACCATAAAGCAGCAAGGATAATTAGCCTGACCGCCGGGGAGATAAAAAAATCATCGCGTAAGGTTTTGATCGTTTCTGCAGGAACTGCTGATATGCCTGTTGCAGAAGAAGCCGCCGTTACAGCGAAAATTATGGGCCACACGGTGCAAAGGATTTATGATGCCGGGGTAGCGGGTATACACAGGCTTCTGGTATTTCGCGAGGAGCTGCAATCAGCAGCGGTAATTATTGTTGTCGCCGGGATGGAGGGGGCGCTCCCCGGCGTGGTCGGAGGGCTTGTTGATGTCCCTGTCATTGCAGTTCCAACCAGCGTCGGTTACGGAGCCAATTTTAACGGTCTTTCGGCGCTGCTGACGATGCTAAACAGCTGTGCCGGCGGTATAGGCGTTGTCAATATTGATAACGGGTTTGGTGCGGCTGCTCTTGCTGATTCAATTATCCGCAGCGGTTTAAGGGGGCAGTTGGGTGAAGGGTAATAAAAATAAGTTGTTAATTTTGAAGGAGATCTTAAAGGAGTGCCAGGGAGCAGTTCTTTCCTTTTCCGGTGGGGTGGACAGCACGTTTTTGGCCAGGGTGGCACGGGATGTGCTCGACGGGCGGCTGCTGGCTGTAACCGCCTTTTCCAGTATTCACCCGCAGCGCGAGCTGAAGGAAGCACAAACAATTGCGCAGCAACTTGGCTTGAAGCACCTGATGATTGCATCGGGTGAGCTGTCCAATGAAAAATTTGTTGCCAATCCTCCTGATCGCTGCTATCACTGCAAGAAGGAAATGTTTAGGTTGCTCCAGGATATAGCCTGCCAACATAACCTTTCCCGGGTGCTGGACGGTTCAAATTTTGACGATCAGTTTGACCACCGCCCGGGGATGCAGGCGGCGGATGAATTGGGGATCATTAGCCCTTTAAGGGAGGCCGGTCTGACCAAGGAGAACATCCGCGAGCTTTCAAGGGAGATGGGGCTTACCACCTGGGATAAACCTTCTTTCGCCTGCCTGGCTTCGCGTTTTCCCTACGGGGAGCGCATTACAGTAGAAAAGCTGAGCATGGTTGAAGAGGCGGAGGATTATCTTCGCTCTCTGGGAATAAAAATTTTCAGGGTAAGACATCACGGGAATCTGGCACGCATAGAAGTTCCTCGCGAAGATTTCTCCCGTATCATAGGAAGAACTGCTGACATAGATGAAAAACTTTGCGCGATTGGTTACCGCTATGTTACGCTGGATCTGAAAGGTTTTCGTTCGGGAAGCATGAATGAGATATTTAAGAAATAGGATTAAGAAATAGGATTAAAAGGATATTCTCAGATGCAAAAGGTGCAAAATTAAGTATGGAAAATCCCAAAGGGTGATGGCAAATGTACGAAGCAGTTCAGATGCTCCAGATATTTATCGCCAGCAGCCTTTTAAGAGAAATCGCTGCTGCATTTATAATCTTTATCTTTTTTTTGCTTCTCAGGAGGGTTGTTGTAAAATACATATTTAAGTTAACTTTTCAGCTAACTAAAAAGACAAAAACCGCCCTTGATGAGAACTTACTGCTGGCTTTCGAAATCCCTTTGAGGAATTTTTTCCTGGCTCTCGGTCTTTATCTTTCCCTGTTGATTTTGCCGCTTACCGTTTATCAGCAAATGCTTATTTTGAAGCTGTTTCGCGGACTGGTAATAGTTTTCGTAACCTGGGGCTTGTATAATCTGGCGGGCACTTTTTTATTCTTGGAGCTCGGCAGGAAGCTCGGGATCGAATTGGATAAGAACTTGATTCCCTTTTTAATCAAATTGTTGAGGGCGGTACTGGTGGCGCTGGCTTTAATTATTATTGCTGATGAATGGGGTTACAATATCAGCGCCTTTATTACCGGCCTTGGCCTTGGCGGCCTCGCCGTATCCCTGGCGGCCAAGGATGCTCTTGCCAATGTTTTTGGGGGGATTGTAATTTTTACAGAAAAGCCTTTTACCGCCGGGGACTGGATCTATACACCTAGCGTCGAGGGTACTGTGGAGGATATCTCTTTTCGGAGTACCAGGATAAGGACTTTTGCCCATGCGCTGGTGACGGTGCCCAATTCCACCCTGGCAAATGAGCCCATTACCAACTGGACCAGGATGGGGAAACGCAGGATAACCTTTAATTTAGGAGTTAGTCGTACCACTCCGAAAGAAAAACTGGAAAGATGCGTGCAAAGGCTCAGGGAGATGCTGGAAAATCATCCGGAAATCCACAAAGAGACAATTTTCGTCAGGTTTGATCGGTTCAATGAAAGCAGTTTGGATATTTTCCTCTATTTCTTTACTATTACCACGATTTGGGGAGAGTTTCTCCAGGTAAAGGAAGACGTTAATTTTAAAATAATGGAGATCCTTGAACAGGAAGGAGTTTCTATGGCTTTTCCCAGCAGGAGTATCTACCTGGAGACACCGGTAGATGTTAATCGCCATGTTCAGGGGGGTCAAGGTAATATATAAAAAGGCCGATGTTTCCTCTGGCTTGCTATAAGCTTGAAATGTGCCTGCTTCATCCGAACCTTTAGGTATGATCTTCGGGCGCTTATCGAAGTGGAGTAGTTCTTATCCCAAAATCATACGGCTTACCCTCCAGAGGGCGTATCAAAAGTTTCATGGTTAAGTTGTTACAATCAACAAACCTAATGGCACTAACGGATGCAGTTAAGTTAACATAATAACAACTAAACTAGCTAGGCCGGGTCGGTTCGACCAGTTCCGGAAAGCGGGAACGAATCTGCTCATCGATTTCTGCGGGGATAAATTGCCGCGGGGGTTCGCTGAGCAGTTTGCTTACAATTTCCTCGGCCTTTTCCCAGCTGTCTTTTCCGCCGGCGTTGAGCCATGACTGGTAATCCTGGTAGTTACTGACCCTAGGCCTGTAACTTTCAGTACGCATGTAATCTACGGTATGCTTTTGTGCCAAAAAGTTCCCCCCGGGGCCGACATTTGCGATAACATCAAAAGCCAGGGTTTCCGGATTTGTTTCTATACCCCTCAAAGTCCGCAGGCAGCTCCCAACGATGTCGTTATCGATAACAAACTGGCCGTACGAGATAGTCAACGCCCCGTCCAGAAACCCAAATGCCTGGTGGATAAAGTTTCCCCCGGCCAGCGCTGCCAGCATGCAGGTGGTGGCGCTTTCATAAGCGGCCTGGGCATCGGGTATTTTGGAGTCGGCCACACCTACCGTAATATAGCATGGCAGGCGGTAGTAGTGAGCCATTTGCGTAATGGCGGCGTTCATCAATCCCGATTCAATACTGCCCATCAAGAAAGAACCGGACCGCATATCCATGGTGCAGGGAACCGCGCTGTAGAATACGGGAGTCCCCGGATTGACCAGCTGGCTGAGGATAACTCCCATGAGAGCTTCAGCGTTTTGCAGGGCGAGGGTACCGGCCAGGGTTACCGGAGCTGTGGCTCCGGCTATGGGGGCGGTGGATGTAACCAGGGGAAGGCCGTGTTTGGCAGTTTCGATAAGGATATCGGCCCTGTCATCCTCTATTTTCAGCGGGCTCGTTATGGCGGTGATAAAACCCACAAAAGGACGGCGGTGCAGTTCGTCCGGGCTTCCGGCGATAAGTGAGGCCATTTCTATAACTTTCCCCAACCCTTCCTTGCTGAAAACCCCTCCCATGACCGGCTTTCCGGTGCTTCGCAGGGCATGGTAGAACTCATTAATGTCGATGCTGTTAATGTTAATATCGTGAGGGTGGGTGGGAATGATAAAAAAATCGACGTACTCCAGCTTATCGGCAAGGCGGCCAAAATTATCAATATCCTGAAGAACCGCGGGCCTTCTTTTACGGTTCTGATCCAGCACGTAAAGGGCTTTCCCGCCGGTGCCAAAGTGAACTCTCTTTCCTCCAAGCACTATTTCTCTTCCTTCCTCAAGCCCATAAAAAGTAAATTCTGCAGGGGCCTGCTTAATGCAGCGGGAGATAATCTCGCGTGTTAGAAATACCCGGTTCTTACTGTAATCAACCGCAGCGCCATGTTTTTGCAGCAGTTCCAGAGCAGGGGGAAAAGATATTTCAAAACCCACCCGGGTTAATATTTTTATACTGGTATCATGGATATTTTCGATGTCTTTATCTGAAAGGGCGCGGTAAGAACCGCCCCGGTAAATAATATCCCTCATAATATTTCACAGGACTCCTTCAGCTTTTTATTATAATATGTGTGTTAGCTATGACGTGGTATGGGCAGCAATAATTTTATTTAAAGTGCTGTGTTGCCCATTCTTCAAGCATTGTCAGTATATCTGCCCTGGTGACAATTCCTTTGACCTTTCCTGAACTGTCTACGACAGGGACCCTGTTGATTCCATTTTTATTCATCAGCCGGACCGCCTCTAAAATGCATGCTCCTTCTTCAAGGGTAATAACATTTTTAGTCATGATCGTTTCAGCGGTTGCGGAGGCCACCAGCTCAATGACATCAATTCCGCGTTGTCCGATAACATGTGCTGCTTCATTATTGCCTTCTAAAATTTTTGCAGGATCTTTCAGCGGCTGCCCGATGACCCAGTGCGTATATTTCATGATATCTTTTTCAGAGATTATACCGACCAGCCTTTCACCTTCATCGACTACCGGCAGGCCGCTAAAAATATTGTTATCCAAAATTTTAAGCAGTTCTTTCAGTGTTGTGTCGTGCTTAACGGTAACAATTGGCGAAGTCATGACTTTTTTCACTAATATATTTTTCATGCCCTATTGCACCCCCTTTTTATTGTAATTTACATTGACTATTGAATCGATATAATCCAGTACATCTTGCAATGGAAGTACGTCCCCGCACCTTGCCTGAATGTCCATGAGGCTTACCTCGTGGGGTATAACGGAGCGATCACCGACACATTCCCGGGGTATTATCGGGCGGAACCCGTACTGTATGGAATCATTTGCTGTTGCCCTGATACAACCGCTGGTAATACAACCGGTAATGATGACTGTATCTACTTGCAGCGCGGTCAGGGATGAAGCTAAATAAGTAGCGTGATAACAGGAGGCATACTTTTTAATAACAACCGGTTCATCAGCTAGTCGCTTTAACCGGGGATCCAGCTCAACGTTTTCGCTTCCAATTAAAAAACCGGCCAAGACGGGTACTTTTTTTACCAGCAGGCCTCCATCTACCAGGGAGCTTTGGTAGGCCAGGGTGAAGAAAAAGATGGGAATACCTTTTTCCCTTGCTTTATCCAAGAGCAGCGCAGTATT
Organism: Dethiobacteria bacterium; assembly: GCA_050948825.1. Lineage (GTDB taxonomy): Bacteria > Bacillota > Dethiobacteria > DTU022 > UBA8154 > DUQX01. The sequence goes on along the minus strand of JBMNEO010000012.1, from coordinate 36,322 downwards.
GTCGATAACAGTATCCAGGTTGCAGCCTGAAGGTTTTTGCGGATCCGTAATACCCTTTTGCAGATCAACAACAAGAACTGCCGGGCGTTTCCCGAAACCGATTTTCCCGGCCATCCCCTGTGACTGATAGTGGCTCATAATTTCCTGCAGCGCCTTTTATTAGTATTTTTTCACCCATAAAAAGGGGGCACCTCCATATCGTAACATCGGTAAAAGCAGAGCTAATCTCTTTAAGCGGCTTTTAAGATGAAACAAGTAACAGTAATAGTACATGAATAGTTCATGGTTTTTAATACGGTAATTCTATATTGCCGGCTTTATATCCTGCCTAATTATACAGTAAAAAGGTACTAATAAAAAAATTAAGAAATTTATTCAGGAAAAGGAAGGGAATTATCCTCTATCTGTCGAAGTCTTTAAATGTCTTTATAGGTTGATTATTTTAAATATTAATTATTTGGAAGGGAGGTGAGAGCCTGGTTGCGGGTGTTCTTACCTTTGCAAAAAATCAGGCAGCGTAAAGTGAAGTATGTAAGTAAACCATTTTGTCACCTACCAATATAAGCTTCCATCATTCAGATAAAGGATAACTGTGCCTTTTATCGTACACGGATATCCTGTGAATGATAGGAAGCTTTTGCATTTGCTGGTTAGTAAGTTGGCAGGATAGGCTTTGCAGAAAACCCCTCGGCTTAAAGGCAGGGGGTCCGAGGAGGATGAGCGTAACCATGGATGAACAAAAGCATCGCTACAGAAGGGCCCTGCATGTGCAGCCCGTAGAACGGCTTACCCGTGCGCAGATTGAAGGTATTCATGGTGCATCGGTGAAGCTTCTGGCGGAAACAGGAATTCAGTGTGCCGGAGAACGGGCGGCCGGCTTGTACCGCAGCGCAGGGTGTGAAGTGAGTGAAAATACAGGAAAAAATCAGAAGCAGTGGAACATCCGGTTTCCGGAGAAGTTGTTAAAAAAGGCCCTCAGCAGTGTGCCCGCTGAGGTTGTTCTCGGCGCGAGAGATCCCCAAAACGTGCTTTATTTAAATGCAAATATTCCCGCTGTGTATTTTGGGACAGGATCGGAGGCCAACATCTATCTGCGATCGAAGATAGAACGGTTTGCAAGCATTACAGATAGTCGAAATATGCTGCAGTATCCCGTTTTTGAAGAAGAGCCGGGCTCCATCGCTGCGTTATGTGAGTCAGCCCGCCTTATCGATCATCTGGAACATGCAGATTTTTTTATCAGAAATATTAATATCCAGGATGAGGAAATAAACTCAACCAATAAGGATGTAAATGTATATTTCGCTTCGTTGCTTAATACCGGCAAGCATGTCCAGGGCGGGTTAACCGATCCGGGGGCTCTTCCCGCGGTGATATCCCTGGCAAAAATGATAGCGGGGGAGCAGCCTCACCTTCCCCTGTCCTTTATTGTCTGCCCGATAAGAAGCCCACTTTTCATGGTTTCTGACAGCTCCGAAAAATTAATTGCCATCGCACGGGAGAAGATCCCCATGGTGATCTCTTCGTCTCCACAGGGGGGAGTAACGGCCCCCATCCAGGAAGAAGGGATGCTGGTGCTTATCAACGCGGAGATCCTGGCGGGTATTGCCCTGGCACAGTTCTCCAGTCCAGGGGCACCCGTTTTGTACGGATCCGTTCCCGTGAGAGCACGGCTCGATAACCTCCAGGACTGTTACGGGACAGCCGAATTTATTCAGTATGCTGCAGGCTGTGCCCAGATGGCCAGGTTTTACAAAATACCCTGTTATTCTTCGGCAGGGGTAGGTGACGCAAAGCGCCCGGGGATTCAGTCTATCGCTGAAAAAGTATTTTCCTACAAGGGGGTGGCAGCTGCCGGAGCGCATTATATTCATTATGCTTTTGGCCTGCTTGACGGCACGAACATCTTTTCGCCCCTTCAAGCTGTCCTTGATAATGCTTTAATTGCCCTTGTAAAGGATATTCTTCGCATTCCGGACTGGGGGCAGGGGGATATTGACGCAGCCTTTCAGGAAATCATCAAAACTGTGGAAGGTTCGGGCATGTTTATGCGCGGTATTAGAAAACAGCTTCGAAGGGAGAGAGTATCAAACACCTTTGAATTTTTCTCGGAGAAGGAAGAAGATCAGGTCTTTGTACAGGCCCAGGCAAAACTTGACGCTTACCTTGCCGATGATTCGCATACCTTGCCGGATGAAACAATCAAGCGGGTATATCGAGAAATTCCCGGTTTGCTGAAAAGTATAAAGGGAGGTATTTCATGAGTAAGGAAGAGTTGTTGAAAACGCTGGAGGACGCAATAATAATGGGACATCTTGAAGCTGATGACGAAGGCTTTGATGGGACGATGGAAGGGACTCCCGGGGCGTTGGAATTAGTGGAGAAAGCTCTGGAAGATGGAATTGAACCCCAGCGAATTTTGGAAACATTCGGGCGGGCGATGGAGGAAGTAGGTAAGCGGTATGAGTCGGGAGATTATTTTCTCCCCGATATGCTTGCCAGCGCCGAATGTGTGGGTGAAGCCATGAATATTCTTGAGCCGAAGCTACAGGCAGGCAGCAGCTCCGGTAAAGGAAGGTTCCTCATAGCTACAGTTAAGGGGGATTTGCATGACATCGGCAAAAATATTGTAGCTACGATGCTCAAAGGAGCCGGATACCAGGTGAAGGACCTGGGGATAGATGTGCCGGCAGAGGAGATCTTAAAGGCTATCAGGGAGTTTAAAGCGGATTATGTCGGGCTTTCTGCGCTGTTAACTACCACGATGATTGAAATGGAGCAGGTGGTCAGGCTGATCAGGGAAGAAGGCCTGTCAGGTGTAAAGGTTTTCATCGGCGGGGCGCCTACCTCAAGGGAGTTTGCCGAAAAAATTGGCGCCGATCAGTACTGCCGGGATGTAATGGATGCCATACACGCACTGGAAAAGATGAGTGAGGCATCATGATTATCTCTGACAGGCAGCAGGTAAAGATGCTCTCTCCTGCTGAAATGGAGCTAATACATCTGGGAGCCTGCAGGCTTTTATCCCGGATAGGGGTTAAGGTCACTCATGAAGTAATCGCTGAAAAGCTTATCTCCCGGGGGGCACAGCGTAAAGGGGATAGAATAACTATCCCTGCAAATATGGTGGAAAATGCTCTGGAAAAAACTGCAAAAACCATTCAATTTGATGCGCCGGATCCGGCCCATGGCTTTACCCTCAATGCGTCTGAAAACCGGGTGAAATTTGGCCCCGGCGGGCAGGCGTTGTACATTGTGCATCCCGCTGCCGGCGGGTGGGGCAGAAGGCCGGCCGGGACGGATGACTTAAAGCAAATACTTGTTCTTTGTAACCGGCTAAAAAATGTTGATTTTATTACACGACCGGTGGAATGCGATGTTCCGGAAGACCGGATGGATATGGAAAAGGCCCGGATATTTCGTCAGTACTGCTCAAAACCGATGAACCTCGCCAATCTCATCAAGGTGGAGCATTTAGATAGAGTGCTGGAGATTATCGGCAATCCGGCACATGTTTCTTTTATTATTTCCCTGATTTCAAGCCCCCTGGTCCTTGATAATTCTGCAGGCGATAAATTTATTGCACTGGTGGAAAAAAATCTTCCTGTATCCATCTCCTGCTGCCCCCAGGGCGGGAGCACCGCGCCCTTTTCGGAAGTGGGAGAGCTGTTGCAGCTCCATGCAGAACTGCTCTTTGGATTTGTTTTGGGCAATGTCATTCGACCGGGGGCCAGGTTACTGTACCGGGGGATCCCTGTTACTTCCAATCTTTATACGGACGGTTCTCCCAGGTGGTGTCAGCCGGAAAGTATTCGACGGGTTGCCCTTGCGGCACAGCTCTGTCGTTTTTATAATCTGCCCTGCTGCGGTACTGCAGGGGTATCGGATGAAATAGAACCATCCGCACAGGGAATAAGCGAAAAGGTCCTCAGCTGGGTCTACGAGATGGCAGCGGGAGCGCAATATATTAACAGTGCGCTGGGGATGCTCGAGCAGGTCCTCTCGGTTTCTTATCAACAGTATGTGATTGATGATATATTACTAGGGATTGTCAAGGAAAAGTTCGGGGAAGACGGATCTTTGGAGATCTCACAGCTGGCGTTAAGCACAGCTACAGCCGCATTAAGCCGTTTTGGCGTGGCGGTGGATGAAAAGATGGAAGCTGAACTGGCTGCACGCATTCGGCATATTGAAAATGCCATGGAACCTTATAACGAAGAATATATTGGCGAACAGCTTAATCTTATAGAAAAAGCGGTAAATAAAACAAGCAGCACGGTCTTTATGAAAACAGCTCGTAAAGGTCTCAGGGAAGGATATCTCTATCGAGGGGATAGAATCGATGCCCCCCTCGATTTATCGGATGTTACCGGGAGGCTGGAGTCAATTCTGAGCCAGGTTAATTAAATGTAATGGTTAGATAAGCTACTGGAGACCTGGTGGATACTATTCCTCTTTAGGCACTTATGCTTAGTGTTTAAAACGGCAAATAGACAGTATTATGTTGACTATAAAAGCAAGTATTTTTAGGAATTGTTTTGCCGCTGATTATTACAACTATATTGTACTGGGAGGTACGTATATGTCTGGCATGGCGGGATATTTTGGAAAGGAAGCAACCGCTGAAATAGTAGAGCAGATGATGCAGGCCATAAAACATCGGGGTTTAAACAGGCCCATTATTAAGACTGCCCCATCAGGTTCTTTTGGGTTTGTTGGAGTAAATTCCAACGGTCTGAATGGAAAAGGAACCCCGTTTGTTATTTTTGATGGGATGCTGGTCCGCGATGCTCACAAGCAGGAGGTTACGGATGCAGATTATGTGAGGGAGAAATATATCCAGCATGGGAAAGAAGCTTTCTCTGAAATCAGCGGAAGCTTTGCCTGTGCGATTATCGATCGCAATGAATGTATTATTGCCCGGGACCATGTGGGAGCCCGACCGGTGATCTATCACGAATCTCTGCAGGGGGAGTTTTTGTTTGCGTCTGAAGCAAAGGCGCTCAAAGAGCTTGCCGATAACGTGGAAGAGCTGCCTCCGGGGCATTATTATTCTACAAAAGAGGGGCTCGGACAGTTTGATAAATGCTCTGTTACATTACCTGAATGGGAGACTACCGGGGAAGCCGTACGTGCAGTGAGGGAGGTCCTGACTGTAGCGATAAAACAGGCCCTCTTTGACGGTAAGATTGAGGGAGTTGCTTTAAGCGGAGGGTTGGACAGCTCCATTATCCTGGCTGTCGCCCATCAGTATGACAAAAACATTAAGGCTTTTACTGCTACACTGGCTGACCGTCATGGTGATGACCTGGAGTACGCAAAGATGCTGGCGGATGATCTCGGCGTGGAGCATTATATCTATGAAATAACCCAGGAAGATATAAAGGCGATCATCCCGGAGGCGGTTTATTACCTGGAATCCTTCGACGAGGACTGTATTGTGGGTTTTATCGCCAACTATTATACATCCCGCCTCGCTGCAGAGCATGTGAAAAGCGTCCTGGTTGGGGAAGGCGCCGATGAGCTTTTTGGCGGGTATTTCAGAGAACTTCAGGATATTGCAGACCCTGCAGAAAAGGAGAGGATTGGCAGAAAATTGCTCGATGTGGCCTACAATACGGCCCTGCGCAGGCTTGACCGGGGGTGGATGTCAAACAGCGTTGAATACTACGCCCCCTTTATTCACCCTGCGGTGGTGGACATTTGTAATGAACTGCCTATGGAGCTTAAAGTTCGCGAAAGTAACGGGGCAGGGAACGGGTCAATTGAAAAATGGATTCTCAGGGAAGCCTTCAGGGATATCCTTCCCCCGGAAATTGCCGATCGCCCAAAAATGAGATTTTCCAGGGGTGTCGGTGTTGATGACCAGGTAGATAAAGTCATTCCGGAAAGTTTCGGAGAGAAGGAGCTGCAAAAGACCCCCCAAAGCAAAGGCGGCATAACCCTGCAGTCTCCCAAGGAACTTTATTATTACAGACTATTCCAGGAACAATTCCCCACAGGATACGAGGGGCTTACCGCGCGCTGGGATCCCTTTAAATAATAAGGGGGGTACCGGCGAGCGGCGCTGTGAAACATAGAAGTCACCAAGGGGGTTAAACAGGGCGCCAAGTGCAGTTTTAATACATTCGGGGCATTCAGCCCATAAATATTCTTAACGGGAGGTTTTATTGATGATAACGGGAGCGGTAGGAGGAAGTTATAAACCTCTTACGGATGATAATATCAGAGCAATTCACGAGATGACCTTGCGCATAATGGAAGAAACCGGCATAAAGGTGCCGAACAAACAGGCGCTGGAGATCTTTGACCGGCACGGGGCCGGGGTCGACTATGAGACACAAATAGTAAAATTTCCCCCATCTATGGTGGAAGAGGTGATTGATAAAACCCCTGCGCGGGTAGTGCTCTGCGGCCGCAAGGAAGAGCATGACCTGGTTTTGGAGGGGCCTCGGACTTACCTGGGTACGGGGGGGACCGTTTTAAACTGCCTGGACCTGGGGACCGGGGAGAGGCGGCCTACTACGCTGGAGGATGTCGGAAAATTTGCCCTCATGACCGATGCTCTGGATAACGTTTCATTTTTTGTGATCAACGTTTATCCCAACGAACTGCCGGTGGAAGAGGTGGATGTAAACCGCTTCTTTCACTCCCTGGCCAATACTTCCAAACACGTGATGGGTGGAATATATACCATGGACGGGTTGCGGCGGGTGGTAAAAATGGCGGAGGAGCTGGCGGGAGGAGCCCGGCAGCTACGGGAAAGGCCTTTTATCTCCTTTATCACCTGCGTGATGAGCCCCCTGCTGCTCAATGACAGTTATACCGATTTTTTAATTGAGGCGGCGCGCCTGGGCATCCCTCTGGCAACCCCGGCCGAGCCGCTGGCGGGGGCCACCAGCCCCTGCACGCTGGCAGGTACCATTGCCACCAATAATATTGAGACCCTGACCGGGGTTATCCTGGCACAGCTGGTCAATCCGGGAACGCCGGTTATATACGGTTCTGTAGCTACCAATATGGATATGAAATCGGGCTCTTATCTGGCCGGGAGCATAGAGTCCGGTCTGATCAATGCCGGTTTGGCCCAGATGGCCCAGTTTTACCGCATACCTTTCTATGCGACGGCAGGAATGTCCGACAGCAAGCTTCCGGATTGTCAGGCGGGTTACGAGAAAGCAGCTACGACGATGGTTGCAGTCCTGGCCGGGGCGAACTTTATCCACGATGCGGCCGGAATTCTGGAGTTCTGTACCACGGCTTCTTACGAGCAGATGGTGATCGATAACGAGATTATCGGAATTTGCTTAAGGGCTGCCAGGGGGATTGAGGTTGACGAGGATACCCTTGCCGAGGAGGTTATTCGCCGCGTGGGGCCGGGGGGAAATTATATCGCTGAAGATCACACAATCAGGCATTTTCAAAAAGAGTTCTTTTATCCGGTGGTGGCAGACCGGCAGCCCCGCAGTTCCTGGGAAAAAGAAGGTTTTCTTGACACAAGGGCCCGCGCACGCCTGATGGCGCGGGAGTTGCTCGAGACACACAGGCCGCTGCCTCTGCCGCAACGGGCCCTGGAAAAGGTGCTGCAGGATTTTAAAGATATCAGAAGGAGTTGAGCCGGATGCTGATTATCGGAGAGCTTATTAACGCTACGCGCAAGCCCGTAAAGGAAGCGGTGACGAATAGGGACGCCGCCTTTCTGCAGGAGCTGGCGCGCAAGCAGGACGAGGCCGGTGCCCATTATATCGATGTAAATGTGGCTACCGGCCAGGGTAAGCAGGAGCAGGAGATAGAGTATATGGACTGGGCTGTGAAGCTGATCCGAGAGGTATCTCAGAAGCCCCTGTGTATAGATACGACAAGCCGGGAGGTGCTTGAGGCAGGCTTGAAAGCCCACGGGCCCGGTGCCATGGTTAACTCCGCCAGTGCGGAAAAGGGACGTTTGGAGCCCTTTCTCAGGCTGGCCGGGGAATTCGGCTGCCTCCTTATCGCCTTACCTGTAGCAGATGCGGGTATACCCAGGGATACGGAAACGCGGTTGAAGATTGCACGGGAGATCCTGGATGCTGCCCAAAAAGAGGGTTTCCCCCGGAAAAACCTTTACTTCGATCCCCTTGTTCTGCCCCTGGGGGTGGACGATAAAGGCGGAAAGGTGACCCTGAAAACCCTGCGACTTTTTAAGGAGGAGCTCGGGGTAAAAACCGCGATCGGATTGAGCAATATTTCTCACGGTTTGCCCCGGCGTGCTCTTCTCAACAGGACTTTTTTGACCCTGGCCATGCGCGAAGGACTGGATTCCGCTCTTATGGACCCGCTGGATAATGCGGTGATGAGTTCGCTGCTCGCCACCAGAGCTTTTATGGGAGAGGATTCATACTGTGGAAAATACCTGCGTGCTTACCGCAGCGGCCGGCTGGTTAATTGACATCAAAAAGAATGTGAACATCAAAAAGAATGAAAGGTGGAAGGTCTAATTATGTCGATTATGGAAGAGCTTTCTCAGTCAATTATTGAAGGAAAAGCCGATGAAATAAAAGAACTGGTGCAAAAAGCCCTCGACGGGGGGGCCGCCCCGGACGATATCCTGGATCATGGGTTGATGAAGGGTATGGGGGTGGTAGGAAAACGCTTTGGCGATGGAGACATGTTTATCCCGGAAGTAATGCTCTCCGCCCGCACCATGCATGCGGCGCTGGAACTGCTGCGTCCGATTCTTGAAGGGCAGAAGAAAAAATTGCAGATGAAAGGCAAGATAGTTCTGGGCACTGTGGCAGGTGATATTCATGATATCGGAAAAAGTCTGGTGGAGATGATGTTTGTCGCCGGCGGCTTTGAAGTGATCGATCTGGGGATAAACGTTGCGCCGCAGGCCTTTGTGGAGGCGGTTAATAAACATGAACCGGATGTCGTGGGGATGTCCGCCTTGCTTACCAGCACGATGCCGGCCATGGCGGAGACGATCGAAGCCATCGATAACGCCGGGATGAGGAAGGATTCACGACTAAAGGTAATAGTGGGAGGTGCTCCTATAACGGCCGATTATGCGGAACAGATCGGTGCCGACCTTTATGGGGAAAATGCAATTGAAGCCGTGGAGGTGGTTAAAAAAGCTCTTGCAAAATAGCCGCGGATCGCATAAACTTGTGATGGTGTAATGATACTTAAGAGGCTGCCGGAGTCGCCACAGGGATATCACAGGCCATTATGCATTGTTCCGAAAGCACCTTTAATGACTATAATAACAATGAAAGGCAGCAAAAAGGGCGGGCCTCAATACCCGTCCTTTAAGTTGCTGGGCAGAACGAAAATATGAAACCCTGGGTAAGAGTAGATAACACAATCAAGGGGCTGGCAACGGATCGAGTTCCTTTTGGTGAAATATTCGTAGATCCGCTCTTTTGCCAAAGAGCCATGGGTAGTAATGCTTTTTCATTTTCCCTGGCAAGGGAATTTTGGGAACTGCTGGGGCTGGACCTGATTGTTTTCCATCCGGGGTACCGGGGGGACACCCTGCGGGATACCCTGGAAGAGATATTCAGGTGGCGGGAGGGGACAGATTTCTACGTTGTTGGGATTATCGGGGGGGGCTTTTCAAAAGGCCTGGAAACTCTTGGTTTTTCCAAACTCATGCAGGATATTGCCAGGGATCCTTTGGGGGCAAGAAAAATAATTCGTAGGTTTGCCGGTGAGGAGCTGGAGACCGGCCGAAGGTGTGTTGAGGCCGGTGCCCATGCTGTGATGATCGGGGACGATATTGCCTACCAGAGGGGCACCTATATCTCTCCGGAACAGATGAGGATTATTGCTTTTCCTTCTTTGCGGGAACAGGTTGAAGAGCTGAAAGGGCTGGATGTCCCGGTTTTTTTCCATAGCGACGGTAATCTGAACGCCGTTTTGGACGATCTGCTGGGGATGGGGTTTGACGGCCTGCAGGGGATCGAGCCGGGAGCGGGCATGGATATCGCGGCGGTAAAAGAAAAATCGGGAAACCGCCTTTGCCTGATGGGGAATATTGATCTTTCGTATCTGCATCATCAAGCGGAAGAAGAGGAGATTATAAAAGTGGTGATGAGGACTGTCGGAGCGGCTAAAAAAGGCGGGCGTTATATTTTTGGGACCTCCGGGGGACTGCATAAAGATTTGCCTGTCGACAAAGTAAAGACGATGTACAGCGCCGCCCTGCAAACAGCCTATTACTAACGTTTAATTAAAATTAAAAGGGTGACGGGATATGTTTAAAGATTTGGTGCGAAAGAATCGAAGCTATCGGCGATTTGATCAGTCTTTCAAAATCGAGGAAAATACACTTTATGAATTAATTGAACTGGCGAGGATGACTCCTTCAGCAAATAATATGCAGCCATTGAAATATATGCTCTCCGTAAATCCAAAGCGCAATGAAAAGATTTTCTCGTGTCTTTCCTGGGCTGCTCATCTTGAGTGGAATGGGCCGGAGGAAGGGGAAAAACCTGCAGGCTACATCATCATTCTGTGTGATACGGCTGTTAAAGAAGATGCGGGCTGTGATCACGGTATTGTGTCCCAAACCATCATGCTGGGGGCGGTTGAGCGTGGTCTGGGGGGGTGTATTATCGCTTCCATTAAGAGCGAACGTCTGCGGCACTTGTTAAATATTCCGGAGAGATACAAAATATTGCTTGTCCTGGCCCTGGGGAAACCGGCCGAACAGGTCGTGCTTGAAACTGTGGGTGATGATGGCGATACCCGCTACTGGCGCGATGCGAACGAAGTGCATCATGTTCCCAAAAGAAGCCTTGAAGAGCTTATCATTGAAGCCGGGGATTAGCCCCCTGCTCTGCTCCTGTTCCTGTCCCTGCCGTTTTTTATTTTTACTATTAAATGCCAGGGAAAATACTTCCGAAAAATTGAGATTCCCCGCTGCCGGGAAAAAGAAAGAGGTTTCAAATGTCTAATAAGCAGTCATCTATAGAAGTAAACGTATTGCTGCCGGGAGGGAAAGTCAAACCTTTGGCTGGAGGACGCAGCCTGCTGGAAATTAGCGAGGAAGTTCGTTCTTACTACCCTTCTCCTATTGTAGCGGCTTTGGTTAATAATAAACTAAATGAATTGTCTTCGGTTATCGAAGGGCCGGTTGTAATAAAGTTTTTGGACCTGACTTCCATGGAAGGAATGCGTATTTATCGGCGCAGCCTTACCTTTCTCCTGATTACTGCTGTTCACGAACTTTTTCCGGAAGCAGTGGTTAAAGTTGAGCATTCCTTGAGCAAGGGCCTTTACTGTGAAATTGAGAAGAATCCGGAGTTAACTGAAGAAGACGTGGCGGCTATAGAGAAAAAAATGTGGCAGTTGGTCAACAGGGATCTGCCGATTAAAAAAAGGCGGGCCTTACTTCGCGAGGCGGCGCAAGTTTTCAGCCGTCAGAGGTTTGATGATAAAGTGTATTTGCTTAAGTTTTGGATGAAGGATTACCTTAGCCTTTACTCTATAAGCAACCTGGAGGATACTTTATACGGTTATCATGTCCCGCGGACAGGATTGTTGCAGAGATTTGCATTAAAATACTACCGGCCGGGTCTTATCCTTCGTTTTCCTGATAAGCATGACCCCTTCACTATTCCTCCGTTTATTGAACAGCCAAAACTGTTCGAGGTTTTTCGTGAAGCCGAGAGATGGGGGGCTATATTGGGTTTTGATACGGTAGGAGCTATGAACAGTCTGATCAAGGAAGGACAGGGTCTGGATATGATCCATGTTGCCGAGGCGCTGCATGAAAAAAAGATTGCCCAGATTGCTGATATGATCAGCAAACGCAGGGACAAGATCAGTGTAATCCTGATCGCCGGGCCGTCTTCCTCCGGCAAGACAACTTTTGCTCAGCGCCTGCGCACACAGCTTTTGGTAAATGGTATACGCCCTTATCCTATCTCCATCGACGACTATTTTGTGGATCGCGAGCATACTCCCCTTGATGAGTCAAATAACTACGACTTCGAACATATTGAGGCCATTGACCTCGCCCTTTTTAACAAACACCTGCTGCAACTGATCAACGGTGAAGAAATTAAAGTCCCCACCTTTAATTTTGCCGCCGGAAGGCGGGAATACCACGGCAGACGCGTCAGGTTGGAAAAAAACCAGCCACTGATCATAGAGGGTATACATGGATTAAATGAGCAATTGACGGGTTCTATTCCTCGCGATAGAAAGTATAAAATTTATATATCGGCATTAACAACCCTGAATATTGACAGGCACACCAGGATACACACCACCGACACGCGCCTGCTGAGGCGCATAGTCCGCGATGCGCAGTTTCGTGGAACAGGCGCCCTGGAAACCATCAGGAGGTGGCCGTTAGTCAGGCGTGGTGAGGAGAAGAATATTTTTCGTATTCAGGAAGAAGCGGATGTTATGTTCAATTCGGCACTGGTTTACGAACTGGCGGTGCTTAAGGGATTTGCAGAACCTCTGCTGAAAAAAATTGGCCCATCAGAAGCAGAATATGTTGACGCCAGGAGATTGCTGGCCTTTCTTTCTTCTTTTATGCCCCTGCCTTCACGCGATGTGCCGTCCAACTCCATACTGCGTGAATTTATAGGGGAGTCCTGTTTCTTTGCATAATAGGTATTGAATTGGGTATCCGGTTTTGGGCACGATTAAAACCAAGTCTACATAATGTTAGTATTTAAATATGTTAGGTTCGATGCTTTATTGGAATATGACTACTGACGGTATTCTTCCAGCTTATTTCCTTAGTTTACTCCCCGATTACTTTTACCAGTACCCTTTTTCTCCTGCGCCCGTCGAATTCACCATAAAAGATCTGTTCCCAAGGGCCGAAATCCAGTTTGCCTCCGGTTATTGCAACTACCACTTCTCTGCCCATCACCTGCCTCTTTAAGTGAGCGTCGGCGTTATCTTCATAAGTATTATGGGCATACTGGGAGACGGGTTCGTGTGGGGCGAGTTTTTCCAGCCATTTTTTAAAATCCTGGTGCAATCCTCTTTCATCGTCGTTAATAAAGACGCTTGCGGTAATGTGCATGGCATTTACAAGGCACAGCCCTTCTTTTACACCACTTTTATCAATAATTTCCTGTATCTGTGGAGTGATATTGATAAATTCCATTCTGTTTTCGGTTTCAAACCACAGATATTCACGCAACGATTTCATCTACTATACCCTCCTGTACCGAGCACCTAACTGGCTAAAAGATCTATTACTGCTATTAATTATATCACTTATTTCATTTTTTTATATCCCAAATTAGTGGACAAGGATGCTAAAGCCTTCGTAGGAAAGACGGTCGGCGGAATAATATTTTCTGATATTATTTTATGGTGTTTTCCTGATATTGTTATTGAGATTTAGTTTACATAATGTTAGAATTAGAAATTGAAGTCTCGATTTGAAAAAAGTATTTTAATGCCGTTCCCTTGTTTATACAACTCTGCAAATGTACAGGCTTATCAGCTTACATAGTTTAATTTTAAAAAAGGAGTTGAAAGAAATGAAACTAACTGGGAATGGTATTGTAGCACAATCCGGGGGTCCTACTCCCGTTATAAATAACAGTGTTTACGGTGTTATCAAACAATGGCTGAGGCTTAAGGGGACAGGTACCCTTTACGGTGCCTTTTATGGTATAAAGGGTGTTTTGCAGGAGAATTTCGTTGATCTCTCATCTCAACCGGGAAATATTATCGAGAAGTTGAGATATACTCCGGGGGCTGTCTTGGGTTCCTGCCGCTATAAGCTAAAAGAAGAGGATTATTTTGAGCTGCTGCAGGTATTTAAAAAGCTAAATATCAGATATTTTTTCTATATTGGGGGGAACGATTCCATGGACACGGCCGACCGGGTGAATAAGCTGGCGGTTAGGGAAGGGTATCCTCTAAATGTAATCGGTATTCCTAAGACGATTGACAACGACTTGCCTTTCACAGATCATTGCCCGGGTTATGGCAGCGCAGCCCGGTATCTGGCTACTACGGTGCTGGAGACAGGAATTGATCTCAAAATGTTAATAAACAGCACACGTGTAGCAATCCTGGAAGTAATGGGCAGGAACGCCGGCTGGCTGACGGCGGCAGCAGCGCTTGCCAGAAGGGAAGATGGAGATGTTCCGCATTTGCTCTGCCTCCCGGAAGTGCCCTTTAACGAGGATAAATTTGCTGCTGAAGTAGAAAGGATTTACCGTGAGAGAGGTTGCGTCTATATTGCCGCCTCCGAGGGTCTTGTCGATGAAGAAGGAAATTATCTCACAGCAACTAACAGCAAGGATTCTTTCGGTCATGTTCAACTCGGCGGTCTTGCAGGGACGCTGAAAACGCTGGTAGAAAAAAAGACCGGACTTAAGGCAAGATGTAATGTGCCGGGCACAACCCAGCGCTCGGCCATGCATCTGGCTGCGAGGACCGATGCTGAAGAAGCCTGCATGGTGGGTGAAGAGGCAGTTAAACTTGCCTCAGCTGGAAAATCCGGTTTAATGGTAACGCTGGTCAGGGATGATAATGAGGAGTATCGCTGTCTGACCGGATGCATTGAGCTGGATAAGGTGGCCAACAGGGAGAAAAAACTTCCTGTGGAGTGGATTGCCGCATCGGGATTTGATGTTACCGATGAATTTATCGAGTATCTCAGGCCGCTGATCAATGGGGAGATAGAAATTCCGACGAAAAACGGCCTGCCGGACTATGTGGATTTGCAACCTGAAAGGAGTCCTATCCACGAAAAGCAAGCTGTAGTATGAAGACGGTGAGTGCAAATCAAATCAAAATTGCTTATTTGCATTTTTTTGCGGGCAAGTATTGCACTTTTAAGGCTATCGAAGGGTCTATAGCGGATATTTAATATTTCGTTAAGCAATTAAGGATTAATATGGGTAGATTCTAATTTTGCAAAGGGATCTGCCTTTTTTTATTTTTTAGAGATATTAACAGGAATTGTATTTATTCTGTCCAAATAATAAGTGATATGATTACACTATAGAAACTCTATGGAGGGGAAAATGCCACTTCTTAACAGTACAGACCTTGCAAATTACTTAAAACTCTTTGTCCACGAAGAAGATAACAGCTCCGGTTTATTATCGCCGGATGGAAAATCCACGATGGTGGAAACCATCGAGACCTGCGGCTGCAGTATTCCCCGGTATATTAATGAGTATTGGACATCCAGGCAGAGGCAGGCTTCAGCTATTCATGAAATATCCTACCGGGCGTGTTTTAAACCTCAACTGGCGCGTTTTTTTATCCAACTGCTGACCGGGGAGGACGGCCTGGTCTATGATCCTTTCAGCGGCAGGGGGACAACGGCAATCGAAGCGGGCCTTCTCGGGCGCAGGGTAATTGCGAACGATATCAACCCTTTAAGCGAAATCCTTTGCCGGCCGCGTTTTTTTATCCCCACTCTTCGGGAAGTGGAGAAAAGGCTGGAGAGGATACCTTATGACAATAGCCTTCAGGCCGATATTGATTTATCTATGTTTTTTCACCGGCAGACCGAAGCGGAAATCGTCTCTTTAAAAAAATACTTGTTGAAACGGAGAAACGAGGGCCGTGAGGACAACCTCGACCGCTGGATCCGCATGGTTTCCACAAACAGGTTGACAGGCCACTCTCCAGGGTTCTTTTCTGTTTATACTCTTCCCCCGAACCAGGCGGTTACCCCGGAAAGGCAAATTAAAATAAACAGGAAAAGAAACCAGATTCCCGGGTACAGGGATACTAAAAAGCTTATTTTAAAGAAGACACATAGTTTAATTAAAAACCTGAAACCTGCAGAGGTGGAAAATTTACGGCAGGCGGGGGAAACAGCTCTTTTTTTACAAAACGATGCCCGGTTTACGCCCGGGATACCTGCAAACTCAGTACACTTAACCGTTACTTCACCTCCTTTTTTGGATGTTGTCCAGTATTCCAAGGATAACTGGTTAAGATGCTGGTTTAATAATATCAATACAGAGGAGATAGAAAGAAAAATTACGATGGCCGGCACAGTGGAAAAGTGGTCGTTAGTAATGGCTGATGTTTTTAAAGAGCTGTTTCGTATTACAAAAAATGGAGGGATAGTCGCCTTTGAGGTAGGTGAGGTTAGAAACGGCGCTATCAAGCTGGATGAATACGTAATAGAACTTGGTATAAAGGCGGGTTTTGCCTGCGAAGGTGTGATCATTAACCTGCAGGAGTTTACAAAAACATCGAATATATGGGGGGTTCATAACAACAAATCGGGTACAAATACAAACCGTATCGTATTATTCAACAAAAAAATATGATATTTGCCCGGTGATCAATTCAATAACTTGGGGTTTTGCGGCTGCCGCTGCTGCTCGCTGCTGTTGCTGTTGCTGTAAAAATTATGGCTTTATATCTAAAATGCGACGGTTATCTCGCCACTTAATGCCCTGATTATTAGCGGCGGTATAAGGCGGTTTCTTTTGGTTACTTCAATTAAAGCATCTGCCAGATCCCAATTGAGATTAAGAAAATACCCGGCAGTACGAATCCCCCCTGTTTTAATCGGGAGGCCATAAACCGTGAACCAAGTGAGGAGCCGATGAAGACGAAGATGACGCAAGCGGCGGCTACGAACGGTACTATCCAGAGAGAAAATCCCGATAATGCCGCCCCAAATCCGGCGCTAAAAGCATCCAGGCCAAGTGCACCCCCCAGTAGAATGGATTCTTTTGGGTCAATCGTCCCTGACCAGTTGGTATCGGCCAGGTTGGGATCACGTAAGATCTGCATGACAACTCCAAGAAAAGGAATACGCAGATTCAGCAGCGGCCGGTTGCTGTCCCCATCGCTGAAATGATTTATATAATTACGCCAGCCCTGCAGGAACTGCCAGCAACCGATGGAGATGAGGATAATACCTCCCAGCGTTTTTGTTTCTTTGAAGGGAAGCACCTCCGCCAAAAAGTTACCGGCTGTCATTGAGACGCACATCATAACCGCCGTGCAGAGCGCGATAATTATTCCTGAGGGAGCGGTAATTCTTGTTCCGCGTGCTCCGTAAGTGAGCCCCACTCCCATACTGTCGAGACTAACCGCGATGACAAGAAGAACAGATGTCCCAAACGAGAGCACATCTGTGCTGCAGGGTGAAGATATTTCGCCTGCCAGAACAATAAATGAAATCAGTACAGCACCGGTCAACATAGTATGTATTCCCCCTTTTTAGCTCTCCGGAATGAATGCGGGGATGAGCCTGCCTTTTCCAGTATGATTATAAAATCTATAATCTATCTTATTAATGAGCTTCAAATTAGGTGAAGAAGAGGAGTAGAGTCGCGGAATGGAGAAGTAAGAAGTATAAGAAAAAAGCAGGGAAAAATATTTCCGTGCGCTTTTCAATTAGTATACTAAAGTAACTATCTTTTTTATCTGTCACATATGCCGGGAGCTGATCGTTTTGAATGGGCTTGAGCGCGCAAGGATAGCGGATATAATGGGGATAGAAGGAGTAATCTGCATTAACACACTAAAAACCAGGGTGCATGCCAATAAATTATTTGTAGATGTTGATGTGGCTGTGGAAGGGACACTGTCGGTGATAGAAGGGCATAATATTGCAGAAAAAGTTCATGATAAAATAGAGAATGGGAATTATAAGGTAAAGCATTGCATGGTGCACGTTGATCCTTTCAGCAAAGATAGTGAAAAAAATGCAAACAGTAAAAACGGGATCCCGGATTAATGGAACAGGAGTTAGCTAAATTAATCAGCAACTTATGATTATACGAAAGGATGAGAAGATGCAGATCTCAATTAATCCTGCGGAGAAGATCGAGGGACAGATAAGGATACCGGGAGATAAATCCATATCACATCGGGCTTTACTTTTTTCCTCCCTGGCGGATGATACAATTGAGGTAGAAGGTTTGCTGAAGTCTGCCGATACTTTATCTACAATGAACTGTTTAAGGAAGCTGGGCGTCGAATTTGAAGAAGAAGGAGAAAAAATAAAAGTAAAAGGAAAAGGACTGCGCGGTTTAAAAGAGCCGGACGATGTGCTCGACGCAGGAAATTCGGGAACTACAGCGCGCCTGCTGACGGGCTTGCTGGCAGGGCAACCTTTTTATTCTACGCTGACAGGGGATGTTTCCCTGCGAAAGCGTCCCATGAAAAGAATTACTGAACCCCTGCATAAGATGGGTGCTGCTATCAGCGGGAGGCAAAACAGCGAGCTATTGCCCCTCTCTATCAGGGGTTACGACCTGTTGCCGATCAATTATACCCTGCCTCTCCCCAGTGCCCAGGTTAAATCTGCCCTTTTGATTGCCGCGCTTTACAGCAGGGGAATATCGGAGATAATTGATTATTATAGCACCAGGGATCACACTGAGAGAATGTTGCAGCACCTGGGCGCCGGGATTGAAAGGAAAGGAAAATATCATATCGTGATGAAAGGTCCTACCAGGCTAAAGGGTGATAGGATTCGCATTCCGGGAGATATCTCCTCGGCAGCATTTTTCATTGTGGCTGCGGTTCTGGCGCATCGTGGGGAACTCTATATTGAAAACGTGGGAATAAATCCCTTCAGAGCCGGTATTCTTGAAGTATTGGGTGCGATGGGTGCAGATATACGCATATTAAACAAAAAGGAGTACAATTTTGAGCCGGTCGCGGATTTACTGGTAAAAGGCAGAGTAAAATTGAAAGGAACGGAAATAGCGGGTGAAATGGTTCCGCGCTTAATCGATGAGATACCTGTACTTGCCGTTGCAGCTCTTTTTGCAGAAGGTGATACGGTGATCAGGGGTGCTGCCGAACTGCGGGTGAAGGAATCCGATCGTTTAAAAACCATTTCACTTGAACTGCAAAAGATGGGGGCAGGGATTAAAGAGCTTCCCGATGGGCTGATCATTGAGGGTAATGCCAAACTATCCGGCGCCCGCTGCGAAAGCCACGGCGACCACCGTATAGCCATGGCCCTGGCTACAGCAGCCCTTTTTGCCGAGAACGAGACGGTGATAAACGGGGCAGAGGCGGTGGAAATATCCTTTCCCGGTTTCTTTGAATTAATGAACAGCCTTGTTTCTTAGTTTTTTATTGCCGCTGATAGTAATATTATCAGCGGCAATAATTTAGCTTATCAGCGATA
The DNA here is from genome assembly GCA_050948825.1 of Dethiobacteria bacterium. Taxonomy (GTDB): domain Bacteria; phylum Bacillota; class Dethiobacteria; order DTU022; family UBA8154; genus DUQX01. Next base: position 17,229 of record JBMNEO010000012.1, on the reverse strand, counting down.
TTTATTCAGCGCAGTTGCCGATAATTTTTCCTCTGAGAGATAGTACCTGGCATCGGATGTTTCCCGGATAATTCCTGCATTTAGCATCGTCTGCAGGGCGTAAGGTTTGTAATCGCGAATCCTGTACATCCGCTCAAGAAAGCTCTGAGGCACAATGCCAAGCTCTTCCCTGGTTTTAGCGTTCTGAGCATCCAGGGCGCCGCTGTTAAAAAAAATCCTGATTATCTCTTTAATAGCCCTTACCATGAGCAGACGTGATAGCAGAATACCTATCCCCAGGATAAAAATCACAAATAAAATGAATAAAACTGTTTGCTGCATAAATATGTGCTCCTTTACAAGATCTTTTTTATACTACAGAACATATTATATCAGTCCAATGCATTTTTAGAAAGAATTATCTATTAAATCCATCCACCAAATATTTTAATTTTATTCTGGCAGGGGAAGGAATAATTAAATGCATGTAGAAATATATTAGAGGCAAATAGGACAAAAAAGGTCCACAATGCAATATAATGATTGGAGCAAACCAAAGTGCAAATTACCCGCCAGAGCGATTATGCAATTCGAATTGTGCTTGAATTATCAAAGGTGCCTTTTGGCCAGTTGCTAAATACCAGAGTGATTTCCATGAAACTCGATATTCCTGAAGATTTTCTGAAAAAGACTGTTCAGTTGCTTGCACATGCTGGGCTGGTGGCTACCCAGCGTGGCAGCCAGGGAGGGGTTCGTTTAGCTATTCCTAGCGATAAAATTACCATTCTTAATGTAATAACGGCTATCGAAGGGCAGATTGCACTGAATGATTGCCTGGCAGATGCCGGTTCATGTCCAAATATGCCGACCTGCCAGGCTCACCGCATTTTAAAAAGGGCACAGAGTTCCCTGGTAGAAGAACTTAAGAAGGAAACATTTGCTGACTTGGTAGAAATGGAGAAAAAATTCCCTCGAAAAAGTTATTAATTGCGTTACATCCGTGTTGGTTATTAGCACCAATTTTAAAATTTTGGCAGCAAGTGTCTTTAGCCTTTTAAAGAGGACTAAAAAAGCCTTAATAATCTTGTTATAGAAAAGGAGATGTTGGTATGCGAATATTTGTTAAATGAAGCGAGCACCAGATACCAGATTTGCATGCTATATCTGCTACATGCGGTTGGCGAGTAAGACTCGGGCAGATACCCGTTCAATCCATGAGGACCATGAGAACTAAGATAAAACAAAAAAGGAGGAAGTAAGTATGTTTTGCAACCAGTGTGAACAAACGGCAAAGGGACAGGGATGTACATTAAAAGGGGTATGCGGAAAAGACCCCGAAGTGGCGGCGCTGCAGGACCTTCTGGTGCATGCACTCAAAGGGCTGTCGCTGTACGCCCATGAGGCCCGAAAAAACGGGTTTGTTGATGAAGAGATTAATCGTTTCACCAGCAAGGGGCTGTTTACCACCCTTACCAACGTAAACTTTGATCCGCAACGGTTCGAGAAGTATATCAAGCTCTGCTCCGCGCTCACTGAGCGAATAAAAAGCAAATTAGAGGCGTCAGGTTCTAACGTTCGTTTTTCAGACCCTGCAGCCGGCTTCAAACCCTCAGCCGATCTCGCAGGACTTATCCGTCGGGGAGAAGAGGTGGGGATAGCATCGGATCACGAGGCGGCTGAAGATATTCAATCCCTCCAGCAGGTAACCCTCTACGGGCTGAAGGGAGTGGCTGCCTATGCTTATCATGCCGCAATTTTGGGTCAGGAAGACGATCGCGTTTATGCCTTTATGCATGAGGGTTTGTCGGCCCTGGCAGATAGGAATCTCAGTTTGGATGACTGGGTCAAACTGGTGCTGAAATGCGGGGAGATCAATCTGATTGCCATGGAGCTGCTCGATAAGGCTAATACCGGAGCTTATGGCCACCCAGTGCCTACCGGAGTTCCTCTGGGGCACAAGAAAGGCAAGTGCATTCTGGTCTCCGGACATGATCTGAAAGACCTTGAGGAAATACTGAAGCAAACCGACGGTAAAGGTATTTATATCTATACCCACGGTGAGATGCTTCCGGCGCACGGTTATCCGGAGTTGAAAAAATTCGCGCACTTTTACGGTCATTTCGGTACCGCCTGGCACAATCAAAAGAAAGAATTTCCTGCATTCCCCGGCCCAATCTTGATGACTACCAACTGCATCCAGGAACCGCAGGATTCTTACTCTGACAGTATTTTTACTGCCGGCACGGTGGGATGGCCCGGCGCCAAACATGTGAAAGGCGGAGATTTTGGCCCCGTAATAGAAAAAGCTCTGGAGATGTCCGGTTTTGACGCTGACGAGGATAAAGGAAGCGTGATGGTGGGATTCGGCCACAACGCGGTTTTAAATGTAGCCGGAAAAATAATTGAAGCCGTAAAGAGCGGCCAAATCAAACATTTCTTCCTCGTTGGCGGTTGCGATGGAGCAAAGGGCAGGCGCAGCTATTATACGGAGTTTGTGGAGAAAGTGCCCGGGGATGCCCTGGTGCTGACGCTGGGATGCGGTAAATTCCGTTTCTTTGATAAAAAGCTGGGTAATATCGGTGATCTTCCCAGGCTGCTTGATATGGGACAGTGTAACGATGCCTATTCCGCTATCCAGGTTGCCGTGGCGCTGGCAAAGGCTTTTGAATGCGGCGTTAATGATCTGCCCCTTTCCCTGGTACTCTCCTGGTATGAACAAAAAGCCGTTGGTATCTTATTGACTCTTTTACATCTCGGCATTAAAGATATTCGTCTTGGACCGAGCCTGCCGGCCTTTATAACGCCAAATGTATTAAATGTGCTCGTGGAAAACTTTAATATTAAGCCTATTTCAACCCCGGAAGAGGATCTGGCTGAAATATTAAAGAAATGATCTATAGAAAAATGATATATTGAAATAGAAAAATAATAAAGGGGGGCGGCGTCTATTTTGCCTGCCCCCCTTTACCGGGAAGGCCTTCAAAATTGTTCGATCGATCTTATTGCCTTTATTTTCACCTTCTTTTCACCGTTACCTGTTGAGAGCCTTAACAGCTTTTTGTTTGTATCCAATCCCGTAATAACCCCATTAATGGTACAGACCCCGTTTCTGTAAAGCACCTTAACCGCTATTTTTTTTCCGTCTTGATAAGATTGCTGAACCAGACGTTCCCACAGTTCAAATTGCTGTTCGTCAATACAGGGCGCTGCGCATTTTTCCCCGGTCTCTTTTTTTTGTTTTGCCAGTGCCTCCCTGTGTTCGGGGAGCATCAGGGAACTGCAGAAAAACTGGTTGTAGAGTTTAAGGCTCATCTCCTTTTACACCGCCTCTTAACAAAACCTGTATTTGTTGTTTTCGTCAGTAAAAAATAATAGCTAAAAACGAGGAACCTTTTCCCCTGTCAAACCGTCCAATTTATGGTTATATAAAATATTCTCATCTTAGGGAGGAAATATGGATGAAAGGAATAGGTGCGATTCGGCGTATTGATAATCTCGGCAGGATAGCCGTTCCCAAGGAACTAAGACGCAACCTGTGCATTGGTACGGGCGAGCCTTTGGAAATCTTTGTAGATCGGGAGAAAGTTGTGTTTAAAAAATACTCGCCTGTACTGGAAATGAAAAATATCGCCTTGAAATTTGTTCATATCTTGCATGAAATTTTGTCCGGGAATGTTTTTATTACGGACAGGGCTCAGGTGGTGGCTTCTTCAGACCCCGGCCAGATTGGGGAAAAAATTGACTGTATCGACAATAATATAATAAAAGCCCTGGAGGGGGAGGATATACTGGAAAGCCGCAGGGCGATCTCCCCCATTCGCGCTGATGGCTATATTCTCGGTGTTGTTGGACTGCAAAAAGATAACCTGGATTTAACGGCTTTTAAAATAATTAAGGTTACCGCCAGCATTATCGGTAAGCAACTGGAATAGATGCTGGAATAGATGTTTGAAATGGAATAATTATTACGCTTCATGCCCCCCGATCCTGTTAACTCTGTCAAAAAGCAATCCTCCTGAAGTAAGCGAAGATAATCTGAACAGGCTTGCTGCGCCATAACGGTTTCGAACAGAATCCATCGCCTTGCTCAAAGCGATTTTTTTTTCCTTTTTGTCAACCAGACAGAGCTGTATTTCCCTGAAGTCAATCAGACCCGAAAGGCTGATACCCAGAGTCCTGACCGGTTTGCGATCCCAGTGGGTATAAAAAAGATTCAGCACATGCGGGTAAATGTCCATCGTTACGGCTGTCGGCTCGCAGATGCTGACCTGTCTGAAAAATTCCGTCGGAAAATCAAAATCCGCACCCCGGCAGTACACGTTGACCACGCGGCCGGCCTTGCCGAGATTCCTTGCACGCCGGCATACTTCCTCGGTAATCTCCAGGAGTACAACTTCTATTTCTCTTTTGCACCTGTAATCTCTGGGCAAAGTCACCGAATGCCCCACGCCTTTGCGGGTATCCCGGGTATCTTTTGCGTTTTTAGGCGGACCTACGGTGGAATAATCAATTCCATGGGCATTGAGCCAGAGAACCTCCCCGTTAACGCCCCACCTGCGTTTTAAATCTTCCCTGCGAAGCGAGGCTAAATGCCCTATCTTCCTGATCCCTGTGTTAAAGAAGTTACGTTCCATCCGCGAGCCTACACCGAACAGATTCCTGATCGGAAGGGGCCAGGTATATCGCGCATAATTTTCATGCGATAACCTGAAAAAGCCGCTGCTGTTTTTCTTGGCGAACCGATCGCAGGCCATCTTGGCCTGCAGAGGGTTTTCCCCGATACCAACCCGGCACCTGATACCGACCTTTTCCTGAACTTTCCCGATTATAAGCTTTGCTGCCTCCTCGGGGGTTCCAAAGAGTTTTGCACATCCGGTCATATCAAGAAACTGTTCATCGATCGAGTAGGGAGCAACCCGGTCGGTAAACTTTTCAAAGACCTCTGTAATCTTTAAAGATGCATCTATATAATCCTTCATATGCGGTTTGATAAAAATTATGTCGGGGCATAACCTTGGGCATTCCCATGTGCCCATCCCGGCTTTAATGCCGTAAGACTTGGCTTCTTTTGTGGCAGCGAGGACAATCCCGTGCCTTTTTTCAGGATCTCCGCAGACAGCAACGGGTTTTCCGCGCAGAGAAGGGTTTTTGGCAACTTCAACGCTGGCATAAAAGGATTCCATATCAGCAAGCATGATTACCTTTTGCATTTTAAAAGCCAACCTGCCTTATCGAACTGGTGTTCTATAATTATAGCTTTTTTTAGCTGATAAGGCAAGAGGGGTTAAAATGTAATTTTTGGGGTTTAAAAACTTTGCAATAAAATTTAATTATGGTGACATTTAATAAAAAAACCCTAAAAAAATATTCCCACAGAAGGAATTTTCTATATTGCGTAGAATAATATAATTTGTAGAACATTGTAGTAAGAAGCAATAAAATATACTTTCAAAGGAGGAAAATAATTTGAGCAAAAAAAGTATTTTCGGTCTTATGTCCCTGGTACTTGTAATTGTTTTAGTGTTTTTCAGCGGCTGTGGGAGCAGTACACCTGAGTCTTCATCATCCGGAACTTCTGAGCAAGGTTCGTCACAAGGAAATGAACAGGTTATTCATTTAACTGCTTCTTGCTACCTGCCCCCCGCTCATGTGGCTTCTGAGCTGATGGGGGAGATGATGCAGGAAATTCAAGAGAAGTCTAATGGCCGGCTTGAAATAACCTATGCCGCTGGCGGCTCGATCCTTACAGCGCCAAAAACGGCGGATGGTGTGGAACAGGGCCTGGCGGATATCGGCCTGTCCCATATCGGATATACTCCGGGGCGCTTTCCGGTGACTGAAATTCTCGACCTCCCATTGGGTTATTCCTCCAGCTGGGTAGGCACCAAAGTGGCTGCCGATTTTATGGATAAATATCAGCCGGAAGAGTGGGATAATTTTCATCTGGTGGCGCTGTGGGGCGGCTCTACTGCCTCCATAAATATGGCCGACAGCCCGATCAGGAAACTGGAAGATTTTAAAGGAAAAAGCATGCGCGGTGCGGGCGAAATCGCTGATGCCTTAAAAGCTCTGGGTGCCACACCCCGTGATATACCTATGGCGGAAGTATACGAGGCGATGTCAAAAGGTACTATTGATGGCCTGCTCGTCAGCTCTGAAGTGTTACAAAGTTTTAAAATAGCCGATGTTACCAAATACACTACTTATTGCCCGTGTATAGGCAACCAGTATCTCTTTTATATAGTGATGAACAAGGATAAATGGAACAGCCTGCCGGAGGATCTTCAGCAAATCTTTACAGATCTGGGCCCGGAGTATGAGCACCGAATGGGTCTTGGCTGGAATCTAATGAATGTTGAAGGTTTTCACCTGGCAATTGATCAGGGGGCAGAATATATCACTCTCTCTGATGAAGAAGCGGCCTGCTGGAAAGAAGCCGTACAACCGGTTATGGAAGATTACATCACCAAGATGGTGGGCAAAGGCTATTCCGAGCAAGAAATCAGGGAACAGTTTGCTTTTATCAGAGAACGCATGGATTATTGGGATCAGCAGCAGGTAGCAGAGGGCATTCCTTCTGAGGATGCTTTAGAATAAAATGCTAATCGTAGTAAGAGGCATTTAAGCTAATAACCGGGGTAAGCGAACTTCGGTCGCTTACCCCATAATTTGCGGAGGTAGCTTAACATATGAAAAAATCCAGCAATATGTCGCAAAAACATATCGTTTTAGCAAATAAGGACGCGCCGCGTGGAGATTTCATGGGACTGGACAAACTCAGCTATTTAATCAGCGTCTGGTTCGAAAACATTGCCATAGTTGCTATAGTGGGGATAATCATTTCCAATTTAATTGATGTAATCGGTGCCAAATTGTTCAACAAGCCCATCGCCGCCGGCACTGAAATCGTCTATTTTTTGCAGGTAATCGCCATTGCGGGTGCGCTTGCCGCTACCAAAATCGATGGTAAGCATATCCGGTTGGAGTTTGTGGACAGCTTACCGGAAAGGCTAAAAAATTTCTTTCACTTTATAGCTGCTTTATTAGGGCTCGCGTTATTTGTTCTCCTTTTCTGGAAAAGTATTGAATATACCCAGGCTTTAAAAATTACTCAGGAGGTAACGGCTGTTTCCAGAATTGCTCTTTATCCCTTTACTTTATGGATAGCTATCTGTTGTATTCCACTTTGTCTGTTACTGCTGAAGGAGTTGTTGCAATCTGCTAGAGGGGTGGTGAAGGGATGAGTCCGGACATAATTGGGTTAATTGGATTAGCTCTAATGCTTATTCTCTTTGCAATAGGCATGCCGATTTCCTTTGCTATGGCGTTTGCCGGCGTGGCCGGTTATGCTTATCTGGTATCCCCGGAGGTCGGATTTTCTCTGTTGCCGAGAGATGTATTTGAACAATTTGCTTCCTACCCGCTGAGTGTTATCCCCATGTTTGTGCTCATGGGCTGTTATGCTTTTGCCGCGGGGATTGGAAAAAAACTGTTTGAAACAGCGCATGCGATCTTTGGGCATATGCCGGGCGGGCTGGCAGTGGCCACTATTGCAGCATCTACGGTATTCGGCGCCGTTTGCGGCTCAACTTCCGCTACCTGCGCCACAATTGGGAGAATAGCTATTCCGGAAATGAAACGGTTTGGCTACAGCGACTGGTTATCTACCGGAACGGTGACCGTAGCCGGCGGTCTGGGTGTCATGATCCCTCCCAGCACTATCTTCATCGTTTACGGCATATTAACCGAACAGTCAATAGGCAAACTCTTTATTGCGGGAATAATTCCGGGAATAATCCTGGCTGCTCTTTTTATGCTTACCATTTATATAATCTGCAAACGCGATCCTGACAGCGGTCCCGTTGGCCCTGTGACCTCCTGGAAAGAAAAATTTGTCTCGTTAAAAGGGCTTATTGAGTCCATTGTCCTATTTAGTGTAACCATCGGGGGGCTATTTGCAGGATGGTTTACCCCTACTCAGGCCGGTGCCATAGGGTCGGCGGTAGTTATTGTGCTTGGATTGCTAAACCGGCAGCTCACCTGGTCAAATTTTATCGGGGCAACCAGGGACGGATTGCGTTTATCCTGTATGATTATGCTCTTGATTGCCGGCGCTACAATTTTTGGTCACTTTATCACGCGCACGGCTATACCGATGAAACTGGCCAATTGGGTTATTTCCATGAATGTCTCCCCGACTGTAGTGATGCTTTTAATCGTTGCCTTCTGGTTTGTCCTGGGCTGCTTTATCGATGCCATGCCGATTATTGTACTTTTAATGCCCATCCTGCTCCCAATTTTGAACAGTATAGGAAGCGATTTGATCTGGTTTGCTGTAATTGTAGTAGTCCTGAGCATGATCGCCGTAGTAACCCCGCCGGTGGGGGTCAATGCGTACGTTGTGAAGGGTATTACCGATGACGTACCGCTGACTACAATTTTTAAGGGCATATTTCCTTTTTTCATACCTTTTGCAATAGGTTTAGCGCTACTTATTGCTTTCCCATGGCTGTCCACTGTCCTGACAACGTTTGTAACGTATTGAGATCCTTTCTTTTTACTGCTGTGAATAACAGGCAAATGGTATATCTTGCAGGTGAATCTCGAACAAGTATTATACAAAATAATCCTAACAAACCCCCGGTAGCTATGCTGCTGGGGGTTTGTATCTTTTTGCAGGCTCCGGTATGTTTTATAACTTGCAACTTAACCAACCAGTGCAAGAAGCTGTTTTAAACGGATTAAAGAAATAGTTATAAAGCCGGTTCCCAATAGAACAGATTACGGCCGGTATGCCGCCTTCGGGTTCGTGATTGAGGGAATGGATGTTGCCGACAAAATTGTAGCGGTGCAGAGGGACCGTGCGGATAAACCCTTGAAAGATCAGCGCATCAGGACTGTGACTGTTGAAAAAAATGGTGTTGATTATGAACCACCGGTGAAGGCATAGCGAACTCAGGCTTTTAAAGGGGCTTTAACAAGTTTAACAAAAAGACTTGACATCAGGCAAAAAATTCCCAGATAGATAAATACAATAATATAATTTTCTCCTGTTATATCGAGTATATAACCGCTCAGGGAAGGACCGATCGCGCCGGAAATGAAACCGTAAGCAGTAAATATCAGACCAAAGATTGCTCCAAAATGTTTTAGCCCAAAACAATCTGATGCCAGGGGGGCGGAAACGGCAAATAAAGTTCCAAATGAAAAACCAATGATACCTGCAAACACAGCACAAGCTGCCGGGCTTTTAGAGTATGCCAAGGCAAAATATGCTCCTCCGGCAGCTAAAAAAGTAATACTCATGGTCAGGCTCCTTCCTGCAAGATCCGAGATATAGCCGGTTAATATACGGCTCAAACCGCTCATAGTATTAAAAGCCGTCAAAATTATTACAGACGATTCCATGCTATATCCCCTGAAAAGGCCAAAGATAACCGAGAGGTTTACCATTGCGATCCCCGCTGCACCCTGGAGAGCCCATGTGAGCCAGAGGAACCAAAAATTTCTTGTTTTCAGGGCTTCTTTCACAGTTAGGGATTTCTCCGCAGGTTGCGGCGGTTGCTTTACAGACTCTGTACCACCTCCGGGTACTGCTTCAAAAACAATTTTTATTCTATCCGGAGTCTCTGTAAACTGAGCTGCCGTTATGCCGATCAGAAGGCTGATTGCCGCAATCGCAAAGTTCATGGGAACATAGCCTGCAGAATGAAGCATTTTGCTGAAAACCGGTGCCATAACTGCTGCCGACATTCCGAAAACCAGGCTGACTATTCCCGATACAAGGCCTCTGCGGTTGACAAACCATTGCTGAACGGATGTCAGCCCGGGGATGTAAATAAAACTGCAGGCAGCGCCGTTGATAAAAGCCCAGAGATACAACCAATAAAGGCTTGATGTGCAGGCTAAAATGAGCATGTTTAAGCTGCAAATCAGCGCTCCGATACTAATCATCGCCCTTGTACCGTATTTTTCCTGCCACTGCCCCACTAAAAACATAAAAAAACCCAGCGCGGTTAAAAGAAAAAACATGGTATTATTAATAGCACCCTGTCCAACAGCAAATATTTCTTGCCAGTAAGGCCCCATGACCCCTGGGTAGCCGAATATCAAGGCCCCCGGCCAGAATGTTGCAACCGAACAACCCACAACTGCCAAAATACCCCTTTTGTTTGCAATCAAAGAGTATCCCCTCCCTGTTCCGGCCTGTATACTGAACCATTGCCTTTATACAGTTTATTATGAATTTTCAGATTTGTAAAGATATATTATTCTTAATTCTTCTTGTTACAGAAAAGTGCCCATAACCGAGTTGTAATGGTATTTTACCACTGCAGCCAGAGCCAGCTTTCTTAAAGGCCAACTGGTAAAGGGGTAACCCATAATACCAGGTAGTATTATGGCGGGTTCCAGAATCAGGGCTTTTCTTCTTCGGTAATCACGGGCGGCCTGCCATCGCCTTTTTTACGGGGCAATGAATCCAGGCCGCCAAGGTTTAACTGTTTTATTACGGCTCCGACATGTTCTCTAGTCAATGATATAACCGTGCAATATCAGGAACCGAGATGCCTTGAGCAGAAGCTACAACTATTTGAGCCCGTCTTAACCTGGTAGCATCTTTGCCACGCCGAGCAATATTTTGTAATTGGTTTCCTTAATAGGAGTTCTAGCATTACAAATTTAATATTGCTATTATCGTTGTCTAATTAAACCAAACTTCTTGGCACACTCCATAACCGGCAGCGGCACAAGTGCCAGCAAAACTGCGCTCAGGTACATCCCCGCGGTCAACTGTGTCAGGCTGAATACAGATGTCACCGGAGGAATAAATAAAATAATCCCGATCAAGACAAGCGATGTGCCCGCAGCGAGACAAAGCGTCTTGTTTGAAAAGGCGCCTATTCTTAACAGCGATTGGACAGAACGCATGTTGAATGCTTGGACTAATTGCGTAAGCGCAAGTATAGAGAAAGCCATAGTCCGGGCTGCGATGAAACTTCCCGTATTTTTCCACCCTATCATAAACCCAATCAATGTTAAAACGGCAAACATTACTCCCTGAAGCACAACCTGTAAACCCAGTCCGCCGGCAAAGATACCTTCGTTTTTGGGTTTTGGCCGGCGTGTCATTACATCACCTTCGACCTGTTCCATGCCTAGCGCAATAGCGGGAAGACCGTCGGTGACAAGATTAATCCACAAAAGATGCACTGCTAAAAGCGGTGTTACCTTCCAGAAAAGCATGGCCAGAAATACAGTCAACACCTCGCCGATATTAGTACCAAGCAGGTAACCGACTACTTTTTTTATATTATCAAAGATACCGCGCCCTTCGCGCACCGCTTCCACGATGGTGGCAAAGTTGTCATCGGTAAGCGTCATATCCGCCGCGCCTTTGGCAACATCAGTTCCGGTTATGCCCATGGCGCAGCCGATGTCCGCCGCCTTTAAGGCGGGGGCATCGTTAACACCGTCTCCCGTCATGGCAACGATCTCTTCCTGTCGTTGCCACGCACGTACGATGCGGATCTTATCCGAAGGTGATACCCTTGCATAGACGGAGATGTTGCGTACGCGCTTATCAAATTCTGTATCTGACATTGACGCAAGCTCGCTTCCAGTCACGGCATCGTCTCCGTCGCGCAAAATCCCCAGTTCTTTTGCAATCGCTGAGGCGGTGAGGATATGGTCGCCAGTGATCATAACCGGCTTGATGCCCGCCTGGCGGCATAACGAAACCGCCTCCCGCGCTTCCGGGCGGGGCGGATCGATCATGCCCACTAACCCCATAAAGGTCAGGCCGTTTTCCAGAAGCTCAGGCACGGGTTCGGATGGAACTTCGCTGATCTCTTTATATCCTACCGCAAGGACACGCAGGGCCTGCCTGCTCATTTTGTCGGCATATTCACGTCCGGACTGAACATCGCCGGTAACGCACCTTTGTACGAGAACATCGAACGCGCCTTTGACGATAACCATGCTTTTTCCGTCGATGCGGTTCACCGTTGTCATCAACTTGCGATCTGAATCGAAAGGAATCTCCGCAAGTCGGGGATACCGTTCCTCCAGTTCCTCTTTGGGCATCCCGTTTTTATACGCTGCAAAAACGATTGCCGTTTCCGTCGGGTCGCCGATATGCTGTTCATTTCCGTTTTCAAAAACAACCTTGCCATCACAACAAAGCGCAGCATAACGAAGCAGATTTTTAATCGCAGGGGAATTATCCTCGACGATGTCTTCAAAAACCGACGCATCGGCAACGAAGGCACGCGTTAGCGTCATCCGGTTCTGTGTAAGCGTACCTGTCTTATCCGAGCAGATGACCGAGGCACTTCCCAGTGTTTCCACAGCAGGCAGCTTGCGGATGATGGCGTTTCGTTTTACCATTCGCTGTACGCCGATGGCCAGTACGATGGTCACAATGGCGGGCAAGCCCTCTGGAATGGCGGCTACCGCCAGTGATACGGAGATCATAAAGATTTCCATGACGTGCATGCCTGCAATTAACCCAATCACAAAGATAACCCCACATATCGACAACGCACCCATACCCAAGTATTTCCCGAGCGTGGCTAGTTTTTCTTGCAGGGGCGTTTGTCCTTCTTTTTCCTCTGCCAGCAGATTGGCGATTTTTCCCATTTCGGTGTTCATGCCGGTAGCGGTGGCTACTGCGCTGGCGCGGCCATAGGAGATCACGCAGCCTGAGTAAATCATATTGTGCCGATCGCCCAGCGGCGCATCCTTGAGCACAGCGAGCGGTTGCGTCTTTTTCTGAAGAAACCGATTCTCCCGTCAGTGCAGATTCTTCAGCTTTTAAACTGGCGGAGGTGATGAGCCTGGCGTCCGCCGGGACAAAATCTCCTGCCTCCACCAGGATGATGTCTCCCGGGACCAATTGTGAAGCCTCAATAATGGTTTGCGTTCCATCACGTATGACACGTGCATGTGGAGCCGAGAGGCTTTTGAGAGCTTCAAGTGCCTTTTCAGCCTTGCTTTCCTGTATCACGCCCATGATGGCATTGAGCACGACAATAAGCAGGATCAGAATTGGTTCAAAAAAACCTTCCCTTTCATAACAGGCAATGGCAAAAGAAATCAATGCAGCAGCGATCAGGATCAGGATCATTACGTCGCTGAATTGTTCAAAGAAGCGCTGCACAATGGTTTTCCTTTTTCTTTCCTGAAGCTTATTTTCACCGTACTCTGCCAAACGTCTTTTCGCCTCGGCTGTGGTTAAGCCCTGTTCCGGCTCTACAAGCAAATGCTTCAGTATTGCTGCTAAACCTTCATGATGTGGGATCATAAAATAAATACCTCCACTTTTCTAATATGATGTAAATAAGATGTAATGTAATGTATAAGTTAGATCATTTCGTACAGTATATAATAGCCGAATAAGATTGTTGTACAGGACTTTATTACGCTACACTCCCCAAAAAAAGCATGAACCAACTTCAAAAAAAGGTTGATGAAAGACCAATGCTCAATAGGGTTTTTACTCCGAATTATAATCAAGACAATACCTCCCGGGATAGAATAGGGGAATGTTTAAGGTGAATTATCTTCTTTTAACCGGGTTGGACATATTATATTTTCATTCATTTATTTAGTCAAGCATACCGTAATCCGTGATACTGTTCTTTGAAAAAAACTCCAGTTATGATTAGTGTGTACCAAGTCAACGCACAAAACCATAAAAGCATTATCTCCAGCCCGATAAGGTCTTGTCCTGTAAAGAATAGATTTCTGACGTGCCGGGCAATTTTTATGGTATAATCAAAATGGTACAAGGGAGATATCTCATATCCGGGACAGATGCCTGATTGTGGAAAAGGGGGGATCAAGTTTACTATTTTTGACCGCAAGATAACAAATAAAATGGAGATGATTGCATGGATAAGCTAAAACCAGTGATAACAATTGAAATGGAGGGTGGTGGCCGGATCAAGGTGGAGCTGGACCCGGAAAATGCCCCAAACACTGTCAGGAACTTTATTGCCCTTGCGGAAGGGGGATTCTACGACGGTCTGATTTTTCACCGGGTTATCCCCGGTTTCATGATCCAAGGCGGATGTCCGCAGGGAACAGGGCGCGGTGGTCCAGGTTATTCCATCAAGGGAGAGTTCGCATCGAATGGCCATAAAAACGAGATAGTTCACAACCGGGGCGTTATCTCTATGGCGCGTTCTCAGCTGCCGAACTCTGCCGGCTCGCAGTTTTTCATTACGGTAGCCAATGCACCCCACTTGGACGGCCAGTATGCCGCCTTCGGGGTCGTGATTGAGGGAATGGATGTTGCCGACAAAATTGTAGCAGTACAGAGGGACCGTGCGGATAAACCCCTGAAAGATCAGCGCATCAGGACTGTGACAGTTGAAAAAAATGGTGTTGATTATGAACCGCCGGAGAAGGCATAGCGAACTCAGGCTTTTAAAGGAAGGACCCGGAAATGAAACCGTAAGCAGTGAATATCAGGTGCAGTTAGCAGGAAGAGAAGTAATTTCCAACTGTTATAATATAATTAATTTACAAGATTAACATTTGAAGCAGTTTCTTCTTGAATCCAACCGCCTTATGGGTTATAATTAACAGGGTTATGCGCAAAGGTGTATAACGAACAACATGCCAGGGTACTGCTTAATAAGGTTATATGTTCAAATCTGTTGCTGGAATAATTTCATAAAGGATGTGATAATCAAATAAATCCTTAGAGGGTATTTTTTTGCCTCCGTTGTGCAAATTGGTACATAAAGCATGGTAGGTAATAGGGTAGTCTAAACAAGGAAAGGAAGGAGAAACGGATGAAAAAGATATTAAGTGTATTTTTTATTATGTTGTTGTTCCTTTTATGTGCCGGAACGGTATTAGCGGCGGACATTACATACACTGTGAAAGCAGGTGACGTTCTCTGGAAAATCGGCAGGGAACATGGTGTGGATTATACTGTTATTGCTGAAAAGAATAAACTGGAAAACCCTCATCTAATTTTTGTAGGGCAGAAGCTCATTATCCCCGGGCAAAAAGTAAGTGCCCCTCCTGCACCGGCCCCTGCACCAAAACCAGCTCCTGCACCAAAACCAGCTCCTGCACCATCGCCAACCCCGGTGCCGGCTCCCGAATCAACTGAAGTAACAGTTACGGATGTTATCGGGCGTGTAGTTACATTAGACCGTCCGGCAAGCAAGATCCTTGGCACACATAATCCTTCGCTAAACACAGGTATTGTTATAGGTGGAGGGGACAAGTATATCGCAGGCTTTGGCAATAAACAGATGGCTAACAAATTATATGATTTTGTAATGGATGATTATGAAGGGATTGTGGAAATTGGCAAGGGGAAAAATATTAATTTTGAAACAGTTGTTTCCCTGGGCAAAAACAACGTTGCCATACTGCCGGAGCGCTTCCAGGATCTGGCGGAACAATTCGAAAATGTTGGCATCCAGGCAGTTGTTGCACTTCCAAACTCCGAAAGCTTTGACACCATTAAAAATTCCCTTACGATTGTTGGTAAGGTTTTAGGCGAAGAGGATAGGGCGAAGCAGATAAACGCATTTATTGACAAGAATATCGCTGAAACAAAGGCAATAGCTGATAAGGTAGAAACGCGGCCGAGTGTAATGTTCCTGGGAAGCTCCAGCCCTTATTCCGTGGCAACATCTTCAATGATCCAAACAGATATCATTGAGATGGCTGGAGGCACCAATGCAGTTAAAGGGATAGATGTAAAAGGCGATTTTGCCGATGTGAATATTGAACAATTTATTGTATGGAACCCTGATATTATCTGGGTGCCTAAATATGCTACCTATACGGTTGAAAGCCTGTTAGATGATCCAAAATGGAGCAGCATTAAAGCAATCAAAAACAAGGCGGTATATCTATTCCCCTCGGAGCTCGAACCCTGGGATTATCCGACAGCATCGGCAGTGCTTGGCTTGCGCTGGGGATTATACAGCCTGCACCCCGAACTTTACAGCTTAAACGATTTAATGCAAAATGCGGATGAGTTCTACAATATGGTCTATGGGACGAAGTTTACTGCAGAGCAGCTCGGCATCAAGTAATATTACAAGAAATTTTACAGAAGCTTATTTCAAGGCTGTCCCCAGCAGATTGGGGCAGCCTTGAAAAATTGATTGAGGCAATCATTATATGAACAAAGGCGCATATTTACGAACCGTTTTCATATTATCCCTTTTGCTTTGTTGTTCTGCCCTGGCGGCCGTATGTATCGGCAGACTGAGCGTAAATCCCCTAGATGTTTACCAGGCAATAAGCAGCAAATTTGCAGCGGAGCCGGTTATTGATGAAACCCTGGAAGCTATGGACACGGTTCTGTTTAAAATTAGAATACCGCGGGCTTTGGCTGCGATGATGGTGGGGGCGATGCTATCTCTTTCGGGGGCAGTGTACCAGGGGGTATTTAAAAACCCCCTCGTTTCTCCCGATATTCTTGGCGTATCGTCAGGGGCCAGCGTGGGCGCGGCTGGTGCCATCTTGCTCGGACTGGGGATGGTCGAGCGGCAGTCTTTTGCTTTTTTGGGCGGCATTTTAGCGGTTGTGCTGGCTACAGCGATGCCTAAACTGCTAAAGATCTATTCAAACCTGGTTCTCGTGCTATCAGGCATCATTGTCGGCGGGTTTTTATCATCTTTGCTGGCAATAATGAAATTTGTTGCCGAAGAGCAAACCGAGCTTTCGGCGATTGTTTTCTGGCAGATGGGGAGCTTTGCGCCTATTGACATGAAAGAGGTTGTGGCGATCAGCCCGGCGTTTTTTATCGGCACTATTTTACTGCTGGGCCTATCATGGCGTATCAATATCCTGTCCTTTGGAGATGTTGAGGCTAAAACCCTCGGCATGAACGTAAGGCAAATAAGGGGCATCATCATCGCCTGTGCAAGCTTCCTGACTGCCAGTGCTGTCAGCATTTGTGGCACGATTGGCTGGATTGGCCTGGTCATTCCGCATTTAGGCCGCTTGCTTGTTGGCTCGGATCATACTAAGATGATACCGGTCACAGTACTTTCAGGAGCTCTGTTTATGCTGATCATTGATACAATTGCGCGCGCGCTATTAACGGTGGAGATACCCCTTTCCATTCTTACTGGTATAATTGGGGCTCCCTGCTATGCATGGCTGCTCTACAAGCAAAGGGCAAATGTTTTCTAGGTGGGGAAAAGATGATTCTTGAAGTTAAAAATATCAGCTTTGCTTATGCGGGCGCTCCTACACTTTTCAGTGATA
>JBMNEO010000011.1:0-58618 GCA_050948825.1 Dethiobacteria bacterium | reverse complement strand
TTTCTCCCAAAACGGCAGTGAACCTTTGCCTCCGGCAAGCCTGACCAAAATTATGACCCTTCTCCTTTCCTACGAAGCCCTGCAAAGCGGAAGAATATCCTGGGATGAAGAAACTGTCGTCAGCCAGAAAGCCTGGGAAACAGGAGGCTCCCAGATGTTTTTGGAAATAGGGCAAAAGGTTACCATCGGCGATCTGATCACCGGGATAGCAGTTGTATCTGCAAATGACGGCTGCGTAGCAATTGCAGAGCACATTTACGGATCAGAGGCCGTCTTTGTCCAGGAAATGAACAAAAAAGCGGCTGAGCTGGGTTTAAAAAATACACAATTCCAGAATTCTTCCGGTCTGCCTCATCCCGATCACTATACTACCGCGGAAGACCTGGCGGTAATTTCACGCCACCTGATACAAAATTATTCCGAATACCTTAAATTACACAAGCAAACGGAGTTTACTTATAATGATATTGTTCAATACAACCTCAACCCCCTGTTGGGCCGTTACACGGGGGCTGATGGCTTGAAAACGGGACACACAACGGAGGCGGGGCACTGCCTGGTAGGAACAGCAGCCCAGGAAGGCCTGCGCTTTATAACAGTGACCTTGAACGCCTCCAGCGCAGAAAAAAGACTTATAGATAATGAAACTATGCTCAACTATGCATTCCGAAACTATACGCTGGCAGAGCTGTTGCCGGCAGGTGAAGTTGTTAGCAGTATCAGAGTTACAGGTGGCGAAGAGCGGCAGTTGGATTTAACACTGGAAAAGCCGGTAGAAACCGTTGTGCCTTTTGACCGCCAGGAAGACCTGGAACTGAAGTATAACATCCCGGAGAGCGCTCCTGCACCCATCGAAAAGGGTTCTCCTCTGGGCAGCGTAGAGGTCCTTCTCGATGGTAAAAAGTTAACGGAGGAGCCCCTGCTTGCAGCGAAAGATATCAAAAAAGCCGGCATTTTCTCGCTTATATTGCGTTCTGTAGCGGATTTTTTCACCGGTCTGTGGCAAAAGCTGCTGCAGATGATCAGCAACTTGTTGTTTTAACTCCCAGGACTAAAAAGGAACACTTCTTTTTTATTCAACGCAGCTCTAAAATTTTCCTTCCTGTTTTTCCATATCAATGCTAAAAGAAAATTTTACATCCTGAGTGGGGAAAATGGTGATGCATATGATGAGTGGTAAAGGGGCAAATTTATGGCACCTTTTTAAAATAAGGAAGGTCGGAATACTGGTATTATTGGCAACCATGCTGTTTCTCTGGTCCCATGCCGCAGGGGCTGCTGAACAGCATTCTTCCCTCCAGGATTTTACCGCCCATCTTGACAAGCGTATCCCCGCTTTAATGAAATATTATGATATTCCAGGAGCCAGTATCGCACTGGTTCAAAACGGCCGGGCTGCCTGGTCCAAAGCATATGGTTATGCGGATCTGGAAAATGAAAGAAGAATGACCACCGATACTTATTGCCGGGTGGAGTCACTTTCAAAGCCCGTTACTGCCTGGGGGATAATGAAATTAGTAGAGCAGGGGAAAATTGAGCTGGATAATCCCGTAGTGCAATATCTGCAAAACTGGGAGTTGCCGGAATCGAATTTTTCAGAGGAAAAGGTGACGGTAAGGCAGCTGCTCAGCCATAATGCCGGTATGCCTTTGGGAGATTTTTGGGAACGTTACTCCCCGCGGGAAGAAATGCCTTCCTTAGAGGAAAGTTTGTCTAAAGAAGCTGTTCTCATCCGGGAGCCGGGTTTATCATTTTCATATTCCAATACGGGATATAACTTGCTCGAGTTGTTGATCGAAGAAGTAACAGGCCGCGATTTTGCAGCATATATGGAAGAAGAAATTTTCCTTCCCCTGGGAATGAACCGCTCCACTTTTACGTGGAGTGAAGACTTGGAACCCGCAGTTCCTACCGGTTATGATTTAAAAGGCAGGCCTGTGCCTCTATATGTTTATCCGGAAAAAGCTTCCGGTGGCCTTTTGGCAACTGCAGAGGATATCGCCACCTTTGTTGCTGCCGGGATGACAAATTTTCCCCATGAGGGTCAGGAAGTGCTTACCCGCCAAAATATAAATAAACTCTATACGCCCATAGCCGGTAAAATTGGTGTTTATGATCTTGTCTTTGATGCATACGGGTTGGGTTATTACCTGGAAGACCTGCCCAGTGGTGAACGGGCAGTTTCCCACGGCGGTCAGGGCGGCGGAGTGATGACTCATTTTCACTCGTTCCCGGAAACAGGCGACGGGATTGTTATTTTAACCAATAGCCAGCGAAGCTGGCCCTTTATTGCTTATATATTAAGGGATTGGGCAAATTGGAACGGGTTTTCTTCCATTGGTATGGAGCAAATTATTCGGGTGAAAAAGGCCCTCTGGGCTTTAAACGGTTTAATTTTCTCCATTGTGTTATGGCAATTGTGGCGGCTTGGCCGGGGAATGAGCAGCAAAAGACGCCGGTTTGCACCGCTATCGGGGGAATTCCTTCTTTTACGTTTAGTGCAAAGCGGTTTGTTTGTCATTGTGGTTACGGGTCTCTGGTGGGCAAAAAATCAAGATTATTTGTTTATTACCACAGTATTTCCCATCGTTTCGAGATGGCTGGGCCTGTCCATCTTTTTTTTGGCTGTGGCTCTCATCTTATCGGCGTTGTTTCCTGTGTGGGAGGAAAGAAAACAAACAGATGGCCCCTTGAAAGGATAATAATGGCCCAGGATGACCCGCTCCAGGTATTTAAGACACCCGAAATATGTACTCATATCCCCAATAAAAGATCGAAAAGCAAAGGTGCAGTCTCTAATGATGGATAAATCATTTCTAGTTTCAACCAGCCATTTTTTGCCTGCTTCGATTGGCTTTTGTTGATTAAAGCAGCCTGTGCCGCCGCCAATCCGGCAACTGCGATATCTAGTATGATAACTGAGGAATACACTGTTCTTGTAGCAAGTCAAGAACGTCCCTGAGCTTGCCCAATCTTGCTTCGCTAGCAAGTCAAGAACCGTCCCTGAGCTTGCGTATTAGCAAAAATATCCCACTCAAGATGAGCCCAATGTAGAACATGGGGTACAAATATTTTACCACTATCTCCGCATAGAGCAGGCTGCGTAAAGGAAGGACCGCAAGGCGCATAGCGGAAAACCAGACGCCGTATAGCAGGAAGGCGGCGCCGCGGGGCAGCCGGCGCCGGAAATAGAGCCACAGTACAGGGATTAAGCCCAAAAGTGCCAGCGCAAGTTCAAATAGCTGCGTAGGATAGAGACTTACGGTGGTGCAGCCCTTTAGCAACAGGGGAAAAATTTCGCTAAACAGTTCCTGCCCATTTTCTGGGAGTGGAAAAGGCACGCCCCATCGCGAACCGGTGGCAATACCGGCACAACAACCGTTAAGATAACAGCCCACCCGGGCCAAAGCAAAGGCCAGCCCTGTGGGCAGCACCAGCGCATCCAGCAACCGCCAGGCATCGGCGCGGGTAGCGCGAGCCCAGCTTAGCAGGACGGCCAAGGAACAGAAAATGCCTCCGTATAGGGAGAGGCCCGCCAGGCGCAGGGTATAAACATGCAGTGAGCCACCATAGGCCGCCGGATTGATGACAAAATTAAGCAGCCTGGCACCGGCCAGAAAGGCCACGGCCATGCAAGTTAGCAGCCCAAGGGCGCGCAGCAGCGGCAGCCCTTCCCTTTTGAACAAGGGAAGGGCTGCCGCTGTGCCCGTAAGCGCACCCAGTATTGTAAACAGGATGTAAGCCTGGATCTTCACCGTCATGCCAAACAGGTAAAAGGTAAGCTCCGGCTGCATTTACCGGGTATCCAGCGGCTTGCTGCCGTTAAGATGCAGGTCTAAAGTGATCTGCCCGCCGCCGGCCGATATGTTCAAATCGCCCACTACAATCACGTCCTTGTTTTTCCCATAGGCAGCGGTTAGAAAACCTGTTAAATGTTCCCCGTCTTTTTCGAAATCGAAAACAAGCCGTCCGCCTGCATAGGTAAAGGGGAATACCTCGTCGCCTACATCTTTTTTGCTCTCTTCATTGAGTATTGCTAAAGAACCGCTGTTTTCACCGGTTTTTTTGATCACCAGCTTGATCGGCATCTCCTGCCCCTCCATACCTTTAAGCATAGCCAGCGTCTGGGCATCACATCCGGAGCTGTCCCCGTTTTTACCCGACTGGGCCTCTGCCATGACCTCATCCGCTATATAGACTTTGGCCATAAGCAGACTGCTGTTAGGATATTCCCCCACCAGTTCATCAAGGGTGGGATAGGCGGGCAGCCCCACCTTTACTGTATAATCCTGCTTGCCGCTATCATGAAGCCCTGTCACCAGCACCAGAAACAAGGTCTTATCTCTTTCGTGTTCTGAGAAGTCATCGGATAGCTTTTTGAAGTCGTTAAGTGTAACAGCCCCGCCGCCGCCGCTGAATACCTCTACCGAGCTACCGTGGATAGCAAAAACACGAAAATCAGCCCCCGGCACCGATACGGAAGGATCGGTGCCTTCGGAGAGCCGCGACAAGTTTTTCTCATCAACAGTAATTGCTACCAGCTGGGCACCGAAAGAACCTACGCTCACTGTTGCGCTGCCAAAAACAGGCTCCTCCCCTTTTGCCACCATAGCATCGATCTCCTCGGCGGCGGGTATAGTCAGCTCTAACTTGGTACCAATTTTTCTCTTATTCCCTTTCTCTTCAGTCCATTTCTTATCTCCGACAAGGATTTTATGCAGCGCATAGGGAGAAAAGTGACTAACTTCGCCTCCTTTTATCAGCGCTTCGTAAAAGTCCCCTGCCCAAACGGAAGGCGGACCGGCAGAGGAGAGCAGGGCATTCTCCCAGCCGGCTCCCCCTCCGGCGATGGTATAGGCATTTAAGATAAACTCCTCCCCCCTTTTTTGTGATAGAAACTTGATCAGCGGCATGCGGGCGTAGCCGTTGACCGCATCGTTATCCAGGGGGAAGACGCCGGAGAATATTAATTCTTCATATTGCTTGACAATATAAGGATAATTGCCGGCTTTTTGCTCTTCGAAATAGGTGGCGGTGGCCTCGTCAAACCAGAGCAGATCGCTGCCGCTATCGACATAGTTTAACTGCACAAAATGGAAGAATTCATGGGCAAGCAAGGGTTTTACCGCATCCGCCCCATAGCCGTCTTGAAACAGAGCCCGGTTAAGATAAATTTGACCGGCAGCGCCATCCCAACGGTAAAAGTAGTAACCATCCTGCTTGAGGGACTGGATATAGACCTCCATCGGCCACTCTTCGCGTTTTTCATAGGCATAACCTTTGCTCAGGTATTCGTCATATACGACCTCCAGATCAGAGAGAAGCGCGCGGCGTTCTTCGAAATCGAGGAGATATTTCCTCGCCTGTTTTGGAAAATAAACAACGAAATGTCCACCCTCTTCAAAGCTGGTAGCAAGCCGGAAAAGTCCCCAGGTCAAGCGCTCCCGGGAGGCCTTGGCGCTGCCGGAGGCACCGCGCACCGCCGGCTCTCCTAAATACTGCGATGGGATAAAGGTGGATGTGGCTACACCGTCTGCCACCTCCACCGGTATGTAGGAATAGAGGGAATCTGAAGTGCCATCATCAAGGATTACTTCATTACCCAACCCCAGCATGACCGCTGACTCCTCATCCTCGGGAACCTCGGCCTCAGCAAGGGGAATGCTGATGGTAACCGGCAAGTCGCAGGTTACATCAAGATACAGCTCAAATAAGGTAGAGGCTAGACCGTCAGGCTCTTCCCCTTTCTTCAACTTGATCACGGTAAGTGAACTTTGAGATGAATCGGTCACCTGGTTGTCGCCAAAATCCAGTTTGGCCTGTTCCAGTTCAATGATGCCGTCCTTTACGCCGGCGGAAGCCCCCCCACTCGAGCAGCCGGATAAAATAAATGTCATCAAGGCCAATGTTATCACTATTATCCAGATTGTCTTTCTTAAAAAAACCTGCTTCACTTTATTACTCTCCTTTTGATTTGTAATTTTTTTCGACCAATGCAATTAAGATGCTTGATTTCACTTCACCTCACCCCTTTGAATTGTTGCAATTTCCTACTACCAACCACTGATTATGGCTGTTACGCCGGTTTCACGCCACAACCTTTCTTTTACATCCATCACGGCCTGCTCGTCAGCCATACCGTGCATCAGTTCTATCCGCATTGTTTCGGTTCCGTCACCAAAGGTCAGGTAGATCCGTGTCCGGTCAATATCAACGGTGTTCAGCCGTACTCCATCTACTCCCGTGCGTCCCCATTTATAGATTTTGCTGCCGATCATGATACCAAAGGAAGAGACTACAACTTCCTTTTTGTTCATTTGCTCTTTGTCGCCCGGCATGGAGATAACAGCAGAGGGTACCGCAAGGATGGAGTTGTCGCAGATAAGACTTGCGTCATAAAACAAACGACTTTGCTTGATCAGGAGCATAAGCGAGGCGATACTGGCAGCTCCAAAAACAGAAGCTGTCGCCACCATAGGCTTCACGGTAGCCCATGTTGCTAGAACAATACCAGCCACAAAAAGAACAGTAAAACAATTACGTCGCTTGCGGATCGCCTTCATATTTCATTACGCCCCCTTTATTGAACAGTTTAGAAAAAGATAAGGGAAAAAACATCGATCTAAAGGATGAAATCGCACAATAAAAGCCTCTCATACTTTAGTATGAGAGGCTGGATTTGCCGGTGTTTATAAGGCTTTTTGGGCTATGTATAGGACTGGTTTTTGAGCAGGGTGCTGATCAGCTCCGCACGGCTGCCGACATTATATTTCGAAAATATATTTCTTGCATGCGTTTTAACAGTACTTTCACTGATAGACAACGTTACGGCAATTTCGCGGTTGGATTTGCCGGACAGAATGTGCTGGAGTACTTCCTGCTCTCTAACAGTCAGCTCTTCGAGGGTTTTCATCTGTCGGATAATATCTGTCTGCTGCATCCCGCTCATACGGTCATAGGCGGCAAGATAGGCATGATTCTTGAGCAACATAACAAGTTGCGTGTTGAGTGGAGGCAGCATTACCAGTGTGACACAAACAACCGTGAGGGCGATGACCGCCACTTCTGCACCGGAAAGCCGGATGGATGTTATCGCCACTCCGAGGGCTCCGCCGCCCAAGACGCCGAGTACATTTGCGGAAAGCCCGATGCCAAAGACCTTAACGGGGTTTTCAGTATAGTCCAGCATCTCCCCGATGATGCTCCACCAAAACAAATCAAAGATGCCGCATGCACCGAGCATCAGAGTATCCACAACAAGATAATCGGGAGCGTGTCGTCCCAGCAGCATAAAACTGATAAACGCCCCCATAATCATTGCCATACCGATATACAAAATTCTTGAGCGCTTTGCCTTCATCGGCAAGTTCCGCATAACGGCAAGCGCAATAATATACGGTACAGCCCAATACCAGCTCACAAGACCTGTAAGATGCTCAAAAGCAGGATTTATGACTTGATACATAAGCCCCGAATTAATGGTAATTACAAAAACAAACAAGCATAGCAACAGCAGTGGTTTCTTAATATCGCCATACCTCTTGTTCTCCGTTTCTTCACTCCATATTTCCTCCGTGCCGGCCGGCAGCGCCCAAATGAATGCCGTACCTGCGACAAGACAGAAAATAGAGAGAATAAGTCCGATAAAAGGTGACAAATTAATGGCCACCACATTGACGGCAATCATAATAATGTTGGAATAAATCAGAACGTCCGCGCATGATTTGATGCGTTGATTCTTGGGCGTAAAGGCTTTAAGAAAATAACCCCACGAGGCCACCGCACAGCCTCCCGCATATCCGCTGACAATCAATCCTGCTGCCCAAAGGACAGACGGAGCAAAAAAGAACGGTGTAGTTGCAATCAAACATACGCCCATACTGCCAAGCATCATATATTTTGCAGCTGTTGGAGACTTTATAAGGTAGCCGCAGGAAAACAGCCCTACAAAATGCGCCACAATGGCCGCCAGTATGTAAGCGGAATCCTTTACATTGTGGTAAGCAAGCATACTGTAAAGCACCTGTCCTTCAAAAAGAAAGGACAGGAGATAGGCAAAAAGTAAAGAAAACCCGGTAATAGAGAAAATGCGATTATTCACGACTTTGAGCTGGTTCAATCCATCCCCTCCCGCGGGCAAGGGCGACGCCTCACATTGGCATTCATTTTTGTGCAATCATAATTTTGACTGTACTGCGTAATTATACCACATTCAAAGCAAAGTGGTTTTTTTATTTGTCGTTTTTTCTTGCATTTTGGCTCAACAAGAATAGGGCACTGCCTCTAAATTATTAAGTGACAGTACCCTTATTCTGATTATTTCATAAAAAAATAGGGGCCGACAGTCAAAGTTCATTCTATCAGCACCCTGCTTATGTGATATAAATATTCATTCAATCTATTGTAACCCAAGGCTTCCACGCCATGTCATTTACTTTTGCCCTGCGTCACCATTTGCATTGATTGCTGCCTGTGCTGCCGCCAGTCTGGCAATCGCCACACGGAAAGGAGAGCAGCTCACATAGTTTAATCCTGCCTGATGACAGAACTCGATTGACTGCGGTTCGCCCCCGTGCTCCCCGCATATCCCCATCTTCAGCTCCTTCTTTTGCTCCCGGCCTGCGGTCACAGCCTGGGTAATCAGGCTCCCCACACCTTCCCTGTCCAGAACCATAAAGGGGTTATCCGGGAGGACCTTCTCCTGCACATAAAACGGCAGGAACTTCCCTTCAGCATCGTCACGGCTGAAACCAAAAGTGGTCTGGGTAAGGTCATTGGTCCCGAAAGAGAAAAAGTCGGCATGTTTTGCAATCTGCCCCGCCGTTACACAGGCACGCGGAAGCTCGATCATCGTCCCAACGGGGCAGTTAAATTCCACCTGTGCTTCTTTTTTAACTTTAGCAGCCTCGTCCTCCACAATTTCCCGCATTATTTCCAGTTCACGGGGATGGCCTACCAGCGGTATCATTATCTCGGGTTTTACATCCAGGCCTTCCTTCATTAAAGCAACAACGGCCTGGCATATCGCCCTGACCTGCATCCTGTATATTTCCGGAAATACCAGGCCCAGGCGGCAGCCCCTGTGACCCAGCATGGGGTTAAATTCGTTTAACGCCCGAACCTTCTTTAACAGGTATTCTTTTTCCTTAAGCAGGGAAGGGTTATCTCCCCGCTCCTTCAAAAGAGCAACTTCTATCAGAAGTTCCTCCAGATTGGGCAAAAACTCATGCAGTGGAGGATCCAGCAGGCGAATAGTAACGGGATAACCCTCCATTTCACGCAGAAGTTGTTCAAAATCCCCCTGCTGTATGGGCAGGAGCCTTAAGAGGCATTTGTTCCTTTCCTCCTTCGTTTCGGCAAGAATCATCTCCTGGACTATCGGGAGCCTATCCTGTTCCATGAACATATGCTCAGTCCGGCACAGCCCGATCCCTTCCGCTCCAAATTCCCTGGCTTTGCGGGCGTCCCTGGGGTTGTCGGCGTTGGTCCTCACCTGCAGCTTTCTTACTTCATCCGCCCAGGATAGCAGCTTTTGGAATTCCGGACTCAGTTCCGGGGATATCATGGGAACCTCGCCGAGATACACATTGCCGGTAGTCCCGTCAATAGAAATAATATCTCCTTCCTTGATAACCTGTTCCCCAACCTGGAACAAATGCGCCTTGGGGTCGATCTTGACCGCTTCACAACCGCTGATACAGGGTTTCCCCATCCCTCTAGCGACAACAGCGGCATGGCTGGTCATCCCGCCCCGGCTGGTCAGTACACCCTGTGCTGCCACAATACCGTGAATATCGTCCGGCGTGGTATCCGAACGCACCATAATCACCTTTTCACCTTCGGCATTCTTCAATTCGGCATCGTTGGCATCGAAAACCACCTTTCCCAGCGCAGCCCCGGGAGAAGCCGGCAGGCCGGTCGCCAGGGGTTTTAAAGCAAGGGTTGTATCAATACGCTGGTGCAGCAGCTGCACAAGCTGTGAAGGCTCTACCCTTAAAAGAACTTCCTCCTTACTGCAGATCCCCTCTTCAACAAGGTCGACAGCGATTTTAACCGCTGCGCCCGCGGTTCTCTTCCCGTTCCTGGTCTGTAAAATAAAAAGCCGTTTCTTTTCTATAGTAAACTCGATATCTTGCATATCGCGATAGTGGTTTTCTAGTTTAGTACAGATATTGTCAAACTGATCATAAATAGAAGGCATCTTTTCCTTCAGCGCGGACATGGGCAGGGGCGTGCGTATCCCCGCAACAATGTCCTCTCCCTGGGCATTAAATAATAATTCCCCGTAGAGGACCTTTTCCCCGGTCGAAGGATTGCGTGTAAAGGCAACGCCCGTTGCGCTGTCCTCTCCCTGGTTGCCGAAGACCATAGACTGGATATTCACAGCAGTCCCCAGATCGTCAGGGATATGGTTCAGTCGGCGATAAACGATAGCACGTTGATTGTTCCAGGAAGCGAAAACGGCCTTAATGGAGTTTAACAACTGTTCAACGGGCTCCTGGGGAAATTTCTGCCGGTTATCCACCTCAATGATCTGCTTGAAACGGGTTATAACCTTTTCCCAGCCCTCTTCACTCAATTGTTCGCCCGGCTGGACCTTGAACATTTTTTTAACTTCGTCAAGTGCCCTTTCAAAGTGGTAATGCTCTATCTTGAGCACTACATCGGCATACATCTGCAAAAAACGGCGGTAGCAGTCCAGGGCAAACGGCCTGTTTCCTGTCGATTTAGCCAGGGCTTCCACCGTCTTATCATTTAACCCCAGGTTTAAAATAGTGTCCATCATTCCGGGCATCGAAAAATAGGCTCCGGAGCGGACTGAAAGCAAAAGAGGATTTTCCCCGCCTCCTAAGGTTTTTCCTGTCTTTTTCTCCAATTCCTGAAGTGCTTTCGCTACTTCTTCCTCCAGCTCCGGCCAGAGCGTTTCCCCTTTCCGGTAATAATCGATGCAGGCTTCTGTCGTTACGGTAAACCCCGGTGGAACCGGCAGCCCAAGCCGTGTCATCTCCGCTAGATTAGCCCCTTTTCCACCAAGGAGCTTCTTCATTTCCGCATTTCCTTCAGTAAACAAATAAACCTGTTTTACTCCACTCATTCTACTCTTTAGACTCCTTTACAGCAATAATTATTTTGTTGGCCACCTCTTCAACAGCTTTATTGGAAACATCAAACACAGGGCAAGCGAGGCGGCGCATGATCCCCCTGCTATATTCCAGCTCCTCCAGGATACGCCCCATTTCGGCATAATTGGCTTGTGCACCGAGCCCCAGGGTGCTCAGTCTTTCTTCGCGTATTTTGCGCAGCAAGTCCGGAGCAATTATCAATCCAAATATTTTATTTCTAGGGAGTTCATAGAGCTCCTGCGGGGGCTCCACCTCGGGGACAAGGGGTAGGTTCGCCACCTTGAGCTTGCGATGAGCGAGGTACATACTCAGCGGGGTTTTAGAAGTGCGTGAAACCCCGAGCAGGACAACATCGGCCTGCAGCAGGCCGCGCGGGTCTTTTCCGTCATCGTACTTCACGGCAAACTCTACAGCCGCTATTCTGCGGAAATAATCTTCGTCCAAACGCCGTATTAACCCGGGCTCCAAACGCGGATCCGCAGACATAACCCTGGCAAAAGCTTTAAACATCGGACCAAGCAGATCCACCAGGGGGAGATCATACTTTAAGGCCTCTTCGGCAATAGTATTCCGCAACTCCGGCAAAACCAGCGTACAAACGACTATACTTTTTTTCTTGGCAGCTTCCTTTAATATCTCTTTTAGACGGCCCGTATCGGTGAGATAGGATTCTTTGTGTATCTCTACCTGTCCGGAATTAAACTGGCTTGCCACAGCGGTTACAACAAACTCGGCTGTCTCTCCCACTGAATCGGAGATAATATAGACAACCGGTTTATTTTTTTTCTCCAAATTTCCCGGTGCACCTCCTTATTGCCTACACTTTGCCCTTATGTTTATTTTTATTCTATCCGCAAGTATTGTTATTCTATCCGCAAGTAAAAAATCCTTTATCTAATTCTGGGCAGAAAAGACGATTTTTGAAAAATCGGCAAGTAACTGGAATAGTTCCTTTATCTGCTGCAACAGGGCCAACCTGTTCAAACGGATCCTATTGTCTTCAACCATGACGAGTACTTGATCAAAGAAGAGGTCCAGCGGCGCTTTCAACCCGGCCAGCTCCGCGAGCACCTGCCCGAAATTATCCTCTTCAACGGCACGTCCTATCTTTTCCTTAGATGCGGTATAACAGCTGAAGAGCTTTTTCTCTGCCTCTTCGAGGAGGAGCTTTTCGTTCACCGACTCTCCGGCGGGGGCCTGCCTGGCAAGATTTGCCGCCCTGGTATAAGCTGCCGCAGCCTGCATCAAATACTCATTTTCGCGGTTTGCCTGTAAAAAGTATACCCTCTTCCAGAGGGGTGCTATTTCGTCCAGGGAGGAACCGAGCGCCGCTTCCACCAGGTCATAGTCCATACCCCTTTCCTGAAAAAGGTAGCGTAACCTCTGCAGGATAAAATCTCTGATCTGGGCGGTGAGATCTTCCAGATCCATCTCCTGCAGCGCCTCTTTTTTCTTGTAAAGCTCCAGCGCATACCGGATTAACTCCGTCAGCGGAAGGTGAAAACCATGCTCGAGTAAAATCTGCAGCAGCCCCAGGCCCTGGCGCCTTAAAGCATACGGGTCCTGTGAACCCGAGGGCCTGATTCCCAGGGCAAAGCAGCCCGTAAGATGGTCTACTTTATCTGCGAGGGCAAGCAGGGCTCCGGCTCCCGTCGCGGGCAGCCGGTCGCCGGCAAAGCGGGGCAGGTAGTGCTCGTAAATAGCCCTGGCAACATTTTCCCTTTCTCCGGACTTCAGGGCATACTCCCTGCCCATAATACCCTGCAGCTCCGGAAATTCCCCAACCATATTCGTCACCAGGTCCGCCTTAGCCAGATATGCTGCGCGCAGGGCAGCTTCTTTATCGGCCCTGTCCAGAACATCCAGACGGTTCCCCAAATATTCCGTCAAGGTTACCAGCCGCTCTGTCTTCTCGTAGACAGTCCCCAGTTCCTCCTGAAAGAGAATGGATTTTAGTTTTATTACCTGTTTCTCCAGGGGAGTTTTCAGGTCATCCTCGTAGAAAAATTGTGCATCCGCCAGCCGCGCTTTGAGAACTCTTTCATTTCCCCCCCGGACAGTTGCCGACTGTGCAGCGCCGTTGTTGGAAACGGCGATAAAATGAGGCGAAAGGCGGCCTTCCGAATCCTCTACGGGGAAATAACGCTGGTGGTGCTGCATTGTCGTCACCAGTACTTCCCGGGGCAGCTCCAGAAACTTTTCCGGAAACGAGCAGAAAAGAGCTTCGGGTCTCTCAACCAGATAATTGACCTCCTCCAGCAAAGAGGGATCAATAAAAGCCTCAAGTTTGTGTGCTGCCGCGGCAGACTTAACTCCTTCTTCGATCAATTTCTTCCGCTTATTTTGATCCAGCACCACCTCAGATTCTTCCATACAAGCAAAATAATGCTCCGGATCACGGACAGTAACGGGAGCCGGCGCCAAAAAACGGTGGCCTCTGGTTTCCCTGCCTGACTGCAAACTCCCATAGGAAAAGGAAATCATTTCGGAGCCGTAGAGGCAGAGAATCCAGCGTATCGGGCGGGGAAATCTTATCCTGCTCTCTTCCCAGAACATATTTTTGGGAAAGGAGAGTCCCTTTAACAGGTCTGGAAGCAGGGTGCTTAAAACATCCGCAGTTTTCCTACCGGCAATGCTGCGCAAAGCCACGAGGTGCTCCTTTTTACCTGCCTTCTCAATTTTTAACTCCTCTACTTTTAACCCCAGCCTCCCGGCAAACCCCAGGGCAGCTTTTGTAGGGTTCCCGTTCCGATCAAAGGCGGCTTCTTTTGAAGGTCCCTTAACCTTCTCTTCTTGCTGTGACTGGCTCTCCGCCAGTCCTTTTACCAGCAAAACCAGCCGCCGCGGAGTGCCGTAGGCAAGAACCTCGCGATAGGTAAGACGATTATCCTGAAATAATTTCCCGGCAATCTCCTTCAACCCCTTCAACCCGCCGGTCATAAAGCGGGCAGGGATTTCCTCGCATCCAATTTCCAGCAGCAGATCACGAACGTCCGGCATTTATTCATCGCCTCCCTGATCGTTTTTATTACTCCCCGCATGCTTCTTAAGTACTGTATGTTCATTATACTTTATCTTTTTCATAAGGCCGTCCCTCTCCAAAAGGGGATATTGCGCCGCTTCCCTCTGCTCAAGGTACAGCTTTCCGCAGCGGCGCGCGAGTTCCCTGATGCGGGCGATAAATCCTGTTCTTTCCGTAACGCTGATTGCACCGCGTGCATCAAGGACGTTAAAAGCATGGGAACATTTAAGAACATAATCGTAAGCGGGCAGGACCAAACCCTTTTCGAGAATTCTCTTCGATTCTTTTTCGTAGAGGGAAAACAGTTCAAGGATTAAAGAGGTATCCGCCTCTTCAAAACTATAACGGGAATGCTCCTCCTCTGCCTTCCGGAAAACGTCGCCATAGTAGACCCCGGGGGCCCAGAGCAGCTCAAAAACATTATCGCATTTCTGGATAAACATGGCAATCCGCTCCAGTCCGTATGTAAGCTCCACAGGAGCAGCCTGCAGATCGAAACCGCCGATCTGCTGGAAATATGTAAACTGGGTTATCTCCATACCGTCCAGCCAAACTTCCCAGCCAAGGCCCCATGCTCCCAGGGTGGGGGATTCCCAGTCATCCTCGACAAAACGAATATCATGTTCCCTGGGATCTATACCCAGCCTTGCCAGGCTTTCCAGGTAAATGTCCTGGACATCCGGGGGGTTCGGTTTGAGAATCACCTGGTACTGGTGGTGCTGGTAAAGGCGGTTGGGATTTTCCCCGTAACGCCCGTCCGCAGGGCGGCGTGAAGGCTCGACATAAGCAACCTTCCAGGGTTCCGGACCCAGTGAACGCAAAAAAGTAGCCGGGTTCATCGTTCCCGCCCCTTTTTCTACATCGTAAGGCTGCTGGATAAGGCACCCCTGCCCGGCCCAGAACTCCTGCAGCCTGATGATCAACTCCTGAAAATCCATTACACTCTACCTCCCTTTCATCCTTGATAAATATGAAGTAAAAAATAAAAAAACCCCGGACGAGGCTAGGGACGGGAGCACGGCTCCCGCGGTTCCACCCTATTTCCCAGAAAGGGCTCTTTTTCGTGAAACACTGCTTCGGAATTCCATTCACCGGAAGCGCCCGGCCAGGCTTCCACCGTCCCCGGTTCTCTATCAAACAGGCATTCTCCGGCTACTTTTTTCCAGCATCGCACCAGATTAATAATGTGCTTTTAAGTTAACAAAAAAAACAAGCGGTGTCAAGGCCGGATCATAGCCTATGATATGGAATTGCCTATTCGAGTCCCGGCTACCTGGGCGCAATGCAAAAAATATTGTAAAAGTGGAGTAATAGAGGTGGAATATTCCCATTTCTTCATCGGGTATACAAATGGGTATACAAAGAGAGGAGCAAAACACAGCTGTGAGGTTAATGAATATCAATCTCCAGGGAACAACGCGTCAGCAAAAGAACCAGCATACTCCAGGAAGTCAGGCGCGGGAAAGCTGCTGCGCCAGCGATACCGAGCGCCAGCGGAAACTGGAATAACATCTTTTTCGGGCTGTTGACCCTTATCCTGGCCGCTTTATTTATCTCCCAGAGCTTTGATAAGAGTGTTTCTGTTTCCTGATCCGCTTCCTTTTTGGGTGATAAAAAAGCAAGCTTGCCGCTTTCTTCTAAAATATTAAGTGCGCGCAGCAGGTCGCCACCCGCTTTCTCCATCAATTCCTTTGCGTCCTCGTAGTTTAAACCGGCCTTTTGCTGTAAAAATTTCACCTGTTCCAGGGTAATCCGCATTGACATAACAATCCTTTCAATGTATGGGTTTCTGCTTTTAGTCTATTGCATTGTCGGCCTATTTATCCTTTTCAATATTAGCAACTTTTTCCAAAAAGTATAGCCCTTGGAAGGAAGCCACATCCACCCAGTACTGGAGAAAATGAAGATTAAAGTTCTTCAGCTCTTTTTTTTGTTGTTCCGAAGCTTTGACATTAACGATTTTGGCAGGGGGCATACCGAGCATTCTGGCGGCCAGCGAACAGGTCCCTTTAGAAAAGGGAAAAACCGCACCTCCGGGGCGGCATTTCTCGCAAAAAATTCCTCCGGAGCTGTTGCTCCAGAAGAAAGGGCCAACGGTACTGCCGCAGTACAGGCAACCTTTAAGGTGGGGATGGTATCCGAGCAGGGATAGAATTTTTAACTCAAAAAAGCGCGCTAAAAGCTCTTTATCCGCTTTATTTTCATCCAGAGATGCCCAGCAGTTAAAAAGAAGGTGAAATATTCCCGGGGTGGGTTCTCCCTCCTGCAGCAGCTTATCCGTCAATTCGGCAAAGAACATGCCGTAAGCATAAGCACGAATATCCTCCCTGATGTTGCGAAAACTTGTCTCCACCTCCAGCTGGCTAACCGTAAAAAGCGATCTGCCCCTGTACAATAAAAAAGAACCGCAGGTGAAATAGTCCACCCCCGCAGCGAGCTTGCTTTTTATCTTTCGGGCACCCGGGGCAACGGCGCTTAATTTACCCTGTTCCAGCGTTAAAAGGCTTAAGAGCCTATCCCTTTCCCCAAGCGGACGCGAGCGCAAAACCAGCGCTTTTGTCTTTAATTGCTTCACCAACGCTTACCCCTCCCTGCGACATTGGGGACTGCGACATTGGGGACGGTTCTCCCTGTCGCACTTGATAATCGCCGCCGCTACTCATGCGACATTGGGGACGGCGACATTGGGGACGGTTCTCTTTGTCGCATCCACGCGACAAAGAGAACCGTCCCCTGCCGCCCTACTCATAACCAAACTGGCGTAGATTGTGTTCCTTTTGTCGCCAGTCCTTCTTCACCTTTACCCAGAGATCCAGAAACACCGGGTTTCCAAAAATTTTTTCCAGCTCCAGGCGCGCTTCCGTTCCGATTTCTCTAAGCATACTTCCTTTTTTGCCGATAATTATTTTTTTTTGTGAGTCCTTTTCTACATAGATGATGGCTTCTATAACAAGCAAGGGCAGCAAAATATCCCCGGTTTCCTTCCCATCTTGGAGCGGCATTGGAGACTGTTCTCCCTGCGACAGGGGACGGTTCTCACTATCGCACGAATGCGACAAAGAGAACCGTCCCCTGTCGCGTTTTGTTTCGCGCAACTGCATCTTTTCGATCCCCACCGCTACCGAATGAGGAATCTCCTCCCTGGTCTTAAGCAATATTTTTTCCCGGATTGTTTCTCCAGCCAAAAACTCCTGCGGACGGTCAATAACGGTTCCCGGGGGGTAATAGCACGGCCCTTCCGGCAGCAGCGCGTAAATCCCTTCCAGCAACTGCTGAACGTTTTTTTCTTCCAGGGCGGATATAGTAAATACTTGTCTAAATTCTCCCAGCTGACTATACTGAGGCAGCTGCCTGTCTTCAACCTCATCTGTAATCAAGTCCACCTTATTCACAACCAGAAATATTGGGGTGTCCACACTGCGCAGCAACTCTGCAATATACCTGTCCCCGGGGCCCGGAGAAGATGTAGCCTCTACCATGAAAAGAATTATATCCACCTCTTTCAGGGCATCCAGTGCCGATTTCAGCATATAATCTCCTAGAAGGTGCTTGGGCTTATGTATTCCAGGGGTGTCCAGAAATACAATTTGAAAATTATCGCCGGTATATACAGCCTGGATACGGTTTCTTGTAGTCTGAGGCTTATCGGAAACAATAAGCGCTTTCCGGCCAAGCAACGTATTAATCAGGGTGGATTTGCCTACATTGGGACGGCCGATGACAGAGACAAAACCCGAGCGAAACATGCAAAACAGCCCCCTTTATCGATAGTTAGCAAGGCAGTGTGCGGGTGGAGTTCAGATATGCGTGCGAGAGTATAAAAGCAATTTCTCGAAAACACCTTATCGAGATTAAAATTAAACCTAATAATATAGAATAATAAGTTGGTTTATGATTCTTATTTTTCCTGAGGCGGTGCTTCTTTATGAAACACAAAGGGATACGGCAATAGCTCCCGCAGGGTAAAAGTGCGTATTTTGCCTTCATTACCGGAGACCAGCACCTTGAATTCTCCGCCGCAGAACTCGCTCAGCACCTGACGGCAGGCACCGCAGGGCACGGGGCCTTTTTCGTCTTCTGAAACCACGGCAATACGGGAAAAAAGGCGGCAGCCGGCCGTAACAGCCGCGGCCACCGCCGCCCTTTCAGCACAGATCGTCAAACCTGAAGAAGCGTTTTCAATATTCACTCCCCGGAAAACCCTGCCTTCATCCGTCATCAGGGCGGCCCCAACCCTGTATCCGGAATAAGGAGCGTAAGCATTGGGCAGGATTTCTCTCGCCATTTGCACCAGCTCGCGATCATCCATACTTTTACCCCCCCAGTAGGGACAAATCATTCAGCAAAAGCTCCACAAAGTGGAATAAATGAGCATAAAGCACAGGCTTTTACTGCTGTTTTTAAAAAACAAATTTTGTGCGGTAATGAGAACATCTCCCACCATATTCCATGCGACAGGGAGAACCGTCCCCTTTGTCGCCCCTTTGTCGCATGCGAAGAGAACCTCCCCTTTCCATGCGACAGGGAGAACCGTCCCCTTTGTCGCATTAGCTTCTGTACTGCGGTAATATTACATTGTCTCTCTTCTCAATTTCAAACTGGAATTTCCGGTGAAACTCCAGTGAAAAGCGAATAATATCCAGCCCGCTCGCCAGCACATCCGGATCGCCTACCGCTTCGATCAATACCGGGTTGGCGGAGATCTCTTTCTGGTTAACCCTGATGACAGGCCCTACACAGCGTATCGGCGATGTGGCAATTAGCCGCTGTCCACCTACGGCAACTCCTTTTGCCCCTGCCGCAAAAAGCTCGTTAACCACATCACGTACATCCGAATCATGAATAATATCGGTGGCGGTATAACCGTTCTGTGCATCATAGAGCTTGATGATTACCCCCGGCCCGGACATTTCAGCCAGTCCGGCCGCAACACGCATCTCGTGCATGCTAACCCTTAAAGTATCCAGCTCTTCTGTAAGCGTTTGAATATAATCCAGGGGGTTATAGGGAACCAGCATGCGGCTCCGGCTTTCCTCCACTTCAATCCGAAAAGCCATCTCCTGCACCATTCCCCCCTCCATATACTGCTCATAAATTTTCTCCAGGGTCTCTTCATGAAGCACCGGAGGATCCGCCTGAACCTTCTCACCAGGGATAATCCTCAAAGTAAACTGGACTTTCCCCGGCTCCTGCTTTAAATTTCTATCCTGGTTTATCAGGGTTAATATTTTTTCCCTCAGAAGAGCATCCCATTCCTTCAAAATCGTTTCCTGCATCTGGCGGCCGTAATTAAAGATGAGGCGTGTCAGTTCATCGCCGTCCTCCGTCAGATCTATCTCGTAGCTAAAGGCAGCCAGCGCCTCCTTGACAGACGGGCGTTCCTGCACATGCAGATCCTGCGCAAAACGCCTGCTGTATTTCAACATATCCTGTGCCATTACCTTTTGAGAAAGAAAATCCTCCTGGGTATCATTCGTAAATTGCATATAGAGTATGTTAAAAGTTAACCCTGCGACCACAGTATTCAAAATTAGAACGATAGCAACCAGGACCAGCACTTTGTTATCTATTATAGCATGGCCAGAACCCAGTTTCATTGCAGACAACTACCCCCCTCTATTAATTGGCTCTTACCAGAGCCCCCTCAGCTTTTCAGCAAAGACCATATAAGCTACCACCAGCGAAAAAACAGCGGCAAACAAAACCGCCCCGGCAGCAGTATTTTTGGCTATTCTGGCAAGCGGATGAAATTCTTTGGTGCTCAGATCCACAGCTGCCTCTACGGCAGTGTTAATCAATTCTGTAATAAAGACAAGGATAATAGCAGTAATTACAAAAAGAAACTCCAGTTTTTCCAACCGGAAATAGAAAGAAGCTGCAAGAGCCACCACGGCACCCACGGAATGAAGGATCATATTTCTTTCCCTGTGGAAAGCCTCAATAACACCGGAAAAAGCATCAATGAAACTATAAATAATTTTTTTTCGCTTCATCATTGTTTATTCCCCGCCAGTTCCCCGTTAGTTCTTCCGGATATTGACTCAGAGATTATATTTTTTTAGCACCATTTCGGCTTTTTCGTTCATCTCGCGCTCTTCCTCCGGCGTTTCATGGTCATAACCCAGCAGGTGAAGTATGCCGTGTAAGGATAAAAAGGCAACCTCCCGCTTAAAGGAGTGGCCGTAACTGTTAGCCTGTTCTACCGCCTTTTCCAGGGATACAACCACATCTCCCAGAATGGAATCCTCTTCAAAATCTGTCCCATTGTCCTGCAGGTTGAATGATAATACATCGGTCGGAGCATCCAGACCCCGGTAGGTCAGGTTTAAATCCTGAATATAACTGTTGTCTACCAGGATCAGACTTACTTCACAATTCGGTGACTGGCCTTCAAGGCGCAGGACGAACTCACCGATCTCCTCCAGCAAAAGAAGCATTTCCCCGGGGACATCAACCGCCTCCTGAATGTTATTTACCAGCACCGGCATTTTTGTTTTTCCCCCTCTCCAGATCTGCACGCAATTCCTTTTCAGGATATTCGATTCTCCTGTGAAAAATTCCCGTTAAAATATGCACAAAAGTATCCCCGATTTTATCAAGGTCCTTTAAAGTTAAGGGTGCTTCATCAAGCTGTCCGTCATTCAGCTTTTCCTTAATAATCCGCCTGACCATCCCTTCAATTCTGCCGGCAACCGGGCGGGACAAGGAGCGCACGGCTGCCTCCACAGAATCGGATAAAAGAATAATGGCTGCCTCTTTGCTTTGCGGCAAAGGACCTTCATAGCGAAATTCTTCTTCGGACACGTTTATTTCTTTATCCCTTTCAAGCGCCTGCTGATAAAAGAAGGAAATCATACTCGTCCCGTGGTGTTGCCTGATAATATCGATAACAGGCAGGGGCAGTTTTGCCTCCCGGGCAAACTCAACACCATCTTTAACATGAGAGCGAATAATCAGCGCGCTCAGGTTTGGTGAAATCTTATTATGGGGATTATCACCGGCAAACTGGTTTTCTACAAAAAAGTAAGGGCGTTTAATCTTTCCAATATCATGATAAAAAGCGGATACCCGGCAAAGCAGGGGATCTGCCCCGACAGATTCCGCAGCTGCTTCCGCCAGGTTCCCCACTACTACGCTGTGGTGGTACGTTCCCGGCGCTTCCATAAGCATCTTCCTCAACAGCGGGCGGCCAGGATCGGATAGCTCCAGCAAGGTTACGGCGGTCGTTATTCCGAAAGCGCTCTCCAGATAAGGTAAAAGGCCAATTGCCATTACCGCTGAGAAAAGACCGTTCCCAAGGCCGGCAAGGACAGCGATGCTAAATTCCCTTAAAAAATCATAATCCAGTTGAAAACCGGTGCTAAAAATATAAAGGGCTACTATAGAGACCACGTTTACCAGGGCAACAAAGATACCGGCCTTGGACAGGTCGGAGCGCCTCTGTAAATTCGTCACGCTGTAGATCGCCACAAGGCCTCCGGCCAGCAGCACGACGATATGATTAAATTCCCCTGCGATAACAAATCCCAGCAGCAGGGTAAGGATGATATTCATCAGCACAGCCAGGCGTGGTTCAAAGAGGACTGTAATCAGTATACCGCTCATAGCCACCGGGATCAAATAGCCCGAGAAAAAACAGGCGGCCAGCCCAAAAACCAGCGTTAAAACCAGAATCAAACCTAGAAGCAAAAGGTAGGTAACATTTTCATAGATATCCTTATGAAAGAGGTAGAGATACACCGTCACCAGGGAGAAGATAATCAATAAAATAAAAAAAAGACCGAAATACCCTCCTAAATGAATGCGCGGCCCGAGCAGCCCAAGGGCCTCCAGCTGGGCGATATGCTTTTCCGTAATCTTTTCGCCTTCCTGCACAATCAGGGATTTCTTAGGTATGATAACCTGCTCCACTTCCATCATGGCGGCTTCTCTTTTAGCCTGGGTTGCCTCTGCGTTAAAAATCAAATTTGGCTCAATTAGAGGCAAAAGAATAACCTCAGCCCCCCGCCTGATCTCCAGGTCATAGGGCAGCAAGTTTACCTCCTGGGACAACTGTTTCCTGGCAGACTGGATCCCTTCCTCCTTGACACCCTGTGAGACGATCTCTTCAAAAATCGTCTCCATCCTGCGCTGTAAAATTTCCAGATTGTAATTGCTCATGTCCATGAGGGCGTAGATAAACTCGTCCGAAAACTGGTCACCCAGCGCTCTCCTTACCAGATCGGCCTTTCCCCCATCACCGGCATCCTGCAGCCCCTTTACCCGGCGGATTTCGGCCATGAAACCGGTAATGGCGGATTTACCGTCTTCCAGAACATCGGGGACCTGGTCGAATACCTGGGATACAGCGGCAGCGGCTTCTTCGCGCAGCATATTTGTGGTATAATAATCGACGACTTCCCTATTGGCGGTGATTCGCTGCGGGCTGGGCATCCCCAGCTCAACAGAGACCCCGATGGGACGAATAGAGAAAAAAAGGATCGCATAAATAATAACAAAAAGGGAAATCCCCAGTATTAATCTCCGGCTTTCCATTTTTCCGGTCAGGGAAAATGAATTATAAATATATTTTTTTAATAAAGGCTTGATTTTCATCGCTGATTTCGTCCCTTACGGCGCTAACTTTTTACCGCCGCCATGCCCTTTGTAAGATTCGTAGGCCTTGATAATTTTTTGTACGAGCTGGTGCCGCACCACATCCTGGTCACTGAGGTGAATAAATGCAATTTCCTCGATGCTTTTTAAAATATCCATAACCTCCACCAGCCCGGAAAATTTACCCTGGGGCAGGTCCACCTGTGTAATATCGCCGGTGATCACCGCGCGCGAACCAAAACCCATCCGCGTTAAAAACATTTTCATCTGTTCAGTGGTTGTATTCTGGGCCTCGTCAAGAATAATAAACGAATCATCAAGAGTTCTCCCCCTCATATAAGCCAGGGGAGCAACTTCTATCACGCCCTTCTCTCTGTGCTTTGAAAAATTCTCTACACCCATTAAATCATAAAGTGCATCATAAAGCGGGCGAAGGTAAGGGTCAACCTTGTCATGCAGATCACCCGGCAAAAACCCCAGATGCTCCCCCGCCTCCACGGCAGGCCTGGTCAAAATCAGCCTCTGTACAAGTTTGTTTTTTAATGCAAAAACAGCCATAGCCATGGCCAGGTAAGTTTTCCCGGTACCCGCCGGGCCAATGCAAAAAACAACATCATGGCGCCGCAGTGCATCAAGATATTTTTTTTGACCCAGGGTTTTGGGCCGGATCTTTTTCCCCCGATCTGTTACCAGGATAAGGTCATCAAAAAGACCCTTGATCTCTTTAATCTGCCCTTTTTGGGCAAGTTTCACAGCATACATAAATTCAGAAGTGGTTATTAAATGTCCTCCTCTGATCAACGACAGGAGCTCCTGGAAAAGAGAATATACCTTACCTACATCTTCTTCCTCACCGCTGAAGGAAAGCTCGTCCCCCCTGGGTATAATGCGGACTGCAAAATTTTCCTCTACCAGCGAAAGATGCTCATCAAATTTCCCCAGCAGCGGCAGCACCTCGTCCATATTTTTCAAATATAATTTTTGCTCATCAAATTCCTCTGTCAAGAAAATAAATCCCTCCCTGCAGGCATCTGAGATACGGCGATATCTTCCAGCGTTTCCACCACCGCCCTGCAGCCGACCTTTCCGAGTTCGTAGAAATAATAGTCATCAACATAACGTTTCCTGATGGCAGCCCCTCTGGGAAGCAGGAAGTTGATCTCTTTCAGGGCGGCGTCCCTGGCTTGATCCAGCGCT
The DNA here is from genome assembly GCA_050948825.1 of Dethiobacteria bacterium. Taxonomy (GTDB): domain Bacteria; phylum Bacillota; class Dethiobacteria; order DTU022; family UBA8154; genus DUQX01. Next base: position 34,681 of record JBMNEO010000011.1, on the reverse strand, counting down.
TCATAGGGGGAAACGGGCAGTACTTCTACCTCATATTCCCAATACACATTACTAGATAGTTCGACAGGGAGACGAAGATTCCTCCATACAAATGTGCGTTTAATTTTTTCCATTTCATAATTCCTGTATGGGGGCTCTTCCGGCCCCCAGAGGTGATATCGCTTTTCTCCCACAAGCATCGAAAAAGAACGGGAGATATTGCCCGTCTTATTTTTCAAGACGCGTTTCAATGGAGCCTCCGCATAAGTTTCATACCAAACAAGAGCCTCCACCATTCCCCTGGCCTTAACTTCAACAGTATCGCCTTCGCTTCCTTCCGGATCCCCTGCATCTTCCGTTCCGGAAGGGATCAAAGACATTTTTCCGGAGATAAGCAGATCACCCTTTTTAACGGTATCCCCCGGCTCCACGGCAGCCTGCCCGGCCAAAACCAGAATATCCGTTACCAGCCCATCCTTGACTGCAAAGAGGTCCATGCTTTCATCGGCAGGGGGTTCCATCAACCGTTCCACGATCTGAATATTCATATAAGCGCCCTCAAGGCTGACACCTGCCCATTTTAACTCTTCTATTTCCAGGAGAAGATTCCTCTCTATCTCATTTAAATCAAGGGAGCCCTTCAGCACACCCTCCCTGACACCATATTTCTCCAGGACGGCGGCAATCTCCTCGCTGGTTACTTTCTTATTCCCATCGATATTAATGCTCCAGACAAATAGCGAAAGGGAATAAATAATAATGCAAAAAAGGACTATCCCGATTATTAACCCTTTTCTGCGCCATCCCTGCAAAATCACAAAAGGGGCTCCTTTTTTCTCGAGAATTCTAACACTGCAGGAAGTTTTGCGCAATAGAGGGCGCAGCTTTTTAAAATCGCGCGGCCTGATTTTCACCGTAACCGCATTGCCTCTGTACCTGAGATCCCAGAAATATATATCATTTTGTGTCGTAAGGTTTAAAAGCCTGGCTACCCCCCGCCCTTTCAGGGAAATAACCAGATATCCCGGCCACAGAGCCCCCCGTTCTAAACTGGACAATAGTCAAACCACCTTTCATGGGGACTACTGGTATTCTAGAGATTTGATTGTGCCCTCGATGAAGATCTCTTCGCCAAAAAAATTTTTGATCGCCAGGTTTTTACCCCTGATGATTATCTCCCCGCCCCTTACCTTCAGACGCAAAAGCTCTTCGCTGTATTCAATGATACCCCCATAATTCTCCAGATAAAGCTGTATGTTGCCGATCAAAGTCAACCGCGGCAGATTTAAGAGCAGGTCTTTGGGCAGTTCAAAAAAATCGGCAACATTTTCACGCCACTTTTTCCTCTCTTCCCCGCGCTCCTTCTTACCTTTCAAAGGGGTAGGCCTCCTTAACAATCAACCGTTTATCATCCACTTCTATATAAATTTATGCTCTAAAAAAGAGGTTATGCAAAAAAGAAAACCGCCCCATTCGGGACGGCGTTTGGCTCGCACAACACACAAGGAATATTATGCCATAGATTCTACTGCAAAAAGTCTAATTTATGCAACTCGATTATTCGGCTCCACCACAATTTGAAAATGGCATTAATGCAATGGAATCAACATTCCTTTTTGCCAGGTTGTAATTAACTTAAGGCTTGGACTTTCAAAGGTAAGCTTCTACTACCTGCGGTATTGAAACAGCCTTCTGGCACGGGGAGGGGAAAGCACCTCCGACGCCACTATACCCAGAGCTATTTTCTCGCTGCTCAGCAGATCAACCAGCTGTTGCTGCATTCTCCGGTTATCATCCCTTTCCGCACTTGGACGCTGCATGCTTTCTTGTAGCGGCCGGGCTGTCGAGGAAGCTGTAGTCGCAAATGCAGGTGATGGCTCAGGCGCAGGCCTTTTTTTCCGCTCGCTTTTTTGCTTTAACACCGGCTGCTGCATTTCTGCCTGGTATTCCATTGGGGAATACTCCTCCTGCCAGTCATATTCCCGTTCATATTGCCGCTCATGTTCCCGGTTATATTGCGGAGCAAACTTCCTCTGCTGTGCCCGCTTTATCTCCGCAGATAGAATATCCTCCAATTTTTTCAACTTTTCTCCCCTGGACACCGGTGGCCGGGCAGAAGATTTCCCCGCTCCCTGGGAAGACTTCGAAATCAAAGCAATGATCATCATAATTATAAATACAATAAGTTCCATAAATATCGCTCCCTTCCGCAGAAAGGGCTCTCCCCTTTCATTTATATTATATCATTATTTATACGGGTATTGAAAATCTGAGCAAAATATTTTCAGCTGCCTGCTAAAAATGCAAAACGCCCCTTTGCCGTTATTTCTAAGGGGCGTTTTTTCGTTCTGCTTCCCCGAGGGCCATAGCCTACCGAGGGTTTTTGTTATTTATCCGTTTCTGCATCAACTTTGATGGTGAATTCTTTTGAAGTTACAAGAGGGTCACCGCCCGCTTCCACGATACTTACTTTGAACCTGTAAGTGCCTTCATCCAGCCCATCTAAAACCGTAAAGGGTGTTGTAATTCCGTCTTCATTCATTAATTCGGGCAGGTCATCCAGCGTAAACCCTGATGAGGGACCAAAATATGCTTGATCATCGTCTATGACAAATACCCTTCCCGAATCCCCGTATTCTATTACCTTACCGTCCAGATCACCCCTCGTGACTTCCATCAAATACCTCAACAAAACATCGTCTTCTATGTTCCTCACGTTCTTAACCGTAAAACTGAAACCCGGGATATCTTCATCTGTCTCCACCAGCCCGGAGGGTTTCGTAAATATAAACGAAGCCGAAGGTATGCCAACCAGCGTTACCTTGTAGTAATAAGTTGTCACTTCCTCATTACCATTCCCTTTTTCTGTTACTTCAGCTTTAACAAAAATTACATCGCCATTTTCCAGGAACAGTTCATCCAGTTCATCCTCATCGACCTCATCATCTTCATCAAAACCGTTCAAATAGACGGAGAAAGAAATGTTCTCTTTATCCTGGGTTATAATTTCAATGCCTTCAAAATCTTCAAATTCGGAAACCTTTAAAACGGCACCATCATCGTCATAATTATCCACTTCTATTCCGTCGAGTTCCAGAACATCCATGCCGCCGACTTCAAACTTCTTCAGGGCATCATCGCCAATTGTGATAACATCATTATCGCCGTCATATTTTACCCGCTTACCCAGGGCCTCGGCCAGGTAGCGCAGCGGTACAAAGGTGCGGTTACTAATCAGCTGGGCGGGAATATCCAATTCATGTTTCTTGCCGTTAATATAGAAAACCACATCATCGATATAAAATTCAACAATAATGTTGCCTTTGGTTACTGTAACCAAGCCTTTTTCTTTGTCCCAAGCTATATCTGCCCCCAGTCCCATTATTACCGCACGGACGGGAATCAAAGTGCGTCCTTCTTTGATTACCGGGGGAAGTTCGGATTTTAACTCCTTCCCGCAAACGCGTATCTGTTCCTTCTTTAGAAATCTTAACTTCTTCTCCTGCTGCTTTTGTAAAACAAAAGAAGGCGGCCCAACCTGCTTATTATCCTTCCTGTCCTCAATTTTTTTCAACTGGCCTGGAGGAATTTTTTTAGAACCATCTTCCAGCCAGGAAGGGGCAGCAAAAGCTGCGCCTGCGATGCTCAATATTAATACCGCAATTAAGATAAAAACACCCGCTTTTTTTAACATAAAGCTTTCATCTCCTTTATTTATTATATATCATCTATGTTTTTTATAATTGTTTTTCTCCGGACGAGAACTCCTCCCTGGTGAACCCCTGGAACTCTTGCTTTTTTCTTTCCCGGCAGAATTATTCTTATCAGCGCTTTTCCCTTGCCCATCAGTAGGGGCCGGTCTTTTTTCTAAACCATCCAATCCAGAAAAAGATCTTATTTTGCTTTTTATCCAGCCCGGAGGCAGATAGTTTTTTTTCTCTAATCCCGGGGGAACAAATGCCCCTTTGTCCCTTCCGGGGGGATTAACCACCTTTTTATCCCGTTCCGGTGGAATTACCTTATCCTTATTCCGCTCCGCTTCTTTGTCTCTCCCCGGAGGAACAAACACCTTTATCCCTTCTCCCGCCGCAGGCATTTCTATTTTGCCGGTATCCGGATCCCTGCCAGCTTGCCCTAGGGGCACCCTTTCAGGCGGCCCGGTATGCTGAATTTTTCCTTTAGGCTTTCTCCCCCGAATATATTCTTCGGGCTCGAATATCTCTTCAGGACGCATCTTGCTCAGCAATTCCCGCACGGCCGGGGGCGGGCCGGGTTCCTTTTTTTCAGTGGGTTTTTGAGGTTTTTGATCCGCAGGGCACTTCTCATCCGGGCTATTTTCTTCCTCTTCTTCAATTAAGCCTTTCTCCATCATCTGTTCACCCAGGACCAGAGAATTAACCGGCATATCTTTCTTCCTGGCTGCTATAGCCTCCTGCAGTTCTAGTGTCGCTACCTTGAGATAAGTGTTCACCTCCATACTCAAGATACGTTCAGATACCAGTGCCCGTAAATCATCTTCACTGACAATAAAACCCTCCGGTGCCGCCAGGGAGATTAAAATCACGTTTTCTTTTTCAGCCGAGAGGTAATTGCCCGCATAGGCACCGTCCAAAATCAACGTCAGCGCTTCCCGGATGTTTTTACCTTGCAGCCGAAGGTCCTTGAGTATCTCCTGTGCATCTTCATTCAGCGGCTCCGCTTTGAGGACCTGACCCTCACCGTTAAGCGAAAAGTAGAGGCTCGGATTTATATCCAGGGCAAGGTAGGCCGCCGGCCGGTATAATACCGAATAAAACACCAGGCAACAAGCAAAAACAAGAATTACGGCAGCTGCAGCAAAGGGCAGAAAAAAGCGGTTTCTTTTCTTTTTCGCCGGCAATTCCAGTTCGATCTCTGCCCCCGTTTCCAACACCTCTCCGTTGCCGGGAAGTTCAAGATATTCACCTTCCGGGGTAAGCAAAAAAATACGTTCTTCGTTGCTCTCGAGGACCAGACCCTTTACCTTTTTCATTCCGCCTGTAAAGCCCCCTTTCCCCAGATATACTCCGCCAGCCCCTCCACCTCTTCGGAACTTGCAATCAGGATAAGCGAAAGGAGATACCTGCGCCATTTCTCAAGCAGTTTCCTTCTAGCGCCGGTCAACAACTGGATTTCTTTTAACGGAAGCCTCTTTTCCCGGTAAATGCGCTCAACAAGCGCGCTTTCCCCGGCCGTTTTCAGCGCAATATCCTTTAAACAGTTCCTGGTATCGCGATGCCGGGGGGAATTCCGCACCAGGACCGGCAGTGTAAGACCGAACCGGGAAAGAAGCTCCTTCAGGCTCTCAATTTCATATGCGCGCTCCCGCTGGTTAAGTTCCAGCAGATAGCTGTTTAATGAAGCAGCCGTCTGCAAGCGGTTCAGGGAATCTTCAATCCCGTTTAGCGTGCTCAAAGTGGCCGGGTCGGATTTTTGACGGCTTCTAAAATAATCCACCAGGCTATTCCTGATCAGTGTCTTGGCATAACCGGTGAACCTTTTCCCCGCTGCGGGCTCATATGTATCAACAGCTTTATTAAAGGCGATCAAGGCTACGCTTAACTCGTCATCGTTATGCCAGTCAAGCCGTGTCTTGCAAATATAAGAAGCATACCCGCGGATGAATTCTTTCTGGGACATTAAGAATTCTTCGCGCAGGCGCTCATTGCCCTGCTGTATATCCCGGATGATAGCGCTGATGTCCTGCAAGGGTCTGGCCTCCTATTATCTAATACGAAAAAGTCCGCTTCTTTGAGGGGGTAACCATTAAGCCCAAAAGTACCTATTTTAGAATCTATTAATCTAAATCGGATCGCTTAAAAAAGATTTGCTACCTTTCATTATAACCTCCAAATTATTGTTAGTCAGGCAAAAGAAGTACAGCCAATATTATTTCACGCCGGACCTTCGATCGAAGCAACAGTAAAATTGTTGTTATTGTTTGCGGTCTTTACCATCTGATGTTACGAATCAAAGCCGAGTGATATCTATCCTGTAAAGAACCACTTTTATTTACATTTATTGATGGCAAAGTGAAGCTTCATGAATGTCTAAACTTGGAGCAATTCTCTTGCTACGGTCGCCTATGTAGTTACAGGAATCACTTGACAAATGTAACTACAAGATCTACAATCGAGACATAGAAGAAAAAATAAAATATAATAATAAGTAAGCAATATTTATGAGAAAAGGTGTGAGGTGGCTTGTATAAATCCACTGTAGGTCTTCGAGAAGCTAAAGCCAATTTAAGCAGGTTAGTAAAAGAAGTTCAGCGCGGAACAGAAATTATTCTTACGGAAAGAGGGAAACCTGTAGCAAAACTAACTCCAATTAAACAGCAATCACTTTCTCTCAAGGAGCGATTAAACAAATTGGAACAATCCGGTTGGCTGGTACCGCTGCAGAAAAATAAAAGCAGCAAAGTCCCAGCTCCTCTTCCTCTGCCCGGCCAAAAAGCCCAGGAATTATTGCAGGAAGACCGTAACAAATAAAGCAAGATCAAGCAAGATCAGGGACGGTTCTTGTTCTTGCCTCCAGGGGATGATCGTTATAAATGAAGTATTTAAATCCTCAGATTATTTACTGGGATACATCAGCCGTTATCTCAACACTTTTCCAAGATGAACACAGTGAACAAGCAATATATTACGCCGGTTTAGTTGGTGCAGCACATTTACTCTCCAGCCTGGCTTTGGCAGAAACTCATGCCGTATTAAACAGGCTTCGGCGCGAGGGGCTGTTGAACGATATTTTAATAAAAGCCGCCGTAGAATCCCTCGAAACAGGACCATGGAAACATCTTAAAATCGTTCCCGATGCTGCTGAAATAAAGGCGTTGGGTAAAAAATGGCCTTTACGCGGTGCAGACCTCTGGCACCTTGCCGCAGCAAAAACCCTGCAAACAGAATTTCCCGAAATAATCCTTTTAACCTATGACAACCGATTGCATCTGGCTGCTTCCGGTGAGAATCTGGCGAAGTAACATCCTGCTCTTGTCCTGAGTAACCCCATAATAGCAAAATAATCTGGCTTCTACTCTCTTGAACAAACGCTATGGGGCAAATGTAAGCCTTAATAAAAAGTGCTCTTTTGCGAAGAGCACTTTTTTATTGCGCAACAGTATAAATATAACCCGGCAGGCCCAACTATTTTTATTTAGCGTCGCTGTCTTTCTTAATAGCCTTTTTAATAACGCATGTTACTTACGCAGCCATTATTATTGTTACTCGCGGTTTTTACCCCCCTCGGAACCATCGGGTTTTCCATACTTGGAAATTGAATCGCGCATCTGCGTATCGGCTAAGATATTCTGCATATTGTAATAATCCATTACACCCAGCTTGCCCTCGCGCAGCGCCTGTGCCATGGCCTCGGGCACTTCCGCTTCGGCTTCCACAACCTTGGCCCGCATCTCCTGCACCGCAGCCTTCATCTCCTGCTCCCTGGCAACCGCCATAGCGCGCCTTTCTTCGGCTTTGGCCTGGGCGATGCGCTTATCGGCTTCCGCCTGGTCCGTCTGCAGCTGGGCGCCGATGTTCTTGCCTACATCAACATCGGCAATATCGATGGAGAGAATTTCAAAAGCCGTCCCTGAATCCAGTCCCTTGTTCAGCACAGTATGCGAGATATTATCGGGGTTCTCCAGAACCGCCTTATGGGTATCGGAAGAACCGATCGTCGTGACGATACCCTCCCCGACACGGGCAATAATTGTCTCCTCCCCCGCACCACCGACAAGGCGGTCAATATTAGCTCTCACTGTAACGCGCGCCTTGGCCTTGACTTCGATACCGTCCTTGGCCACCGCCGCCACGGTCGGGGTTTCAATCACCTTGGGGTTAACGCTCATCTGGACCGCCTGCAGAACATCCCTGCCGGCCAGATCAATCGCAGCCGCCCTCTCAAAACCCAGTTCGATATCCGCCCTTTGAGCGGCAATCAAAGCATTCACGACCCTGTCAACATTACCGCCTGCCAGGTAATGCCCTTCCAGCTTGTTGACGTTTAGCTGCAACCCCGCCTTGGTAGCCTTGATCAAAGGTTCTACAACTTTATGCGGGACAACCCGGCGCAGGCGCATCCCGATCAGTGTGATAATGCCGATGCGAACCCCAGCTGCCAGAGCGGCAATCCACAATCTCAAAGGTATAAAACTAAATAAAACCGAGAAAACGATAACTATAAGAACAAATAAAACCAATAAAGATAAAAGAGCATCCAAATATATCATCCTTTCCCATTTAATATATTACTGCTATTATATTCAGGGTATTCAAGGTTCGTACAAATCGCTCTATTATTGTTTTGAACGGACCACAACCCGTCTTCCTTCGACCTTAATAACCTCTACCTCAACCCCCGCAGGGATATAAGTGCCTTCGCTAACCACATCCAATCTGGAGCCCTCGATCTCCGCTATTCCGGCAGGCCTCAGAGGGGTAACACTTTTACCGGGCTTTCCTTCAAAATGACTTAAATCTGCAGAGGAGCTGAAACCTTCTTCACTGGTGGCGGCGTCATACAGAATAAAACGCCGTAATACGCCCTTGCGCTGAAAATATTTAAAAGCCAGGTAACCGGCAACAATAGAAACCACAATAGATATGAAGAGCATTCTAAGACCCGTTTCGGCAGAGGCCGCCGACAGGACAATAGCAGCGAAAACGGAAACAAGCCCGCCCAGCCCGAAAATGCCAAAACCCGGGATAAAAGCTTCCACCAGGAGCAGCACTATACCGAGGACAAAAAGAAAAACCGCCGGCCAGCCGCTCACCCCGGTAAAAAAATGCCCGCCGAAGTAGAGCCCGAAACAAAGAATGCTTAAAAGCCCGGCAATGCCAAAACCCGCCGTGAGAACCTCCAGAATCAGAAAAATAAAAGCAAGCGAAAGAATAATTGTAGCGATTGTAGGCTTAATCAACCATCCCGACAGCTTTTCCCAATCGGTAGGCGCAAGTCTTACAATTCCGGCACCTTCCAGGTTAATCATTTCCAGCAGTTCGTTTATATCGGCAGCCGTGCCGTCACTAAAACCAAGGCTTTCTGCTTGTGCGGCCGTTAGCGTGAGCAGCTCTTCCCCGGATACCACGTCCTCGATCTCTATCTCCCTGCGTACCATCGCTGCCGCCAACTGGGGGTCTTTGCCCTGTTTTTCTGCTGCCCCTCTCATATCCGCCTCCCAGGCGGAGACCAGTTTTTCGTCCGTAACGTCCGAACCCAGGATCCTGGGTTCGGCGGCCCCGATTGAAGCACCCGGCGCCATATAAATACCGTCTGTACACAGCGCCAGATAGGCACCTGCAGAAAGAGCGTGCGGCTTAACATAAGCATAAATTGGACTTGAAAAATCGCTCAATAGCTCTCCGGCGCTCTGAGCGGCACCGATATATCCCCCCGGCGTATCGATTTCAAGGACCACTGCTGCAGCGTCTGCCGCTGCAGCTTCCTCCAGGGAACGCTCCAAAAAATGCTGCCATCCCGGATCAACCTCACCCTTGAGGGGGACAATGTAAACAGATGAAGACGCGGAAAATACGGTGGAATAAGATAAAAAAGACGATAAACCTATCAAAAATAGCAGAAAATAAAGTAGAAATTTGGTCTTCCTGAACAAAAGCACTCCTCCATAAGAGTAAAACTTGGTTAGCCCAAGTTTTACCCGAGTAATTCTTCTACAACTTTTTTTACCAGAGAACCATCAGCTTTTCCCTTAACCCTGGGCATTAGATAACCCATCAACTTTCCCATTTCTTTTTTGGAGGAAACCCCCAGCTCAGTTATGGCCGCAACGGCCATCTCTTTGATCTCGCTTTCCGAAAGCTGTGGAGGAAGATAACCTGACAGGATCTTTATCTCCTCTTGTAGTTCTTCCACAAGAGCAGGCCTGTTAGCTTTTTCATAATCCAACAGGGCTTCTTTCCTTCTTTTAAGCTCCCTTTGTACTACCGCTACAGCTTCCACCTCATTCAGGGGTTCCTTCCTGGCTATCTCCGCATTCTTTAGCTCGCTTCGCAGAAAGCGTATCACGCTCAGTCGAAGCTTCTCGCCTGCTTTCATAGCCCTTTTTTGATCATCAAGTAACCTCTGCATAAGTTCCACAGGCAACTCCCCCTATCCGGGTATTATCTGTAAAACCTCTTTTTTTTACGTGCAGCCTCAGCCTTTTTTTTACGACGAACGCTTGGTTTTTCATAATGCTCTCTTTTACGAACTTCAGAAAGTATGCCTGTCCTCGCACACTGTTTTTTAAATCTTCGCAGAGCATTATCAAGGCTCTCGTTTTTTCCGACTTTAACTTCAGACACATGTTTCCCTCCCCTCCGCCCTAAACCTCAAATCGAAGGACCTTCAGAAACCATACAGTTTATTATACCTTTTAGGCAGTTTACTGTCAATGAAATGAATAATGCTGCAAACAGTCGCTTCAAGCAACTTCTTTCCCCAAACCGGCTTAATATGGAACAAGCTTAATCTAAAAGAATTGCAAGTGCAAAAATAAAAAAAAATATTTAATGCAAGCAATATTTAAGAATCACCCCCGCACAGGTCCGGAAAGCGACCTGTGCGGTAGACACCCTGTCTGCGGCTTTTTTCGGCTATCTGCAAGCGGCTGTTTACAACTGTCTGCAAAATATCCGCAGCTGACTGACTGCCGTGCTGCCGGATCAGCCGGTTGCTACATCGCCCAGGGGCCTGCCTCCCAGAAGATGGGCGTGCAGGTGCTGCACTTCCTGACCCCCATCCTCTCCGCAGTTTATTACAAAACGGTAGCCCTTTTCATCAACATTATATTTCCGGGCAAGTTCTTTGCAAACAAAAACAAGTTGCCCCAGGAGATCCTTTTGCTCAGGGCCGATATCATTTAAAGTTGAAACATGTGCGCGGGGTACAATCAGGATATGTACCGGGGCAACGGGATTAATGTCATGAAAAGCAAAAACATATTCGTCTTCATAAGCAACTTTGGACGGTATTTCACCGTTAATGATTTTACAGAAGATGCAGTTATCCAAAGCGACTACCTCCTTGAAGTAAAACTTGACGGCTTGACGGATAGATTAAACCATCTAAATTTATTGTCATTATAACATTTCTTGTTTACTTTTCAAAACAAATATTTAATAATTTGAACCTATCCTGATTCATCTGCTATAATAGGAAAAATGGGTAGAGAAAGGATTTGCATTGAACATGGGCGGAGATATCACAGTCAAAGAAGCACTGGAAATAACAAACCCCGTTTTTATCGACCTGCGCTCCCCCCATGAATTCAGCCAGGGTTCGATTCCAGGGGCAGTAAATGTTCCGCTCTTTAACGATGAAGAAAGGGAAATAATTGGCCTGATTTATAAAGAAGATCAGGACAAAGCCCGTATGAAGGGGTTGTCTTTTGTTACCTCGAAACTCCCCGGTTTTATTGAGAAAATAAAAAATCTGGGACAGGAAAAAACGCCCGTTCTTTACTGCTGGAGAGGCGGCATGCGCAGTAAAAGCGTGCACGGTCTCCTGGAAGCGCTGCAGATCCCTTCCTGCAGGTTGAAAGGCGGTTATAAATCCTACAGGCGATTTATTCTCGACCGTTTAAACAGCTATGAACTAAAAAAACCCGTTTATGTCTTGAACGGGCTTACAGGAACCGGCAAAACGGAAGTGCTGCAACTGCTTCTAGAAAAGGGCTGCCCTGTTATTGATCTCGAAAAACTGGCCTGCCACCGCGGGTCTCTCTTCGGCCACCTGGGAATTAAAGAACAGCGCCGCCAAAAGGATTTCGATGCCCTGCTCTGGAGCTGCCTGGAAAAACACAAAGATGCTCCGTACCTGCTCATCGAAGGCGAGGGTAAAAGAATCGGCTCAGTCTACCAGCCGGAATTTCTTTACAGGGCTATTCAGGAAGGAAGGCATATCCTGCTGAGGGCACCTCTGGAAAACAGGGTTGCCAGAATCCTCAAAGAATATACACCGGGCACGCCGGAGGAAATAGGAAAAGTGGAGGAAGCAATACTGCTCCTAAAGAAGTACCTGGGCTCCGCTACAATAGAGGTACTCCTCTCAATGTTGAAGGAAGCTAAATATGATCAACTGGTTAGCCTGCTTTGCCGGCAATACTATGATCGTTTATACAGTGAATCAAGGAAAGAAAAAAATAAATATGTACTAATCGTGGACAGCAGCAACCCCGAAAAAGCCGCAGAAAAAATCCTTGACTATCTGGCCAAGGCCACAAAAGAACCGGTGGCGGGTATTGACCGGTGTTTTCCTGAATTGTAAAATAGTACATATCCCAGAAAGGAGAAAAAGGTATGAACGTTTATGATCACGCCCATGCCCTGGCAAAAGCAATTAAGTTATCCCCCGAATTCAGGGACTTTAAAAAAAGCCAGGAAAAACTGGAAAACGATAAAAGCGCTAAAGAAATGCTGGACGATTTCCGTAAAAGCCAATGGGAGCTGCAGCAGCAAAAAATGTCCGGCGTTGAAGTCGCCCCTGAACAGGAAAAGCGCCTTGCACAGATTATGGAAATTATCAATCTCAATCAGGTTGTAAAGGAATACCTCGAAAAAGAGTATCGTTTCAGCATTATGCTGGCCGACATTCAAAAAATTATCGCATCTCCGCTCGAAGATCTGATTGCCCAGGAAATAACGGAACAACAACCTACCGGGCCCCGGCAAAAGGAAGAACAACAGAAGACAAAGCAGCCGAAGGAAGAGCAGCCCTGATAACCCGGGGCGCTTTTTCCTTCGCTGCCTGTTTATCCTGAAGCATAATGCCGGGGGGCTACTTCATCACTACTTCTTCCTCTTCCTCTTCTTCATCCCCTTCGCTGTCTACCTGCCAGAAAGGAACCACCCTGCTTAACACCCGGTCCTCAGCATCAACAAATTTCCATACAGCATCTTCGAAATCTACTTTATTACGGTCTACAGTTATTACATGATAATAATTGTCCTTTGGTTCAACCAGCACCTTAATCTCCATTTCCCCAAAGCCAGGACCCACGTCCATGCCCTTAATTTCGCTGTTGACGGCAAAAACAGCTACTTCTTCAGCAGCATTGAAGGGATAATCGGGAAGTGCCATCCCCATCTCCTGTGAAACCCTGAGCCACTCATCGTAATCCGCCACCAGGGAAAAAGAAGTCGGCGAAATAAGGTTCCCCCAGTCCATAGTGGTAAAAGCTATACCGTCCGCTTCGCTTTCAGGCGATCCAACCGTCGGCTCTACGCGAAAAAAGTTGTCATAAACCGTGAGTCCTATAAGCAATACCAGTAAAAAAATAAGTGGAATAAGACGACGTGCTTCAACTACAAAAAACTTGCCCCTTTTTTTCATAGATCTTCCCCCCTGAACACTTATCTTCAAAATTATATGCAGGGGAAAAACTTAATATTCCAGAAAATTTCGGCCAGGTAAATGAAATGATCATTAAATAATAGAAATGGTGCTTCTTCTTTCCGCCCCCTTAGAACTAAACAGAGTAAATACAATTCTTGACATTTACAATGTTTGTTGCTACAATTATAGCAACATATTAATTTTGGGAGGTCCTATTCTATGAAAAATTACAATTTTATCAGCACCCGAGATCTAAAAAACAATACAAACAAGATCCTTCATGCTGCTGAGGGAGGTAGTACTATTATCGTAACCCGTTATGGTAAACCCGTGGCCACCATAAAGCCATTTCAGGAAAATGACCTGAAAGAAAAAAAGCATTCACTCTACCAAAAAATAAAGCAAAAAATCGGCAAACAACAACCTCAACTACTTACAATGAGCAACGAAGAACTAAAAAATCTTAATGACGAAATTTCTGCCAAGGTAAATCGTTTTTCATCATGGGAAGAAATGGACAGAACAGCAAAAGGTGACCAATATGGTCTTTCTCGATAGCAATATTTTTATTATTGATCGTTTCTTTCCCCGGGACAACAACTACTTAATGAACAAAAAATTCTTGGAACGAATTGAAAAAGCTGATATAAAAGCTTTCCTTCCTTTTTACACTCTTTTAGAGATTTGTGGGGTAACTTCTTTTAACCTGTCCACAGAGGAACAGAAAAGATGGCTATATACTTTTTCAAAAGTTTATTCTGTTGAGATCCTCGATCCTTTTGAAGGTCAAACGGAAAATCAAACTGTTAATGATTATTTCTTAAGCCTAACACCCTATATACTAAAGAAAATGACTGTAGGAGATGCTATATTTTTAAAAGAAGCCGAGATGTATAATGCCAGGGCAATCATTACATGGAACAAAAAACACTTTGTCGATCGAACTGATATTCCGGTTTATAATCCAGTAGAATATATTTCTTTTAAGGATAAGACAATATAAAGAAGCGAAACCAGCTCTCGGGTGTGAACATTCTTTCGTATAAATGGAATAATTGTTTTATAAGGCAACTGATAGGAGCATCTCTTTAGATTTGGCATTTATTCATTATGCAGCCTGACCCCAATGAGGTAGTCGCCGGCGTTTTTTTTGATCAAGACCTCCCTGATTTGGCCGCGCAAGTTGCCCGGACCCGGGGCCCGTACCCGCAGGTAATTTGAAGTTAAACCTTCCAGCAGCCCGCCTGCTGCAATTTCGCCTCTTTCATCCCCAGCCGGAAGCACCTTTTCGAAAAGAACGTCCAGCCTGCGGCCAATAAATTTTTCTTGAAAATTCCTCGCCAGTTCCTTACCCAGGTTAATCATCTCGCGGCTGCGGGCCTCCTTGATCTCCGGCCTTACCTGGTCCGCCATGGAAGCCGCCTTTGTCCCGGAGCGCGGCGAATATTTAAAAACATGCAGGCGGCTGAAGGCACACTCCCGAACAAAATCAATCCCCCGGCGGAACTGTTCCTCGCTTTCCCCGGGAAACCCCACCATAATATCGGTGCTTACCGCCAGATCCGGTAGTGCATCCCTTAACCTCTTCAACAATCCCCTGTAAAAGGAGGTGTCGTAAGGGCGTCCCATTTCCTTTAAAATACCGTCATCGCCGCTTTGCAGTGGAATATGCAGGTGTCGGCAGATTTTCTTATTTCCTTTAATCACTTCAAGAAGCTTATCCTCTAAATCCCAGGGTTCGACCGAGCTGAGCCGCAACCTTTCAATCCCCTCTACTGCGGCAGCCCTCTCTAAAAAAGAACCGAGATCGGTCTGAGGCTGCAGGTCTATGCCGTATAAGCCCAGGTGGATCCCGGTAAGAACAACTTCTTTATAACCGGAACGGCCGATCTCCTGCAGGTATGCCAGTGCTTTCTGCAGAGGAAGGCTTCTAAGCGGCCCGCGCGCCCGGGGAATTATACAGTAGGTGCAAAACTGCCTGCAGCCGTCCTGGATCTTTAAAAAGGCCCTGGTCCTTTCCCCTTCGCTCACCCAGGGGAGATCTTCAAAGACCGCTTCCTTTGCGTAAGCGTCAATCCCGGCAAAAACATCCCCACCGGCCATTTTCTTTCTTACCAGTTCCGGCAAGGCAAGCCGGTCTGCGGTCCCGGTAACCAGATCGGCTTGCCCCAGGGAAGATATATCTTCCGGGCTTACCTGTGCATAACAACCGGTGACGGCCACCAGCGCTGCCGGATTGCGCCTTTTTGCCCTGCGGATGATCTGCCGCGATTTACGCTCCGCCAGGTGGGTAACCGTGCAGGTGTTAATTACATAAACATCGGCAGGTTCTTCAAAATCTACAACCTCAAATCCCGCCCGGCGGAATTCCCCCTTCAGCGCCTCCGATTCATAATAATTCACCTTGCAACCCAGCGTGTGAAAGGCCACCTTAAACGACATCCCAAGCCGCCTCCTCCCAAGCAACATTCATCGACATGACCCTTTAAACTACAAGAATTTAATAAATATCCCGCTCTGAAGAGCGTCTGTTAATCCCTGCAAGTGGCGCAATGGTTGAAATCACGATTTTACGACATAGTAAACGTTTTGAGTTTGGTTTAGTATTGCGAGTTTTACACCAATGCTGCCGGCTGCAGCCGGCAGCCGGCCTTTAATTATCCCCCCAGGTCTCCCCAGAGATACATGACAATGGAAAGAACTGCCAGGGGCGCCGTCTCCGCCCTCAGGATACGCGGCCCCAGGGTTACAGGACGCACTCCCCGGCATTGCTTCAATTTCTCCATTTCCGCAGGGGAAATTCCCCCCTCCGGCCCGGTGAAAATTGCCAGTGAGCGCGGCGGCTCCCGGAAATCCAGCGCAAGTTGCGCAAAGCCCCTTTCCTTTTCTTCCTCCCAGGGGACAATAATTAATTCTTTCCGCCCGGAACCCAATTCATGCAGCATATCATCAAAGTTTAGAGGCCCCTCCACCCGGGGGATAAAACGGCGCCTGCACTGCGACGCCGCAGATAAGGCTATCTTTTGCCAGCGCACAGCCTTATCAAGCCCCTTCTTCTCTGAATATTTTACCACCGATCTCTCCGTCAATACCGGGGCAATCCTCCTTACCCCCAGCTCCACTGCATGCCGGATAACTTCATCCAGCTTTTCCCCCTTGGTAATTCCAGGATAAAGCGTCACTTCAAGCGGGGGCTCCACCTCTAGCTCTACCTCGCTTAAAAGCGAAGCAGCGGCATCCCCTTTGCGGATATAATCCAAACGGGCATAGAACGCCCGCCCTTCACCGTCGGAAAGGACGATAATATCACCTGCTTTTAAGCGTGAAGCCTTGAGGTGCTGCAGAATTTCCCCGAGCGCAACAACCCTGTCCCGAAAAGACCTCAAAGGAAGAAAAAACCAGAAAGACATTGATTATCACCCTAAAGCGTCAAAATATATTAAATATACAGCCTTGAAATACGAACACCTGTACGGTATAATTTCATAAAATACTATTCAAAAGGAGTTTTCATCTATGAGATGTAATCTGGAAGAAATGAAAAAAGAAATAGCGGCACTTATCCCCGCCTCCCATCCACAGGGAGGGGAGGCCACCCTGCTGATTACCGTTAAGGGTGAAAAGATCCTGGACAGGCGTTCAATAAACTGGATCATCAGGCGCCTGGCGGAGTATCATAATATAGACCTCCGCGCAATCAAAAAAAACTACGGGCCGCTTCTGGGTAAAAAGAGGTTTATCCCTCTTCCTCTATCCCAAAAGCTTGTGTATCTTCCCTTGACATTGAAAACCGATACCATCCCCGTAGACAAAAGAATGGCTTATATCTCCCTCGAACAGATCGGTGGAGTTGAAAGAAAAGAAAACCTAAAAGAAAGCACGGTAAATATATTGCTGCGCTGCGGCATTGAGCTTGCATGCTGCAACGCTTTAGCCACAATAAGAACCAGGATCCGGGACAGCAAGTTAATACAAAAAATTATCCTGAGCGAACAGGAGGAAAAAGGGAAATATGTCTTCAACCTGGAAGGCAGGCCCGCTTTCATTGCGGAAAACGGCCCGGAGCACGACGAAATAGCCCGTTTAACAGCTGCATTGCTTTACTTCAGCAAGAGCCACAGCCGTAATAATTAATCTGGCGCAGGCCGCTAAGACAAAAAGGGAAAGCAGGCCTGCGCCGTTCAACAAACATTATTCGAGGATATTTCATGGCCGGATAACTAAAAAACCGTTACTTTCCGCCTCCAAGGGTTTCCTTTACGCGGCTGATAAAACCCTTGTCTTCCTGCGGTTCAACAAGCTTCAACCCGCTGGCCTCGGCAAATTCGCGGAGAATTTTTTTCTGGCGGGAGTTCAGCCTGCGCGGAACATCCACTTTTATCTTTACCAGCTGGTCTCCTTTGCCGAAGCCCCGCAGGGAAGGCACCCCTTTACCTTTCAGACGGAACACAGCACCGGGCTGAGTTCCTTCGGGAATGCGCAGTTTTGCCTTGCCATCCAGGGTTGGAACCTCAATTTCGGCCCCCAGGGCGGCATATACAAAATCAAGATCGATTTCGCAAATAAGGTTACTATCCTGCCGTTTAAATATTTTATGAGGACGTACGTGAATAATAACATACAGATCGCCGGGAGGGCCTCCCCTTGTCCCGGCTTCGCCCTCACCGGATACGCGCAACTTGGAACCGCTGTCCACACCTGCCGGGATCTTGATCTCAATTTTCCTTTCCACAAAAACCTTGCCCTCGCCGTTGCACCCGGAGCATTTTTCCTGGATAACACGCCCGGTACCTCCACATTTCACGCAGGGATGTACACTGACAAAACGGCCGAAGGCGGTGTTTTTGACAACCTGCTGCTGTCCGCTGCCACCGCAAGCGCTGCAGGTAATCGGTTCCGTGCCTTCTTTGGCACCTGTGCCTTTACACCGCGGACAGGTTTCCGTACGGGGTATTTTAATAAAAGTATCCTTCCCCTTGACAGCTTCTTCCAGGGATATCTCCAGGTCATAGCGCAGGTCCGCCCCGCGGCGGGGAGCATTGGACTGCGACCTTTTTCTCCCGGAAAAGCCACCGCCGAAGATAGAATCGAAAATATCCTCAAATCCAAAATCGCCGAAGCCACCGCCTCCAAATCCCCCAAAGCCCTGAAATGCTTCATCCTGGTGGCCGAAACGATCATAATTTTCCCTTTTGGCAGGGTCGCTGAGAACATCATAAGCTTCCTTGACTTCCTTAAACTTGGCCTCGCTTCCTTTATCCCCGGGGTTAACATCCGGATGATACTTACGGGCGAGGTTCCGGTAAGCTTTCTTGATCTCATCCTGGCCGGCATCCCTGCTTACGTTAAGGACCTCGTAATAATCTCTTTTATCAGCCATAATTATATATTCGCCCCTTTAGAAACAAACGGCCTTATTTTTTTTCTTTATCATCATCGACTACTTCATAATCGGCATCCACTACATTCTCGTCTTGGCCGCTTCCCTGGCCCTGGCCACCTCCGCCAAAACCTTCGCCCCCTGCAGCCTGTTGCTGCCGTACCTGCTCGTAAAGCTTGGAGGAAATTTCATGAAGAAGACCGCTCAATTTTTCAGAGGCGCTCTTAATTTTATCTATATCCTCGCCATCCA
This sequence comes from Dethiobacteria bacterium, assembly GCA_050948825.1. Lineage (GTDB taxonomy): Bacteria > Bacillota > Dethiobacteria > DTU022 > UBA8154 > DUQX01. Next base: position 15,717 of record JBMNEO010000011.1, on the reverse strand, counting down.
TTGTATCTTTCAGCTCTTTTATGGCCCCGTCAATTTTCTCCTTAATACCGCTTTCAACCTTGTCACCCAGATCGCGGAGGGTCTTCTCTGTAGAATAGATGAGCGAATCAGCCTGGTTCCGCGCATCGATCAATTCCTTGCGTTTAGCATCTTCCGCAGCGTGCTTTTTGGCGTCATCGACCATTTTTTCTATCTCTTCATCGCTCAATCCGGAAGTAGCCGTAATGGTTACCTTCTGTTCTTTTCCCGTGCCGAGGTCTTTCGCCAGCACATTGACAATACCGTTGGCATCAATATCAAAAGAAACCTCTATCTGAGGCACCCCTCTGGGGGCAGGGGGTATACCGTCCAAAATAAAACGGCCCAGGGTTTTATTTCCCGCCGCCATGGGACGCTCACCCTGCAGGACATGAATTTCAACGCTGGTCTGATTATCGGCTGCGGTAGAAAAGATTTGTTTTTTGGATGTGGGGATAGTCGTGTTTTTTTCAATAATTTTTGTAAAAACCCCGCCAAGGGTTTCGATACCCAGTGAAAGGGGAGTAACATCCAGCAGCAGAACATCCTTGACTTCACCTGCCAGGACCCCCGCCTGTATGGCAGCTCCCATCGCCACCACCTCGTCGGGGTTAACACCCTTGTGAGGTTCTTTCCCAAGGATATCTTTTAACATTTTCTGGACCAGAGGGACCCTCGTAGACCCCCCCACAAGGATTACCTTATCAATGTCCGCGGCCGTCAGATTGGCATCGGATAGCGATTGGCGCACAGGCCCGGCCGTCCTCTCCACCAGATCGCTGATCAGATCTTCAAACTTGGCCCTGCTGAGGGTTACGTCAAGGTGCTTGGGACCGTCGGCGGTAGCGGTAATAAAGGGAAGATTGATATTGGTACTTGTAACACTGGAAAGTTCGATCTTTGCCTTTTCGGCAGCATCCTTCAACCGCTGGGCGGCCATTTTGTCCTTGCCCAGGTCCACCCCGGTCTCTTTCTTAAATTCGGAGATCAGGTATTCCGCAATACGCTCATCGAAATCATCACCGCCGAGACGGTTGTTGCCGCTGGTAGCTTTAACTTCAAAAACCCCATCCCCCAGCTCCAGAATGGAAACATCAAAAGTTCCCCCGCCCAAATCATATACCAGAATAGTCTGCGCATCGCCATTATCAAGGCCGTAAGCCAGGGCTGCAGCGGTGGGTTCGTTAATTATCCGCAGCACTTCAAGCCCGGCAATTCTGCCGGCATCCTTGGTAGCCTGCCTCTGACTGTCGGTAAAGTACGCCGGAACGGTGATCACAGCCTTATCCACTTTTTCTCCCAGATAGCTCTCCGCATCAGCCTTGAGTTTTTGCAAAATCATTGCCGAAATTTCCGGCGGGGAATAATCCTTGCCGTCAATTTTAACCTTATAACTCGTTCCCATTTCTCTTTTTATAGAAAGAATAGTGCGATCAGGGTTAGTAATAGCCTGCCTTTTGGCAACCTGGCCCACTATTCTTTCCCCTTCTTTGGTAAAAGCAACAACTGAAGGGGTTAATCTACTGCCCTCCGCATTTGGAATAATCTCCGGCTCCCCGCCTTCCAAAACGGCAACAGTAGAGTTAGTTGTACCGAGGTCTATACCCACCACTTTTGACATAGTTCCAGCCTCCTTAATTTTGATCAGTATATTTTTAAAACAGTATATCTCAAAAAGCTTAACCTTACAGAAATCATACTCATGGAGCTTAGAATAACTACTTGCAAAGTTATTAAGAAAAATGAGCTTCTGAAGGAACAATCGTTTAACAGGATCAACGCCTTAGGGTTATATGACATCTTTGCTTAAAATCAAATCTGTGAAACTTACACCTCAGGGTTATTCAACAGATACTTTTACCATACTCGCCCTTAATACCCTGTCGTTCATCAGATAACCTTTTTGGAACTCTTCTAAAACAGTATTGACAGGATAATCATTACTCGTTTCCGTCATTACCGCTTCATGACAGTTGGGATCAAAAGGCTTCCCTCTGCAATCAATGGGGGTAACCCCTTCTTTCCCTAAAATATCAAGCAAATTTTTAAGTATCAGCTCCAGGCCCTCAATAATCCCCTTTGGACTTGTATCCGGAGCGGAACATGCCCTCTCCATATTATCAATTACCGGGAGCAGCTTTTGAATAAGATTATAATTTGCATATTGCGTCAGCTCCTCTTTCTCTGCGCGAACCCGCTTCCTGTAGTTATCAAAATCAGCCTGCAAACGCAAAAGCCTGTTTGTCAGCTCACTATTCTCTTCCTCCAGGGCAGCAATTCTATGTTTGAGTTCTTCCAGCGCCGCCTCAGGAGATTCCCCGCCGCCGGCCGCGTCTTCCGAACACTCTTCAGAATCGCCGGACTCGCCGGGAAGAGGCGATTCTTCACCCTCCTGCCAAGTAACAGATTCATTTATACCATGAGCAGAAAATGCTCCTGCATCCTGCGGCGTCTCTTTTTCTTGATTAAAACGTTGTTGTTCCTCACCGGAATGCTGCTCCATACCCTTTTTTTCTTCTTTTTCTTCCACCAATTAAGCTCACTCCTTGATGCTCTTCTTCGCTATAATCTTCCCAGATGACTGACAACCTGCTCAATCACGGCAACCGTTTTTGCATAATCCATGCGTGTCGGCCCCAAAACGCCAACAGTACCTACCACTTCTTTACCCAGGCAGTACGTTCCCATTACAAGGCTGCACTCCTGAACTTCTTCAAGAATATTTTCCCTACCTATCTTAATTACTATTCCCTTGACACCCGCTACCGGCCTTGCCAGTAAAGTTGCCAGTAAAGAATTTTTTTCAAATAGAGATAGCAGGGATTTAACCTTCTCAATATCCCCAAACTCCGGCTGGTTGAGAATGTTAGTTGTACCGCCAAGGAATACTCTCCTTTCATCTTCGGCAAGACTGTCCTGGAGCAGCGTAAAAGTATCTTCTAAAAATTGAATATGATGGTAAAGGTCCCGGCGAAGCTCAACGATGAGCCTGGAAGTGATTTTATCGATAGTCAAACCATCCAGTCGCATGTTAAGGTAGGATACGATGCGGTTTAGCTCACCCGGAGAAAGGGTCTGTGGAAGATTAATCACTTTGCTTTTTACAAAACCGGTATCGGCAACGAGCACCAGCAACCCTCTTTGCTGATCGACCGGCATAATCTGCAGCTTTTTGAATGCGCTTTTCTTCAGCTGCGGGCCCAGGATTAAAGACGTATAATTAGTAAGTAGAGATAAAAGGTTTGAAGTATGCTTGATAATCTCTTCGATCTCTTTCAATCTTTCAAACTCGTAAACCTGCCTGATCTTGGCTCTTTCCTCCTCCTCCAGATCAGGTGCCTCCATCAGATCATCTACATAATAGCGGTATCCTTTCTGTGAAGGAATTCTCCCTGCAGATGTATGGGGCTGGATTAAAAATCCCGATTCTTCGAGATCAGCCATTTCATTGCGAATAGTCGCAGGGCTTAAACCTACTTTATAGCGTCTGGCAAGGGTGCGAGAGCCGACAGGTTCGGCTGTCTTAATATACTCTGTTATTATTGCATGCAGAATTTGTTTTTTCCGCTCATTGAGAGCCATCCCCTTCACCCCCTTTTTAAAATTAGCACTCCAACATCGAGAGTGCTAACCATCCATTTTTACCATACCACCCGCTTATTAATTTGTCAAGTTTAATCTTGACTCCGTTAAAGCCCATTTTCCTAAAATATTTTTTTCACAAATAAAGGCATGTATGAGTATATCAAAAGTAAAGCTCAAAAAAAATACCTGTTGAGGTTAATCATTATTTCACTTAAGCATCTTATTGTTGTACATATCGCTGTCCGCTTCCTTAAATGTTTCGATGAGCGGGGTGTCCGGGTCTGTATTGGTGCTTACCCCCAACGAAACACTCAGCGGCAGTTCAGGATTTTTACGGTTGTACTCTTCGATAGACTCATTGATTCGCCGGCATGCTTCTAGCGCTACAGCCATGGAGGTAAGAGGCAAAAGAATTACAAACTCATCGCCTCCAATCCTGGCAATCACATCCGAAGAACGAAAAGGAGACTTAATCGTCTCTGCAACAGCTTTTAAAAGGCTATCCCCCTTGCCGTGTCCAAAGGTGTCATTAATAAGCTTCAGATCATCTACATCGCATACTATAATGCTTACCGGCCGGAAACGCGGGTTTTCCAGCCTGCGCATTTCCTCCTCAAAATATGCCCTGTTGTAAATACCGGTTAACGGATCATGCGTGCTGAGATACTCCAGGCGCTCCTCCGCTTTTTTCCTTTCCGTAATATCCATCTCCATGCGGATAGCCTCCAGACAGTTCCCCCCTTCGAAAACGGGAAACATGCTGGAATAAACCCATCGTTTTTCTCCATTTTCCGTGTTAATCGCAAATTCCCTATTTTCAACCGGAAGGCCTCTTTCAAAAACCCATTTAAGATCATTTAAAAATCTTCTTTCTTCTATACCTTTTAGAAATAGCTTATGAAAAGGTTTCTCCAAAACCTCTTTTAGACTCATTCCATATAGTTTTTCCGATACCGGGTTCCAGTGGTAGATACAGCCGTTAGCATCAAAACCCTGAACCGCAACCAGCGGGGTATGCTTTATTATGGACTCGAAACGCCCCAGGGCTTCGGTTAGGGCTTTCTCCATCCTCTCGCGCTTGGTATAATCCCTGCCAATCCCAATCACCCCTATAGGTTTCCCCCCCCGGCCGTAAACGACATTGCGAAATTCCAGATGACGCTCCTGCCCCTTTTCAGTAAGGACGTCTACAACCCCGGTATGATACTTTTCAGTTTTAATCGACTGCAGATAATCAAAAAAATTTTTCTTATACCTGACCGGCAGATAATCCAGGATATTGTTGTTAAGGACATCATCCGGGGAATAGCCGAGTAATTTTTGCACATAGCGGTTAACATATCGAATACGTCCCTCAAGATCATGAATAATAATGAGGTCCTCAAGATGCTCAATAAGTTCCAGTTCCGGGGTAAAATTCACCATGATATCTGCCATTTTATACTTCCCTTCATGAAATTGCCGGGGTCGGGTTTGCATTAGTGCATTTTTGTTACATTACCGTATAATTATAAATGGCACACAATGCAATAATGCAAGCCTGCCTCATTTTTCCTATGATTTATTATACATTATACCATTAAACTATCTAATTTTCTTAACTATTTGTTATATTTTCGCATGTATATTAAGGAGCAATGATTGGAAATATTGCCATAATACAAGCCTGACCCCATACCGTTTGCCGGCAAAGGTTATCAGGATACCGTTATCCGTGATCTCGAATTGCATAGCCTGGGGAGGACCTTCCAGCGCCAGGATGTGACAGATACCTTTTTCCGCAATATTTAACCCCCAATAGATAATAATTATAAAGATTATTATCCCTAAAATAAATAAGGCTAAAGGTTTTAAACTCAAGGCGGTCACCCTTTCTTATACCTTTAGCCATACTCTTAACAAAAAAATATTTTTTTATTCCTTTTACTCCCGCGCAAGGCCTCTTCAGTCAAAAGCACGGGCCACCGCCTCCGCGAGTAAAGGAATAGCCCTGCGCACCTCTTCGGTGGTGTTTTCATGGCCTCCTATCTCCACAAGAAGGCTCCGGGGATGCAGGTCCTGGTTGTAAACACAAGCATACCTCCGAATTCCACGGGAAAGCCCGGGATATTTATCATCCAGAACCGTTTGCATAAACAGGTTAAACCGGAGGTTTTCAGCCCAACTACTATGGCGGGTTCCTACAACAAATAAGACCCGCCCTGTTTGGAGCCCCCCGATGTTTCCGGTGGTAATCCCCCTGGAGACACCATCGCGATGCAGATCAATTACCACCTCGATCTGCGGGTTTTGTTTTATTATCTGTTCGATGATGGGCCGGGCCCTTTCATAAGCGCCCTCACGAACCTTATCAAACACCTCTCTATGATGCAAAACAGGTATGCCGTAACTGTTTTCCAAAAGGTTTTTAAGGTAGTCACCAAGATTTACGATCGTTTTCTTTAGATCATCTGAATAAGCCTTGCCCGAAACCGGAATAAACGACTCTGAAGCATGGGTATGGTAAATCAGTACAAGCGGTTTATCATTATTAAGAACCAGCGGACGTTCTCCGGGCGTTTGCGGATTTCGATCTACTAAAAATGATAACCTCTCCTCCTTTTGCAGGGAGGGATCATCAGAATAATATTGCTCGCTTTTAATTTGATTTTTATCGTCAAATTTCTCTATATCGGAGGGCGCATAGACTCCTGAAGTACCGGCAGCCTGAAAACCGGCTATTTCGTTAATTAACACCAGATGCGGATAGCTCTGAAAATGCTTTTTCAAACCCGCTGAATTCTCCGGGGAAGGCGCGGCATCTTCTTGTTCGGGCCTCATCCCGGGCAGCGATTGATAAAAAAAGGTAAGGTAATCCAAACCCGGGCCTTCAAGAAAAACTAGAGGGGAACTTCCTGCAGGAATTATTTTGCCGGCATTAAAGAGGAAGGGGAAAAACAAAAATAATAATATGGATATTATAAAAATAATTGCTGCGAGATCCCCGGCCAGGATAAGTTTTTTTTCGGGACGAAAGCGGCAGGGCACTCTGCGTCCGCCCAAACCGCGGCACCTTAAAGCAGACATAATAATCCCCCCTTGTAAATACCGCATTGATAATAATATGCTAAGGGGGGAGCAAAATATGCTATGATTAGATTATATGATTTAAGGGATGTTATTCTTCTCCTTGTAATCTTTAATAGCGTTATGGAGGGCATCCGCAGCAAGATTGGAGCAGTGCAGTTTGGCTGCCGGCAACCCGCCCAGTTCCTCAGCTACATCGTTGTTGGTTATAGCAAGGGCTTCATCTATTGTTTTATTTTTAACCATTTCGGTGAGGACACTGCTGCTGGCAATAGCTGCCCCGCATCCAAAGGTTAAAAACTTGATATCCTTAATGATATTATCCTCAACTTTGATATAAATTTTCATAATATCCCCGCATCTCATATTGCCCACTTCGCCGACACCGCTTGGAGAGTCGATTTCCCCAACATTGCGCGGGTTTTGAAAATGGTCCATAACCTTTTCGTTATACATCATATTCCATTTCCCTCCCCCCATTAATTATTACTTCAATAATCAACTTCAATTATTACATTTAATTCTTCAAAACCGGAGACATCTTTCTCAGCCTCTCCACGATTTCCCTTAAACTTTTTACCGTATAATCTACTTCCTCCGCCGTATTGCCTTTACCCAGGGATAAACGCAAGGAACCCTGGGCGGTCTGATGATCAAGTCCTATCGCCATAAGCACATGTGAGGGATCTAAAGAACCGGAAGTGCAAGCGGAACCGCTGGAAGCAGCCACACCCTTTAAATCCAGGTCCAGAAGTAAAGACTCGCCCTCCACGTAAAGCACACTGACATTGACATTTCCTGGAAGCCTCTTCAGGGGGTGGCCATTCAACCTGACATCCTTGATCTCCAGCAGACCCCGGATAAGACGGTCTCGCAATGCCGCAAGGTTTTTGCTCCTTTTTTCAATATCTGTAGTAGCAAGTTCGATCGCACGGCCAAGGCCCACTATCCCGGACAGGTTTTCCGTCCCCGGTCGCATTTTTCTCTCCTGGGCGCCGCCGAAACAGACCTGCCTTATTTTAGTACCTTTACGGCAGTATAGCACACCTACCCCTTTGGGACCGTAAAATTTATGCGCGGAAAGGGAGAGCATATCCACGGGCTGTTCTTTTAAATTAAACGGCAGATGCCCTATAGCCTGAACCGCGTCCGTATGGAAGCAGACACCCCTCTCGCGACAGATTTCGCCAATTTTCTCGAATGGTTGGATAGTCCCAATTTCGTTATTGGCCGCCATGATAGTAACAAGAATGGTATCTTCGGTAATATTCTCCGCCAGCTCGTCCGGATCAACCATGCCGTATTGATCCACCGGCAGAAAGGTAACATCAAAACCAATCCGGCCGAGATAGGTCACTGTATCCAGCACCGCATGGTGCTCGATTGAACTGGTAATGATATGTCTCCCCCTGGAGGAAAGGGCCCTTGCCACCCCCTGGATGGCGATATTATTTGACTCAGTCGCACCGGAGGTAAAAATGATCTCCTCGGGGGAAGCACCCAGCGCTGCGGCAACTTTCTCCCTGGCCGCATCAAGGCCTTTCCTTGCCTCGCTGCCGAAAGAATGCACGCTGGAAGGATTTCCATGTATCTCTCTCAGGTAAGGAAGCATTACCTCCAATACTTCCTCATCCAGGGGTGTTGTCGCACTATGATCCATATATATTCTCTGCATATTAACGCCTCCTTCACAACTAAAGCCCATACTGGAACCCATCCACAACATCTATAATCCAATCTTTGTTACCTGCGCTAACTGCGCTTATTACCGCACCTTCCTGTATTTTTCTGCAATTATATCACTTTCCTACACATTTTTATACTTTTCTGCATTTTTCCCCTGCATTTTTTATTATACTTTTTCAAACTCCGTATTTTTGTTTTCAATACTCCAATCGAGCATATCCTGAAGAGAAATGTTATCCAACAAATTATCGATGTGCTCCCTAAGTTTTTCCCAAACATTCCTTACCAGGCAATCTTCTGTTTTATTGCAGCGGCGATTTTTATCCGTCTGCCCGCCCCCTGCCAGGCAGTCCACCGGGAAAAGAGGGCCTTCCAGCGCCCGGATAATATCGCCTACATAGACATGTTGCGGTTGTTGTGCCAGCATATAACCTCCCTTTACGCCTCTGGTGCTTTTTATCAGGCCATCACGCCTGAGTGTGGCAAAAATTTGCTCCAGGAAATATTGGGAGATATTTTCATTTCGGGATATTGAGCTGAGAGGAACGGGGCCGTTCTCATAATTTAAGGCCAGATAAACCATCGCCCTGACACCGTATTCTCCCTTTGCTGACAAACGCACTTCATCACCACCTTGTACCGGAAGGGACTGATTCTGAAAATTTGCTGTACCGGAGGGCTATAATCCAGAGCAATTTACTCGGGATTTAACTAAAAATAAAATCCTTTTTGTTTTTACCTTACCATTAAATCCACTTAAATCCCGACTCAGCAGGTCAGTTATTTTTGATATAAAAAGATTATCATGAAATCCCTGTGGCGTCAAGAAAAATTTACTAGCAAAAAAACGAGCCATCAACAGCCGCTACGCCGCCCCTGCAGGGGTTTACACGCGTTTAAAACCTGTAATCATTATTTTTTTGTTCCGCTTTTCCTATAATACAATAAAGCTTTATAGCAAATAACTATTTTATATTGCCGCCATTTCAATTATAATTGAAATATGGCAGGAGGTGTATAATAATGGCCGAAGAAAAGCTGCGTCTGACAATGATGACTTCGAGCTCGGGGTGAGCAGCCAAAATAGGCCCTGGAGCTCTGGCACAGGTGCTGTGCCGATTACCTCTAAGCGATGATCCCAACTTTATCAACAGGGATCAGCACTTTGCCGATGCTGGTATTTACAGCATATCGGAGAACCTCGCGCTGGTTCAAACTGTGGATTATTTTACCCCCGTTACAGATGACCCATATCTATTCGGGCAAATCGCCGTTGCCAACTCGCTGAGCGATGTTTATGCCGTAGGAGGAAAACCGCTCACAGCGATGAATATTATCTGTTTCCCCTGTAAAAAACTTCCCCTGGAGGATATGGAGGCGATTCTGCAGGGAGGGCTCTCCAAGATGCTGGAGGCCAGGGTAACGCTGGTCGGAGGACACAGTGTCGATGACCCTGAGCCCAAGTACGGCCTGTCGGTCACCGGCATAGTTGATCCGGAGAAAATGATCACCGGCTCCGGAGCGAAGCCTGGGGACTCCCTGGTTTTAACCAAACCCCTGGGGACGGGGATCATTGTAACCGCCCTGAAGGGGGATTTCCTGAGCCCGCAGGAGGCTGCCGATACGTTCCAGGGCATGGCAACGTTAAATGCCGCCGCATCCAGGGCTATGGTTCGGGCAGGGGTTTCCGCCTGCACCGATGTAAGCGGGTTTGGCCTGGTGGGGCATCTCCAGGAGATGCTCATCTCAAGCAAAGTCGGCGCACGAATTAATTTGAAAGCATTGCCGCTCTACCGGGGGGTGGCTGAAATGGCCGCGCAGGGGCTTGTTCCCGGCGGCGATTACCGCAATTTGGAGTATTACAAAAAAGACCTGATTTTTGAAGCGGAAGAAAGCGAACTGCAGGAGAGTATGATATTGCTTGCGGATGCCCAGACATCCGGCGGCCTGCTTATGGCCGTTTCCCCTGCGCGCCTGGAGCAGCTATTGGCCGAATTGCATAAAGAAGGCTCGCAGGGATATGTTATCGGTGAAATTACCGCCGGGCCGGAGGGGAAGATAGCAATATTTTAGATAAATAATATTTCAACGCTAATATTAGCATTAAATAATGAGGCTTATTTAGCGCAAAGCCGGTTTTTACTTCAGACCGTTAATAATCACTGAGAGGTGGAAGATGAAAAATAAGCTGGATTATGATTTTACTTCCCTGGAGGGTGTTTTTCAGAGACCGGAACCTCTCAATGTTTTTGCCCTGGAGAGGATGGATGCGGTTAAAGATCTTTTTAGGGATAGAGAAAGCTATAACTGCCCCCCATCCTGCCGGCAGTGCTGTTATGGTTCCATCCTGATGTCGTATACCGAGTTTAACTATATCATGCTTTACCTGGAGGAAAGCTGGTCATGGGAAAAGATCATTGACTTGTTTCAGACGAAAGTCGGGCTGCTAGCGGATAACGATGGGACCGATACATTGCTCTGCCCCTTCCTGCAAGAGGACGCAGAAAAAGAGCACTGCAGCATTTACCGGGCAAGGCCGCTCATCTGCCGCGTTTTTGGAACCGCAGCAGCGCCCTGTGGGGAACCCATCACCCCTTCGGCCATGGAGGAAAGCCTTTTCTACCGGGCCTATGATCTTCTTTATTATGGCAGCGGCAGGGAAAACTTCATTGCCCTCAATCTTCATAAGAATTGGGCTATCTATGAGGCACCTTTTGCCCTGTGGTGCCTGGCCGACAATAGTGAAGAAACAAGAATGTACCTTTATAATTTGATTGCCAGTCAGAAAAATTCCTTTAACGCTGTCCTTTACGATCGGGAAGAATGTAACTTTTTCGTTTACCGCAACGGTTACAAAACAATACTGAGGCCATAACTTACAGTCGCAATAATAATGGCTGCAATCATATTACCGAAAAATATGGCCGGCAACGCCCATTTGATTCGGATATCAAGAAGTGCTGCAATAAGACTTCCGGTCCACACACCCGTACCGGGCAAAGGAATGGCAACAAAGAATAAAAGACCCCAGGCCCCATACTTTTGCACTTTATGCGCTTTGCCACTCCCCAGCGATCTTTCCGTTAATTTTTCCACCAGTTTCTTAAAATACCTGGTGGTTCTTAGGTACTTGAAAAGAGGCCTGACTGCATACAGGATCAGAGGTGACGGAACCATGCTGCCGATAAAAGACAAAAAAGTAGCATGCAGTGGGGATAATCCAAGGGAGATGCCCACCGGGATCGCACCTCTAAGCTCTATTACCGGGAGTGCTGCAGTTAATAACACCGTAAATTCTACCGATAAAAAATTAAGGAATTCAGTCAGCAAAAAATATATACCACCATTTCGGGAGCCGGGCTTGCATTATTGCTATTAATTGATCGCAATTTGCTCCAAAGCTGTTTTGCGTTACACCCTTAAAAATGGTCCAGGAAAATTTCTAACAATAACGCAATTAATGCAAGCCTGACCCCATTACTGTTTCCCATGCACATAATAATACAAAATAACAGACAAGAACACAACAATAGCCAGCGCCAGATACGTCCCGCGAAAATCTGCCGACTGAACAATCATCCCCGTTAGATACGGCCCAATCCCCATGCCTCCATCCAGGCAAATAAAAAAGGTTGAGGTGGCTAATCCAACCCGCAACTTCGGTGATTTTCTAATAGCAATCGCCTGCGAACAGGACATCAGTGTACCGAAACCAAGTGCAACCAGCGCCCCTGACAATAGAAGGATAAAGCCATTATAAGCATAGCTGAGCAGTAACAGGCTCAATGAAAATAATAATATGGCCGGATAAATAACGACATTGTCCCCTTTGAGATCCAGCAACCTGCCGGTAAACGGCCGCGAGATAAAAAGAAAAATGGCATACACAATAAAAAAGAAACCGGCTGCATCTTGCAGTTGTATTTCGATTGCATATGAATTAAGAAAAGAAACGATGCCTGAATAAGCTATGCCCATTATCACCATCATAATTGAAATGGAGAAGGCCTTTTTTTCAAAGAAATCCTGTATTCCAAACCCTCTTTTCAACGCCCGGCGCTGTCCTTCTGTTAAATTCGCTTCAGGGATTTTGGAAAATAATATAATAATAAGACTAATCGCGGAAAATAAAGTGCAGGCAGCAAAGATCATCTTAAAATCTGCATGCTGTAAAATAAAAAGGCCGATAAACGGCCCAAACGCTGTCGCGGCAGTTGGACTTAACGAAAAATAACTTGTCCCTTCCCCTTTCCGCTCATCCGGTATCAGATCCATTACAGCAGTTGCCGTGGTTGTAGTCGCAATGCCAAAAGCAACTCCGTGTATAAAACGGACCGCCAGCAATAGACCCAGGCTATTAGCCGGAAAGTATAACAACGTAGCAACCAAAAACAATAAAAGGCCTGCGTAAAGCAACTTCCTGCGTCCAATTACTTCAATATATCTGCCCGTTAGCAGGCGTGAAAAAAGTGATGCAATAATAAAGATGCCGGCAGCAAGGCCGGCCTCGCTCTGTGAAGCGCTAAACTGCTCAACTACGTAAACAGCCAGGGTAGTCATTAATATGTAAAAATTAAGAGCAACAAAGAAAGTCGCCAATAGTATTATAATGAAATCCTTTGTCCATAAGCTCGGTTTGCTCAATTTATTCAATTCCATTACCTCTTGCAAGGCTTGCATTTTTGCTTTCTATATTTTGGGAGTATATTCCTTAAACCCCAATAGCAGGCCAAGATCGGTCCCCACTATTTCCGATAGACTGTGCAGTTCCTTCAAAACATCCTCCTCGCGAAGCCGGGTATCAGGAGCGATATAGATACGCTCATGCTTCGTTTTCATAAAGTTTTCCCTGTCGCTGAAAAGCTCCTCGCAAAGCTTCTCTCCCGGCCTCATGCCGGTTAACTTTATCTCGATATCCTTCCCCGGCTGCAAACCTGACAAAAGGATCATATCTTTTGCCAGATCCATAATCTTTACCGGCTCGCCCATATCCAGGATAAAGATCATACCCTTTTCACCCAGCGCCCCTGCCTGGATTACCAATTGCACCGCCTCGGGTATAGTCATAAAATAGCGGGTCATTTCCGGATGAGTTACCGTCAACGGCCCTCCCCCGGCTATCTGTTCCTTGAAAAGGGGTACCACGCTTCCACGGCTTCCCAGCACGTTGCCGAAGCGAACAGCACAAAAGATACAATCTCCGTTTTTGCGTGCCCGGTGCTGCATATAGATCTCCGAAGCCCTTTTTGTGGCTCCCATTACACTGGCAGGGTTTACCGCTTTATCAGTGGAGATAAAAACAAACCTTTCAACACCGTAACGTTCGGACAGGTCCACCAGATTTTTTGTCCCCTGCACGTTATTTTGTACCGCCTGCCCGGCGTTTGCCTCCATCAAGGGTACATGTTTGTGGGCTGCCGCATGAAAGACAACCTGCGGCCGATAAGCTTGAAATACCTCCTCCAGACTCTTAAAGTCCTGTACATCACGCACCAGGGGATACACTTTGAGCTCAGGATTTTTCTCCGCCAGCTCCCTGTTTATGTAAAATATACCGTTTTCGTTATGATCGAGAAGCAGCAGTGCCTGCGGTCCCAACAAAGAAACCTGCCGGCAGAGCTCCGAACCGATAGAGCCGCCGGCTCCTGTAACCATAATTACTTTCCCGGACAAATAGCCGGAGATCTCCTGAATATCAACCTGCACCTGCTCCCTTTTTAAAAGGTCCTCGATCTCCACCTCTTTCAGATGAGTAAGGTTCACCTGCCCTCCCAACAGCTCAAAGATGCCGGGAATAATTTTCAACTTCACCGGGAGCTCTTTGCAAAGGTTGATAATTTTCCGCTGCTCGCTATAGGCAGCCGAAGGCATGGCGATTACGATTTCCTTAATCCCCTTTTCCTCTACAATTCCGGGTAGATCATCCCTTGTTCCCAGCACAGGAAGCCCGTGGATAACCTGCCTCCGTTTATTGGGATCATCGTCAATAAAACCTACCAGCCTTGTCCCCAGCGTGGATTCGTGCTTTTTCAGCTCCCGAGCAGCCATGGCACCTGCATCTCCTGCCCCCACAATTAAAACAGGCCGGCGCCCATTGTTATTGCCGTTTATCTTCTTCAGATACTTCGCCAGCACCCTCAGCGAAAAACGGGAGCCACCAATAAAAAAGAGTAATAAAACCCCATAGATAACATAGACACTGCGCGGAAGCATGAGCTCAAAATACCAGCTGTAAAGCAAGCTTACAGTAGAGCCCGCCCCAACGGTAAATACGATGAGTAATAACTCGTCCACGCTGGCATATCGCCACAGGCGCCGGTAAATGCCAAAAAAAATAAATATCAGGATTTGCACAGCAATTACCGGCCAGAGAAGGCTCTCAAAATTATTCGTATATTCCGATGGTATACGACCCTCAAAGCGCAATACCAAAGCAATAAACAGGGACGCACCGATCATAACAGCATCTAATAAAGCCAGAACAATCTTCTTAAAAGTATTATTTATTCCCAACAATCGCTACTGCCTCCCCCTCAACCAACCCGGCATATCAGCCGGTTTGGCCGGAAGCCCTTATATTCCCAAACGAGATACTATCGGCACTCTACAATTTTTATACATAATTCTTCAATTTAAGAGAAAATCCTGCTAAAGTTGGAAGAAAAGATAATAAACCTGAAGACATGCTCCAGGTTTATTCTTGTTGCCATTTTTTATATCTCGGGAAAGCAGTTATTGTAAATAAGTGAATAATTCAAGCCTGACCCCGGCCTTTATTTACACATTTGCCTTCCATAAGCCGTGAAGATTGCAGTATGCATAGACATCGGCGTTTTCTGCCTTTTCGCAGAAAACTGCTTTGGGTTCATTCCCCGGAGAAAGGGATACTCTTTCGATGCTGTTATCCGTTACTACCGCAATCCACTCAATGTAATGCTCATCGAGCATCGGATGAATCACAGATCCTATTTCAACATATATTTTCTCATCTTTTCTTGCTGCAGCGGGGACATGCTTTTCCCGAGATGCATCGACAGTATTGGCCTCAAGTTTGATCATTGGTTTCCCGCAACACACCAGCTCCCCACCGCCATTTCTAATCAATTCCACAATATTGCCGCACACCTCGCAACGATAAAATGCAACTTCTCTTTTCATCTTCTAGACCACCTTTCCATAGAATAGTTTTCGGTTAAATAATATTAAATAATAATGTATGTTAAATAATATTTGATACGGAATAGATTGTCAATCTTACAGATACCGCATTTTAAGGTGTATCCCCATGTTTTACCTGATTTTTCACCTCTTTATCAGCGATACCGCAAATACCCTTTCTTGAGCACTGCCAGCGGCTGGGAA
>JBMNEO010000010.1:0-131650 GCA_050948825.1 Dethiobacteria bacterium | reverse complement strand
TTCGCCATAGCGCAACCCCTCTTTTTAGCTTATAATTTATTATAACAGCTTGCTTATATATTATCAATGACTCTGCCTCCTGATGGCTCCCCTGGATATATGATCAACTACCCCGATCAAAAGGGGTATTATGTTTTCTAGAAATTTAGCGCTCCCTTTCGCGGTTATCATTGTTCAGCTAAAAGCTGCCGGTACAGCTCAAACAGTTCCTTATTATCGGCAAATGATTCTTTAAATGTCTCCGCCTCTTTATCCTCGCCTTTGTGCTCCAAAATTACAGCCCGGTAAACAAGCGATTTGTCATAATTATCGTCGTTTTTCTCACTCATACCGGCAAAATATGCCTGGGAGCTATCGTAATCCCCCAGCAGAAAAGCGGCCTGCCCGAGGTAAAAGTATAATGCTTCCGCACCGCCCTGAATCTCCGCCATCCTATCCTCCAGAAGAAGAACTTCCCGCAGCTGCTCAACTGCTTTATCCTCCTCCGCTATTGTCTGGTAGTGCTCTGCTGCCGCCAGTTTCGCGCGCGCAACCTGCACAAAAATTTCCGGCTTTTGGGGATGCAGCTCAATGGCCCTTTCAGCATGTTGCAGTCCCTCATCAACATGCCCAAATCTCAACAGCATCGCTGCATATTCCAGGTTATAACCGGCATTGAAGGGTTCAAGCTTCATAAGCCTTGCGCATTAAATTTAGCGCCATTTCCTGCAGCTGCGGCACAGCATTACTGTTCTCTTCCGAAGTGGAGAGGCGTTCATAAATCCGCCCCAGGTTGATGTAATTGACTGCTTGATAAGGATCGGCGTCTATTGCTCTCTCGAATAATGCTACCGCCTCCTGTATATGGTTTTCCTGCAGTTTGCGCTCTGCTTCTACCCCGAACCTGAACCCGTTCCAGAGGGAAATTGAAAGAACCAGCATAAAAACCCCCGCCAAAATCCCTGCGGCGCAGGCTGTCCATGAAGGCAGGCCAAAGGAGGCAATTTTTTTTCTCCACCCGGAAGCGACAGATGCAAAATATCCTTCTTCCACGTCCAGGCTTCGCCCCGCACCCAGAAGGGCAAACAGAAAAATACTCACAGCCCCCAGGGAAAGGTTGAAATCTATTGCACTGTGCGCTCCGAGCGCAACAGCGGGAACAAATACCGCCGCCCAGTAATTTTTCTTTTCCGGGGTAGTTTTGTTGTTAAAAAACCCGCGTAAAAAAGCCCGGATAAAGAAAACCCATATCCCGGCAAATGCCAGGAATCCCAGGGTGCCCGCCTCAATCCAAACCTGAAGAAAATGGTTGTGCACCTCCGTTGTGGAGTAAAGCTTCTCCTGGTAGCCCAAATACAGCGCTTTCCAGCCCCCGCCTCCTGCTCCCAGGATGGGATAATCGCCAATTATTTTTAAGGCGTCCCTGAAAAAAGTCAGACGCCCCTCCACGCTGCTCTCTCCCGCACCGATAGAATACAGGCGGTTGTAAATCCTGTCCGGCAAAATGTGATCCAGAGGTAGCCCCAACACAGGGAATCAATAGCTGAAACCCCACCAACAGCACGAGCAGTGTCGCCGCTCCGGCAACAGCGGCCTTCAGTTTCCAGCTCAGGGACAGGAAAAGCTCCGTTAACACCCCCCCTGCTACCATCAAGAACACAGCAAAAAGTAAATACTTCCAGACCATGGAGGGGCTATCCCCGCGCAGGGCATTATCAATCCTGGCCATCAGCAGCAGCGAAACAATCCCCGACAGGGCAAGATATATCGCCATGCGCATCCTGTTACCCCTGCCGATAATCAGGACAAACAGCACTGCCAGAAGCGGCATCAGGAGCCAGGCACCCCGGGAATAGGTAAAAATAAAGGTAATGAACAGAATGATGGCGGGGACAAGATATACGGGGCGGAGATACCATCTCTCAACCCGGCTGCTCAGACCCAGGGCTATAAAATACGCCGCCGTAAGGTAAGCCGCCCCCGTGTTGGGATACTGCAGAGGGGTAAAGATACGCCCCCCGACATATGCCCCGTGAAGGTCCCACGTTCCGGCCGCGGTGCCCAGCCCCCCCAGGGCAACCGCAACCCCGGCTGCAAGGAGGATATGCAGGATTACGGGCAAAGCCCGGGCCTGTTGAACCCGGCTTCTAAACCCTGTTCATATGTTACTACCAGACTCACCATGCTCACCCGGCTTAATGGATGACCAGCCTACCGGGCACCTGTTTTATCAGGCTCATTGCCTTGCGGGCCTATGATTTACCGGGTCCCGACTCACCGGGTTATACCGGAACCCCGTATTTCCATTCGCTTTCTTCTTCTCTTCCCTGCTCTTCTTCAAAAGAGCAAAGGGATCGCTTCGGCACAGATTAAAGACAAGCAGGTAGATAACAAAGTAATTGGCAACCTTCAAAAATTCTCCCAAAGCAGCAGACTTGTTAACCGCCACAAAAAACGAGAGGAAATAAAAAACAACCAGGGCAAATACACAGTAATCCAGCGGGGTGTTGAAAAACCCTTCTTCCCTATGTAGCAGCCTGCTTGTACAATACAGAATAAACAAAGAAAAACTGATTATATGTACGGGCAATAACTCTTTTGAAAAAAATAACCCTCTTTGAAAAGGACCGACAACAATAATATATGCCAGGGCAACAAGTATGACTATTGATATAATATGCATTACTACCGCAATACCCGCTCCCGGTACAGCCCCTGCTCGATCTTTTCCCTTTTTAAACTTCTGTTTTGGTGATCCGGTTTTCTTTACGGTCCTTTTCGCCAACTTCTAAATCCTGCCTTTTCATCTTAATTGGAAAAACCTCATAGGGGAAGAACACCTTAGAAGATTCTACAAAAACTTCAGATTTCCTTTATAAAACTCTTAGCTTTAGCGTAGAATGGAAAGCCTGGCTTAACCGGCCCTGCCTTAGAAAGGCAATAAAAAAAGCGCCGGGGGGTTAACCCCAAACAGCGCTTATTCATTATTCAGTATTAGTTTTTCATTCAATAGTAGTTTTTCAACTATAGACTTGCTTAAAAGGAAGTCGGCCGCAGCCAAGGCTTTTCAAAAAGAATCTTCAACTGCTCATAGGAAATCAGGATGATCTGCATCTGCTGCTCAATCTGCGCCACAGCCAGCTCGGCCTGCTGAAGATCCAAAGGAATGGCCATACCCAGTTCGTAGCGCACGTTAACAACCTCCAGGGCTTTCCCGGCTTTTGCCAGATTCACTTCCAATAATGCATACTGATCCTGCAACTGCTGCATTTGATTATAAAGGGAGCGGATTGATATCTCCAAATCTTCCTTCATCAAGGCCAGGTTATTCTTTTCCTTTGTAACATCAATTTCCTGTGCTTTATACGGCAGTGCTCCTACATTGTAAGTATATAAATCCAAACCGTACTGCGCCATTTTAATTTTTTGCTCCTGCATCCATAACGAAGGATCCTCGCTAAATATACCGGAGAGGTGACGTTCAAGGTTAATATCCTCCAGCCATGCGGGGCAAAACTCACCTTTCAGCACCGGCCGTTCTTCCTTCTCCAGCCCGACCAGAACATTAAATTCCAGATAAGCTTCTTCCAGCTGCTTATCAAGCAGCTCTTTGTTCTGTTTTTCCGCGTTATAATCATCCCGGGCAAGTTGGAGATTAAAGAGGCTTTCCATTCCGTATTGCGCCTTGATATCCGCCTGGCGCATTTTAGCGGCGGTATTTTCCAGCTTTAGTCCGGCAACTTTGCCTTCATTATTTTTTTTCAAGACCTCATCATAAGCGCTCCTGACCTGAAAAGCTATCCCTTCCTGAGCCATCTCCACCTGCTTGCGTGCCATCTGCCAGGCAACATCCGCCTGCACAAAGTTTAGTAACAGCTCCCGCTCGGCAGCATCTGCATCGCTATAGCCGGGGCCAACCGGTGTAAAGCCTATACCGCGCAGGTTTGACAATCGGTCACGAATTTCTTTACTCCGCTCTACATCCTCCCGGGCATTCTTCAGCTTGTAGCTGTTCTTCAGAGCAAGCTCCACCGCCTCTTCATAGGTGAAATAATCTGTAGCCTCTTCTCCGGCCAAAGCTGCAGGATCTTCATCTGCCCCCGTCTCCGCTGCTTGCTTCTCCGGAGATACGGCGGCAACGGTTAATGGGAATACGCAAGAAATAAGGAAAAACGTTATAATAAGGCACAACAAGCATTTTTTCATCACTTTCATCTCCCGCTTTTTTTCAATACTGCATCTTCACTGCTTCCCGGGGCCAGTCATATTATACCATGCCGGCTATAAAATTACCATTTATTTTGCCTAACTGTGTGTTTAATCTGAGATAATGTCACCTGTTTATTATCATCTACTTCCTGTTTTCCCATCGCCTCTTACCAAAAAATATTCGCATTATCGGGTTCATATGCTATAATATAAGCGACAACCCATAGTATACAAGGAGATACAGATATGTCAGGAAACCAGGAACAGATACATACGCCACACGATACCGGCTATAAATACCTGCTGGCCAGTAAAAAAGCTTTCAAGCAACTTATCAGAAGCTTTGTTAAAATCGGTTGGGCTGAGCAGGTTGATGAGACTAACCTGGTAAGGATCGATAAGTCGGTTATTCTGCAAGATTTCCAAAACAAGGAAGCAGATCTGATTTACCGCACCAAACTAAAAGACAAAGATATCATTTTCTACGTACTGATGGAGCTGCAATCCACAGTAGATTTCCTGATCCCCTACCGCCTTCTTTTATACATGAATGAAATCTGGCGAGATATTTTCAAAAACATCCCTTTAAAAGAAGCAGAGCGCAAAAGCTTTCGCCTGCCAGCAATCATCCCCATAGTCCTTTACAACGGCCAGGCAAAGTGGACTGTCCCTCTTAACTTCAAAGAAACACTGGACAGCTATGAATTATTTAAAGACCATGTGCTGGATTTCCAATATATCCTGATTAATGTCCACTCCTACGACAAAGAAGAGTTGCTTACACTTTCTGGTGTGATCGGAGCAGTGTTTTTACTTGATCAGGCAAAAAATCTTGAAGAAATTATTAAGAGCTTAAAAAAGCTGGTAAAAACCATCAGGCAAATGGAGCCGGAAGAGTTTAGACTATTTATTTCCTGGGCGGAAAATATTTTAACACGTGGCCTATCCTCAGAAAAGAAGGAGGAAATTACCGATATCCTAAAAAAAACACGCATCGAGGAGGTGGAAGAAATGATCTCCAACGTGGAAAGAGTAATCAAAAAATCTTTGGAAGATGCTAAAAACGAAGGAATGGAAAAGGGAATGGAAAAGGGAATGGAAAAGGGAATGGAAAAAAGAAACATTGAAATTGCCAGGCAAATGCTTTCGGATGGTGAAGAAATTGCCAAAATAATGAGGTACACCGGCCTCTCCAGAGAAGATATTGAAAGACTGAAATAGTCTATATTAGATTATCAGATTTCCCTGCCGGCAATAACATCTTTTGCCGGTTATTATTATCTGAAGCAACAGTATCGGTTACATCATCTTTATATGGCGTAGAGGCCAAATCGATGGCGCAGCTCTATATTCTGTTTTTCCGCGTAATAATCATCCCGGGCAACTTCTCGGAAAAGTTTTATTTCTTTTTCTTCTTTTTTGTTCCTTTCTGCCCCTTCGTTTTCTCCTCCGGAGGCGGTTTCAACCGTTCATCAAGGTTTATCTTGCCCCCGGGTTTCTTCCGGATAACGTCCTTTTCAATAATCATAGCATTTTTAACATAGTTCACGCTGATCCCGAAAAGAGCCCAGAAAACAGGAGCGTTGGATAATACACTATCGTTGCTCAATCCCTGGATGAGATACCCCACCCAGCCGATAAAAAGCGCCAGCATGATCAGATCGCTTTCTTCCTTTACCCCCCTCAGCCGGTATATACGCAGATAATAAAATAGATGCCGGCCAAGGACAAAAAGGTAGACGAAAAGTCCCAGCACCCCTACGCCTGTAGCTATCTGTATATAGGTGTTATGCGGTTTGTCAATAAGAAGCCCAATCCGGTAAACGCTGTGGTCCCTATGCGGGTCCCAGTGAGGAAAGTTGTAAACAAATGTATCCAGCCCGCTGCCGATTAAAAGATTATCTTTCATCATTTCCAGGGACTTTCTCCATATATAACCGCGATTGCTGGCGAAAGTGTCCAGGGGATTGCGGTATATCACAATTTCTTTTCCTTCAGACCCCCCGGCAGCGACATCTCCGGAAAAATCCTGTCGTAAAGTTACTCCTTCATCCATTCTTTCACGGATTAGCACAAAGGAATTCCTGTAAAACCCGGATATTTTTCTCCCGATTGCACCACCTGTAAGGGGCTCAGAAATGCCTATAATAACGATTAATATAACGATGGTTGCAATGAGCTTTTTATTATACTTCCCGGCATCCTTTCTGGAGATAACCAAAAAGAAAATGATCGCTATCCCCCCGGCAATAAAAGCAGCCATACTTGTTGGAGCGAAAAACCCGGTAAGTCCGATAATAAGGGCAGCCATCCAGATTGCCGTTTCCCTGGCTGTCCGGGAATAAAGGTACCTGACAAAGATCATCGGGAAAATCATCGCCATGTACCCGCCCATGTAGTTGGGGTTTATAGTTGCCCCGGCACCTTTGTTTCTGAACATGAACTCAATATCCTCCACATAAGGCAGGTACCTCGACGGCACAAATAACCGCATGGCCAGTTCGCTTTTTAACACATCAAAGCCAAAGAATTGGGTAACAGCAAGCAAAGACTGCAGCAGCCCCGCTGCCAGCGCAACGTAAAAAATGATCTTTTTATCTTTCTCAGCATTAATAAAATTGGCAGCAACAATAAAGATAAAGATATAGGAGAGATAGGCAAAGGCCCCCTCCCCCCGGTTATAGAAACCCCAGAAGGCCAAATTTATGTACGGGCTGAGCAAGCTTGACAAAATCACCAGTGCAGCAAATACAAGCAGGGGATAATCGGCATAGCTGCTTGCAAGCTTATCTTTTTCGTCCTCATAATAATACTTTAACAAAGCCGTAATAACAATTAAAACCGTGGCTATTATAAGCAGCTCAAGCCTGAACTGCGCAAACACCTCTGTTATTGTTTTAGATTCCAGACGGCGCCAGGTCTCGACAGGAGATGTGAAGCTCACTATCCGCGCCCGCAGCGCGAGAGGAATAACGGCAACCACAACAATATACAGAAAAATCATAGCTGACCTTAGAGAAAAGATCCGCAGTTCTTTATCATCCATTATTATCACCCAAAAACCAGCTTAATTGTTGCCTTTTTTAAGACTTTTTACATTATCCAGCAGCTCAAGCAGGATCTCGCTCTCAGCATAGTCCTGTAAGCCGTATTTAAGGTACCTCTCCGCCTCGGCATAATGGCCGCTTTCGATCAATAACTCCGCCAGGTTGCTTATTATCTCAACCGATGTGGCTTCCATATTCAAGGTGCTGACAAAATGCTCATAAGCCTGCTGGCTATTACCCAGGTTCTGTTCTACGAAAGCCAGGCAAGCAAAAGTATGGGGATTGAGTTTATTCAGGGATAGGGATTCTAAAAGCAGCTCCCGGGCTTCAGCATATTTACTCTCTGAAAAGGGCTCTGCCGCCTCCCTGTTCAATTCAAGGCTGTAAGCAATCCTATTATTCAAGCCAAGCTGTACCCTATCCCTGAATGCATAATACCCTCCAGTTCCCAGCAGTGTAATTATTAACAGGATAATGAAACTGTTTTTACCTATCTTCACAAATAAACCCCCAACAATTCACAGACAATTTCCGGCTAAGAATCAAGACGAATATAAAATTCCACTGTTGTTGTATCCTGGCTGGCATCGTTATAGAGGAAGGTCAATTCAAGATACATTTCCTTGTTGTCTTCAGGAATAGGCGGCAGAAGTATATATCCATCTTTAATTTCTTCTTCAAGAATATCGTGGTACCATCTTCCATCAGGTGTAAAATGCAGCATATCACTGGCCAAGTATTTCTCCCCATCCACGATAGCTGAAGCGCTAGTATGCAAAAGCTGCAGCGGTACTGATTTTTTATTCTCCACCTCAAGATAAATACGGGTATAATAGTCTTCCTCTACCAAGCCTGTTATTGCAATATTCATATCCGTCAACACCCTGCTAATGGGAAGCTTCTGATAATTGCCGTCGGGCTGCCCTTCAGCACTGGGTTCTTCTTTCTCTGTTTGCTCTTCCAAATCCTTTATTTCCTGCTCCAGTGCTTTTATTTTTTCTTCTTGTTCCTTTACTGCCTTCTCCAGTTCCTGTTTTTCTTTATTAAGCGCAACACATTCCTGGCAGGGTTGAGTATTTATCCTGACAACTTTGTGCGTTCCGTCCCAGACCACTGAAGCCCCTAGCCGTTCTACCACAAAACGCGCCGGAACATAGGTATGGTTTTCATAGTTCAAAACAGTGTACCCATCAGGCAGTGCCTGCTCCTTCCCGTCAAATTGGAAAGTAACAGCACCGTCCAAGAACGCGGACACAAAACCGCTCGCATTTGCCAGGACACCTGCAGGCAAAGCGCATAAGCACCCGATAATTATACCTGCAATCAAAAGTTTATTTTTTTTAAGAAACACGATTATCCTCCTTTTTTGATAGAATCCTTCGATAGATGAGAGCGCATGATACAAAAAGGACTCCCTCAGGAGCCCTTTTTGTATCGTTCTCAAATAACACCTGTTACTGGGTAACAGTTACCGTTTGGGTTTCAGCATCCCATGCGATGGTTGCTCCAAGCGCCTGGGTCATCCAGCGGACAGGCAACATGGTGCGGCCATTGGTAATTTCGGGTGCTACGTCCATGGTAAGCTCAACACCATTCACTAGTAGGGTAGTGCTGTCAATGGTCATCTGGGCAATGCGGTCTCCCTTAAAGATTGTGACACTACGGGTAACGGGATCCCAGAGGATATTGTCTTCGGTTACGCCCAGCGCTTCGGCAACAAAACGGACCGGCAGGTAGGTGCGGCCGTCCTTGATATACGGCGCAACGTCCATGGTTTTCTCGATGGCAACTTTATTTTCCTCAACGGTATAGCTTGTGCTGCCGATGGTGAATGTTGTTGTTGCACGAGTTTCACCTGGAGCAGGGGTAATAACGTTTGCAAAAACGAAGCTCACGACATTATCCTTCGCAAATACTACTTCCGTTTTAATTGTTGCATCGGAATCATCATTTTTAACAAGAGCGCCTCCACCAATTTTTGCCTTAAATTCCCCTTCGGGAACCGTGCGGTCCAGAGTCAGCTTGACATTTGATATTTTAATCGTAGACCCTTTTGTGCTGCTGGAGGAAACGGGAATTACAAGTGTACGTTTCTCGTTCGTTAGTTTTGCTTTGCCAATTTCAAGGTTGCCCTCGTCGGTTACTTCCACATCAGGAGTGGAAGCGAACTCAATACCTTTAGGCAATGATACTGTTATCTGTTTAACTAAATCTCCATCCCAATGTTCATACTGGTCATCGATCCTTGCCTTGGCAGTCTCTGTGATGATGATATCCGGTGCGGCTTGGTTCTGCACACCTATCTTCAGGTCTGTAGCAGCTACTTCAGCAGTTACCGGGGCTACAGCTTTGGCAATAACCACTTCTTGTGTTTCCATGCCGGCGCCGCTGAATTCGGCAACGATATCACCGCTTTTATCAGCCTCAATACTTAACTTCAACTCGAATTCATACTTTATCTTTCCACCTGAACCTTCGTCTTCATCGTCAACTTCGATGAATATTTCATTTTGCCTGCTGCCAACTTCAATTTCCGAGTCATAATCTTCTTCGCCAATTATATCAGCTACCTTAACCCACTCAGGGAAGATAACAGCAATTTCCCTGCCGGGAACTAAGGAATCCTCAAGCGTTTCTTCAATAGTAATTTCGGCAGTCTTCTGATCCCACATGCCAGCAACAAGTTCCTTTACTTCTTCCACAGACACATCTACGTTATAATCCAAGTGCTGGGCCACTACTAATTCGTCTGCTGTTATTTCGTCTCCATCCACATCGAGCACGACATCGCCGTAAGGCGCATCTCTGTCAGCAACAATTTTTAGTCCTTTGATAAAGATCGAACCGCGGGCACCGCCATCTTTAGTGCTCGGATCAAAATCAAATGTTAATGTCCTCTTATTATCTGTTTCAACTGCAACATTATCAGCTGTGGAATTTGTTAACCCGCCTTTTGTGGTGATTATAACACCAGCTGTTGAGCCCCAGGAATATTTCGGGGGGAGCTTGAATTTAATAACTTGTTCTTCACTGCCCAGCGCACCGATACTGGTTTCATCGATACGCATGGTTGCCAGGTCTCCGTATCTGCCACCGAACTTATTTACTTTTTCAATGGTAGTAATTGTCGCGCCTTTTGCGGCTACGGCAAAGACGTAACTCCCCGACGAGACTGCACTGTCACGGGGATCAACTGTTACCTTTGCTTCGCCTTCTGCAGTAATTTTTGTAATAAGGGGAACTTTAATGATTATCTGGGCTTCAGGATTATCAGTAATAGTTATCCCCACAAGCTTTTTCGAAATAGATTCCGCATTAACGCCTGCATTTTCAGCATTTATTGCAGCAACTGCTCCGGCTAACCACTCTGCATTAGTTAGTGATAGCTCAAAATAATCCCCGCTAGTAAAATCACCTGTATTTTTTTCTTTAATCCTTAGAAATGGAGCTGTATCTGCATCATCAAAAATTTCATCCTTAGCTACCTGCGGTACCCTGTTTACAGTGTTATCCGATGCGGCAAACGCTGTCATCGGCAACAGGGTCATCATCATCATAGCGATGAGAAGAATCGCAAATAATTTACGCGATTTAATACTCAATGTTATTTCCTCCTTTTAATTTAAACTCAATCCTAACAATAATAACCCACAAAAAACGAATACCTCTTCACGTAACTCTTACCTTTCTCCGAGCATCCCCCCTTTAATGTTCTACGCTAAAACTTGTTTCCTTTTTTGGACCGACAGTTTAAGTGAGAAAACGCCCTTGGACCCTTTTGGAGCCATAGGCCTGCCGGTGGTTACTTAATTCCGGCATTCGCCGGAAAAGAGTCCAATATTCTCTAATTCTACTTAAAAATGAATTATCCTGCTTTTTCTGGTTATTCTGGATAGAAATACTTTAAAAGAGGTAAAAAGGTTGCAATGATTATTTTTGCTTTCATTTCCAACCTCACTAATTAATAACGTTAACTTCCCATTAAAGGTTACGCCTTCCTGAAAAATTATAAAAAAATTTCCCGGTTATCCGGGAAATTTATGGCAATAAATATTTCATTAAGGCCCTTCCTACAAAGTATAACGTAATTTAACGTAAGAAAGATACCATTTATTTACGATAATAATTTTTTTAGCTACAGCAAATTATATTTTTTTATTCCTCTGCCTCTGCCATCCGGAAAGCAGCAGGGTTAAGCCTTTCCAGATAAAAATTAAAATTAGCCCTCCAAGGCAGCCCAGCCAAAACCCGTGGAAACTGCGCAGCAGCGAGAGGTCCGCGGGAGCCGTGATATGTGCAAATGTATTCACGACGGAGATCGGCGCCAACGTCCCGGCTGCCAGAAAAGCAAAGGCCAGGGTCCTGAAGATTCTTTTAGTGGAAGTGGAGCTCCCCAGCAGGTAGAGACCGAGGATCGCCAGGGGATACCCCAGGGCAAATTCCTTAAAGCGGGGACGGACGCCGAAGAGGCGTTCCAGGCCTCCCCGCATGGCATCTTCGGCGGAAGATATCTCCAAAACATGACCGGTGCGGGTAAGGTAGAAATAAGCTGCTGCAAGGATGGCAGCGAGCAGCGCCAGGTCCCCCAGCGTCACCGGCCGCTTCAGCAGGCGGCGCAGGAAGCCAAAGAAGGCGCTCTTGCGCTCCCGGGACAGTTGCGGGGGAAACAGTGAAAAGGACCCGCAAAAGCCTGCTGTGCCTGCACCCTTACGTTCACCGATGTGGCTTACTTCGGTTGTATTTTCTTGATAATCCTGCAGGCGCTGATCCCGTTTATGAAAATTTTTTCTGGAAGCTCGATCTTCAGGTATTTGTCCTCTGTTAGCGGTTCCAGCGGCTGGGCCACTGCTTTCCATAAAAGCCAGTATCGTGCAGGCTGCGAGCACGGCCAGTCCCAGGGGCAGGGAGTACATGAGCTTAACGCCGCGGAAAAGCTCCATGCCGTGAAAAAACGGGGGCGCAGTCAACAAACCGTGCACCAGCAACCCGCCCGCCAGCGAAAGCAAAAATATTAGCAGAACGCGTGCAAGCGAGTGCAATATGAGGCCGCCGGTTTTCGGAAGCGCCTTTCGCCGTACCGGGGGGTTTGTTTTTCCTGGGGAGCAACCCCCGGCCCCGTCTCCGCTCGCAGCAGGGTGGAGCGGAACATCCCTGTTTTTGAAGGCGGAAACCTCAAAGGCGGAGAAAAAGAGGAGCAGGGCGCAGTACAGGGGAAAAAGCAGCGCCGCGAGAAGCGAAAAGGCCTGACCGGCCAGCACGGCGTTCCAGCGGAAAAAAATGCAGGCAAAAAGCAAACCCAGAAGCAGGAGGCCGAGCTTGAAGATGGGCTTCCAGTTAAGGAAGGCCTGCAACAGTAGTAGCAGCAGCGAGATAACACCCGCAGCCATGACTGCATAAAGCGCTCCCGGCAAGCGTTGGGGCACCAGAACCTGCGCTTTTCCCGGGGCATAGCCGTTTCTTTCCAGCTCGCTCAGGAGGAGTTCCAACTGCAGGGACAACCTTTCCCGCAGGTCTTCCCCGCCTGATTGGGGAAGATAATTTCTGATCGCCAGCTCCAGCAGTTGCACCCGCCGCTCCCTGATGCCGTTAATGACTGTCTCCGGGCGGTCAACGGCCTTCCCGGGACGCATGACAAGCAGGTTGTAATCCAGGAGTGCGGCAAGTTTTTCCATCCCCTGAGGAAACTGGCTGTATTCGTAGATCACCCCGGGGATACCCCTTTTCTGCAGGGCTTCTGCTGTTTGCCGCAGAAATGAAGGGTCCCCCGGAACCCTGCCACCCTCGAAAACAGCAGCGGAAAGGGGGTAATTGTCGTAAGTTGAGAGCATCTGCTCCGCGGTAGCGGCGGTTTCAATCCGGCGCTCGCTCAGGTAGGGGTTGATGAAAAGGCCGGTGGCGGCTATCCGTTCCAGCTCTTGCGGTTTTGCCCCCAGGCTGAGATGCGTAAGGTTATCGTAAGTGGCTCCCTTGATCAGATAAAGGGCCATACCCTCACCGGCCCGCTTCTCCAGTTTAAATCTCCCCGGAAGCTCCACCTCGTAAAGTTCCTGCAGGTGCTCCCAGACCTGGTCGGCCCATGAACCTGCGGGCATGAAGACGACATAGTCCCCAAAGGAAAGCCCGGAGTTCAATACGGCATCTTCCAGGAATTCACGGTAGGGGAAAAGCTCCGGGTTGTAAGAGAGCTCGCCGGCAAGCTCCAGGTTGCTGAGAACGTAGCAGCCGGGATCGCGCCGCAGCTTCCAGAGGTAGTACTCGGCGACCCCGATGGAGGTCACTCCGCGTTCCTTTAAATATCGCAGGGTTTCATCGATAGTGAGACCCGCGCGGGCGGCAAAGATCTCCACGTCGCTGTAGCGCACGGTGATCTCCAGCTCGTGCATATCTTTGGAGGGGGAGTGGAAAAGAGCGGCGGCGTATAGAGCGGATACAACGGATAGCAGCAGCAAAAATACTAATATGTAATTAAAAATTCTGTGCGAATCTGCTTTATATCTCCGGGTGGGGGAATGCAATATTTTCATCTCCTTTTGTCCATAGGACTATCAGGATCATTATAATAAATACTGCCTCCCCGGTAAAGGAAGAAGTTTTTTCCAAAAGGCGTTGTTGTAAAATAATACTGTTTTAAATATTTTTGTAAAAGCATTACATATATAAGCCCGGAAGTAAAAGGTACTTCTCCCGGGCGTTTTATTATAATAACCAAAAATGCTGTTATAGGCAAGGTACTTAAATAAATAATATTTTAATAGCTATTTCAGCTTTTCAACTTTTTCTCTGGAAAGGCCGGTGTATTTTATTATTTTTTCAATGTTTTCGCCATCCGAGAGCATTTGTTTAGCCACTTTTTCCAACCCTTCGTTTTTGGCATCTTCTAACGACTTTTTAATAACTCTTTCTACATTGGAGATCATTTCTTCCACCTCCTCTGATCGTGTTTTTCTAAGGATGCCGGTAATCTCATCTTTCTTCTCTAAGGATAAGCTGCGGGTTAAAATGTTTTCTGCCCAGGCTGTGAAAAGATTGAATTCTTCTGATTTCATTTTTCTGATGGTTCCCGCCAGCAGTTTCAGGCGCCCAATTATTTCTTCCAGGTCTTTCGCCTGGTCAAGCAAAAACACTGCCCCTATCAGGCCGGAAAGTTGAAGCAGTTCTTTTTTATCGTAGGCGTGGACATTGATCAGTAAATATTTAAAATCCAGCAAGTATTCTCCAAACAGGCCATAACTGTCCAATGTTTCTTTAAAGCTTAACGGGACGGTCCACTTAGCCTGACCATTATAAAGGACTATGGGAACGATCACTGGCAGACGAAAGTCTTTACGTTCTGTTTCTTTTAGCGGGATGTTTTTGAAAATATCCCGCCAGATTTCATTCATGTATGGGTCAGGGGTTGGCGGGTTTGATTTTTAAAAAAAGGTGGTTTTTCTCTTTAAAGGTGCCGCCGTTGCTAAAATGCACGGGGCTCTTAAAGAGCGGGCCGTCCACCACCAGGGTGTGGTACTCGCCGTTTTCCCCGCAGGGCGAGATGCCTTTGCGCATGCACATTTCACAAAACTCATCATCGATTTCCTTCCCCAGCCACTTTTCTTCCAGCAGGTCGTCCCGCAGGGAGACCACGATCAACCGCACCCCCCTGCTCAGCAGCTCGGCAAGCACCTCTTTTTCCCCCATCCCCCACAGCGGCAGGTAAGCTGTAAGGGCGGCGCGCCCACAGGCCTGCTCCACCCATTCCCGGTGCTGGGGCAGGTTGATATCGCCGAAGACCCCGCCACGAATCCCTTTTCCCCTCAGCCTGCCCGCAAGCCGCATGAATCCTTCTTCGTAGCTCTCCCAGGTCACCCTTTCCATCTCCAGGGGCAAGCCCAGGGCGGCGGCCTGTTCCTGCAGCAGCCCCGGATGTAGGGCATGGGACATGCTCTCCCCTCCCGTGCTTATAAAAGTCGCCAAGGTATAAACATGCAGCCCCTGTTCCCTGGCCTTGAGCAGCGCCAGGTAGGCATCCTTCCCCCCGCTCCAGGATACAAAGACTTTTTCTCCGGCTTTTCCTTCCATAGATCAGCGAACCCCCTCACTTGCACATGATGCCTAATACAACGGCTTTTATCACATTATTTGTGGCCCTGTTATCACATATTTCAGCCCTGTTAATAAGTTGAGAGCCCTTTTACAGGCGTTTGTTCATATAGGATACCCGGACGGTCCCCTGAGCGTCTTTCTCCAGCAGGCTCACCGCGGCGTTATCTACGGTCAGCTCAAAGAAACGGTTTTTTTCCAGCCCCAGGTAGTGGTGCAGGACGCTGCGGATCGTCCCGCCGTGACTGACAACGACAAAGGTGCCTTCCCCGTCTTCCCGGTTCCAGAGGCCGTCCAGGAACGAGTGAGCTCTGGCGAAAACCTGGCGCAGGTCTTCACCTCCCGGTGGAGCGCACAAAAAGGGATCATCGTACCAGCGGCGCATTTCATTCTCGTAAGAGGCTATTATTTCTTCATAGCGAAGGCCTTCCCAAAGCCCAAAATTTATCTCCCTGAGCTGCGGGCTCGGCTCCGGCTTCAATCCATGGCCGGAACCGATGATCTCCGCCGTCTTTATGGCGCGGCGCAGGTCGCTGCTGAAAAGCCCGGCGATTTTCATGCCGGAGAATCCGGCGGCCAGCGCCTCCACCTGTGCGACCCCTTCGGGGGCAAGCTCCACATCGGTCCACCCGGTATAGTGTTTTTGTTTGTTCGATTCCGTCAACCCGTGCCGGACAAGATAGATTTTCATTTGCTGTCTTCCTCACAGTTCTATTCATCGTTCTCCTCTGTTATGAACCCTGTTATGAGCAACCTTTACTTACACCTTTTACACCTGCTCCTTCTTGCAGCCGGACTCTTTTCCAGCAGACTCTTTATTGCTGACACCGGCCTCGTCAAAGGTGGCCATCTCCTGCAGGATACGCGCCGCCGCTTCGACAAGGTGCATCGCCAGGACAGCACCGGTCCCTTCCCCCAGGCGCATCTCCAGGTTGATATAGGGGTTGAGCTCCATATGGTTCAGCAGAAGGGCATGCCCTGATTCCTGGGAAAGATGAGAGGGAATCAGGTATTCTGCTGCCAGGGGGCTCATTTTTACCGCCATCAGGGAGGCAACCGTGGAAATAAAGCCGTCGATTATAACCGGGCAGCGCAAAGAAGCAGCACCCAGGATCAGCCCTGCAAGGCCGGCGATCTCTAGCCCGCCCACCTTGTTCAGCACGGCTAGCGGGTCGGCAGGATCGGGCTTGTGAAGGGCAAGCGCCCTCTCCACGATGCGCACCTTATTTTCCAGCTGCGCGTCATCCAGCCCCGTCCCCCTGCCCACAACCAGTGCAGGATCGTAACCGGTGAGGGCAGCCATTACCGCGCTGCTGGCCGTCGTGTTGCCGATTCCCATTTCTCCCGTCGCCAGAAGCCGGGTACCGGAGGTTACCTCCTCTTCGGCGGCGGAGATCCCCACCAGCAACGCCTCTTCCGCTTCCCGGCGGCTCATAGCCTCTTCCCTGCTGAAATTACCCGTGCCGGGCCTCACCTTTGCTCTGGTGATACCATCGAGGCTCATCTCTGAGCCCACGCCGATGTCGATCACCCTGACCTGCGCCCCCGCCTGGCGGGAGAGGACATTGATCGCCGCGCCGCCGTTAACGATGTTGGCGACCATCTGCACGGTAACCTCCTGCGGGTAGGCGCTGACGCCCTCGCGCACCACCCCGTGGTCGGCGGCAAAGAGCACCACCTTTTTCTTGACCCCCGGGGGGAAACTGCTCCCGGTAATCCCGGCAAGCTGCACGGCGAGCGCCTCCAGGCGCCCCAGGCTGCCCTGCGGCTTGGTGAGCATATCCAGCCTTTGCTGTACTTTTTCCATGGCCTCCCGGTCCAGGGGTTTAATCTGGGAAAGCGTTTTTCTTATTCTTTCCATTTAATATCATAGTTACCTCCAAAATTTTTGCAACGGTGCAGCTTCGCTATCTTCCTGGTTGCACAGGCCATTTTTCCGCGCCGGCCAGCCCTGGCAGGAGGCGCTCCTCTATAAAAAGGGCCGCAAGCTGAGCCTGCACCGTTTGTGTGATTATACCGATTCTAAAAAACACTTTTTTTATTTTAATTACATAACCCCGCATAAGTAATCCTGCAATGCGGAAAGCAGGCGAAGGTTTTCCGACCGCGGGCGGACCGCAATGCGGAAGTAGCTGCCGTCGAGGCCGGGGAAGTTCGAGGCATCGCGGATCAGGATCCCGCGGGCGGCGAGTTTCCGGCAGAGGTCAGCGCTGGAGAAGCCGCAGGACACATCCCCTGAGGAGGAGGTAATTGGCCTCCCCCGGGTAAACCTTCAGTCCTTCAATTTTTTCCAGTTCCCGCAGCAGGAATTCCCGCTCCCTTTTGACCAGCTCCAGTGAATCCTCCAGATACTGTTTTTGGAAAAGGCAGTAACTCCCCGCCCGCTGGGCAAG
The DNA here is from genome assembly GCA_050948825.1 of Dethiobacteria bacterium. Lineage (GTDB taxonomy): Bacteria > Bacillota > Dethiobacteria > DTU022 > UBA8154 > DUQX01. The sequence continues at coordinate 113,943 of JBMNEO010000010.1, read as the reverse complement.
AGCGTTAACCCTCCAGGGATCGCCGTTTTCGGTTAAGCTCCTGATGCCTTCCGGGGGGCCAAGCAGGTAGCCAAGGCGAAGGCCGGGCAGTGCCCAGAGCTTGGTCAGCGAGGTGGCCACCCAGAGGTTGCCATAACTGACCCCCGTATTTTCAGTTTCGGTGCCGGAGGTCGGGCGAAGATCACCGGTTTCCGGGCAGGAGTCAACAGGACCCGGGTAGAAGGCAGATCGGAAAATAGATCCGGAAAAGCTTTCCATGGCAGGGCGCCCCGTAAAGGGGAAAAAGCTCTCGTCAATGAAGACCGCCGCACCTTTTTCCCCTGCTGCCAGGACAATGTCTTCCAGCAGATCCCGCGGGTAAAACATCCCCGTCGGATTGTTGGGGTTGCAAAAGACAATTAAATCGCTGCCATCCATTTGTGCTTGTGCGGTTTGTATTTGTGCGGCAAGTTTTTCTTCGGACAGCACCTCTTCAGGCAGGAGGCGGAAATACTCCACCTCTGCCCCGGCCAACCGCGCCGCCCTCTCGTATTCGGAAAAAGTCGGCGCGGGGATAAGCACCTTTTTCGGCCTTTTCCAGAGAAAAAACAGGTGAATGAGCTCGTTGGCACCATTGCCGATCAGCAGGTGCTCCTCGGGGATGCCCAGCTCCCGGGCCAGGGCACCGCGGAACGGGGCGGCCTGGGGTGCGGGATAGCGACAGATTTCCCGCTCAAGATGTCTTTTTAACTCGGGAAGCAGCCCCGGCGGCGGCCCGAGCGGGTTGATATTGCTGCTGAAATCGTAAAAATCCTCCGGCCTGAGGCCGTGCGCCGCCGCGGCGGCATAGACATTGCCCCCGTGGCCGCCGGTCTCCTCGCCCGCGGCCTTCCCGATGATTTTTGCGCTTTCGCCTATGTACCCCCCCATCTTCTACGGAATCTCTGTCATTTATAAGCTCCACCATGGACTTCCTGCCAGAGGCATGTTCACCGGCGGTCTCCCGACTTTTCAGAGCCCCGCCCATGCGGTCATTAGGCACTGCTTTACCGATCAAGGGATCCCTGCCTACGGAATTTCCTTTCATGGCAAGCCTATTTTCAACCTTATCAAATCCCAAGGCTTCCCTCCCCCTTCAGTTCTTTTGTTAGTTTTTCTGTTGCCTTTCCCGTTTCCTGTAATCCTTTCGCCTTTCAGTTCCAGATGATCACCCCCAGCAAAAAGCCCGCTTCGGCTATTTCGTTCACAGCACCGAGGATATCCCCGGTCAAACCGCCAAGCCTCCCTGCGGCATAGACGGAAAGGAGCAGCGAGAGAGTAAAAGCTACTGCAATTCCGCAGAGCATGGGGAAAATAAAATGACTGCAAAAACAGACTGTTGCCGCGATGACCGCGGCCCCAAAAAATGAAGCATACAGAAAATGCTTCCACCCCAGCTCTCCAATAAACTGGTTTCCCAGGCCATCCGGCCTGGCAGGGGCAAATGCCGCGCCGGCCAGAACCATCGCCCAGCGGCCGCAAAACGGAAGAGAGAATATGGCCAGAGGGAAAAAAGGGGTGTCCACGGCAAGCAGGGCAGCATATTTAAAGAGGTAGACGAAGAGAAGCGCACAAACCCCCATCGAGCCGACAACGCTGTCCCGCATGATCTTCAGCGCTTTTTCCCTGTCCATCGCCCCTATAAGTCCGTCGGCGGTATCGGCCAGGCCGTCAAGGTGCAGCCCACGCGTTAAGAGAAATGACGCGGCAAGGACCAGCGCCGCCAGCGGGCCGGAGGGTATTAGCAGGCGCAGCAGATAAACAGCGCCCCCCATGAACAGCCCCAGCATCGCGCCGACCAAGGGAAAGTAAGCAGCTGCAGCAGCCAGTTCCCCGCGTTCGATTGGGGAACGCGGACTGCAGGGGAAGATCGTTAAAAAGGAAAGTGCCAGACAAAATTTCTTCACAGCCCAACCCCCTTGCGGCAATATGATAGCAATAGCAATAATACTATGAGAACTAAAATTATAACAAATCAAGGTCCCTGCATTTTCTGTCGTTACTTCTCAGGAAAGCCTTACTGAAAACAGTATATAATGTTAAAATATCGTTATCAACAGGCAAAAGATGCGTACATTGTATAAAACAATTGAGAATAAAGCTTTTTCATTGGAATGTCTCATGCGCTAATTCCTATACCAAAACCGGTACAGAAACCGGGAGTAAAACCTGCCTGTGCCATTTTTTAAGCGAACCACGGTATTGCGCCCCACCAAAAAACCATCATCATCAGCGCCAGCGCCGCTAGTAATGCCAAAAGGGATACACCCTTGAATAGGGCAAGCGCCGGGGCAAAATCTCGCCGGCAGGGGGGTCTGCCGGTACTGTTCAGGTGCGGGCGGCTAATCTCCTTCCCGTGATAACGATCGCGCCCGCCGAGCCTGATTCCCAGAACCCCGGCAGCGGCAGCTTCCGGCCACGCACTGTTCGGGCTATCGTGTTTCTTTCTGTCCTGCAGGAGCGTTCTCCAGCCCTGTTTCCAGTTAAGGCGGCCAAGCGCCCCAGCCAGGATAAAAAGCAATGCGGTAAGGCGGGCGGGTATATAGCTCAACAGATCATCTGCACGCGCCGACGCCCAGCCCAGGTAAAAGTAGCGCGGCGTCCTGTAACCCAGCATAGAATCCATAGTGTTTACTGCTTTGTATAAAACCGCCAGGGCCGGCCCACCCAGGGCTGCATAAAAGAGCGGGGCAACCACGCCGTCGGCAGCGTTTTCAAACAGGCTTTCCAGGGCAGCCCTGACAACCCCTTCCTCGTCAAGGCCGGCGGTATCCCGGCTGACGAGCAGGCCTGCCCGCTCCCTTGCCAGGGGAAGGTTATCCCCCGCAAACGCAGCCTCTACCGGCCGTACATGCCGGAGCATATCCCCGGTGGCGATCATCGCATAGTAAAGGTAGATCGAAAGCAGCATCCCCGGCAGGAAATGCAGGTAAAATGCATACTTCAGAGCGTAAAAGGCCGCCGCAGCGCAGCCCCCGGCAACCAGAAAGACAATCACCCCCCCGGCAAACCTCAAGCCCGCCGCGCTATGGAACAACCTGCGGGAAAGCCCCTCGAGGATGAGAACAGCCCCGCCGATTGCCCTGACCGGGTGGGGGAGGCAGCGGGGGTCCCCCAGAAGGAGGTCGAGACCAAACGCCAGAATAAGCGCTCCTAAATCAAACCACATTCCCATCATTTAACCTCGTCTTTATTCACTATTTTAAGGGTGTTCTTTCTGGGTATTCTCTCTGCAAAGTGCAAAAGTGAAAACGTCTCCAATGTCATGCGACAGTGAGAACCGTCCCTAGTGTCGCACGTCTCCAATGTCATGCGACAGGGAGAACCGTCCCTAGTGTCGCACTCTCTGCATAATGCGACAGGGAGAACCGTCCCCGATGTCGCATTTACTTAATTCTTTGGGGAATTCCGCAGACCGTGAACCAGACCTCATCCGCGCGGGAAGCCATGATCTGGTTGGCCCTCCCCGAAAGATCGCGAAAGACCCTGCTCAGGGGGTACTCCGGAACCAGGCCCATACCGACCTCGTTTGTCACCACAAGGACATCGGCCGGGCTGCTGCGCATTAAAAGGGAGAGGCTGCCGAAATACTCCAGTATCCGTTCCATCACCCTCTCCTGCTCCGCAGCATCGGCCAGTATTTCCCCTTGGTTCCGCTCTGCCCCGCCTTCCCCGTAGGCCTCCTTTATGAGGTGGTTGCTCAGCAGCAGCGTCAGGCAGTCCAGGAGAATAAAGGTGTCCCCCCGCCCTTCCTTTTCCAGGACAAGGTGGGGATAATAGCGCTCTTCTATAGTAATAAAATGCTTTGGGCGCCGCTGCCGGTGAGCTGCAATGCGTCTGCGCATCTCTTCATCATCCCCGGCCGCGGTAGCGATATATACTACCCTTTTGGAGGCCTCCCGGGCGCAGTTTTCCGCAAAAGTGCTCTTACCGCTGCGCGCCCCTCCTGTAACCAGTATAAGCTTGCCTCTTGTATCCTCCATGTGTGCCTCCTTGCGACAAAAGACTATGTTATGTATTCAGAATCGGCTGTATCTAGAGTCCAACATTCAGAATCTAGAATGTTTGGTGTTGGAAACCAGCAGATTTTTTTCTTGCTATTCCTTTATTCCTATTTATTCGAAGAGTGCGGGGTAAAAGATCCTTGCCGCCTCTTCCACCGCATCGACAATTCGCGGGCCGGGCCGGGAAAAAGCGTCATTATCGACACCGTGAACCCGTCCGCTGGCAATTGCGGATATCTTGCTCCAGCCCGGACGCTCCTGCAGCAGCCCGGACAATAATTCCTCCGTTCCGTGATAGTTGGGGAAAAGGATAATCTGCGGGTTTCTATTGACCACGGCTTCCGCGCTGACGGTTGGGTAAGTATCATCAACATCGGCAAAGATGTTCGCTCCCCCGGCAAGGGTAATAATTTCGTGGATCACAGACCGCTTCCCCACACTCATCAGCGGGTCGGCATAGATCTCAAAATAAACGCGTACCCGCTCCCTTTCATCCAGGGAGGCAAGCGCATCCTGCACCGCTCCGATGCGCTCCTGCATCTTTGCAGTCAGCTCTGCGCATTCCTCATCGGAGTCCGTTACCTCCGCCAGCAGCTCCAGCGATGCGTAGACATCATCCAGGGTTACCGGGGTTAAAACGAGTACCGCTATCCCCATATCCTCAAGCTTTTCCGTCACATCAGAGTGCATATCTCCCGCCAGGACGAGCTCCGGCTCCATGGCAATAATCTGTTCCAGGTTGGGATCGGCAAACCCCCCCACCTTTGGTTTATCCTCAACCCCCGGAGGGTAGTCGCAGTAGTCGGTCACCCCCACCAACCGCTCTCCCAGCCCCAGGGCACAGGCGAACTCCGTATTGGCCGGCGAAAGGGAGACTATCCTCTGCGGAACCCTATAAAGGACCAGCTCCCTGCCGGCCTGATCGATAACCTTCGCCCGGGGCGTCAGCTCCGCTTCCGCTTCCGGCATTTTCACCAGCAACATTCGCCGGCCCACCACAACCGCCGCAGAACATGGCCAACATCAATAGAACCAAAATCAACAGAACCAGCATCGCTGTTGTATACTTCTTCACACCCAATCCATCATCACACTCCTAAAGCATTATAGCGTATAGCCAGGATGAGCGGTAGAACCTGTCTGCGCGAACCCGGAAACGAGCTACACCGCGCCGCTCCACCAAAAAACCCCAGCCTCCTGAGGTAAACAAGCTGGGGTTTGCCTAACAAAAAAACCACGGGAAATTCGCGCGGTTCTACCACTCGCCTTGCCCTTTTACCCGAAGGGGGCCGAACTCGCATCTGGGCAGGTCTCCTGGCTTGCGGGTCAACGTTTTCCCCCAACCTTCCCAGCCCCTTGGGACCAGTGGCTTTTGCGGGAGAACTCGCCGCTTACAGTGGCGGGACCACGCCGGACTTTCACCGGCTTCCCTATTAAGTCTTTTGACACCCGGATGCACAATATTTTCTTTGCTTTAGAATATCACATTATTATATCCCTGTCTACCGAAGATTTATTGATTCTCCCTCAGCTAAGATTTATTCATAGTTCTTTTCAAGACAAGGGGGTTTTTTCAAAGAAATCTTCAGCGCTATGGAGCTTGCAACCGTCCCCAGGAAAAAGGCGGCTATCAGCATGAAGCAGTAAAAATAGGATATGGTCAGGTCATAGATTAAGCCGACAAAAAATGGGCCAATCAGTATGCCGGCATTTTCACAGATCCGCAACACACCCAAACCCTTTCCAAGTTTTTCCTGTGGGAGAAGCAGGGGAACAAAGTAAAAGACAGAAAAAGGGAAAAGCGCACCCACCACTCCGATGACAAACGCTATGGGAAAATGCCACGGAGAGGTTACAAGCAGTACATGCAGAAGGACGAGTATAGCTCCTCCCGTAATCAAGTACAGCTCCGTTTTTCCGGTTTTATCAATAATATAACCGGCGATGGGGGAAATAAATAGTGAGCCCAAGGCAAACAGGCTGGCCAAAAATCCGGCATAGGCATAGCCGTAACCAACGGTTATGAAAAAGTCCGGCCCAAAAGTCAGCGCGGCAGTCCTGGCACACAGAAAAAGAAACCAGATAAGACCGACTATCCAAATGCTTCCGTAGCTTCCCAGGTTTCTAAAGCTTTCCAGGTAATCGGGACGCCCTTTTTGGTGAAAGCCGGCTTTTTCTTCAGAACTATTAAAAGCTGTTTCAATTCCCCTGTATCTCCAGAGCAGAAACAGGACAACCAGGCAGAAAAAAGCCGAAATTAGAATAGGCAATTGCCAATTATCCCAGGCAACGGCAAGGCGATTGAAAACATTCAGAGAAAATATTACTCCCGCAGGAACCCCGGCATTGAAAATCCCCAGCCCTATTCCCCTGCTTTTATTCCCTTCAAATCCCCCGGAGATGGACTGGGCGGCAATGATGATGATGGTAGTGCCACCGATACCGGCGATAAACCTTCCCAGGGCCAGAGTAGTATAGGATGCCCCCGTTGCAACGATGAGCGTACCGGCAATCATAATTAACAGGGAATACATGCCTATTTTCCGCGGCCCATAAAAGTCGGCAAGCACACCTCCCGGTATGGAGAAAAATATACCGGGAAGGGCAAAGAGGCTCATCAGTGCCCCCCCCTGCGTATGGGAGAGCCCTATTTCCTCGATTAAAATGGGCAGTATAGGAGGAATAGATTGCATGACCAACCCGAAAACAAAAGCCGATAAGAATGCAATAGTTAAAGTTTTATAAAAGTTATTCATATTTTTTATCTTCCTGCCCTTTTAATGATAAGAGTATTTCTGTACATAATTGGATAATCCTTCTTTTTTTCATATAAATTAAAGGGCTAAATAGAATTAGGCTGGTGGTTAATAGCATTGCAGGTTGTTTATTAATCAGGGCTAACCGGGCTGAATGGTTCCGGCAGTGATCTCCGCCGCCCGAAATAGTGGAGGATGATATCGCGAATCCGCTCTGAGGCCATACCATCTCCATAGGGATTGGCAGCACGGGCCATAGCGGCATAAGTAGAGCTGTCCCGCAGCAGCCCGGAGGCCATTTTAACGATCGCTTCCCGATTCGTTCCGGCTAAAAGAGCGGTACCCGCCGCCAGGGCTTCGGGGCGCTCGGTAACATCGCGCAGAACAAGGACCGGTCTCCCCAGAGCGGGGGCCTCTTCCTGGATCCCCCCGGAATCGGTAAGGATCAGGTAAGAGCGGGCCATGAGGTTATGAAATGAAAAAGCATCAAGCGGTTCCAGGAGGCGGGCCCTGGGATGCCCCTCCAGGTATTGATAAACCGTGCTCCGTACGGCCGGGTTTTTATGCACGGGAAAGAACAGAAAAGTATCGGGAAAGGCCTGCAGCAGGTCAAGGAGGGCAAGGCAGATCTCCTGCAGCGGACGGCCTAAATTTTCGCGCCGGTGAGCCTCGACCAGCAGGACCCTCGAGGAATCAAAATCAAATTCCCTCAGGAAGGGATCGTCAAATACAAAATCCGGCTGCACTGTGGTTTTCAGGGCATCAATGACCGTATTTCCGGTCACAAAAATCTTTTCCGCCGGAAGACCCTCCCGCAGCAGGTTTTGGCGGGATATATCTGTAGGCGCAAAGTGCAGCTCGGCGATGACGCTGTTTATCCGGCGGTTGATCTCCTCCGGAAAGGGGGCGTATTTATCCCAGGTGCGCAGCCCGGCCTCTACATGCCCGACCGGGATTTTGTGGTAGAATGCCGCAAGAGACCCTGCCATGGTAGTGGTTGTATCTCCCTGGACGAGCACCATCTGCGGCTTCTCCCGCAGGATTATTTTTTCCAGACCTTCGAGCGCACGCGCCGTGATATGGGTCAGGCTCTGGCTTTCTTTCATAAGATTGAGGTCGTAGCGGGGCTGTATCTTAAAAAGCGAAAGCACCTGGTCGAGCATCTCCCGGTGCTGGGCAGTTAGACAGAGAACGGAATTTATCTCCGCAGTTTTCTCTAAAATACGGATCAGCGGGGCCATCTTAATCCCCTCGGGGCGAGTCCCCACAATACTCAATATTTTTAACTCTTGCATGGTGGATATTCCTTTTCCATTTCGTACGATATTATATATTGGACATATTTTATTTATAACCCTTGATTGTAATCCTTATGCGGCTTTTCGGGCTTGCCGGAATAATGGGAGCCGTTTACCGCAGTTAAGATACTGCTGAGATTATCCAGATGTTTAATCCCCAGGAGAAAAAGGGCAAAAATAACGAGGAAAAGATAATTGCCGATACCGGAAAAATGGTGGAATAGTATTGCGGCAGCGCCAAAATAAATGCTGCAGGTATAGAGGACCATAACCGTCTGTCGGGTGGTAAGCCCTACATTCAGCAGCCGGTGGTGAATATGGCCATTGTCCGCCTGGAAAATCGGCTTGTTGCTTCTAAAACGCCTCCACATGGCATAAAAAGTATCCGTGATGGGAAGCCCGAAAACAAGTACAGGGATAACAAGGGTGGTAAAGGTGGCCTGCTTGGTCAGGCCCATAATGGCAAAGCCGGCCAGCATAAAGCCCAAAAAAAGGCTTCCGGCATCGCCGAGGAAAATACGCGCCGGTGAAAAGTTGTGCGGCAAAAAGCCCAGGGCGGCTCCGGCTAAAATGAGTGCCAAAACCGGAACCAGGTGGAATTCGTCCCAGGTGAGGGCAAAGATAACCACGGCGGCAATAACTGAAACCCCGGTAGCGAGCCCATCAACACCGTCGATAAGGTTCACGGCATTTGTAATCCCCACCACCCATAACAGGGTAAGGGGTATGATAAAAATACCCAGGAAGATAATATCCTGAAACGGAAGGGTAATAAACTCAATCCTGACATTATAGGCCAGCAGGAAAAGGGCTGCCGCAAACTGTCCAATAAACTTTGCCTTATAGGAAAGGCCCCGCAGGTCATCGTAGAGCCCCAGTGCAAAGATCAGGGTGCTGCCCAAGAACAGGCCCCAGAACTGACCCCCGCCGTCAAAAAAGTAAAGTATAACCGCCGCAGAAACCCAGAAGGATGCATATATGGCTGCGCCACCGAGAAGAGGCATCGCCTGATGGTGTATCTTCCGCGAATTGGGTTGGTCCATAGCCCCGACCCTAAAAGCCAGGTGCCTGAATAAGGGGGTAAGCAGAAAGGCCAGTCCAAAAGCAAGAGCCGGTACTATAAATTCCAACATAAAATATTGTCTCCTGTCTTTCAGTAATCTGCCAGCCGAATTTACCTGTAACAATCTTCCGGCCGGATTTACTACAGTAATCTGCCCGGCAATAGCCACCATAAGCAAGCAACTAAAAGCATCGGTCTAAAAATGCCGGAAATGAAGTTGCCGGAAACTAAAGTAACCAAAAATAACTACGTTTTCTTTTTAAGTATCTTTATCACACTAAGTTTATCACGTTTATCACACTAAATTTCTTTATCACAGAGATAAATCCCTTCAACAAGACCAAGGTAATCTTTTCCAAGCGGCGCTCTAGGCGCTTCTAAATAATATAAACGTATAGCAGGGTATTTTGGTTGCGCTGTACAAGCCATATTATCTCATCATTTTCAAAAAATGCAAGGCTCATTTTTTTGTTTTTCTTTAGCAGACAACAAATTCAACCCGGCTGTTGGTGCGGATATCAAATAACCCCTCCTCGCAGATCCGGAAAAAAGGAATCGCAGGGGAGGTAAGAGTCATCAGGGTCAGATGCGTATTGGGAAAGGGAGAGCCCAGGCCGGCGGCAGCCTCCTGAAGCTCTTCCCCCTGCCGGAGAAGCTCTTCAAGCGGAGAATCGCTTAAATAACCCCCGATGGGCAGGGGAATCTCGGCCAGGACCCGGCCGTCAGCGCAAACAACCGCCCCGCCCTGCAGCTCGATCACCCTGTTCACCGCCAGCGACAGATCCTCGTCAGCAACCCCGATCGCGACAATATTTGTGAGATCCCAGGCCATGCTGGTCGCGATCGCTCCCTTTTTCAACTTAAAACCCCTGATCAAGCCTACAAACTGCTTTCCGGGGGAAGCCTGAAAATCAATGCAGGATATTTTCAAAAGATCCCTTGCGGGGTCCGCTTCAACCCGCCCCCCGGCAAGCGGTACTGCACAGCGTATCTCCTGCGTTACCAGCTCCGCAACCTGATCGATAACCCTGACCTCTATGGAACCGGTTGCAAGGCCTTCTGTGTGGCCTGCTCCGGGAATGGCCGGAGAGCTTTCACTGAGAAAGCCTTCACCGCTCCCGGGGGCGCCCCTACCGCCGGAAACCTGAATCAAAAAATCATCCGGCGAATATTTTTTTGTCAGATGAATTGCATGGCGTGTCCATGCGGGAAAAACATATTTTTTCGGCTGCACGCGCAGCTCTCTATCCTGCGCAATCACATACCCGTTGCTGATGACATATTCCGCTTTTATGTGCTGCAGATCCGGAAGCACAACGATATCGGCATATTTGCCCGGAGCAATCCCGCCGATACGGTCATCCAGGCCCAGGTATCTGGCGGGATTGATGGTTACCATCTGAATGGCAGTAACGGGATTAAATCCGAGATCGATGGCCTTTTGCAGTACGGCCTCCATATGGCCTTTTTCAACCAGCTGTCTGAGGGCTATGCCATCTGTAACCAGAGCAAGGTTCTGCAGGTCAACCTTCATATCCTTTATCCTGGAGATATCTTCAAGATCCTGGCGGGTTTCCCCTTCCCTGGCCAGGACATACAAGCCCAAACGCAGCCGTTCGAGCACTTCCTCCGCTGTAATGGGCTCGTGGCAGGAGTGAACGCCGGCGGCGGCATAGGCGGCAAGCTTGGCACCCTTTGCCCCGGCGGAATGGCCGGCAACTATTTTCCCGGCCTCAATAGTTGCCTGGAAAAGTTCAAGCATCCTGCGATCCTCTTCCAGTACCGGCAGCCAGTAGGATTCCCCCAGCCCCAGGACATCATCACGGCGGAGGAGCTCCCTGAGCTGTTCTTTGTCAATTATTTTTTTCCTTCCGGAGCTGAGGGTAAGCATAGGCGGGATAACGCCAAAGATCTTCACCGGTTGGTTTCTGCATGACTCCAGGTATTCAATAATTCCCTGGAATCCGAGCGGGAAGGATACCTCAATTAGCTCGGTGACAATGGTGGTAGTGCCCCCCCTCATGGAGTAGCGAAGAAACTCGCTGGCCGGACAGAAGAAGCACATATGCGCATGGGTGTCGATAAATCCGGGAACGAGCATTTTCCCAGCAGCATCAATTACGGTTGTGTCAGGTCCCACCATCTCCCCGGCTTCTTTTCCCACGTAGACAATCCGCTCTCCCTTAACAGCCACCCCGTACCCTTCCAGCAGTTCCCCGGTATAAACATTGATCAGCGTCCCGTTAACAACTGCCAAATCGGCCTTTTCCCGGCCGGTGGCTGTCCTAATTAGCTGCACCCTTTCCTGTAGATTCATTACTGACACCTCTCTTTTTATGGGGACGGTTCTTGCTCTTGCCCTTTTTGAATTTTTTATAAATCCTACTTTTTCTGTTTTCTACTCTCCCCTAATTGTAATGGCTAAAAAGCTTGAAAAGCTTGAACGTTTCTGGATTTTGTTCTCAGTACCTCGATGGAATCCCATGCTCCCGCTTAAAAAGCCGTTGCTCCCGCTATTGAAAGTATATTACAGCCTGAATCACAGTGCGCTGACAGAGGGGGAAAAATGCTGTTTATCCCTGGTTTATATATATAGGGTTGCTATAAATCCAGGGAAGATGCCTCCCCAGCAGGATACGGCGGTGCACCTCCACGCGATAAGTCCCCGGTTCTGTTACCTTGAAACGTATCTCCTGCAGGCGGCTTTCGTGGAAGAGCCGGCCGTTTTTGATAATACGGATCAGGCCCCGCGGCGAAGGAGAAACAATATGCAGGCCGGTTGTTGATGAAAAAGGGAACTCCTGCCCCATGGATACTTCGTCTTTATCGCCATTACCGGCAGTAAACCTGAACCCACGGGTCTGCCCCAGGTAATCGCTGCCGATGAAAAAACGCCCCGCGCGCAGGGCATCAAAAACCTGCCCCCGCGCCCGATCTATCTCTGCATAAAGCTCTTCCTCCAAAAGGATATGCGTGTTCAAGGTGCGGAAAAGAAAATCGTACGGAAATAATTTTAGCTTAAAGGGTCCAAACCGCACCTTAATCCCGTGGGCATCGCTGCCTGCAAAGGCTACCAGAGGCCGCTCGCGGCTCAGCGAATCCCACAGATTAAGGCCCTGAGGATCGGGATAGCGGGCTCCCCTGTAAGGGTCGGTAAAATACAAAAAAAAGGCCTGCAGCTTGTTCCGAAAGGCGGATCTCCATAGGGAGCCAAAATTCCAGATCTCCAGTCCTGTAAAGCCGCTTACATCCCACTTGTCCCAGGGATAAAAGCGCCCCTGCAAAAAAACCGGGTTGCTCTTCTCAACAGGATGAGCAAGGTACCCGAATCCCCCAAGGCCGTTGACAGCATCGATGACCTGCTGGGGATCCTCCTCGTTTTGGGGTACTTTTGCGCGGACACCAAAAGCTAGATAGTGGTTTTTGCGCAAATTTATTTCGGTACCGAAAAGAACAAGTACGCCTTCATGCCGGCCTTCCAGCCCCCGGTCCAACCCTTCCAGGGTATTGTGGTCGGTAATAACGATAAAGTCAAGGCCTGCTTTTGCAGCATCTGCGGCAATCTCCGGCACTGTGGCGCTGCCGTCGGAAAAGGTGGAGTGGATATGCAAATGTCCGATATATTCATGCTCATCCATTTTCGAGTCCCTCCTTAAGGGTGGAAGAAGTAGCCTGAGGAAATAGTCTTGCTACATTGGTGATTGTTGTATATACTGAATCTATAAATTTAAAGGCAGGAACCGGTGGGTCTGATCAAGAAATTATTTATCCTGATTATTTCCTAATTATTATCTTGATTATTTATCCTAATTATTTATCCTTATGCCCTATTATTTCCTTCTTTATTTAAGCTCTATTTATGATTTTGGCTTCCTGTATGCTTCCTGCGGAAAATAGGGGGAAAGGCAGAATATGATGCGACCGGTAATAAAAACAATTTTTGCAGTGCTCCTCATTATGTCCGTGGCAGCAGGCGCCTGGGCCGCCGTCCAGCGCCATTTATTGCATAATTATAACCAACAGGTTGAACTTGCCGTTGACTCCCGCCTGCTGTTCGCAGAAAGCCCGCAGCAGAACGGGTTTAATACGGCAAACCAATTGGAGGACCTTAAAAAAGCCGGGTGCACAGCTGTGGGCGTGCGTCCTCTCACCATAGCAGAACTGGAGGGCATGGGACGAATTACTCTTCTGGACGTGTCTGAAATCCGGCGTCTGCAAGCGCTGGGCGTCCTGGACGGTTATGGCGAACTGCCCGGGGGGAATCTGCCCGGAGGATTATTTATTCTCACTGAAGAAAAAGAGCTCCATGAAATCTTGCAGGCGGCCCTTTTATCACTGCTCGGGGAGACAATAAAAGCCGAGCAGGTTAAGAGCGTTGCTTCCCTGACCGGTAACGAACCTCTTTTTATCCCTAACAGCTATATCCCTGTTATGGAAGAATTACCCCTGATCATGCCGCGTGAACAGATGCGGCTCTGGAACGCTGCCGGGTTAAGAATCATTCCACATTTTTATGCACCTTCGCGGCTTACACCGGAAATAAGTGAACAATACTGGAGTGCGCTTGCTTCGCAGCTGGAGATAATCATCGAAGAAGAGGAAATCATTCTGGGACCGGTAGCCTTTCCTTCCCCGTCATTTACTTATCCCGCACCCCGGGGAGACACTGGAGTTCTGTTTGCGGAAAAAGAGCTCACCCTGGGAAACGTGGAATTTACTGCGGGAAAAGGCTTGAGGGGGCTCGCCTCGCAGCTGGATTACAGGGTTGTACGGACGCACCAAATCCCTACCGCCGAGCTTGGACAGCTGGGAGAAGAACGCGCGAGCGAACGGTTTCTGCGAGCTGTTCAGGAACGCAGCGTGAGGTTGCTACTGCTCAACCCCTTCCCGGAACTCGACCCGCGCGGGGAGTTACCCGCCTATCTTCCTTTTATAAAGAGAGTGGCAGACGACCTGGAAAGAGCAGGGTTTGAAGTGGGAGAATGCTCGCCTTTCTCCATTTTCAACATCCATCCAGGAGTGCAAGCGTTGCTTTTTGCCGGAGTAGCAGTTTCAGCTGCCTTCCTGGCCGGGCTCTTCCTCCTGGGAAGAACCAACCTGCCACTTCCGGGAAAGAAAAAAAGGAAACATAGAACCTCCAGACAAGGAGTTTCCAGAAAAATTGGGATAACAAGAGTGGAAGGGTCAACAGGAGCAGCAGGAATAACAGGAGAAACCGGGGCGGCGGAGGTAACAGGAATGTCATGTGCAACAGGAGCAGCAGGCGTAACAGGGGTAACAGGGGTAACAAAGCCGGAAATAACGCCTGCCGAAACAGCAATCACCTCGCAGGCCTTCGTAACAAAGGAGCAGCGCATAAAAGCACGGCTGAACCAACAGAAAGAAAGGGTATTTATTGCCTTAAGCATCTGTCTTTTCCTTGCAGCCGCTGCTTTACCCATGCTCTATAATAGCTGGGCACCGGCTATCGCTGCAGGAGGAGGTTCTTCGCTGTTGCTGAGCCGCCTGCCCTCAGCGATCTTCCTGGAAAAGGGCACAGCCCTGCTTGCATCCCTTGTTTTCCCGACTCTGGGTGTTATTCTCTTCCTGGAACCCGCTTTTTCAAAATGCAGAGAACGAGGCTATTTAACGGAAATCGTGAAGGGATTTTTATGCTGTACGCTCTTTTCCGCAGGGGGTGCGCTTGCAGCTTCCGGCATCCTGGGGAGCACAGAGTATATTTTAAAAATTGAGGCCTTCGGCGGGGTTAAAATATCCCAGGTCGGACCCTTTATCGTGCTCGGGCTGTTTATTTTGCAGCAAAAAAGAGGGGGCCTGTGGAACGAAATAACGGAATTGCTGAATAAGGAGGTAAAGGTCAAGTACTTGTTTGCTCTTGTTCTGGCCGGTGGGGTATTGCTGGTCTATCTCGTGCGAGGTGGGAACATCCCCCTTCTTCCGGTGAGCGAAATTGAGCTGGCCTTACGGCGTCAGCTGGAGATAATCTTCATAGCGCGGCCAAGGTTTAAGGAGTTCCTCATCGGCCATCCCGGGCTTTTCCTGATGGCAGCGCTCTACCCTGCAGGCATCAGGGGGGCAAAACCGCTGGCGCTGGTGCTCGGATTGCTGGGGCAGATCTCTCTTTTCAACACTTTTATGCACCTGCACCGCCCGGTAAGCCTTTCCCTGCTGGGCACTGTTTATGGAGCGGCAATGGGGCTGCTGCTGGGGCTGGTTCTTTTCTATCTGGCTGCAAAGCTGTATGGCTACCAAGATAATAAGTATCGCCGAAAGTATCGCCGACAGACATAACTTATTTCTCCCGTTATTCCTCCCGAAGCTTGCTAACCTCCGTTAACGAACTTTAAAAAGCTCCTAAATAATAAACGGACATAGCTGTCCGTTTATTTGCTCCGCAAGGTGTTCAGCAGTGGCTGCGTATGGCTAGAGTTATTAATTACTAATTGATTTACTTATTGATAAAGCAATTTTTCCGGATTTGGACCGCAAGACAATCATAAAGCCGCTGAGATCGTCCTGGTAGAAATAAGGGTTCCCGATATGCGATCAAGGACATCCAGGGCTTTTCCGGTGCCCAGAGCAACGCTCGCAACAGGATCATCCGCCAGATATACGGGGACACCTGTCTGTTCGGCGATCACCCTGCTCAGGCCGTCCAGTAAAGCACCACCACCGGTAATAACAATCCCCTTATCATATATATCACCGGCCAGCTCGGGAGGGGTTTTTTCCAAAACCTGTCGGATGCCCTGGATAATTATCCAGAGGGGTTCGTTGGTTGCTTCCAGAATCATTTCCGTGCTTACTTCAAGTGAGCGGGGCAAACCGCTGACCATGTCGCGGCCGCGAACCTCTGTCTTTAAAGAACGGCTTCCCGGGCAGGCAGACCCTATTTCTTTCTTTAAGGTTTCGGCAGAACGTTCTCCGATAAGGATATTTTTCTCTTTTTTAAGATAACGGGTAATGGCATCATCAAACTTGTCCCCGCCTACGCGGACGCTGCATGAAACCACTGTTTCGCCCATAGAGAGGACAGCTATATCTGTAGTCCCTCCGCCAATATCCACCACCATGTTCCCGCTGGGCTCAAAAATATCAAGGCCCGCGCCCAGGGCTGCAGCTCGCGGCTCCTCGATCAGATAGGCCTCCTTGGCACCTGTTCTGGCAACAGCTTCAATAACCGCCTTCTTTTCTACGGAAGTCGTCCCTGCTGGAATACAGACCACAACGCGCGGCCTGAAAAGCCGCCTCCTTTTGCATACTTCAAAGATAAAATACTTCAACATAATCTCAGTAGCATCAAAATCGGCTATGACGCCCTCACGCAAAGGTCGGATGGCGATAATGTTGCCCGGGGTCCTTCCCAGCATCTTTTGAGCGTCTCCCCCCACGGCCAGTACTTTCCCGGTCTGCTGATCTATGGCAACAACAGAGGGCTCATTCAGGACAATACCTTTTCCTTTCAAATAAACCAGTACAGTTGCGGTCCCAAGATCAATGCCCATATCTGTTAACAAGCCCATTACCTTACACCTCTCCCCTATGCTAAAAATATTACTGGAATTATTTCCCTTTCAAGTTAAAAGGTTTATTTAGCGAATTAATTCTCCATTCACGGGATGTTTTCCTCTATTTTTAACAGGTTTGCTTAAAATTGGGAAAAATTATTTGTTGATTGCCTTTTCCTGCAGATCCTCTTCATAAAGATATTTGCGGCGGGTAGCTTCACCACCCCGCAGATGACGCTCTGCTTTATTTCTTTCCAGTATCTTACGCACCTCCCGAAATAAATGTTCATTTATCTGCGGAAGGCGTTCAGTAACGTCTTTGTGAACCGTACTTTTACTAACCCCAAAGACCTGGGCTGTCTGCCGCACGGTAAAGCCTGTCTCCATGATATAATTGGTAATTTCCATTACTCTTTGGAGAATATAATCCTGCATGGAGCTGCCCCCTTCACTGGCATTTGTAAATTTATATGTGCAAAAGACATAATTAATTCCTCGCAGGGATGAACTCGAGGGGATCCAGAAAACTGTTGTTTGAAAAACGAACCTCTACATAAAGAAGGGGGCTCTCTTCATAGAATAAGGGGGCAGATACCATATTATCTGCTGAATCGGCCTGTTTTTCATCACCGTATATCATTTCCCCGCACCATGATTCGACAATATCCCCTCCGCGGTAACCGCTCAAGATAGTTCGGATAGGTACCTGCTGAAGCTCGCGGTCCCGAACAGTGTTACTTTCGCGATTTGCGTCGGCGTTACTTTCCCGGTAAACGTTTGATGTACTCACTGCCAGGGTCCCGTGCGGAGGATTATGCGGCATGAGGCCGATATTTTCCCCCCTGTTAATAAATCTGCCTTCTTCTACCCAGACTTCCCACAGGTTTCCGTAATAGCTCGTGAAACCGCCATCGTGTTTGATGAGCACGGAGTTACTGTAAGGACTGTCTTCCCCGCTCGCTTTTACCACATAACCGTCCCACAGCGCAGAGACTGGCGCACCGGGCGTTGCTCTGAAATAAACGCCGCGCGAAAAGCTGTGCAGCACGCCTCCGGAGGGAAGCCTGTAACTGTTATAGGCATTAAAAGGGCTGTGCAAAGACCATTCCGGCAGAGGGGAAGCGGCTTGCGACAAATAAATATCTCTAGCCTGTACAGCTGTAAGGCCCTCTTCTAACGGCGCCTCTTTTCCCTTCTCTGCCTGGCCGCCTTCAATACCCGGCTCTCTTTCGCTGCCCTGTCCTTCTTCATTGCCCGTATCCAGGGTCAGCCATCCTTCCGCCAAAGAGGAAGGATTAGCGCTTTTCCCCCCGTTTTCCACCTGCTGATTCGGAGCGGGTATCTCCCCTTCGCTTTCTAACTGGATCTCCCCTGTTTCACCTCCACCGGGCAAAACATCACCCATCTCCCTTTTAACACCCGGGATTTCCGGGAAAGGGATCTTACCCCACCGTAAAACCGCCAGGGATAGAAGCAGAACCACTAGAACGAGGTACACTCCTGCCAGGATAACGCTGCGCCTTGAAAATATTTTTATCCATTTATCTCTAGATTCGTTTAGCGGTGAACCGCCCGGGGAGGGGCTCCCCTCTTTTTTGCTATGCCTGTCCTTTATTCGAAAGGCATTCAATTGGTTAACCAAAGCATTCTTCCATTTTGTCAATATAGACATTGGTTTTCACCTCCATTAGAGGATATTATGCCCATACTAAAGTTTTTTAATCCCAATGTTGATCCCACTGCAAAAATCCATTTTAGTTATCATTTTTCAAAAGTGGGGAGACAATGTTCGTTTTTCTAATTTATATCAACGCTGCAAACAAGAAAGGCCTTTTAATTTTATAAGCGGTGATTTCTCAAATTCAATTCATAGATAATGACTTTTTGGGATAGTTCAGAAGCCTTGGAGCCCGGCAATCCCCATACACAGAATCAATAAGGGGCGATTATATCAATTTGTTACTCTTTCATAATTACAAATTACTATTAATAAAATAAATTAATTGACCTGTCATAAAATGATTTTACGGGAAAAAGGGCGTAAAAAGTCCTGTACTTCCCGACCTAGCGATCGGCAATGTGGGCAACAGCAAAAAGCATTGCAAGGTAATTATTATAACCGTCCCCCTTGATTACTTTATTGTATGAATGCGACAGCGAGAACCGTCCCTAGTGTCGCAAGGAGGGAAAATTGAAAACACTTCTGCTTTACATATTTTTTATGACTCTGGTGTTGATACTTCTTCCGGCTGTGCTGGTTGAAAACTGGTGGAAGTGGGACGAAGAAGTGACGCCAAAACCCGAGGGCACAGAGCCAGCTCTGATTACAGAAGAAGATTTAATACTCCGGGTTTATCTTGCCGACCAGGGGGAGATCAGGGAGATTGAGCTGGAAGAGTATCTTGCAGGCGCGGTTGCCGCAGAGATGCCGGCCGCTTTTAATTTGGAAGCCCTGAAAGCCCAGGCCGTTGTTACGCGCACCTACACACTGCACAAGTCTCTGGATCTGGGAGGTGAGGGCTGCCGGAATCATCCGGGGGCAGATCTCTGTACGGACGCCGCGTGTTGTCAGGCCTGGGAAGATGATCAGCAAGCGCTGGGAAAATGGCCACCCGAAGATGCGCCTGCAAACCTGGAGAAAATCCGGAAAGCGGTCAGCTCAACCGGCGGGCTCGTCGTAACATATGGGGGCAACCTCATCCCGGCAGTCTATCATTCCACCTGCGGGGGGATGACTGAAAATGCGTGGGATGTATGGAGTGGAGGCGGCGGTCCATATCTGCAGAGTGTGGAGTGCAGCTACTGCCGGCATTCACCACACTACAGGCAGGAGATAGCAATGGAGCTCTCGTCATTTGCAGCTGCGTTCAATAACAAAAAGGAGGCGATTCCGGTACTGGCTGAGGGCAACACCCCGCTACTGGAGGTGGTCCAGCGCAGTAAAAGCGGGCGCAATCTGTCCCTGAATATCGGAAAACCCGGGCAAAGGTACAGCGGAACAGACGTGCGCAGCCTGCTGGGGTTGCCCTCGACCTCCTTTCAATGGAGAGTGGAGGGGAAAAAAATTATTTTCAGCACCAGGGGGTACGGCCATGGAGTGGGCATGTGCCAGTACGGTGCGGATGGGATGGCTAAAGAGGGAGATGACTATACCACTATTATCAAATACTATTATCCGGGTACGGAGATTAGCTCTTTTTCCACATCAGGCTGGCAACATATAAACTCGCCCGCCCAGAGACCTGAGGCGCCCAACCAGGCGGCTGTACCCGCGCCGGATGTGCTCGACACCCCTTATTTCAGAAATACCTCTTGCGGCAAGAGCTGATAGTACCAGGGCCGCGCCTCCCCTGAGGTCGGGAGCGCGAACTACTGCCCCCTGCAACAACGGCTGCCCGGTGACGATAGCCGTTCGCTCTTCAATGCGGATCTTTGCCCCCATACGGGCAATCTCTGCAACGTGCATAAAACGCTTTTCGAAGACCGTCTCCGAGATAACGCTGGTACCTAAGGCCAGGGAGAGCAAGGCCATGAACTGGGGCTGCAGGTCCGTGGGAAAGCCGGGATAAGGCAGGGTTTTAATATCCACCGGCACGGGGCGTCCCCGAGATCTCACGCGCAGCAGCCCTTTCCGGGGTTCTTCCACAAGCGCCCCTGTTTCCTGTAGCTTGGCGATTACCGCAGTTAAATGTTCGCTGATAACATTTTCCAGAATGATATCTCCACCGCTGATAGCAGCGGCGATCATAAAAGTACCTGCCTCAATGCGATCTGGGATAACCCTGTAACTCCCGCCTTTTAATGAAGTAACGCCCTCCACCCGAATAAGGGGCGTCCCCGCCCCTATAATCCTCGCCCCCAAGCTGTTCAGGAAGTTGGCAAGATCAACAACCTCCGGCTCAGCAGCGGCGTTTTCAATAACGGTTGTCCCCCGGGCTAGAACAGCGGCCATAAGAATATTTTCGGTAGCGCCTACGCTGGGATAATCCAAATAAACCGTAGCACCCTGCAGACATGGCGTTTCTGCTTCGATATAACCTTCATCCATTGTAAACTGTGCCCCCATTACTTCCAGGCCTTTCAGGTGCAGGTCTATAGGTCTCATACCTATTGCGCAACCTCCGGGAAAGGAAACACGGGAGTGCCCTTCTCTGGCCAGCAGGGGGCCCATAACCAAAAATGAAGCCCGCATGCGGCGCACCGGGCCGAACGGAGCCGTTGAAGAAATCAGGCGGCGGGAATTTAAAACGATGCGCTCGTTTTTGCGATCACGAAAAATTTCCACGCCGAGGGCTTTTAAAAGCCGGGACATTGTACGAACATCCTCCAGGTCCGGCACATCTTCCAGGACCACGCTTTCCGGAGTTAAAAGGGAAGCAGCCATCATAGGCAGACAGGCATTTTTTGCACCTTTTATCCTAACCCGCCCCATGAGCGGGACGCCCCCTTCTACGATTATCCTTTCCAAATAAATACCTCCCCGGTACTGCCCGCTAATACTGCCCTGCTATGAGCGGAGTTCCAGCCCAGATGACAGTTTTACCAAGGTAATCATCGTAACGCATGGCCAGGTTGAGATTGATTCGCAGGTTTTCCGCCTTCAAATAATCCCCCAGTTCAGGGGTATAACCGGTAACGCTTACCATAGCCCCATCTTGAACACTCTGGACCTGCTCCCCGCCTATTTGGCGAGTAATGCCCTGTGCCAGTTGTTCCATCTGCGCCGGATTCAGTTCTCCATCAATATGCCCCATCAGGCAAAGGGATAGATTGCTGCTTTCAGCTTCCGATTTGAGAGCTGCAGGGAGCCGGGAAACCAGATCGCCCAGCTGATCTGTATCGCCTTGCCGGGTAATGGTAAGCTGCAGGTGCATAACCTTTTGGCCATCCTGATCCATATGCTGCAGCAAAAGCCTGGCGTGACCCCCGGAAAACAGTTCTTGCTCCCTCTCAACCACCATATATTCGGGAGAGGAGTCTTCTCCTTCCTTTAGGTCCACTGCGGACTCTCCGAAACGGTATACAGCGTGGGCGAATCCCTTTTTGTCTTCGGGTTCGAAAAACGCATCGCTTTTTGAATCGCTTGGAACGCTTGAGCTGCTTGAGTCATCTGAACCACTTAAGCTCACTGAGCTGCCATACACACCCGAACCACTTGAACTGCCTTGCTCAGCTGAGTTCTTTATGCCGGCTGATCTCGTAGAAATATTCTCCGCAACGGAAACACATTCTTGGTCCTGATTGACAATACGTCCCAGGAGTTCATCCGCCCTGGATTCAAGATCCTCCAGGGAAAGGCTTTCCGGGGATGGACCAAGCGATGCCCAGTAATGGATTTCACCTTCAACAATAGAAGCTTCTGCCAGTTTCATTATATGTTGGAGGGTTAAAAAAGGGTTCTCCGGAGTTGGAGTCTCCCGCTCAGGAACCATAAAAAAAATACCGCCAATGACAAATAAAATAATGGCTGATAATAAAAATCGCCCCACGGTTTTTCATCCTCCCTTTTTAATTCTATTATTGACAGGAGGAAAATGCTTTATACCCACAGTAAGGCGCTTTCCGAAATAGTTCCACCCGGGGTGAAGCGCTTATCGGAATGTTTCACCCCGCAATGTTCATCCGCCTGGTGTTATTAGCAGGTTTTATACAATATTTGTCGAATTAATTAACAACTCTGTATCAAAAAGAGTTGACGAGGATTTCGCAAAACATTGGTTTAAACACAAACAATCTAGTAATTTTTATGAATTAAAAAGGGATGATCATGGTAATAAATAAATTGGTGGCACCTGTAGTAAAATGGGCCGGCGGAAAACGACAAGTAATAGACCAAATAACAAAATACGTCCCGGATTACTCAATCTATTACGAGCCTTTCCTCGGCGGCGGGGCAGTTTTATTCGCGCTACAACCGGAAGAGGCAGTTGTTAATGACATCAACAGCGAGCTAATAAACCTTTATAAGGTTATAAAGGATAACGTTGAGGAGCTAATCGAGGAGCTGAAGCAACATAGGAACGAGAAAGACTATTATTATAAGATACGAGAGCTTGACCGCAATAAGGATAAGTATGGTAAGCTTACGCCAGTCCAAAGAGCATCAAGGATTATTTATTTAAATAAGACCTGCTACAATGGATTATTCAGGGTTAACAAGTCCGGGGAATTTAACACACCTTTTGGGAATTACAAAAACCCAAATATTGTCAACGAAACAGCTTTAAAAGCAGTGAGCAATTATTTTTGTCAGGCCAGGGTTACTTTTACCTGCAGGGATTTTGGGGAAGTTTTAAAAGAAGCGGGGAAAGGGGCATTTGTTTACCTTGATCCTCCCTATTACCCGGTTTCAGATACCTCGAGCTTTACCGGTTATGTAAAAGGTGGATTTGACCGGGATGAACAAATAAGGTTAAAAAAAGCATGTGACAAGTTGAACGAGAAGGGCATAAAGTTCCTTCTCTCCAACTCGGCTACAGATTTTATAAAAAACCTTTACAGGGATTACCGGATAGAAATAATTACAGCCAAGAGGGCAATAAATTCAAAAGCCGAAAGGCGGGGGGGAATTGATGAGGTGCTGGTAATGAACTATACGTAGCGCAAGTCGGGGACGCGCAAGTCGGGGACGGTTCTTGCTCTTGCCTTTTTCGGGCAAGCTAGGTTCGGGCAAGCTAGGGACGGTTCTTGTTCTTGCCCTTGCCCTTGCTCTTTAGTTTTTTTAATCCTGCTTACTCGATACTCGAGATTCAATTAATCCTCCTAAAAGATCCCCTGTTTCCTTTAACTTCAATGAAGTGTATTTCCTTAGTTCTCTGTATTTGTTGAATCACTCCATTTGGCTATCTTTATCCATATACTACAAATTAATACTATATTTTAACAGGCAAGTCAAGAACCGTCCCCTACATCTCTCTTCTGCTCTCCAGGGCGCGGGTCATTGTCAGTTCGTCGGCATATTCCAGATCCCCGCCCACCGGAAGACCGAAACCGATGCGCGTTACCCTGATCCCCAGAGGCTTTGCGGCCCCGGCGATATAATAGGCCGTGGCGTCGCCCTCGACGTTGGGATTGGTGGCGATAACGACCTCTTCGATCCTTTTATCCTTTATAAGCCGCAGGAGCTGCGGAATCATCAGTTCGTCGGGGCCGATCCCTTCCACCGGGGAGAGAGCCCCGTGAAGGATAAAATACCTGCCTTTGAACTGCCCCGTTTTTTCAATAACCATCATATCCCGCGGTTCCTGAACCACACAGAGCAGGGCTTTATCGCGACGCTCGTCCCTGCAGACAGGGCAAAGCTCATCTTCAGTAAGGTTCCGGCAGCGGCTACAATACCTTACCCGCTTCTTGGCTTCCACTAAAGCACGGGCCATCTCCTGCACTTCTTCATTTTTCATCGTTAAAACAAAAAAAGTCAGGCGCAGGGCCGTTTTAGGCCCAATGCCAGGCAGGCGTCGAAAAACTTCAACCAATCTTGTAATTGAGGGAGAAAAAAGCATATATTTACCAACTTTCCTGAAAAATGGCCGGTTTAGAATAAATCTTTTGGCAGACCCGGCATGCCGGCAATTTTCTGCATTTCTGTGTTGACCATTTTATCGGCTTGGCGAAGAGCTTCGTTAACCGCGCTAATCACAAGATCCTGGATCATCTCCGCCTCTTCGTCCTTGAGGATCTCGGGATCAATCTGTAGCTCAACCAGTTCCTTAGAACCGCTGACCACGGCGCGCACCGCTCCACCCCCGCTGGTAGACTCTACAGTGCGTTTAGCAAGGTCTTCCTGCATCTTTAGCATTTCTGCCTGAACTTTTTGCATCTGTTTGAGCATCTTGCCCATTTTACCGTTTGCCATTTTTTCTATCTCCTTTCATCACCGGTGTTCTTATTCATCCGTTTCTTCAGGTACGGAATCAATACTAAAGGACCAGAAATCGCGGGATTTAAGTTCATTCCCGCCAGTTTCAATGAGCTTGCCATTGAAAAGCTCAAGCATCTCCCGGATAAAATTATCATTATCCCCGCTTGATTGGACGCCCCCGGCCCCGCCCCCGGCCTCGCCGCCCACGCCGCTGCCATTCAGCGGTTGGGCGTTTTTCCCTGCTGTGTTTTCTTCCGCATTTACTTCTCGTGTAATTCCTTCATGTATGATTTCTTCATGTATGATTTCTTCTTGCGGGCCAAACTTGTTGCCATTATCTCCAGGCATTTCCTGCATAATAACCCTCAAATCCACAGCATAACCGAGCAGGTTTTTCAGCATAGATTCTATATATTTTTTATTACGGGTTGATTCTATTCTTCCCTTATGAAAGCTATATCCCGGAGGCAAGCAGATGGTAAAGATTCCCTTTTTGCAGGAAAAAGGGCGGCCGTCCTGCAGCAGGGCATAAACATTATGCTTGTGCTGTTTTTTTATCTCCGGCAACAGCTTATTATCCCATATTTCTCTCAGCTGTTCTACATCAACTTCTCGGTCCGGTTCCCGTTCCGGTTCCTTAATTTCAATTTTGCCGGAGCCGCCCGCAGGAGAATAAGCATTCGCAAAAGAATGAGCATTTCCTTTTAAGGGATCCGCGTCCCCTTCCGGGGCTGCTGCCTTCCCCAATCCTGAAGCTGCTTCCTTTCCTGCCGGTGCTTTTCCGGCGGCCGGCGGCAGTGTTTCATCGGGGACAGAATCGTTAATTGCAGTAGCAACCTTTTCGGACCGGGTAGCCGGCTTTTCTTTCCCCAAAACCTGCTTTTCAACTCCGCTTCCAGCATTTAGCCCTCCCAGACCGGCTGTTTGGAGCTTTTCTTCCAGCTCTTCCAGGCGGCTTAGAAGCGACTCCGGAGAAAGATAATCGCGAAAGCGGTAGGCCCGCACCAGACGCAAGAAAGCCAGTTCCAGGAGAAACGAAGGCTGTGACGAATTCCTGAGCTTGCCGCTGAGGTCCTGCAGGATCTCAAGCATCTCCAGTAAAACGAAGTCATTAAATTTATCCTTATGCCTGAGCAGGTAGGGCTTTAAACCGGGCACATCATGAAGGGTCTTTTCTTCATCGCTGCCGGACTGAAGTAGAACCAGCCGGCGCAGGTACAGGGTCATCTCCCGCAAAAAGCGCTGCAAATCCTTGCCCTTGCTCACCACCTCATCGATTGCAACCAGCCCCGAAAGGTTATCTCCTTCAACAACCGCCTGTAACAAATTGTAGATTGCCTCCGGCGCGGTAAGACCGAGAATCTCCAGCGCTTCGCTGTAGCTAACCTTTTCACCGCCATAAGCCTTGCACTGTTCCAGAAAGCCAAGCGCATCCCGCATCGATCCCTCTGCCTGGCGCGCCAGCAGATAGAGGGTTTCCTCCCCGACGGTAAAATCCATCCCGCGGGCAACCTCCTGGAGGCGCCCCACAACCTGTTTACCTTCCAGCAGATGAAAGTCAAAACGCTGGCAGCGTGAAACAACCGTCAGGGGAAGTTTGTATACTTCGGTAGTGGCCAGGATGAAAACCACACCCGGCGGCGGCTCTTCGAGGATTTTTAGCAGGGCGTTAAACGCCTCATTAGTGAGCATGTGCACTTCATCTATGATATAAACCTTGAACCTGTTCTGCGCTGCAGCATAGCGGGCCTTGTCCCGCAGATCGCGAATCTCGTCTATCCCGCGGTTGGAAGCAGCATCGATCTCCAGCACATCCATATTACGGCCGTCCATGACCTCCTGGCAGGAACGGCATCTGCCACAGGGCTCCGGGTTAATCCCCTCCAGGCAGTTGAGAGCCTTGGCCAGCAGTTTGGCCATCGTTGTTTTCCCGGTGCCCCTGAGGCCGCAAAAAAGGTAAGCGTGAGCTACACGCCCCGCTGCAAGGGCGTTCTGCAGCGTGCGGACAACATGCTCCTGTCCCACAACTTCGGAGAAGAACTGCGGCCGCCAGCTGCGGTACAGTGCTTTGTATGCTGTATTTCCAGGGCTTTGGGAGGACAATGAAATAACCCCGCTTCCTAATATGATGTACCCGCTCTATGAATCGACTTTGTTCTAAAAAACCGCCAGCGACACGGAAGGGCGTCTGCCCTGGCTTGGCGGTTTTTCAAACAACGATGTTTAATCTTAATATATATGAATATATGGAACATTTACTTTGTAATTGAACATTTACTTGATATATGTGTATTCGTGTATTCAGGAACCAGGGAACCAGAAATCTATATTCTATTCTTCATATAATGAATCATAATAATCGACCTTAGTAGCTGAAACGAATTTCTGAAGTGTTCTGGTTCCCGGTTTCTTACTGCTTTACAGTAATTTAATATTAATGGTCGTGCACCTACCTTTGACCCCGCCCCCCAGGCGGAACTCCGGCAGTTTGCTCAGCCCCAGCGCCCCTGTGGCACCCACAAGTCACCACTTACCGCTGCTTCCTCCCGGACCTGACGGGGTTTATGGGCTTATGCCGCACAGGACCAGGGCTTCTTCACCACTTACCGGAGGCAGACCCTGTAAAGCTAAGGGCCGGGGGTAGGAATTCAATCCTGCTTTAGCGGGTTGCAGGTTCAGGGCACCGCTACCTCCCCATCTAGCACGACCAAATTTATTGGCATCACATTAAGAGAAAAGAAAAAAATGGCGGAGAGAGAGGGATTCGAACCCTCGAGACGGTGTTCGCCGTCTACTCGCTTTCCAGGCGAGCGCCTTCGTCCAACTCAGCCATCTCTCCGCAGGGCTCCATTTTAACACTTAATTATTCTACAAACTACTTCTTTATTTTAACCCAAACCGGTCCTTTTTGCAAGGCTCCAGAAAATTAGGTGTGTTTAATCTGTTGAAAAGCCACTTTGAAATATTTCAGGGAAAATGTCACCTAGTAAAAAACTAAAGGATGAATTATCAATGACACTGGATGAACGGAAGAAATTTTACGTTGCCCATTGCCTGCTTGAAAAAAGATGACAATCAGTAAACCGCAAAAGATTTAGGCTTGAGCAAACGCCGTCTAAACGCACGAGAAATAGCAATTCCTACCGGAAGTAATTTATGCCAGCCTCAAAGATGCGCTGGTCTTTTTCCCCGGGAACATTGACGGCAACATAGCGACCGATTCTTTCGGAATGGGCCATTTTGCCCAGCACCCGCCCGTCTGGGCTGGTAATGCCCTCTACCGCCTCATCCGAGCCGTTGGGATTGAAATGTATGTCGCTGCTCGGCCTTCCGTCAAAATCAACATACTGGGTGCAAATCTGACCGTTTTGGATTAGTTTTTTTATCAACGCCTCAGATGCCACAAACCTTCCTTCTCCATGAGAAACGGCGAGGGTATGGACCGCCCCAGCTTCCACGTTGCTGAACCAGGGGGAAAGGGTGGAGACCACTTTCGTGCGCACCTGGCGGGAAATGTGGTGGCCAATACGGTTAAATGTGAGGGCAGGGCTGTCCGGAGTCCTCTCGACTATTTCCCCGTAAGGAACCAGGCCCAGTTTGATCAGAGCCTGAAAGCCGTTACAGATACCCAGCATCAGCCCGTCCCGCTCCTTCAAGAGTTTCATCACCGCTTCACTGATCAGGGGGTTCCTGAAGATGACGGCGATAAATTTTCCAGAACCGTCCGGCTCATCGCCGGCGCTAGACCCACCGGGAATTGCAACGATCTGCGCCTTTTCGATTCTCCTGGCCATTTCACGAATGGATTCATCCACATCCGCCGGGGTAAGATTTTTTATTACCAGTGCGTCTACATCCCCGCCTGCCCGCTGAAAAGCTCCGGCCAGATCATATTCGCAGTTCGTCCCCGGAAATACGGGCATAAACACCAGCGGCCTGGTCTTCTTGATTTTTGGCCTCTGCTTATTTCTTGCCGTATATGTTATCTCCCGGGGCTCATCCGGAAGGGATGCCGCCTTAGTTGGAAAGATCCCCGACAGGGGTTCGTCCCAGGCCGCACATGCTTCTTCAAGACCGATCTCGACACCATGCAGGGTGATTGCCGGCTTTTCCGCGGTGTAACCGAGCAGGCGGTAATCGACATCACCAAAAGTCTCCTCCAGATCCGCTTGCCCATCCAGCTCTAAAATGAGGGAGCCATAGTCGGCACGAAAAAGGGAGGCCGGATCGCCATCAGCAACGGTAGAGGCAAAACTCATTCCGATGCGGTTACCGAAGGCCATTTTGGAAACCGCCGCCGCCAGCCCCCCGATCCTTACGCTGCAGGAGGAAAGCACTGCCCCCGAGTTTATCAGTTCGGCAACTTTAGCAAAATTGCGCTCCAGCTTGTTAAAATCGGGCATTGCTTTTTCATCCCTGGTTACGGGAAGCAGCACAACCTTGCTGCCCGGACGCTTGAATTCCCCGGATACGACACGTTCCGCGTCAACCACGCCCACCGCAAAAGCAACGAGCGTGGGCGGCACATGCAGGTCCATAAAAGTGCCGGACATACTGTCCTTTCCGCCGATAGCCGGGATGCCCAGCTTCTTCTGGGCATAAAAAGCTCCCAGCAGGGCGCTGAAGGGTTTGCCCCACCTGGATGGATCCTGGCCCAGTTTTTCAAAATATTCCTGGAGGGTAAGGCGCAGGCTGCGGTAATCTCCCCCCAGTGCTACCGCTTTGGTCACAGCCTCAATGACGGCATAGAACGCGCCGTGGAAGGGGCTCCAGCCGGCCAGTGCAGGATTGTAACCAAAGGTCATGATTGTTGCTGTGGTGGTATCGCCGGAAAGAACCGGCAACTTGGCAACCATCCCTTCGGCAGGCGTCGTCTGGTACTTTCCTCCCAGAGGCAGCAGCACTGTAGAGGCGCCGACGGTGCTGTCAAATCTTTCCACCAATCCTTTCTGGCTACAAACGTTTAGATCTTTTAGATTTGCCAGCCATGCTTCCTTCAGATCGGGCAGCCGCTTTTTTATCGCATCGGGAAGATACCCGAAATAGTTTTCTTCTTCAACCGGTGAAGCTGCCGCAACCCTTATTTTTTGCTTAACCCCATTAGTATCAAGGAAATCCCTGGAGATATCCACGATGGGCTTGCCTCGCCAGGAAATCTTCAGCCTGCGGCCTGCGGTCACTCTCGCAATGGGGGTAACCTCCAGGTTTTCCCCGGCAGCAGCGCTGGAGAAGGCATCCAGGTTCTCGGGCGCCACTACCACAGCCATCCGTTCCTGGGATTCTGAAATGGCCAGCTCCGTCCCGTCCAGTCCCTCATATTTTTTAGGAACAGCGTCCAGGTTTATATCCAGGCCGGCGGCCAGCTCGCCGACAGCTACCGAAACGCCACCGGCGCCGAAGTCGTTGCATTTTTTTATCATTCTGCTGACCGCAGGTTCTCTGAAGAGCCTCTGAAGATTTCTCTCTGTTGGGGCGTTACCCTTTTGAACTTCTGCTTCACAGGTGAAGAGCGAATCAACCGTATGCTCCTTGGAAGATCCGGTGGCACCCCCACAGCCGTCACGGCCGGTTCTCCCGCCCACCAGCAGAATTAGATCGCCCGGGGCGGGTTTTTCCCGCACAACATTTTCTCTGGGAGCAGCGCCGATTACAGCACCGAGTTCCATTCTCTTGGCCAGAAAACCCTGGTCGTAGATCTCCGCAACCTGGCCGGCCGGCAGGCCGATCTGGTTCCCGTAGGAGCTATACCCGGCTGCCGCCAGGGTAGTGATCCTCCTCTGGGGCAACTTGCCGGGAAGGGTATCCTCATACTTTGCCCTGGGATCCGCGCAGCCGGTCACCCGCATCGCCTGATAAACATAAGATCTGCCGGAGAGCGGATCCCTGATCGCACCGCCCAGGCAGGTAGCCGCACCGCCGAAAGGCTCAATTTCTGTAGGGTGATTATGGGTTTCGTTCTTGAACATGACCAGCCATTCTTCGTTTTTACCGTTTATTTCAGCATTAACGACGATACTGCAGGCGTTGATCTCGTCGGACTCGTCCAGATCCTGCAGCAGACCTTTTTTCCGTAGCTCCTTCATCCCCATCAGTGCGATATCCATCAGGCAGATATCTTTATCCTGGCTACCATAGACATGATTCCTGGAGGCAAGGTATTCGCCGTAAGCCTTCTCAATAGGCTCGCTGTAGCGGCCCTTTTCGATTTTTACGTCTTCAATCTTTGTTAAAAAGGTAGTGTGACGGCAGTGATCGGACCAGTAGGTATCGATCACTTTGATCTCCGTTATAGTGGGTTCCCTTTTTTCCCTGTCCCTGAAATATTCCTGGCAAAACACCAGGTCATCAAAGCTCATAGCCAGGCCCAGATCATCTGAAAAAGCCTGTAATTCGGCCGGGGTCTTCCCGTTAAAACCCTCAAGAATCTGCACATCATCCGGGGTTTCCGTTTCCATTGCCAAACTTGACCGCTTATCCGGGGAGGCTTCCCGGCACTCGATCGGGTTGATGCAGTAGCCCTTAACCTTCTCCAATTCTTCGTCGGTAATATCACCCTTGAGAATTATCACTTTAGCGGATAGAATATCCGGACGTTCCCTCTGGGTAAGAACCTGCACGCACTGGGCTGCTGAATCGGCGCGCTGGTCAAACTGACCCGGGAGATACTCTAAAGCAAATACCCTTTCATCTTCGTTTACCGGAAATACTTCGTCGTAAACCAGATCCACAGCCGGCTCGGAAAAAATAATATTCCGCGCCCTGGCATACTCCTCATCCGTAATGCCGGAAATATCGTAGCGGTTCAAAACCCTCACGTCTTCCAGCCCTTTGATTCCCAGGTACTCTTTGAGTTCTTCATAGAGGCTGCGGGCTTCAATATTGTATCCTTTTCGCTTTTCTACAAATACTCTGCGTACTTTGCTTAACATAAGATACCCCCCCATTTTAAAATACAGTGCCAGGCAATACCGGAACTTATACAGTGTCAGGGCATGCCGGATCCCGTGATCAAAACATGCCATGAGCACGGTTCCTTCCTCTCCATAAAACGTTCCCATGGCTAAAAATTATGGCCTGCTTGACCTGCAGCTTAAGCGGCCCAAGATAAGATAATTGGAAAAAAACTGGCTTAAGGGCTCGCAACTAATTAACCGGAAGTGTAAGAGTTGTCCTTTTCCATTAACATTATAACACAGCAGCATACCATGTGCGAGAAAAAAAGTACGCAACACTCGCGACACTAGCACCGGTTCTCTCTGCGACACTAGGGACGGTTCTCCCTGTCGCATTTGCGACAGGGAGAACCGTCCCTAGTGTCGCACTGCGTAGACGAGTGCTGCGGTGATAATTAAGGAAAGGGTCATTATTACATAATCAATTCTTCCCAGGGATATATCTCTGTAATATGTCCTGGTGGAGGAATTGCGAAAGCCGCGAAGTTCCAGCAGGATAGAAAGCTTTTCGGCCTTCTGCCAGACGCTATAGATAACCGGGGAGAAAATGCCGACATATACTTTGATTACTTTTCTTTTATATACCCGGCGCAGGTCTACGCCTCGCAGCTGGATACCGTGAAAGATATTTTGCAGTTCGCCCATGAATACCGGAATAAACCTGATTCCTAACTGTATCATAAAGACAATCTCGTAAGGAATGCGCAATTTGACCAGTGCCAGGATCAACTCCGCAGTGTTGCAATTCAATAATATTAATCCCGAACCGGCCAGTATAAAAAAACGCAACATTATGGATATCCCGTAAAGAACTCCATCAGTTGTTAAAAGGTAGATGTTACCCATCTGGAGCAGCGGTTCCCCGTCTCTCACGAAAAAGCTCTGGATAACCATTAATACGGCATACATAAAGATAAAGCCTTTAAAGCCGTGAAAAATATGCAGCGGCACCCTGAAGAGTATAATTGTCAACAGGTTCAAAAGCAGGATCATACCCAGGATCCGGGGATCCTGGTATGCCAGGGCCAAAACGGAAAAAATTGCCACTATAAGGAGTTTAGTTCTGATATCTACGCGCATCTTCCACAACCTCACCTTTTACCATGTGTATCCTTCTGCCGTCAAAGTCTGCTAGAAAATCCATATCGTGGCTGATAACCATAATTCCGGTACCGAGGCTCCAGATTTCCTGCAAAATATCCTTTAATCTTTTTTTCCGAAAAGTGTCGATGCTCTTCGTCGGCTCATCCAGAATCAGATAACGGGGCTGCAAGGCCAATACAGCGCAGATCACCACCAGCTGTTTCTGTCCTTCGCTCAAATTAAATGGGAGCTTGTCCCGCAGGTGCCACAGTTCAAAGAACTCCAGGTATTTTTTACAGAGCTGGTAAACCTCATCCTTTCCCTTGCCCTTCCATTTCAAGCCAAAGGCGATTTCGTTAAAGACGCTCGTATTAAAGAGCATCTGGCTGGGGTTTTGAACAACATAACCCACTTTTTCCCCAATCTTTACAAGGGAATATTTCCCCAGCGGGAGGCCGTCAAGAACGATCTTTCCCGCTTGGGGCTTGAGAAGGCCAAGCATCAGCCTGGCCAACGTAGATTTACCGCTGCCGTTTAAACCGGTAAGAGAAATCTTTTCTCCTTCTTCTATATTAAGAGAAATATTTTTTACAGCGGCCTCTTTCCGCCCGTTGTAAGTATAGCTCACTTCCTGCAGTGAAATGAAAGCCACCACAGCACCTCCGGCTACGTGATTACTTCAGCAATAATTTGGCGCTAGAAAAAGAACCTGTGTTCCCTTAAAAACTCTTTATTCCGCAGGGCAAAATCTTTTGAACCCCGGTAGATAATCCGGCCCTCTTCCAGAATAAAAATTTTGTCGTACACTTCAAAGCCTTTCATAGTATGGTCGATAATAACCTGTGTGGTTCCCTCATCTTTTAACCTCTGCATGACCGCTATAATCCTTTGCGCCGCCAGCTCGTCAAGCATTGAAAGCGATTCATCAAAAATAATAATGGACGGGTTTAAAGCCAGTACGGTGGCCAGCGCGACCAGCTGTTTCTCGCCTCCCGACAAGTTGTTGGGATTTTCGTCTTTAAGCCCGGTAATGCCCACCGTTTCCATAGTCCTGTATATACGCTCCCTGATCTCCTCGCGGGGGAGGTTGTGGTTCTCCAGGGCAAAGGCAATATCATCCTCTACCGTGGGCATCAGCAGCTGGATACCCGGATCCTGCAGGACAATTCCTATTTCTGTGGTCAGCTGATATAAAGGGATCTCCCTGGTATCTTTTCCGTTAACCAGTACCCGCCCTTCCAGCGTTCCCTTCAGGTAATGGGGAATAATGCCGCAAAGGCAGTAACTCATGGTGGTCTTGCCGCTGCCGTTCAGCCCGATAATCCCCAGGGCTTCCCCTTGAAGAAGTTTGAAGGTAATATCTTTTAAAACCGGCTGATTCCCCCCTTCATATGTGTACCATAAATGTTCTACCTTCAGGCGCTCCATGCTTTCCATGCTTTTCGCTTATACACCACCAGTATTTTTATTTTCTTGGCCTTGACCTAATCTTGCGTTTCTCCTTCGCTGTATTCTCTTGCCGTGCCCTTTAAACTGTTAACCACAGCGTATAACTTATAGCCCACAATTCCCCCAATTCCTCCAAAAATCCCGGATACAATTAATGAAACCAGCATGGGAATAAAAGCCAGGCGCATAAAAACCACGCTAACGATAAACGAACCGGTAGCGTTGCACACCGCACCTGCGGTAAACGAGCTGAAAAGCGTAGAAACATAATGCGGGAAGGCCAGCATCGCGAGCTCCAGGGTGACTCCGGGGACGACGTAAACCAGAAGGTTAGCCAAACCGCGGTTGCCGAGCATGTCAAATACCACTACCAAAACTGATTGCACAATGCCGACTAAAATAGCCGTTCCCCTTTTTTTTACAATAGCGCAGGCCAGGACAATCCAGAGCATATAAAAGATACCGGCTACCGTTCCGATGGGGATCAGGGTTCCCGTAAATATCTGGGCCAAAAACCTGACAAAAGGTTTTGTAGCAATCCCGCAAGCTGATAAAAGTGCAATAATCACGAAGTCAAAGGTAGTAAACCTGATAAAAAATCTGTTAATCATTGTCATTTGTTTCACTTCTCCCTTTCCAGATTATCATGGCGCTTTTCCTGGGGTTGGGCACCCAGTAAAGGCCGTTTCGCATGGTGATAATTTTTTGAAGATGCTCCTTAAAAAGATCTGTAGGGGGCAGCCCCAGTTTTTCTCCCAAGTAAAGGACGCAGTTGTCGAGCTCATCCTTACTTGCCAGGGGCATGCCAAAATCATATTCGAATATTTTACACTCAACCTCCTTCCCCTGATTTTGTAACAACTGCAGGAGGTCGCGGTAGTCACCACTGAAAGAAGGAGGCTCTATCCCCATTTTATTGTAGAGCTCTCCGGTTAAGAAATCAGTTTGAACGCTTGCATAAGGAGAAATAAAGAAGGCAACCTTTCCGGCAATCTCAAATATTTTGTTAAACCCCTGGGCGGTGCCGATTCTGCCGCCAAAACTATATGCACAGACAGCCGCATCGCATTTTTCCGCCTCCGTCTCCAGCCAATCGCCGTAAATAAGCTTTACCTTTCCCAACTCCAGCTCTTTTATTTTCTTCTGCAGGGCATCGAGGTTTTTTTTGTTTATATCTACCGCCTGAACATGAAAACCATCCCGGGCAGCAACCAGTGTAAATGCTCCCGGGCCGCTCCCGATATCAATCAAGGATGTGCAACCGGCAAGATGCGGCCGCATGGCATCCCAGAACACCCGCGGGTAATCGCTGTGCTCGATTCCCAGGTAATAATTTAAAATTTGTTCGTCCGTCCATTCTTTCATCACGCTCACGAAACGGCCCTCTCCACAAATTTTTTTACTTTGCTTTGGACTTCCGGAACATTGTTTTCGGTAACACGTAAAAGGTCAAGCTCCGGATGGGATTTGATAAGCTGCAGGAAAGAGGCCTCGTAACCCCCCTTTTCTTTTTTTTCCGCAAAAACAGCGGACGCACTGTCCGCGCAATTACCCGCCTGTTTACCCGCCAGGGCTGCACCCAGCTTTTCTGCATTTCGCCGGGATTTTAAAACACCAAGCACGGGGATTTTACTGTTTAACACCATCATAACCGCCTCCATAAAAGCAGGGCAGCCAAGCTCCACCCCTCCCAATTCATCCAGCAGTATTAAATGCTTGTTTTTTTCGACACTTTCCTTCAGGTATGCAACCCCGCTGTTTTCAAAAACTTCTTTGTTTGGCCGCCATTTACCCCGGCTGTCGCTGTAAAGAAAAAGGTTGTTCACTTCACTTAAACTGTTCACGTATAGATTCAGCCGATAATCCGCCACTTCTTTTATCGGATGCAATTTAAACGCGACATACCGCTCCCCGATAAATATCCTCTGCACAAAAATTCCTCCCACTTTGGGAAAAAAGGGAAGCAGGATTTCTCGAATCAGTGCAGATTTTCCCAGACGGATATTTCCTTCTAAAAACAAGTTTTTCTTCACTGCGACATCAACTCTCCAATCGCTAATATAAATAATTTGGTTCTGTTCGGTGTGGAATGAAAACAGATATACCCGCTGCAAGTTTTCAATCACGCTGTATATTATCTATATGCGCCTTTCATCACCGTTATACTTATATACATATAACGAGACGTTATATGTATATAAGTATAACGGTGGCATAGGTCATGGCTCTTTAAATAAATTAACAAATGCCTCCACATGCTCACACAAAACCCGGCGATATAGCATATAATCGTACATCGTTGTTTATGGGAACGCAAAAAAGTATTGATAAGTTAACACAAGGGTTCAGGATTAAGGGCCTGAATACCTGGCGCTTAATGCGTAGGCATTAATGATTAATACTCGGTGCTTGCGCTTATTAGTAAAGCTACTATAACTTTAGAAACTTTCAAATCTAAAAATATACTATTATTTCAAAGCTGTCAAGCCGGACAGGTGTTGTTATTTTTAAACTTTACCCCTTTATAAGCTTTAGCCTTGTTCTTTTCAAATATTAACTGTGCAAGGATGCTGACGGCGATCTCTTCTGCGGTAATGGCTTTGATATCCAGACCGATAGGAGCATGCACTTTCTCCAGGTCTTTTTCGGAAAAACCTTTTTCCATTAAGTTATTATATATCGTTTGAACTTTAATTTCGCTACCGATCATCCCCAAATAATAAGCTCCGGAAAGGAGAGTTTTTTCCAGGGCTATCTGATCGTGTTCGTGGCCACGCGTTACAATGGTAATGTAAGTATTCCTGGTTATCTTCCAATTCTGCAGCAGCTCCGGTATCTCTCCAACCAGGCACTGATCTGCCGTCGGAAATCTTTCGCTGTTGCAGAATTCCTCCCTGTCATCCATCACGGTCACATGAAAACCCACAATTTTCGCCATGGCTGCGAGGGGCTGGGCAATATGCCCTGCTCCGATGATGAGAAGTGATTCCGGAGGGATAATTACGTCGATAAAAACCGTTACATCCCCGCCGCAGATCATTCCCAACCCTCCGGCTTGTTCATTATCCAGCCTGTACTTTCTGATTTGGGAGGCATTTTTTTTAATGGCCTCTACTGCTTCCTGGATTACTGTCGCCTCAATCCGGCCGCCGCCAACGGTACCCAATGTATTACCTTCAAGATCAACCAGCATTTTAAAGCCCGTTTTACCCGGAGCAGATCCGGTTGATTCTATAATCGTAACAAGGGCGGCAGGTTCCGCGTTTCCTGCCATCTTACTAAGGTGTTCAAAAATATCTTTTTCCATCAATTTACACACCCCCGGGAAAAATTTTTAATTGAAATACTACAGCTAAAGCACCGCTAAATACTACCAAACCTAATGGAGACAAAGCATTATATATAATTGATTCCACAATTGATTCCACTGCATAAATCATTATTAATGAATTGAATTTGAGAGATCCCCACTTTTAAAAATTTTGAGGTCTTTACTTGTTTGCAGCATAATAAAATAAGGAAAACGAATATTATCTCTCCACTTTTGAAACAAGTTAATCAAAATGGAATTTTTACAGTGGAGCCATAATAATAAAGTGCTATATAATCACCGGTTATATGACAAATGTAAAATTGCCTCCAGCACCCCTCCCGCTATGGATCTCGCTTTATCAGAAATGGTATGAACAGCTATTTCTTTCCCGCGTGGATCGATATCTCCAATTTTTGCCCCCGGTCCAACCTCCAGGCCGGGATAAAGTAAACCGCGTAGAACACCGCTTATTGCCGCCTTAACGGGTACATCGTTTACAGCAGCAACTGTCTCGCCTTCTTCAACAAGGTCGCCAATTTTTTTCAGGGTTGTAAATACCCCTGCAGCCGGTGCCCGCAGCACCCTTTCCAGTGCAAAGCCTGCTATATCGCCGGGCACGCCCGTGTTTGGGGCGGCACAACCTTCATAGATTACTCTGCCCAGATCATGGCCTCGCTGGGTTTCAATAACGGCATGGACATCCTTCCCTGCTGCAAAACCGGGGCCCAGCCCTATAACAAGGGGCGCATCGCCAATAGAAGTGCCTGTATTTCTTTTGGCCAGAATGGCGTCAACCAGAACATCGGGTTGATAGATTTGTATCAACTTACCCTCCGGATCGATAAATACGGGTATAATTCGTTTTTCCAGCAAGTCCTCTATGCGGTCGGCTTCTTCGACCCCCCGGCAACACCTCGCTTCAACCCCTTCAATGGACACGGAACCCCCATAAACGGCAGAAGCAAAAGAGACGCTGCGCCTAACGACAAGCGGTTGCGGCAGCTCCAGCATGACAACATCAAATCCGGCCTGCCACAGGCGGTGGGCGGTCCCGCTGGCCAGATCCCCGGCACCTTTGATCAATACTTTTGATGGTAACTGTCTCACCTTTTATCAACTCCTCCAATGACTACTTTCACCGCATTGTGAATACTACCGACATCCGAGATAACTCTAACAGCTTTAAAAACATCTATTAGAGTTGGTGATCTGTGATCTATGGTATATATTTTTAAGCTTTTTTCACGTTAACAACACCATTATTTCTGCACTTCGGCATGGCAGAAGATGCCCGCATCCTGCTCTCTCATTTTCTGATTAAATTGTAACCCAGTTAATGAGCATATGTCAATATCTGTTGTTACAGCGGTTGCTTCGGGCAAAAAGGCTCTATTAACATGTTATCAACTATGATCTTCCTCCCTGTACCGGCTGGATTAATAGCGCCTGTTGTAGGATAATGGATCATGCAATATTTCATACCAGGTAATTGGATTGTTTTTGATACCCAGGCCTTAAATACTGACAGATATAATAAGGTTTCTATATTTCTTCTAATATTCCTACTTCTACTTCTATCCCTACTTCATTTGCATGCAGTGAAATTAAAAATTAAAACGTCTAACAATATAGAAGGCCGAAGGGGGGCGGCAGTTATTCAAGAGAAGCAATTGTTAGCCAGAGTCCTGAAGGGCGAAAAAGCCGCCTTTCAGCCGCTGGTTATTAAATACAGCAAATTAGTCTATACGACAGCCCTAAAGATTGTCAGAGATCCCGCTGCGGCTGAGGATATCTCCCAGGAGGCCTTCTGGCAAGCTTTCCGCTCCCTGAGCAGTTTTCGTTTTCAGGCTTCTTTCTCAACCTGGCTCGTTCGCATAACAGTGAACAAATCTCTCGATTACTGCCGGCAGGAAAAGCGCCATCGCCTCCTGCGCGATGAGCAGGAGATATACACGCGGAACAGTATTCCAGAGGACCTCGATCCGCAAGAAGCCGTAATTAAGCTCGAAGAGCAGTCCGAACTTTACAGGAAGATTGAAAACCTTCCAGATATTTACCGGCGGGCAATTCTTGAACATTACATTAAGCGAAAGACTTACAGGGAAATGGCCGGCAAGGAAAAGGTCTCGGTGAAGACGATAGAGTCCAGAATATACAGGGCAAAAGCAATGCTGAAAAAAGTGGAGCCGGGAGGTGAAAAGAATGAAATGCCCCGAACATCAACATCTTAACTGGGCGGATTATACAGAGGGGAAGATTGAAAATGAAGAAGAATACAGAAAAGCCCTGCAAACCTGCGAGCACTGCCTGCAGCTCTTCATAGGCTGTCTGGAAAACAACCTGGAATCCCCGCCCTCTGGTTTTGTTGATCGGGTCATGGTCGGCTTGCCGGAAACTAGCTCTTTCAAAGAAAAAAGAAACGTGTGGGCCTGGGCATGGCTCCACTATGCGGCTGCGGCGTGCATCACCGTAATCCTGGTTCACTTTGGGTTTTTTGATTACATCTCCCGGCTGCCGGGGGAACTGCAGTACTTTGATCGGTTTATTATATCGGATTACTATTTCCATTCTTTATTGGATAGATTAAGAGATTTTTTAAACTTTATTTAGGAGAAAACAGATTACTATAAGGGGGTATCAATTATGCAACACGGAAAACCCAGTTTTATCCTAACGCTTTTTCTCTCCTTTGTTCCCGGGGTAGGCCATCTTTACCTGGGAGCGATGAACCGCGGGCTCCAGTTTATGATCCTTTTTTTCGGCTCGATATTTTTAGTTGATTTTCTGCGGCTGGGGTTTCCTTTCTGGCTTCCCATCATCTGGTTCTACGGCCTTTTCGATGCTCTGCAAAAAACAAGGGATTACACCCTCTATGGCGAGATTGTCGATGAACCGCTTATTAAATGGGAGGCTTTGAGGGTAAAACAACCCTGGCTGGGGTGGGGCCTCATCGTGCTCGGAGCTTATCTGCTGGCAGATCGCCACCTCGGGCGTTTGTGGTCCCTTTATTTTGACACCGGTTGGTACGACTTTCGTTCCCTTTTAACGGCGGTATTGTTAATTGCACTGGGGGTCTTTATTCTGCGGGGAAAGAAGGTGAAAAACAGTGCAGAAGAACAATAGTGAACAGAATGCGCAAAGCCGGAGCACCCCCGGCCCGGCTCCACAAACAGCCCACCCCCGGCCTGCAAGACAAAACAGCGAAATAAGATACTGGAGAGTAGGAACCTTTTCCATGGGGTTAACGCTAATTGCCCTGGGGTTATTTCTAATCCTTGGCAGGTTTTTCGAGGTTGACATTTTATACTATATCGTTAATTTTTGGCCGTTGCTGATCATTGTTCTCGGGCTAGAGATAATCCTTTTTAACTCGCTGACCTTTTCCAAGAAGAGCAGGTTTCGTTTCACTTATGATTTTCTTAGCATTTTCCTGGTCATAGTGTTCCTGGCAGCCGGCGCGGGGTTTTATTTCCTTGAATCGTCAGGGCTGTTCGCAGCGGCACAAAGGTTTTTCCTTTCCAGCGCCCGGGTAGTCGAAGAAGAAAAATTGTCTTGCAGCATTAACGACAGTTTGCAGTCCCTTTCCCTTGAAGTGGAAAGCGGGGAAGTGGTTTTAAAGGCATACGAAGGTGATGAGATTAAAATATCCGCTATTTACAAAGGGTATTTCCCCTCGGAAGAAGAAGCGGAAGCCTATGCGAAGGAGCAATTGGTAAAAGGGGAGTATTTAGGGAACACCCTCTACGTAAAAATCTTCCGTCCTGCCAACCCGCATCATCTCCTGTTCCACCACGAGGTAACAGACCAGGAAATAACCGTGCTCATTCCTGAAACAATTAATGTAGAGGTCCTCAAAGCCCGGGGGAATCTTCAGCTCCACCTGCCGGCTGTAAAAAGCAACTGGTCCATAAACCACGAGGGGAATAATTCACAGGTGTACCTTGATTCGGCAGAAGATGCCCGCCTGGCGGTGGAAATACTAAGGCAGGGGGATCTGCAGGGCAATGTAACATGGGACCTGCTTGAAATTCAGGAAGAAAAGATGACCGGGCACAAAAGCACAGACCAGGAATTGGCCGCGCCACAAAGCGTAAAACCCTGGCTGAAAGCCGTAAAAAGCTGGGGAGAAGGAACACATAGCATATCCCTGCGTCAGGCAAGAGGCAATACAAAGATTAACGTTAATACTGAAAAATAAAGCAACGGAATGCGACAACGGGGACGGTTCTCGCTGTCGCACTGCTGCGACAGCGGGGACTGCGACAGCGGGGACGGTTCTTGCTGTCGCACGGGTGTTTTAGTAGAGGTTGAATGAACACCCGTGTAAATGGCAATAATCCCCATTAAACAATGGAGATTATTGCCATTTACAGAAAGAATGTTCACACCCTGTCGCTCGCACAGGTAGTTTTAGTGTCAACCTCCAACCAGCACTCCGGCACTATACTGGTAAAACTATTACAAAATTCCATCTTTATGCGCTGTGTGTTGAATAGTATAAAAACTGAATTTCATCCCATTGTGCGGCAGGGTCTGCAGCAAGCGGCAGTTCTTATGTTGTAGCTACCACATTCCCAGTAATAAAAATAGTGCGACAGAGAGAACCGTCCCCTCTGTCGCACGGCTTGGAAATCTTATAAAGGAACAACGTTAGCCGCTTGAAGGCCGCGATTGCCTTCGACAACGTCAAATTTTACGCTTTGCCCTTCTTCTAATGTTTTAAACCCATCGGTCTGGATCGCTGAAAAGTGAACGAATACATCTCCGCCTTCGCTTCTTTCAATAAATCCGTATCCTTTCTCTGAATTAAACCATTTAACTTTACCTTCCATATAATGGCAGGCCTCCTTAATATTTTTTGAATCAAAAAGCGGAATAACACAAACATACTTTGTCCTTGCTATGTTAAGAGGCCTTAAGTTCGTTTAAGTTCTTCTCATCTTTTTAATTCCAAATTACTCTACCATAAACAAAATACAATTGCAAGCTCCTGCAGAGAAATGAAAAA
Organism: Dethiobacteria bacterium; assembly: GCA_050948825.1. Taxonomy (GTDB): domain Bacteria; phylum Bacillota; class Dethiobacteria; order DTU022; family UBA8154; genus DUQX01. The sequence continues at coordinate 71,629 of JBMNEO010000010.1, read as the reverse complement.
TGAATAAGAAAAGTTTTTTATGCTGGAACTAACTTGATAGAGTACACCGAAAGAAGGGACGGTTCTCCTATCGCAGCTGTCAGAACCCGCCAACCGACATGTCCTTGTTATGCTCTGCCGAGGGTACATGGTCCTAACACCGCCCTTTTCGAAAAAATAGAGTATGCCTCCCCAAAGAACTTCATCCCTATCACAAGCGAACAAAAGGGCATATTGGAAAAAAATAAATGTTTCGACAGCGGTTCTGCAGCCAGATTGGCTGGAGTAGAAAAATGCAGTGAGTAGACAGGGAAGGGTTTTGGCCGATCCTCGGCTAAAACCCTTCCCTGTCTACTCGTAAGGTTTCTTCTGGCGGAGAGAGTGGGATTTGAACCCACGAACGGGGTCAACCGTTACACGATTTCGAGTCGTGCGCCTTCAACCGGACTCGGCCATCTCTCCATACTAAGATTACTTATTGCGGACTGTAATATTTATTATACAACAGTACTGAAAACGTGTAAAGAAGCCCGAATGACAGCGAGAACGAACCGATAAAGATTAGAATTATGAATTCACTTTATAAGCACTGATACTTAATGCATACTAATACTATTCTAGCATAACTACTTATTTCTCGCGACGTTCTTTAAAAAAATTCTGCAGCAAAGAAGCACATCTTTCACTCAGGATACCCTCTTCCACCTCAAGGCGATGGTTCAATCTGGGGTCCACAGGAATATTGTAAAGCGAAACGGCCGCGCCTCCCTTGGGATCCCGTGCCCCGAAAACAAGGCGGGATACCCTGGCTTGCACGAGGGCGCCGGCACACATCGGACACGGTTCCAGCGTAACATATAGCGTGGTCCCCAGCAGGCGCCAGCTTCCCAGCAGTCCCCCCGCCTCGCGCAGAACGAGAATTTCCGCATGCGCCGTGGCATCTTTTAATTCCTCACGGCGGTTGTGGTTTTGAGATAATATTTCCCCATCCCTTACCAGCACCGCGCCGATAGGCACTTCCCCGCGCTTAAACGCTTCTTCGGCCAACTCCAGCGCTACCTCCATATATCGTTCATCATTCCATATCATTCTGAATTAACCATCCCCTTGATTCCGATTCCTTTTCTTGATTCCAGCCAACTTTTGGAATTATATCATATAACATTATACTATACCATCAATTTTATATTATTGTGTGTTTAATCTGTGATAATGCCATCTTGTTTAAGGCGGGGAGGGATATATTATTATTTTTGCCGGCAATCAGTAATATATAAAGCGTCTAATGTAAAAAATAATGATGGTGCAGTTGTTACTTTTTTTCCGCAGTGTTAATTAAATTATTATTGTTCCTTGATTACCAGTATAATCATTAATACCCGCCGGATTAACCGCTTACCCGCTTACCCGCCGGGTTCGCAGGTGTAAAAGAATACAATGGAAGGAAAGCTTCGAAATGCTGTTTGAAGGCAATTTCGAGCTTTTATTTGTTATGGAAACGACAACAAATTTAAAGGTCCTGTCACTGGGGGCATCAACCTCGATTATGATCATGGCCAATACGATGCTTTTGCCGGTTTTCCCACAGATGAGAAAAGCGCTTGGCCTGACGCTGCAAGAAATATCGCTGATGTTTGTCATAGTATCTTTTACTGCCGCTTTATTAAATCCCTTTGGCGGTATCCTGGCGGACAGGTGGGGAAGGAAAAAGATCGTCGTTCCTTCTATTTTCCTTTACGGTGCAGCAGGAGGGCTGGCCGGAGCAGCGCTGCTAATGTTGGAAAACCCTTTCCGGACGGTGCTATTTTTCCGCTTTTTACAGGGAGTCGGCTCAGCAACACCTATGTATCTGGCTGTTGCGCTGGCCGGTGATATTTTTCAGAGTCAGGAAAGAACCAGGGTGATGGGCTTCCTGGAAATAGCAAACGGCCTGGGGAAACTTTCCAGCCCGATTATCGGGGGAATTGCAGGGCTGCTGGGCTGGTATGCCCCCTTTTTTGTCTACCCCATTATTTCCTTTCCGGTTGCTTTCTTATTCTGGTTTTCCATCAAAGAACCACAACAGCAGGAAAAGGTCTCGCTTCGCTCTGAACTGGGTTCACTATCCCAGCTGCTAAATTTGCATAACATCCTCGCTCTTCTTGCATCCTTTTCCGGCATATTATTCCTGTTTGGGACTATGTTTTGGGTGGGTGAATTCATTGGCCAAAAAATCCCCGATGGGACCGTCATCCACGGGTTAATCATAGCCATTCCGGTAGCCGCAATGATGGTAACCGCTTATTTCACGCCGGTGATCTCCACAAAAATCGGACCGCGCGTCACCCTGGCCGCCGGACTCCTGATTTCTGGGGTTTCCCTTTTCCTTGTTCCCTATATTTACTCTACCAAACTTATCTGGCCGAATCTAGTACTGATAGGATTTAGTGCAGGGCTGCTCCTGCCGGTACTGGACACCATTGGCTCGGCAGTATCTTCCCGCAGCCACCGGGGAATCATGACCACTATTTTTGGCAGCGCCCGCTGCCTGGGTGCCGCGGCGGCACCTTATCTAATCGCCACCTTACTGGATATCAATATCCATGCAACTTTCCTGCCTATCGCCGGACTCGCTGTGATACTGGCATCTGTTATTTTCTTTTTTACCGATGAAGAAAAAATGCTCCCTCCGGAGCTGAAGGAACAACGCTAATACCGGCTTCAGTTACCTACAGACACATTCTGCAGAGCAATACACGAGGAAATTAAAAACAGGCGCCCGTGGATACAAGTAATAACGAACCTAATAACAAAGCCGACAAGGTAAAAAACAAGCGCTATACTCATGCGCCTTGAGGCTGCAAACCCGAAACCGATGCAATACCGGATAAATAAATCCCTATTGAGTTTTTAATAGCACAATCAACACCTATTTCTGCCAATAATTCCAGTATTATTTCCTATACTTTCGACGGTCACGACAATTCCCGCAGCTATTATTAGAAACGCCCCGAGAAACCCCGACAGGCTAATTGTTTCCCGGAAAATCAGATACCCCAGTATTGATGCGACGACCGGGTCCAGATAAAGGAAAATGCCGGCATGCTGTATTTTTACCACTTTCAGGCCTTCATGATAGATGGCATAAGCTAAAGCGGTATGCATAATCCCCAGCAATAACAAGCTGGAGATCTTAAATGCATCAATTTTAAGGATATATACCAGTGCTTCCCGGATATTAAGAAAAGGCAGCAAGCAGACTGCCGCCACAAGCATTTGATAAAAGGTCAGAGCCAAACCATTTACTTTTTTTAACCCTTTAGCGATTGTTACGGTAAATGCAAAACATACAGCTCCCAAGAAGGCATTTATAATCCCGTTTAGCTGTACAGCGGAGAAATGGTCATCGAAGATCGATATAAGGACAAACACAATGCCGCAAACGGCAATAAAGAGTGCATACAGGCTGTTCTTTTCGAACCTTTCCCCGATAAATAACGGGCCTAACAGGACGATCATAACAGGGGCCAGATAAAATATAATCAATGTATAACACAGGGAAGTCAGGCTTATTGCAACAAAATAAAAGTACAAACCTGCAGCCCGAAACACACCGCTGATAATTACCGGAAAAAAATCTCTGGCACGGAGCCAGGGAAGAGCTTCACGCTTGCAATATAAGAAAAGAAGCAGTGCCGGAACAGTCAGGAAAGAACGTGAAAAGGATAATAGCAGCGGATCGGCACCGCTCCAACGGGCAAAAATGCCAATTGTTCCCCATATTATCGAAGCCATGATTACTTTTACATAACCATCGTTCATTTAGCTGTGTTCCCTGAAAAACTGGTTTTTAAAATACAACATGTTTATTACTATGTTCACTTCTATGCAATTATGGCGTACTTTTAAATTGAAATAATCCGCCCCAGGGCAGCATCTCTTCCGAATAAATGTCGCTTTTCCCTTTTAGAATATCAAATCAATAAAAAAAGGCCTGGGGATTTATTTATCCCAAGCCTTAAATTTATAATAATCATGGTACGCCCGAGAGGATTTGAACCCCTGGCCTTCTGATCCGTAGTCAGACGCTCTATCCAGCTGAGCTACGGGCGCATATTGTGGCGGAGAGAGTGGGATTCGAACCCACGAAGCGAGCTTTAACCCGCTTAATCGCTTAGCAGGCGACCGCCTTCGACCGGCTCGGCCATCTCTCCGCATTTTTCCCTCATTCTCTTTTTGGCGGAGGGGGTGGGATTCGAACCCACGGCTCTTGTCGAGTCACCGGTTTTCAAGACCGGCTCCTTAAACCGCTCGGACACCCCTCCCGGTTGTTCCCAGGAAAAACCGCCGGCCCCTTTCCGTAGCATGAGTATAGCACAAGACGGCAACACTGTCAACCGAGGAGCAATCCAAAATGACACCGGGGAACAATCCAAAACCCGAATCCCAAATCCGGTTCCGGATCCGAATCCCTAATTCCAATCGGAGATTGCAGATGTCCACAAATTATCGACAGCCATTTCTTAGAAGTTGAATCAATCGCGTGCAGCCTTAAGCCTGTTCCGGCCTGATAATCCCTTCGTGATCCTTAGGAAAATAGGGGCGCAACACTTCCGGAATAACGACGCTACCATCTTCCTGCTGGTAGTTTTCCAGGACAGCGGCCAGCGTCCGCCCGATGGCAACACCGGACCCGTTCAGTGTATGGACAAATTCCGCCCTCGCCCCCGGAGCGGGGCGAAAACGTATCCCTGCCCGGCGGGCCTGAAAATCACGGAAATTGCTGCAGGAGGATACTTCGCGGTAGGCATTGTAAGCGGGATACCAGATCTCCAGATCGAATTTTTTGGCCGCTGCAAACCCCAGGTCGCCCGTACACATGAGCATTACCCGGTACGGTATCCCCAAAAGCTGCAGCACCTTCTCCGCATTGTTTACCAGCTTCTCCAGCTCCTCGCTGGAATCTTCCGGTAATGTGAATTTGACCAGCTCCACCTTATTAAACTGGTGCTGCCTGATCAGCCCCCGGGTGTCCCTGCCGTGAGCGCCGGCTTCAGCCCTAAAGCAGGCACTGTAAGCAACGTAATAAAGGGGCAGCTGCTCCTTCTCCAGAATCTCCTCGCGGTGCAAGTTGGTTACCGGCACCTCGGCCGTAGGAATCAGCCAGTACTCCGTCCCGGCTACATTGAAGGCATCCTCGGCAAACTTCGGAAGCTGCCCGGTGCCGAGCATGCTCCGGCTGTGGACTAAAAAGGGAGGGAAAATCTCTTTGTAGCCGTGCTCGGAGGTATGCAGGTCAAGCATGAAATTAATTAAAGCCCTTTCCAGGCGGGCACCTTCTCCCCGGTAAAGCACAAACCGCGAACCGGTTATTTTCCCGGCTCGGGGGAAATCCAATATCCCCAGCTGTTCTCCCAGCTCCCAGTGAGGCCTGGCGCTAAATTCAAATTGCGGGACGTCCCCCCAGCGGCGAACTTCCTTGTTGTCCTCTTCGTTCGTTCCTACGGGAACCTCAGGATCAGGCAGATTGGGAATATGTAAGAGTATCTCTTCCATGGTGGTATCAATTTGCCTTTGTTCTTCGTCCAGTTCTTTAATGCGTTCATTTACAAGGCGCATCTTCTCCACTAGCTCCGCCGCATCCCGCCCTTCCTTTTTCAGCCTGCCCACGTCCTTGGAAACAACGTTGCGCCGGTGTTTTAGCTCCTCTACTTCCTGCAACAGTTCTCTCCGCTTCGTATCCAGACGCAGAAAATCATCCAGAGCTGCTTGTTCGCCTTTGGTCTCTATCGCCCGGCGTACCGCCGGAATGTTTTCCCTGACAAAACGTAAATCCAGCAATTTTTCCACCTACTTCATAAATGTTTACATTAATGTTTACATTTCTTCCGGATTGTTTACATTTCTTCCGGAGCTTCAATCCCCAAAAGGTCAAGTCCGTTATGCAGGACAACACGTACACCATCAATCAACAGCAGCCTTGCCTCTTTTAGACCGTCGGCAGCCGTAAGAACAGGGCAATTGTGGTAAAATTTATTAAAATCCCTGGCCAGGTCAAGAAGATAGCGGGCCAGGAAAGAAGGACGGTATTCCTCCGCGGCGCGCCGTATTTGTTCCTTAAAACGCGCAAGGGTTATCAAAAGCTGCTCTTCTTCGGGAGCTTCCAATAAGCCCTCCGCCCTAACCAGTTCACCGGCCTGCCCGCCAGCCAAACGCCCTTTCTCAGGATCTGCAGTTACATTTCCCCCCTTTGCCTTTCTCAAAATACTGCAGATGCGCGCATGGGCATATTGAATATAGGGTGCCGTTTCTCCGGAGAAATCCAGCACTTTATCCCAGTCGAACTCTACATCCTTGATACGATCATTAACGAGATCCCCGAATATTATCGCTCCCAGGCCAACCATTTTTGCGGCCTCTTCTTTATTGGCCAGGTCGGGATTCTTCTCGCGGATAATATTTTGCGCCATATCAACCGCTTTGTCAATTACTTCCTCAAGAAAGATCACTTTCCCCTCACGTGTAGACATCCTTCCATCCTTAAAATGAATCAAGCCGAAAGGAACGTGGACACAATCACCGGCCCAGGGGAAACCCATCAGCTCGAGCAGCTTAAAAAACTGCTTGAAGTGCAGTGTTTGTTCTGCCCCAACTACATACAGAAGTTTACTAAAGCGATATTTTTTATACCTGTAAATTGCCGCAGCAAGGTCCCTGGTCATATACAGCGCTGCGCCGTCTTTCTTGCGCAGCAGACAGGGTGGCAGCCCGTGAGGCTCCAGATCCGCCAGCAAGGCCCCCTCGCTTTCCTTTAGCAAGCCTTTCTCCCGCACCAGCTCTACCGTTCCGTCCAGCATGTCGTTATAAAAGCTTTCCCCTTGATAGGAATCGAATTCAATACCCATCAACCTGTACAAACGCTGGAATTCGATGAGACTCAAACCGCGAAAATGCTCCCACATACCCACAGCATCCTCGTCCTCTAACTCAAGCTGCCTGAACCAGTAACGCGCTTCCTCATCAAGCTCAGGCTCTTTTTCCGCTTCCTGGTGAAATTGCACGTAGAGCTGGTAAAGATAATGTACAGGATCTTTTTCCAGCTCAGAGCTGTTGCCCCAGCGGCGGAAAGCCACGATTAATTTACCAAACTGCGTTCCCCAATCGCCAATATGGTTAATACCCACCACGCGGTATCCCAGTGCCCTGTAAAGCCGGTAAAGGGCACTGCCGATAACAGTGGAACGCAGATGTCCTACACCAAAAGGTTTGGCAATATTGGGCGCGGAATAATCAATAACTACTGTATGGTTATGCTCTTCCTCTTTCCCATAACCGGCACCGATATCGATTATCTCAGGTAATAGCTTTTTAAAGAGATAAAGGCGGTCGATATAGAAATTGAGATAAGGGCCTTTATTCTGAGCTTCTCCTGAAAAACTACCCGGCTTTATCTGATCTGCAAGCTCGGCAGCAATAATATGCGGAGGTTTTTTTTGCAGGCGCGCCAGCGCAAAGCAGGGAAAAGCATACTCCCCCATTCCCGCCTCAGGAGGGATTTCCAACAACGAAGCGACCTCGGCAGGACTCATCGCTGTCAGTGAAGAAAGTAAACCAGCGATCTCTTCTTTAAAGGTAAGCAAACCGATCACGTCCCTTTAAATTGAAATTTGCATTACAGCGTTGAGAAAAAATTTTGTCATAAAAAGTAGTATAATAATAACTTATCCTTTTCATTATTCTACCTTAACTGTGGAAGGAATACAATTCCATAAGGCAATTATTGCTCGGGGTTAATATAAAAAGGACGGCTGATTTCCAGATTCAACATAGAATATTCGGCCGGAAGCCGCCAGGTTCTGCCCTCCACTTGAAAAACCAGGCGGTCCGGCGGTAAATTCTCCCCTAGTGTAAGCAACAGCGCATCTACAAAAAGAGCTGCCAGCGCTTTTTGTTCCGGGCTGCCTCCGGATGGAAACATTTTTATTATTGAAGATGTCCAATCCAGAACAATACGATCTTCCTGCAGCTCAACTTTAGTCAGTTCCGGAACTTCATTAAATAAAAGCCTGCTTTCCTTCAGAACCATATTAACCATCTCCTCGGGGGTGAATGGTTTGTGCCCCAGCTGTATTACCTCACGGGGAAGCAGGTAGTATTGTTCACCGGAACGGTACGGAAGATAAATCAGTTTTGTATTTTTCCCCGGAGAACGTGAAGGGAAAGTCCTATCTAGAGAAAGGCCTGTAGCACCAAATGTTGCGGCTTCTTCACCCGACAGCAAAAAACGTATCCCCGTTACGTAGGGAAACTGTGAAATAGTAGAGATAAGAGAATTGAAAATACCCGTTATCTGGCTTGCATCACCCAATTTGCTCAGTTCTTCCGGAAGGTCAATAGTTACAATACCTTCATTAAGAGCAATACTGATAGCGGTATCCTTGGGAATGGTACGGGAAAGATTGCTTAAGCGCCGCGGCCCCTTTATCAGTTCGTTTATTGCAATCTGCATGGTCATCTGATTTTTTTTAATCCCGCGGTTTACAGGAATAAGGTGCGCAGCTTCTTCATCAAAAAAATAAAGCACCAGGTACGCTACATCTGCAGGAACGTTAAATGTTACCGGATGGTAAATTTCTTTCTCCGTTTCGTTCTCTTCGTTTAAATCTGTCTCCGCAGTCAGGAACCTGTGAACGGGAATATCCATAACAAAGATATTACCGTCATTGCCGGCAAGAGCGAGAATGTTGCCGTTACCCGACAGGGCCAGTTTTTCTATCCTGGTTGCCATCTCCAGTTTCTGCAGAATATTGCCGTTGCTGTCAAAAACGAGCACTTTACTAAAATCATCACTGTATTCCTGCCAGGAAGAAGCCACAATCCTCTCTCCATAATAGGAGATATCCAAAAGGGATCCGCCGGGAATCCGCTTGTCCCAGAGCAAGTAACCTTCTTTATGAAATACAAAAAGGTTACTGCCGGATCCGGAAAAAGCGCTGTAGGCAAAGATACGTTCTCCATTATCGGCAATCTCCAGCCAGCTGATCTTGTCGCTTGCCGAACAAGTAGAGATCAACCGGGGTTTTGCATGGATATTGAGTCTGTATAGATTTATTTTATCGCCGTTATAGATAACGGCATAATTCCCGCAGCCGGATGTGGAAGCTAGCAAAGCTTCTTCCTCAAAGACAACCTCCCCCCCTCTCAGGTATACAACAGTATTGACCTCCTCCCCTTTTTCAAGATAACAGATATCGCCCCCGGGCAGGATGTTCAGTTTGAGCAAAGGACCTGTTTTCTTCTCCTGAAGCGTTGTTCCCCATTGGTCCAGGAGATAAAGAGTATGCCCGTCTTCTCCTGCCAGCGAAAACGCCAAATAAGCTCCGTCATCAGCCAGGGCAAGCTGCTCAACTTTCCCCGTATAATAGTTTTCCCAGAGAACACGTCCGCTATCGTTAATGAAATATACCCTGCCCTGATCTGTGCCTGCAGCCAGGTAACGCCCATCAGGTGTCAGCACGGCGGATAAAGGAAGGCCTTCAGGGGTAAATTCCCATTTTAGCTGTCCCTGATCATCAATCATATTTACAGAACGTGAATCCAGGCTGAAAAGGATACTGCCGCCCGTATCGGATATCGACAGGGAATAAACTGTCATCTCAGGGTTTACTACGGAAAAACGGCCGCGGAGAAACTGCTCGTCTGAATTTTCCAGACCGCTTACCACCGGTTCAATCGGTGACTCCCCCTGTGGGGGAGGAACCTTGGGCATGCAGGCAGAAATAAATAACAAAGACGGCAGGAGCATAAAAACAACTATGAGCTTTCTGCTGCTATTTATTAAGTTCTTCCATATCCGGCAAAGCAATGTCTGGAGCACAACCTAACCTCTTTGTCTTTTTTTTGATAGCCGCTCACACTATACCGGTTCGGGACTTTCCACTACCTGCAGCTCTTCGCGGTATTCCTGTATACTTCTTTCCACGGGCAGGATAAAGTAAAAAGTACTTCCTTTATCTTCCTGGCTTTCTTCCAGTCCGATTTCCCCTCCATAATGCTCAATTATCTCCTTGCAAATGGCCAACCCCAAACCTGTTCCGCCCAGATAACGGGACCTGGCTTTATCCACCCTGTAAAAGCGCTCGAAAATATAAGGAATTGCCTCTTCCGGAATGCCGCAACCCGTATCCTGCACAGTGACACGAACGTTATTTTCATCGCTCTCGGCGATAAGCTTCAGCCATCCGCCGGAGGGAGTATACTTTATAGCATTGTCCAAAAGGTTAAAAAGAACCCTTTTCAGGGCTTCCGGGGATACGTTCAGCAAAGGAAGCTTTTCGTCAATTTCCGTAAATAGCTTTAACTCCTTACGATCCACACGGGGCTGTATGGAGGCCAGTACTCCTTCCAGGAGAGCTTTTAAAGAAAATACCTCCATTTTCTCGGCTACTTCCTGTCTTCTGGTCATCTCCAGGAGATCTTCAACAAGATATATTAACCGCTGGGTTTCATGGTAAATATCATCCAAAAATTCCTTTTGCTCTTCAGGTTTCATCTCGTATTCCTGCATTGATTGCAGGCAGAGGTGTATAGAAGCCAGCGGTGTTCTCAGTTCATGGGATACATCCGCCACAAAGCGCGTCAAGCGCTGGTTCGTCTCCATAATTCTGCTGGCCATAACATTAAATTGCTGCGCCAGCCGGCCTATTTCATCTCTGGAGGTTACGGGTATCTGCTGGTCAAGTTTGCCCTCAGCCATCTGCTGCGCGGCGCTCGTAAGCCTTTTAATCGGTCCCGTCAGATGATGTGAAAAGAGAACAACAAGAACACCGGCAAAAAGCAGCGCAAGGAAAGTAAACATTAGGAGAAACCGTTGAACAGCCGCAAGCGTTGCATAGACAGGATTGAGGGAGGAAGCAAGGAAAATAACCCCCAGTGGAGTGCCATCCTCTTCCCTTGCGGGAACCGCCACCTGGAGAACCCACTGCTTGGAGATATGACTGTACTGAACACTGCATCCTTTTTCCAGCTTAAGAGCATCCTGAATTTCGGGGCGTTCAATTTTTGAACCTGAAAGCCCTCCAATGCGCACCGAATCTCCCAAAACAAGGTTATCTGTGCTGACAATAATAACCCTGGCATTAATCTGGTGGCTGATATTCTCAGCAACACTGCTCAGGAGAACCGGATCAGCATCATCCCTCAAATAGGAAATAATAGATTGGGCGGCCAACCTGCCGGTCCGCTCGATGTTTTCTTCCTCGGAGGAGAGATAATGCTTTTCAAGCATATTTAAAAGCACAATCCCCGTTGCCAGCATAATCGCCACAATAAGCAGGAGATAAGTTATTGTCATCCTCAGGCGAATACTATTTAACATAATAAACCCGGGTTTACCCCTCCCTAAATTTATAGCCTGCACCCCAGACAGTAAGAATAAAACTTGGATCTGCCGGGCGCTCCTCAATTTTCTCCCTTAAATGCCTGATATGGACATCTACAGTGCGCAAATCACTTGCGGAAACATAACCCCAGGCTTCTTCAAGAAGCTGCTCCCGGGAATAAACCCTCCCGGGGTTGGAAGCCAAAAAGCTGAGCAGGGCGTACTCTTTGGAAGTAAGCGACACCTCGCGGCCTCTAATTACAACTTTGTGTTTAATAAGATCTATTTCCAGGTCTCCCAGTTTAATATTTTTTTTCCCCGCAGTTCCCCCCTGGCCGGCACGGCGTAAAATAGCCTTAATACGCGCTAAAAGCTCGCGCGTATTAAAAGGCTTGGTCATATAATCATCCGCTCCCAGCTCCAGCCCGAGAATTTTATCGATCGCCTCATCCCGCGCTGTGAGCATGATGATCGGCAGATCCGACCTGCGACGGATCTCACGGCAGACCTCATAGCCGTCAATTTTAGGGAGCATCAGGTCAAGAATAACAAGATCCGGATAACCCCCGGCGAGGGCCTGCAGGGCTTCTTCACCATCATAGGCAACATCAACCTTAAAACCTTCTTTTTCAAGGCTGAACTTGAGCGCTTTAGCCAGGGTTTTTTCGTCCTCGACCAGTAAAATTTTTCCATACATCATATATTTCAGTTCCCCTTCGGGTTAATTTCACTATAAAGGGCTACTACCTGCTTGATATCCTCCCATACGGGACGTTTTTTCGCCGGATCGCGTAAAAGAGCTGCCGGGTGAAATGTAGGCATAAGCATGCGACTGCCAAATTGATGCCATTTTCCCCGTTCTTTGGTTATATATAAGTTCGGGGAACCAAGGAGTACCTTTGCAGAGACGGCACCAAGCGTTACAATAATCTGCGGATCGATCAGCTCAATCTGTTTCTCCAGAAGAGGATAACAGATCTCAATCTCATCCTGCAACGGGTTGCGGTTTCCGGGGGGACGGCACTTAACGATATTGGCAATATAGACCTCCTCCCTCTTCCAGCCGGCGGCAGCAATAATGCGATCGAGCAGCCTGCCGGCCGCGCCCACAAACGGACGGCCCATTTTATCTTCCTCGCCGCCCGGACCTTCACCTATAAACATAATCCCGGCATGCGGGTCGCCCTCGCCAAAGACTACATTCGTAGCCCCTTTCCGTAGCGGGCAGCGCCGGCAGTTGAGGCAAAGTTCCCGCCACTCATCCAGGGAATTAACGTGCAATGCATTTTTTAATAACAGATCGTCCATAATGGTTCACCCCATCCAGCAAAACGTTTCACTCCATCCAGGATTGTCGATCTTCCCCGGGATATTTCCGGCACACTTGTGCGACACCGGGGACGGTTCTCCCTGTCGCATTCAATGCCAATGAAGAGCCTTATAATATCTCTGAAATATTTATAATGTGAAAAGCCTTATTTCATTGAAATATTTATCTGATAGAAATTCGAAAGTGCGACAACAAGAACCGTCCCCCTGTCGCAAGAACCGTCCCGGTGTCGCACAAGGGGAGAATGCGACAGGGAGAACCGTCCCCGATGTCGCAGTCCCCGATGTCGCAGGCATTACATGTGCTAAATGGTTATATTCTTGATTTATCCCGGGATTCCTTTTTGAAAATAAATGAAAAAGAAAGGGCATAAACCCTTTCAATAGCATCATCTAGTATCATCAAAAACCATCAACCCATGAGGCTCCCTCAAGTTTGAATAAGTAAATATTTCAAGCCTGACCCCTATAAACCCTATACTCCCCTGATCTGCATACGTTCCGAATCGGCCAGCAGCTTGATATCGATCCCCGGCATCGCTTCGCCCAGCCCGCGGGAAATCCTCGCCAAAAGCTCGGGATTATCGAAGTGCAAAGTCGCTTCAACAATAGCCTTTGCCCTTTTCTCCGGTTCCTTGGACTTAAAAATGCCGGAGCCTACAAAAACCCCGTCTGACCCCAGCTGCATCATCAATGCCGCATCAGCAGGAGTGGCAACTCCCCCGGCAGCAAAATTGGCTACCGGTAACCTCCCCAGTTTTTTAACCTCCAGGACCAGCTCGTAAGGGGCTCCCATCTCCTTGGCAAGCGTCATGAGTTCATCATCGGGGGTGCCCTGCACCTGCCGAATCTCATCCATCACCCGGCGCATATGCCGCACCGCCTCAACCACATTGCCGGTCCCCGGCTCGCCTTTGGTGCGAATCATGGATGCGCCTTCCCCAATACGGCGCAGGGCTTCGCCCAGGTCCCTGCAGCCACAGACAAAAGGTACCGTAAATTGGTGTTTATTAATATGATACTTTTCATCCGCAGGAGTAAGAACTTCACTTTCATCTATATAATCTATACCCAGGGCTTCCAGTATCTGCGCTTCGACAAAATGCCCTATACGGCACTTGGCCATAACAGGGATAGTAACAGCGTCCATAATCTCCTGAATAATTTGGGGATCCGCCATACGCGCCACACCGCCGGCAGCCCTGATATCCGCCGGTACTCTTTCCAGGGCCATTACCGCCACCGCACCTGCCGCTTCAGCAATTTTAGCCTGCTCGGGGCTGGTAACATCCATAATAACTCCGCCTTTTTGTATCTCGGCTATTCCTTCTTTTCCCCTGAATGTTCCTTTCTCGATCATCACTAACAACCTCCTGCTATTTTCCAAAACCTTGCCATATAGCAATATTTGAGTTTTATTTACGATTATGCTGGTCATATTTTACTACATAAAAAAATTGTTAACAAGTTGCAGAATACATTTTTTACATAATCAATATTTAGGATTTACCGGACCCACTGCATTTTTACCATGGACATTTAGCTATATTTTATATCCGGTCAGGAGCCTGCTTTTTTGCCGCTGTCTCTCCAGGGCAATCTCCACCAGTTTGTCGATCAGTTCCCCGTAGGGTATGCCGCTATGCTCCCACAGCCTGGGATACATGCTGATCTCTGTAAACCCCGGCATGGTGTTGATCTCGCTGACGTAGATCTCCTTTTCTTTCTCCCGGTAAAAAAAGTCAACTCTCCCCAGGCCGCTGCATTCTACAGCCTGAAAAGCCTGTATAGCATACCGCCTTATTTTTCCCGCAGCCTCCGCTTCCAGGGGTGCGGGAATTATCAGCCTGGAGCGGTTATCGATATACTTTGCCCGGTAATCATAAAAATCGCCGCTGGGGATAATCTCTCCGGGGATTGATGAAACCGGTTCGTCGCCTCCCAGGACGCTGCATTCTATTTCCCGCCCGTCGATAAAGGTCTCTACAATTACTTTTCTGTCATAACTCAAGGCCGCTTCTATCCCTGCTCTAAGCTCCTCCTGTCCGAAAGCTTTGCTTACGCCCACGCTGGACCCCAAATTGGCAGGTTTGATAAAACAGGGATAACCTATTTTCCCCTCGATCAATTCAATAATCGAGCTGCTATCCTTCCCCCATCGGTGATCCTTAAAGGCAATAAAATCGGCAACGGGAAGCCCGCTATGCTGGAAAAGGATTTTCATCACCTCTTTATCCATCCCTGCGGCGGAGGAGAGAACACCTGCGCCTACATAGGGTATCCCTGCCAGCTCAAGCAAACCTTGAACAGTGCCGTCTTCCCCGTAAGGCCCGTGAAGGACAGGAAAAACCACATCCAGGGGAATAAATTCAACCGCCTTATCGCCCTCAAAAAGGAACAGCCCCGGTTCCAGAGGATTGGTTACCAGCGAAGCGGGAAAACATCCCCGCGTTAATTCTTTTTTCCGCAGCGCCTGGAGCGGGTCTCCCCCCGCCAGCCACCGGCCATCTTCTGTAATACCTATGGGAATAATATCATATTTGTTTTTATCCATCGCGGCCATGACCGAGGCGGCAGAAAGCAGCGAAACGGCGTGTTCACCTGAACGTCCCCCAAATAAAACGCCTATTCTTATTTTGCCGGCCAAGATCTTCACCCCTTTGAAGTTGAGGAAGCTCCCCGCCTAATCCGGGGAGCTTTCCGCTTTTGGTTTGTCAAAAACCTTAATTTCCTTCTTTTTCAGCTTTAGCAGCGGCAATAATTTTCTCCGCTTCCTGGAATGGAACTTCTTCGTAATGAGAAAATTTTATTGAGAAAGAGCCTCTCCCCTGCGTCATTGAGCGTAAATCTATCGCATAATCATACATTTCAGCCATGGGAGCCTGCGCCTTGATCGTCTGTTCGCCTTCACCGGGGATCATCCCCTGAATGCGGCCCCTTCTGCTGTTCAGATCACCCATTATATCGCCCATAAAATTTTCCGGAACGGTTACCTCTACATCCATGATCGGCTCAAGGAGAACGGGATCAGCCTGATCGATAGCGCCCCTTAACGACATGGAAGCAGCAATTTTAAAAGCCATCTCGGATGAGTCTACCGTATGAAAAGAACCGTCATAAAGGGCAACCTTGATATCCACTATCGGATAACCGGCCAGGTTGCCTTCCTCCATGGCTTCGACAACACCCTTCTCCACAGCCGGTATATACTGACGGGGTACAACACCACCGACAATCTTATCTTCAAAAACGAAGCCTTCACCCCGGGGCAGTGGGCTTATCTCCAGAAAAACATGCCCGTACTGGCCACGGCCACCGCTCTGCTTCTTATATTTACCCTCTTTTTTGGATGTCCCGCGAATGGTTTCTTTATAGGGAATTTTAGGCGGCGTAAGATTGACTTCCACACCGAATTTTTTGGCCAAACGCTCTACTATAACATCGAGGTGGGTATCCCCCATACCGGAGATAAGGATCTGCTTCGTTTCCGTATTTCTTTCCACCCGGAAAGTCGGATCCTCCTCCAGAAAACGGTGCAGGCCTGCGCCCACCTTTTCTTCATCGCCCTTGGATTTTGGCTCAACAGCAAAACTAATTACCGGAGCAGGAAAATCTATCGGCGGGAAAATAACGGGGCTGCCTTTATCGCCCAGCGTATCCCCCGTGCCGGTCACGGCCAACTTGGCTACAGCACCGATATCTCCGGCAACAATTTTATCTGTCTGCAACTGGTTTTTCCCCCGCATAAAGAAAACACTTCCGATACGCTCCATCTTCTCTTTGTTAAAATTATATACCTGGGCATCGGCTTTTAATACTCCTGAATTTACCCGAAAATAATTTACTCTGCCCACATAAGGGTCCGCCAGCGTCTTAAAAACCAGAGCTGAGAGGGGTTCATTTATATCGGCTTTTTTGATTACTTCTTCTTCCTTGTTGGGGGCGGTACCTTTTGCGGGAGGTTTATCCAGCGGGGAAGGCAGCGCGCTCTGTATCAGATCCAGCAAAGGCTGTATACCGTAATTCATTGTTCCTGAGCCACAGAGGACTGGTACTATCCTGCCCTCCAGCGTCCCTTTGCGCAGCGCGACATTTATTTCTTCCTCATCCAGGGCTTCCTCTTCCAGATATTTTTCCATCAGCTCATCATCTGATTCGGCTGCCGCTTCGATAACTTTTTCACGAAGTTCTTCCGCCTTTTCCAGCAGATCCTCCGGGATATCCTCCTCTTGCACTTTAAGGCCTTCCTTATCGGTGTAGACAAGGGCCTTCATTTTAACAAGATCTACTACCCCGCGGAAAGAATTTTCCTCCCCCAGGGGAAACTGCAACGGGAAAACCTTCAGACCGAAAAAGGTGCGCAGCTGTTCCAAAACGGCGCTAAAATTGGCATTTTCCCGGTCTAACTTATTAATAAAAACCAATCGCGGCAGGTTATACTTATCCGCATAACTCCAAACTTTTTCAGTGCCCACTTCCACTCCGGAGACGGCACAGACTACAATAACTGCGCTATCGGCTACCCGCAGCGCCCCCTGCACTTCGCCTACAAAGTCAAAATACCCCGGGGTATCGAGCAAATTGATTTTTACCCCGTTCCACTCCAGGGGAGCCAGTGCAGTACTGATCGTTACCTGCCTTTTGATTTCATCCGGATCGTAATCCGTGGTAGTATTGCCTGCTTCTACTTTGCCCAGGCGGGTGATCGCCCCCGAAGTATAGAGCATTGCCTCCGCCAGGGATGTTTTCCCCGCCCCTCCATGTGATATTAAAGCTACGTTTCGTATCTGCCCGGTGTTATAATTTTTCATAATTGCCTGCCCCTGCTGCCCCAATCCACGAAACACAGGACAGGCTAACACCTCCTTCCTCAACAATGAGTTTACTTTATTTAATTACTTTTTATTCTGTTTCTCCCTGATATAGTTAATAAGGCCGCCTTTGGCCATTATTCCCTGCATAAAAGGAGGAAAAGGAACTGCAGTGAAGGTACGGCCGCTGGAAAGCTCACTGATTTTCCCCTCTTCCAGGTTGATCTCCACCTGTTGCCCTTCTTTCAAAAAAGCTGCGGCTTCTGCCGACTCGAGAATAGGAAGCCCAATATTAATTGCATTGCGATAAAAAATACGCGCAAAGTTTTCGGCTATGACACAGCCTATCCCTGCCGCCTTAATCGCCAGAGGGGCGTGTTCCCGGGAACTGCCGCAGCCGAAATTTTTACCGGCAACGATAATGTCACCGGGAGATGCCTTGGCTACAAATGATGGATCAGCATCCTCCATACAATGCAGAGCCAGCTCGCCTGGATCGGAAGTATTCAGATAGCGGGCCGGGATAATCGCATCCGTATCAATATCGTTGCCAAAAGTCCAAACCTTGCCTTTTAAGATGCTCACCTCGCTTCACCTCCTCCGATATCCCCGGGATGAGCAATAACACCGGATACCGCCGAAGCCGCCGCCACAGCAGGGCCGGCCAGGTATACCCGGCTTTCGGGATGGCCCATGCGCCCGACAAAATTACGATTGGTGGTAGCCACAGCCACTTCCCCTGCAGCCAGTATACCCATGTGGCCTCCCAGACAGGGCCCGCATGTGGGAGTGCTCACAGCAGCCTCCGCTTCGGCAAAAATCTCCAGCAATCCTTCACGCATAGCCTGCAGATAAATTGCCTGGGTAGCGGGTATGATTAAGAGACGCACCCGGGGATGAACCTTCCTGCCCTTTAAAAGAGCTGCTGCCTGGCGCAAATCCTCGATCCGCCCGTTGGTACATGATCCGATTACCACCTGATCTATCTCAGTTCCGGCTACACTGGAGACGGGCTGCGCATTAGCCGGGCTAAACGGAAGCGAAACCTGCGGCTCCAGGCTTTCCACATCCCAGTTGTATTCCTCCGCTGCCGGAGCGTCATCATCACCCAGTACGGCGTTATACGGCCTTGCTGCCCTACCCTGAAGGTATTTGCGGGTTACCTCGTCCGGCGAAATAAGCCCTGCTTTGGCACCGGCCTCAATCGCCATATTGGAAATGGTAAAGCGCGCGTCCATACTCAGCTTACCAATTGCGGGGCCGCTGAATTCCAACGCAGCATAACGCGCCCCATCGACCCCGAGTTTGCCAATAGTATATAAGATAAGATCTTTTCCTCCAACCCACGGCGGCAGATTGCCGTGATAGGTAATCCTGATCGTCGGCGGCACCTTAAACCAGAGTTCCCCGGTGGCCATAACCGCCGCCAGATCCGTGCTGCCTACACCGGTGGCAAAGGCACCCAGCGCCCCGTAGGTGCAGGTATGGGAATCAGCCCCAATCACTACTTCCCCCGGTAAGACAAGGCCCAATTCCGGAAGCAGGGCATGCTCTATACCCATACGGCCTACCTCATAATAATGGACAATTTCCTGCCGGCGGGCAAAATCGCGCATCAGCTTCACCTGTTCCGCCGATTGAATATCCTTATTGGGAGTAAAATGGTCCGGGATAAGAGCGATACGCTCCTTATCAAAAACCTTCTCTGCGCCGGTTTTTTTAAATTCATTAATCGCCACAGGTGCGGTAATATCATTTCCCAGGGCAAGGTCTATTTTCGCATTGATTAAATCTCCGGGGAAAACTTCCTTTTTCCCTGCTGCCCTGGCTAAAATCTTTTCTGCTATGGTCTGCCCCATGTTTTCCTCCCCCTTTCAAGCTCTACAATCTCCATTCTACTATAAAAATAATTTCTTGTATATAATTGTTCGCAACTTAAGCAGAGCAAAGCCTGAAAAAAGCAACCGCCCGGAAAAATCGGGCGGCAAATAGAATTTTGCTTCTAACTGACTGTTAAATCCTTTAAGCCCGCAAATCCCGCGTTACTTTACTTCCTCTGAGCAAGGAAACACTGCCTGTTGAGACAATCTCCTTAATACCAAATTCTTGCATCATGAGCAGGAAGGCCTGCAGTTTCCGCTCCTCACCGGTTACCTCAATTATCATAGAATCGGGCGAAATATCGACAATTTTAGCGCGAAAAGTAGCTGCCATCTGCTGGATTTCACTGCGCCTGCCCGGTTCAGCCTTAACCTTGATGAGCATAAGTTCGCGTTCGACAGAAGTTTCATCTGTAAGATCGCTGACCTTAAGCACATTAACAAGCTTGTTTAGCTGCTTGACAATTTGCTCAACCGTAACCGGATCCGCCTCCACAGAAACAGTCATCCGTGAAATCCCGGGTTCCGTCGTAGGGCCAACAGCAATATTTTGAATATTATACCCCCTGCGGCTGAAAAGACCCGAAACCCTGGTCAGCACCCCGGGGCGGTCCTCCACCAGAATTGCTAGGATCCTCTTCACCTTTACTCACCCCCGATCATCTCTACAATGGATGTGTTCGGAGCAACCATAGGAAGGACATCTTCTTCCGGATCAACCTGAAAATCGATCACCACGGGACCGGGTGTATTGAGAGCCGCATTGATGGCCGTATCCACATCACCGGCATTCCTTACACGGAAACCGGCGGCCCCATAGGCCTCCGCCAGCCGTACAAAATCCGGGCTCCCCGCCAGACTTGTCTGGGAATAGCGGCCTCCATAAAAAAGCTTCTGCCATTGACGCACCATTCCCAGGTACTGGTTATTAATAATAGCCACCTTGACCGGAAGGTTATATTTAACTGCCGTGGCAAGCTCCTGGGAATTCATCTGGAAGCTGCCGTCTCCGGCGATACAGATGACCATTTTTTCGGGAAAAGCCACCTGGGCTCCAATTGCAGCGGGAAAGCCAAAGCCCATCGTTCCCAATCCTCCAGAGGAGATGAAATTTCGGGGACTATTTATCCGATAGTAATGTGCGGCCCACATCTGATGTTGCCCCACATCCGTCGTGACGATAGCTTCCCCGCCGGTGAGGCGATGAAGTGCCTCAATAACATACTGCGGTTTAAGACAGTTGCCCGATTCCTGCCTGTAACGTATGGGGTGGGCATTTTTCCAGTCGAGTACTTTCTCGCACCACATCTCTGTATCTCCCGGCTGTATGCGCTTGAGCATCTCGGTTAAAACCTGCTTCACATCACCAACAATCGGGATATCGACCAGGACATTTTTCCCTATTTCAGCCGGATCAATATCAATATGAATTATCCGGGCATTTGGCGCAAAAGTATCAAGTTTTCCCGTAACGCGATCATCAAAGCGCACTCCGATCGCAATGAGCAAATCCGCTTCGTTGATGGCATTATTGGCAGCAAATGTTCCATGCATACCCGGCATCCCCAGAAAAAGTTCATAATCACAGGGAACCCCCCCCAGCCCCATCAGGGTCGTGGTTACGGGGATATGGGTTTTCCTCGAAAACTCCAGCAGTCTTTCATGTGCCCCGGAGCTGATCACCCCTCCGCCGGCGTATAATAAAGGCCTTTTCGCATTTCTAATGGCAACGCATGCCTTGATAACCTGGCCATGGTGCCCTTCATATATCGGCCTGTAAGTAGAAATTTGCAGACGGTCAGGGTAATCGAATTCTCCTTCCAGAGCCTGGATATCCTTGGGGAGGTCGATCAATACCGGTCCCTTGCGCCCGGTATTGGCAATATAAAAAGCTTCTTTCAAAATCCAGGGCAGCTCACAGATATCCTTTACCAGGTAATTATGTTTGGTAACCGGTAAAGTGATACCTGTTATATCGGCCTCCTGAAAAGCATCGGTTCCGATAAAGGGTTTTGCCACCTGACCGGTAATGGCTATAAGGGGAACCGAATCCATATAAGCGGTAGCTATACCTGTTACCAGATTCGTCGCTCCGGGGCCTGATGTAGCGATAACAACACCCGGTTTATTGGTAACCCTGGCATAACCGTCCGCCGCATGTGCTGCACCCTGTTCATGACAGGTTAAAATATGCCGCAAGCCCTTTTTGTAAATTTCATCATAAAGGGTTAAAACTGCACCGCCCGGAAAACCAAAGACAACGTCAACATTCTCCAATTCCAGGCAGGCCAGGACCATCTGGGCTCCTGTCAATTTCATTTATTTTTCACTCCTTCCCGGAGTATCCAGGACAGCTCCTCTCGCTGCAGAGGTTACCTGTGAAGCATAACGCATGAGATAACCTTTTTTTACTGCCGGTTCCGGTAAAATCAGCTTATCCAGACGTTCCTGCCATTTCTCTGGCGTAAGAAGCAGCTCCAGACGTTTTCCGGGTATATCAATCTCAATCGTATCCCCGTCTTCTACGATAGCCAGCGGGCCTCTTTCTATTGCTTCAGGAGATATATGCCCTACGGCAGCCCCCCTGGTAGCTCCGGAAAATCGCCCGTCAGTGATCAGCGCTACTTCTTTATCCAATCCCATACCGGCCACCGCTGAAGTCGGAGTAAGCATCTCCCTCATGCCGGGCCCCCCTTTGGGCCCTTCAAAACGAATTACGACCACATCCCCAGGGACAATCTTTCCTCCATACACTGCTTCCACAGCGGCCTCTTCTCCATCGAAAACCCTGGCCCTGAGCTTCCTTTGCTGCATCTCCGGGGCTACCGCACCCTGTTTCACTACCGCCCCTTCAGGAGCAAGGTTGCCAAAAAGAATAGCCAGACCCCCTTCAGGACGATATGGTTCCTTTATAAAACGGATAATCTTCCCGTCAGGAGAAGGCGCAGAAGCAATATTGGCGCCGATCGTCTCCCCGGTCACCGTGATTAAACTTGCATCAAGAAGATCGCTTGCAGCCAGCTCCTTCATTAAAGTCTGGATGCCGCCCGCTCTGTTCAGATCTTCAATATGGTCAGGACCTGCGGGGCTTAACAGACAGAGCTGGGGGGTCTTCTCGCTGATCTGATTAATTTCAGCCAGATCCCATTTTATACCCAATTCGCTGGCGATAGCAGGCAGGTGCAGCACCGTATTCGTAGAACAGCCCAAAGCCATATCAATCGCCAGGGCGTTACGGAATGCCTGCGGGTTCATTATTTGGGACGGGCGTAAATCTTTATGCAAGAGCTCCACGATTTTCATTCCGGCTTCTTTTGCCAGCCTTAAGCGCTGAGCCGTAACCGCCGGCACTGTGCCGTTCCCGGGCAGAGCCATCCCCAGGGCTTCCGTTATACAATTCATGGAATTAGCTGTAAACATTCCCGCACAGGAACCGCACCCCGGGCAGGCAGCCATTTCCAGGCCTTCAAGTTCTTCCGGGGTCATACGTCCGGCCTTCACGGCACCTACGGCCTCGAATACACTGTTAAGATTCACAGTGCTGTTATCATAATACCCTGCAAGCATGGGCCCCCCGCTAATAAAAATTGCAGGAAGATCCAGGCGTGCAGCCGCCATAAGCATTCCGGGTACAACCTTGTCGCAATTGGGTATAAAAACCAGGGCATCAAAGGCATGTGCCTCTGCCATAGATTCCACGCAATCGGCAATAAGCTCCCTGCTGGCCAGGGAATACTTCATCCCCACGTGCCCCATGGCAATTCCATCACAGATAGCGATTGTCGAAAATTCCACCGGCACTCCTCCAGCAGCATAAACACCGGATTTCACCGCCGCAGCAATTTTATGCAGATGAATATGGCCGGGAACAATTTCATTCGCTGAATTGACCACACCGATAAGCGGTTTATTAAGTTCTGCAGGATGGTAACCCATGGCATAGAAAAGAGAGCGGTGCGGGGCTTTTTCCAGCCCTTTTTTTACTATATCGCTGCGCAAGTTTCTACTCCCCTCCTTTAAAGATTCAAACGTTTAAAGCATAAGACATAGCTAATATCAGATGATAGTTTTCCTTCAGTTTGACGGTTATCCTTCAGCGTGATAAACAGGAGTACCGTTGTTTTGTGCATAATTATGAAAAATCTCCATTAGTTTTTTCGTAATGGGGCCGGGAGCACCACCGCCTATAGCCCGCCCGTCAACAGAGGTTACGGGTATCAGTTCGGCAGCCGTTCCCGTTAAAAAACACTCCCCGGCAATATAAAGATCGTGCCGTGTAAAAGGAGTTTCTTTAATAGTTATCCCTTCTTTTGCCGCCAGCTCCATCACCGTATTGCGCGTAATTCCTTCCAGGATCCCCAGGTACATGGGCGGAGTTATCAGTTCTCCATATTTGTTTACAATAAACACATTGCATCCGGAACCCTCTACAACGTAACCCTGCTCATTCAGGACGATCGCATCCAGAACCCCGGCCTGGGCAGCCTCAATTTTAACCAGAATATTGTTAAGGTAGTTCAGTGATTTAATGCGCGGTTCCAACGTATTTGCATTGCGCTGGCGCGTTACCGCAGTAGTAACGCTTAACCCGTGATCATAGTACTCCTGAGCATAGAGTGAAATTTTATCGGCAATAATAACCACCGTGGAACCGTAGCATTTTTTGGGATCCAGACCAAGGTCTCCAGGGCCACGGGATACTACGGTCCTTATATAAGCATCCTGCAAGTTGTTACGGCGCACAGTTTCCAGAGTTGCCTCTGCCATTTCTTCCACTGAAAGAGGAATATCTAGCAATAAGTGGTGTGCAGATTCATAAAGCCTTTGCAAATGCTCCTCCATTTTAAAAATGCGGCCGTTATATGCACGTATCCCCTCGAAAACCCCATCACCATAGAGAAAACCATGATCAAAAACAGATACTTTAGCCTCTTCCCTGGTGCAATATTGCCCATTTAGATATATTTGCATACTTATACCAGCCTGACCAGCGGTATGCCGATGATCAGGCTTGCCTCCCTCCATTCGCTCACTTTT
Organism: Dethiobacteria bacterium; assembly: GCA_050948825.1. Classification (GTDB taxonomy): domain Bacteria; phylum Bacillota; class Dethiobacteria; order DTU022; family UBA8154; genus DUQX01. The sequence continues at coordinate 47,234 of JBMNEO010000010.1, read as the reverse complement.
TTTATCTATAAAAAACTCCTCCATCCTTACAAGGGACGGAGGAGTAATCTCCGCGGTACCACCCTTATTGCCCTTCAATGAGGGCCTCCTCAAGCGCGAAACCTTTCCTTTAACGGCGGAATGCCGTCAACCCTTACCCGGCAAAATAATTAAGGCTTTTTGCTTTCAGGGAAGAACTCCAGGGTGACCAAAAGGCATCTTTCCACCGGTTTCCAGCTTTTCCGGCTCTCTGCAGAAAAGAGTTGCCCTTTTATATCCCCGTCATAGTTTTTTCGCTATTATGTTGCTTGCTTACATTAGAATTATGGCTCTTGCTTAAATTATAGTGCTTATTCACGAGCTTTGTTATGGAAGAAATGAATTGCTATTAATTATATATGCACGAGGCCCCTTTGTCAACATTTTTTTGCCGGCCGGTCTTCATTATTTACACGGGTCGTTGAAAAAACAAATGCAACCGGATTAGCGATGAAATTGAATATCTGATATATACATTGGATATTCTATGATATATACCAATTAAAATACCACTTATCAAATTTAAACAAAGGAGGTTTTTATACCTTGGGAACATCGGTTGCCTTAAAAATTAGCGGCAGGAATAAGCTCAGCGGAAAAGTAGTCAATGTTACTCCCGGTATCGTAACGGCAGAAGTGGAGGTTGATATCGGCAACGGCAACAGAATTACCGGAGTAATCACCAAAAATTCCCTGGATGAAATGCAAATCAAACCCGGGGATGAAGTTATCGCCCTGATTAAAGCAACCTCAGTCATGTTTATTAAAGAATAAAAAACCCGGAAGAACAGCCCTTATTAAATTAAAACAAGGGCTGTTCTGTTTATAACCTGGTTTTCTCAAGCTAAAAACAGGTTATTAGTTTTTCAATTTAGATAGCTGCTTTTTAGCTGCTTTTTCCAAAGTGACATCTCGGGTAGGAACATTTGGGGCAAGTATAACATAGGCCGCCATGGCCCAACGCAACAATATCCTCAGCCAGCACCTGTTCCCCGGCCAATAATCTGGGCAAAATAAGGTCGAATATCGTAGTTTCATAGTACATCACACTCCCGGGCAGCCCCATAACCGGCAGATCATCCAGGTAAGCCAGCATAAACATGGCACCGGGCATTACAGGAGTACCATAGGAAACAAGCCTGCCGCCTGCAGCTAAAATAGCTGCAGGTGTAACGTCATCAGGATCTACTGCCATACCTCCGGTCAGTATAATCAATTGGGCGGAGGCAGCTTGTGCTTTTTTTATGGCTTCAGAGATCATCTGCTTGTCATCCGGCAGATAGGCCCGGCTAATAACATCACAGCCGAACTTTTTTATTTTGGACTCAATTACAGGAGCGAATGCGTCATCTATCCTGCCATGATAGACTTCATTCCCGGTCACAATTATTGCTGTCGCCAGGGGTATAAATGGTTTAACAGCGACAATTGGCCCGCTTTTTTCCATCTGCGCCCTCAGCCCGGCTATTTTTTCTTTTTTGACAACCAGTGGGATAATCTTGGCCGCCGCTACGAGATCGTTTGCGGCAACAACACTGTTATTGTGTACCGTAGCCACAACCATCTCCGGTATGCTATTGACACTATTTAATCCCTTAACATTTATTTTTAATAACCCGTTTTTTTCTGCAAATATATCCACTCTGCCTGTTTTTGCTTCCCCACACACTACCCCTTCACCAGTAACTTCACCAGCAAGGATGGAAGCAGCATCGTTTTCATGAAAAATATCTGCATCCAATTCATAAACATAAATGTTGTGTTTTCCCATTTCCAACAACTGGGGAATGTCTTCCTCTTGAATAATCCGTCCTTTGCGAAAAAGGGCATCCTTATACTTGCCGGGCACAATTTTGGTCAAATCCTGGCCCAGGACTTTCCCAACCGCCTGCTCTACAGGTACAGTTTTCATATCCAACCCCTTCCGGTTTATAATCAGTACAAGCTATGTTTAACCAAACATAATGGGGATAATAAAAAAAATATTGCTAACATCATCATAAATTAATTTCGTTACAGGATAAATTATATCCTTAATCATTCAGAAAGTAAAACAAAATCACACCGCCGGCAGAGGCACCCCTGGTATTTTAAAAAGAATGAACCGTTCCTGCCTCTAAAATTACAATTAGAGGCAGGAACTTGGGTTATTGTGCTAAATTGTACTGGAATTTATTTAGTACTCCATTGGGCAGTAACAGAACCGAATTTTTCACACGTGTAGTTACTACATTTTAAGAATACAGGCCTTCCGGTTGAAAGAAAAGCCTGACCCAGGATCGCCTCCGCAAAGGGATTAAAACCCTGCGAGACTTCTACAGCCCCATTACTATGCACCAGGTCAAGCTGTTGCTCGTTTAACCCGATAGCCCAGGCAATAATGCTGCGGTAATGATCCGGAAAAGAAAACCTGGAATGTATCACCAGCTTACCATTATTAACGAGGTTGGCAAACCCTAGATTGTAGGCTTGAGAAAGATAAATCGGCCCTGTTACGGTCTTTCTGTTTTGTGTTCTGGTTTGTATCGCCGAAGCTCCCTCCATCCTTGAAAATTTGTATTTTGCTTTTACCTTTCGGGCAGCCGCAAGGGCGTTTTGCAGGGAGTCAGCACATACTACGGCAAGCACTTCATATTTGTTTTTAATTTCTTCTCTGCAGATGCTGAGGATGGGGCGGTTAAACTCAAGTCCTTCCCCCTGTGCGAAAGCCGGGCTGCTCATATAATTACTCCCTAAAACATCATGATAAGTAATTACCCGATAAACCCCGGGTACACTCCACGCTTCACCTGCTTCAATAGATACCAATTCTGCATTGGATACCCCCGCGCGAACCAGTGCCAGGTGCAAAGTGTCGGGTGGAATCTTAATACCCAGTTCAGGGACCGGGGTCCAGGGAGCTGATCCGACAATGAGACAATCTTGTGCAAATTGCCGGAGATCAAGCACTCTTTTTTCTGTCGAAATCTTACAAACCAGTTCATTAATACCAATTTCGCCACGCACAACCCGGGCAGCGTCCTCAATTGCATCAATCCGCTTTTGCATAGTCCTTTTGCTGTTACAGCACTTAAAGGGCTGCTGAAGAAACCAGCTTTCTATATCTTTCCTGCTTGGAAATGGGTTGATCCCCAACATTGCTGTTCCAATACGAATTGCCTTTCCGGAACAACAGAAACAACCGGGGCTTCTGTGGACGACCCAGGACAACTGTAAGGCCTGCAGGGCTCCTGCTTCTTTTATACCCTCTCTGGTAGTAATAAAGGTCCCGTCCGGCAACTCCCCAAGAAAAGTAGCGCAGGGAAGAACTGCTTCTCCATTGATAATGACAAAACAGTCTGCACAGTCTCCTGTACCGCACCGGCCACCATCCAGACTAATTTCCAGGGGACGGTTTTGAAAAAGAACGGCCAGGGAGACTGTGGGCTCTACACCCAGGTTCCAGCAAACACCGTTTATATTCAACTTTTTTTTTATCATCGAATAACTCCAGAAACTTCTTTAAATCAAAGATATAAACCTTTTATGAAGAGGCAGTTCCGTAAATGAACCTCGCTATGCTAATATATTCATAGCGAAAATAAAATTAGAACTTAAAAATATTCTCTGCGCTATTAATCGGAATTACGGACACCATCGATTCTTCTTCCACCGGGGGGTGTCCTGCCTGCAAATCTATTAACGCATTGTAACTTAACAGCGATCTCAGCATCGTTGATTTCTGACCGGGCAATATTTTTACCTTTCCTACGCCTTCCTCAACAAACATCCGCCCCCGCAAAAAGCGGCGTATGCCTCCATTTTTGCGGTATTTATCAATACAAACTGCCGTGGTTATCTTCGGAGCAAAGGCTAACCCCTGCATCTGACGCAAAACGGGAGAAACCAACAGGTGATACCCAACCGTGCATGCTGAAGGATTGCCGGATAAAGCCAATACCGGCTTGGAGCCCCACAATCCGCCGCCGGAGTGGCTTCCGGGCTTGGCCTGAATTCCCCAGAATAATATATTTACCCCCATTTCACTTAGGAGTGGTAGTGCCTGATGGTCAAATTCTCCCAAAGCAGTACCTCCGGTTGTAATAACCAGATCTGCCTTCCCGAGCATCTCCTTCAATGCAGTTTTAAAACTGTCCCTGGTGGGGGCTTCCCTGATATACTTTACACCGGAAATTTGTCCTCCGTCCTGAAGGATCAGCGACTTCAATATCGGTCCGTTGCTGTCTCTGATCTCACCCGCTGCAGGCATTAAATTATGGGGAATTATTTCCGGACCCAGGCAGATAATCGCCACAGAGGGGCGGCGGCTAACTAAAACCTTCTCTTGACCGAAAGCCGCCAGCGCCCCCAGAGCTCCCGGGGTTAGCCGGGAGCTGCTCCGCAGGATTATCTCGCCTTCTTTAAAGTCTTCCCCCTGGACCTTTACATTAGCACCGGGGGCAATTTGCTCTTTGATTAATATATAATTACCCTTAAAAACGGCTGCTTCTTCGGGTATTACCGCTGCCGCGCCCTCCGGCAACACTCCTCCGGTGACTACTTTCATCGTTTTTCCCGGATTCAGCGGGTATGCGGGGATTATTCCCGAACCAAGTTCTTCTCCAAGCAGGAGTTTAGAGCCTCCATGCAAGTCATTTATATGAACAACAAATCCGTCAACCGCCGATTGCGCACAAGATGGCAAATCTCCGGCCGCTACTACATCTGCAGCGGCAATCCGGTTCAGAGAATCCATCAGCAATACGCTTTCCGGCTGAAGCGGAACTGTAACATTATGAAGTATCTCCCATACTTCTTCAACAGCCACATCTATAAGCATCTTTATTAAACCTCCGCCAATTTAAACCAGATAATTCGCAGGCCAGGGAAGACTTGCCCGATAGCCATCCCAATTGGTCATGTTAACCAAGCTTGACAAGACGGCAGCCGTTACCTCTCATGGTAATATAACCGGACACCCGGTCTTTTACATTGGCATCCAACAGCTGGTTAACGTTGGCCGGTGCCCAACCATGGGGAATAGATACCACACCCGGCCGCATATTCGGAGTGACTTTAGCCTTGATCTTGATCATGCCCCGGGGGGTTTGCACGCCAATCATCTCGCCATCCTCAATATCATATTTCTTGGCGGTAATGGGACTGAACTCAGCTTCTGCTTCCTGACTCCTGGTCCTGAGTCCAATTACATCGCGCATCTGTCCACCAATCCATTCCTCTCTTCTGGCGCCGGTCAACAATACCTCCGGATACTGTTCCGCAAAAACGGGGTCCGCTGCATGACTTTGCTCCGGTTCGACGTGGCCGGGGAAGCCTGATTCCCCCAGTCTTTCCATTTCTTCTGAATAAAGTTCGATTTTCTTTGAATCTGTGGAAAAACCAATTTTATCATAGAGATTGTACTCTACTTCGCCGAAATAAAGACCTGCGGGATGTTCCTTCAGCTGCTCCATACTTACCCCGCTGGTGGAGAAGAAATGTTCTGCGACTTCTTCGTCGGTCTTCCAGGGGAAATACTCTCCCAGACCCACCTTGTGGCCCAGCTCGCTCCAAATTTGCCAGATCGGCTTGCTTTCATAGAGGGGATCGACAACCTTTTTGCGCAGCATAATATAGGGCTTGCAATAGGAAATGGCATAGGGGAATCCCCCGATACCGGTCTCCTCTAAGGAAGTACAGGCGGGGAGAACATAATCGGCCAATTGGCAAGTCTCTGTCATAATGGGGTCAATGGAGACGAATAGTTCCAAGTTTTTAATAGCTTCCAGAAAAAGGTTGGTATCCGGAAAGGTCAGCGCAGGGTTGCTGCCCGAGCTGAAGAAAGCCTTAATCGGATAGGGCTTCTCGGTAACCATTGCTTGCGTCATCAAGCTGGCAGAACCGTATGGGGGTGTACGCCTGCGGAACTGGTGGAATACCGGAAACTCATCATACCCAAGGCTATGCTCCTCAACCTTCACACGCAAATCAGCCAGCCTGATTTGCGGGCAGGTAACCCAGCCGCCCGGCCTGTCGATATTGCCGGTAATAGCCATCAGGATGCAATATGCCCTTTCTGTCTGCAGCCCGTTCTGATACTGGCCGATATGCCCCACACCACTAAGGATGCAGGATCTTTCCGTATTAGCAAAGGTCCTGGCGATGCGCCGCACTTCGGAGGCCGGGACACCGGTGACAGCTTCGGCTTTTTCCGGCGTATAACCCTTGACATGCTCGACAAGCTTATCAAAACCGTATGTCCATTTTTCAACAAATTCCTTATCCCATAATCCTTCTGTGATAATGACATTGATCATAGCCAAAGCCAGGAAACCGTCGGTGCCGGGACGAATCGATTGATAGATGCCCACCTCGGCCAGCGGGATACGTTTTGGATCAATAACGATCAGCTTTGCACCTTCTTCGACCCTCTTGCGAACTATCTTTCCCTGCGGGGGATAGCTTGCTTCCGGGTTGTGACCCCAAAGAAGGATGCAGTCGGCATTACGGGGTTCTTCCACAGGATAGCGGCCAAAGGTAATCTGCCGGGACAAAATTTTGGTGCGGAAGCAAATACCTTCGGGGTTAAAAAAGTTGGCGCTGCCAAAAGCCTTGGCAAAGCGCTGGTTGAAAGCCGCCATTTCAAAGTGTTCCACACCAACCGAACCTGTCCAGGTGGCCAGGGTGCGAGCACCATACTTTTCCTTGAGTTCCAATAGCTTGGCAGCTATCTCATCATAGGCTTGGTCCCAGGATATTCTTTCAAATTTGCCGTCCACTTTTTTCAAAGGGTATTTTACGCGGTTGGGGGAATAGACCAAATCTACCAAATATTTACCTTTTTCGCATAGTTCGCCTTCGTTCAACCAGTTCTCCTTCGTACCTTCCACCTTAACAAGCTTGCCGTCCTCCACATAAGCATCAATGCCACAGCTGTTAATGCATAAACCGCAATCAGTCTTGATTACCTCCATCATTAAACCTCCTAACCTTTAAGTTTAATAAAACGCCCCGCCAACACAATCTACATTTGATACTCAGAACCAGTTATTACCAGACAGCCATAATATGTAAATATAAACACCCCCATTCGTTGTGTCCATGCATGCATTTCTGCCATTTTTGACATAATGAGTATAATGAGTATATTATAAAAATCTTTTAGCGTCAAGACCGCAAAAAATCGGTAGAAATGTGGGAAAATTCGGGTAGTTATACTTTGAGGCATTTGGATGTGTTACTTCGCTAAAAAATCATGAAAAAAGTCAAAAAAAACACTGTCTGTCACAGTGATTACGTCCTTTTTATATTGTTTAAAAATCTTTAATAATTCCCTTCCCTTGGGGGTTAATTCGGCACCGCTATTTCGCCCTCCGGCCTGTCTTTGTACCAGTTTCAACCCAAGCCTTTCTTCCGTAGCGTTAATCTTGCCCCAAGCCGCCCGGTATGACATATTTAACTTTTCCGCCGCCTGCTTGATGGAACCTGTTTCCTCAATAGCCTGAAACAGAGCCACGCGCCCGCCGCCGAAAACAACGGCACCGTCCACCTCAAGCCACAATTTTAATTTTGGCTGTATCTTGCAAAGAATATTTTCGTTTTTTTTTTGCCTGTCATGTTTCGCTTTACTCACTTATTATAAGACTTTCCTATCTCATTGTAAGTATAGCGAAGTTCCCTCCGGGTGTCAATAATTAGGAAAGACCTGCTCCGCATTTGTGAAGCCAAAAGACGGTAACCAGCAAATTTGCTCGATATTTTTCTTAAATATTGTCTCCAGGATCTGTTAACTTGCTCTTGAGAGATTAAGCTTTTATTTCTGTTTAAGCAGTTTTCATTGTTACACCGATATTTACAGGCCGGCCAAAATACATTGAAGTCGTGACAATTGCATCCACTCCAGTTGCCGCATATTCATCAATATTATTTTCGTTTATCCCCCCTGCAGCAATACAAAGGATCTGTGGAAAATCTTTTTTAATTTTTCTGATCAAATCCGCCAATATTTCGGGAGGCAATTTGTCAAACTGGAGTCCATCTGTACCTGCATGGCATAAATCCAAAGCCTCCTCCGGCTGCTCAATTTCAATGATTATCTTTTTCTCACAGCTTATTGTTTTTAATTTCTTTATTTTACTGGCTGGTTTGTCCCATGAGCTATCAAAAACCCGATGCTGCTTAAAAATGAGTATCGATTCCGATAAACCGAGGCGGTGAGGAAGCCCTCCGCCGCTCAAAACCGCTTTTATACACAGCTCTTTTGTCCCTGGAAAGACCTTTCTTGTTGAAAGTATAGATATGTTTTCGTTCACTTTCCTTGCTTTTTCCACCAGCCTGTTAGTGCGGGAAGCCACACCGCTGGCGTATTCCAGGATATTTTGAGAGGTTTTCCAAAGCAGATGCAACACTCCGGCGCTGCCGGCAATTTTCATAAAAATCTGCCCGGGGAAAATTTTTGAACCGGAAGAAAGGTATTCAAGCACCTTTCCTTCCTTTAGCGCAGTCAATCTTGCTACTTCCTCGGTTCCGCATAGAACGGCTTCGTCCCTGCTGAAAAAATGCATTTCACCATTCTGGCTGCCAATATCCATTATGCAGGTTGTTAGATCCATATAGGGTATATCTTCCTTAAGCCATTTTTCCAAAGTATCATTAGTGATATTGAACATAAAAATCCTCCTAAAGGGTTGATAGTTTATTAAATTTCCCTTTAGAGTAAATATTATTTATTCAAAGTGTGCGCTTGTTTCCAGCAGGTTGCCCAGTAAAAGCTTTACCGTTTCCTGGAGCGCCCCTCTTCTCTTGGATAAAAATAAAAGTTCCTTTTGCAATTCTTGTTTTACAAGCTCTTTATCCAGGCGGAATTCACTGCTGAATATTTGAAACAATTCCCCTATCATAGCCATTTTCCAAGGTGTAAAAGGAGGCCAGTAGGTAAGGCCAAAAGCACAAAGACTCCCAAGGTCCTCTTCTATTTTCCCCTCCCGGCATTCTTCGAAATCGATCCCGTAGATCCTTTCTCTGATAATAAAATTCCTGAAGTTGACATCCCCCATGATTAACTGCTTTCCTGTAATCGCACGCGAGGCAGCATAAAAAACCTTAAACCAGCAACAAAGACTGTAGATGGACTGATATGCAGGCCCCGCCAAAGAATGGCTTCCAGATCCGCTAACACTCTCCTGCCAGAAAAAAAAATCTGCGAACAATGGCCCTTCCAGGTATTCCAATAAAACATAATCATCGCCTGTCGCATAAATTGCTGGAACAGGCGCCCCTTTTTCCTTTAACAGAGAGAGCATTTTAATCTCTTCAGGCATTCTCTCAGGGCGGGAGTACTTTTTACATACCAGATACTTTTTTTTATTGTCCGACTTATTAGTTTTAACTAGAAAAACGTTGTTCTTTCTGCTGGTAAATTTTTTTTCCACAGAAAAACAACGCATCCGTTTGCTGCAATTTAGTGCGGAGTTTTCTAACACAAGATCACTCCTAAATTTGAAATTACTATTTTAGGTAACCCTTTAAAAGTGCTTATGGAAAGTACTTAAAGTGTAAAAACATATATCAATGACAGCTTAATCCACATTTAAAAAGATAGTTTTGGCGGAGAAGGAATAAGTTAAACCGAATCTTTTTCATTATTAGGCTAGTTAAGGTATTACCTCCGCCGCCGAAACATTTAGGAGGTTAAGCTTATAGCGTTGCCGATGTTAATAGCAAGTAGTGAAACGATATTCTCAATCAATAATCTCCCCGGCTAAATAATTGCTCCAAACCAGAGTCTGCTCTAGATTAGAGTAATTATGCACCCGGGTTCATTATGCATCAAGATTCATAGCGATAAGACTCTGTAATTCATCAAATACAATCCTATTATAAATGAAATAAACAGGATATGTCAATCAAAACATGTTCTTGCTGGGACTGCAATCTTGGGAAAAATCTGCCCCCAATTTCTACAGTTACGAGCTTATCAACTTTCTAGAAACCTCACAGCTCAACCCGGAAATTTCCCGGAGGTTAACACTTCATCAATAATCTGTCCGCAATATATGAATTTCATTATGTCATTTTTGTCATAATGACAATAACATATACCTGAAACAATTGTCAAGGCTTTTAGGTTATTTTTTTCTAAAAATATGTTATAGAAATAAGGTAAAAAAACAGGAAAAATAGAGGGACGGCAGCAATGGCCAGTTTATCTTTCCTCGACAAAATCTGAGAATGCAGATAAGTTCTGTCGGGATAGAGGCCAAAAGCACGGCTCTCCATAGAAATGGTCAGAAAATCCACCTTGCTCAAGGCCGAGATCACCAGCGGTACCAAAAGGTACCTGACCGCCCTGAATAACTTACGTGGCGAAAGCCCCTCCAGCTCAATCCCCTTGGCCATTTGCGCATTTTTCACCTGTGCCAGTTCCAGGTGAAAAACGGGAATAAAGCGCAGCGCCGTTATGAGCATAAAACCAAATCTGTACGGCAACCCGGCCTGCATCAGGGCATAAGCAAGCCTGTTCGGATCCGTAGTAGCTACAAAAAGATAACTGGAGCCGATAATATTTAAAAAGCGCAGCATCATACTCAAGCCCCCCAGGAACCCTTCAGACCAAACCGAGAGGCACACCGGTCCCAAGGATAACTGCCAGAGCAAAGCACCTGCTTTTACAGCTAAAACCTGGACGAGGAAAATAAAAAAACCAAAAACGAGTATAAAGCGTAGCTTACGTGAAAAAAAAACCAGGCCTAACCCTGCCAGACTATAAAAAACCAACAGCAGGAAGAAAAGAATTATCCCTCCTGCAATAGAAGGCACGGCAAAAACAGTCAAGCTAAAGCTAAAGAGCATTACCAGCTTAACCAGCGGATGAACCCGATGCAGCAAAGAACGCTGGCCGATATAAGTCAACCCCGGGAAAAATCCCTTTACTGCAGATGATGTTGTTCTGCTATGAACAGAATTGCGATGCATACTTATCTTCATTTGTCATCTTTCTCCTGGAAAGAATAATCAACAAAACCGATGGGTAGATATTCATCCCGCCCCATTCTTGCCAGCCTCACCATGGCCTCATCCACCGGGGCATCAATAAGCAATTTTCCCTCCTCCAGAAAAAGAATCCTTTGGCAGCAGGAAACAACCACAGCCGGTTCATGGCAAACCATCAGGGTAATCCCTCCGCAAGCGCGGTGTTCCTGCAGGGCAGCCATCAGCAGGCCGAGCCGATCGCTATCCTGACCTACGAGGGGCTCATCCAGAATTAAAACCTCGGGAGAATAAGCCAGCACCGAAACCAGCGTAAGCCTTTTTTTCTCCCCCAGGCTCAGGGTAAAGGGATTTTTATTTCTATACCCCTGCAAGCCAAACTTTTCCAGCAACCGATCAACTCTATGCTCAATTTCCTCTTGTACTTCTTTGCGCAAGAAAAGGGAGGGAAGCGCTGCTTCCCTGGCTACGGTATTTTCAAAGAGCTGGTGGTTGGGGTTTTGAAAGGTTAGTCCAATATTTCGGGCACGGTGTGCAACTTTCATTTGAGTTACGTCTTCTTCATTCATTGATATTTTTCCTCTCCCCGGTTTAAGGATCCCCAGCAGGGCAAGCAAAAGAGTGGTTTTCCCGCTGCCGTTATCCCCCATTACGGCAATGATCTCTCCAGGGTAAGCATAAAAACTAATGCCCGAGAGGACGTCCCTCCCCTCGTAACCAGCTTTAAGGTTTTCTACGGACAAAAGAGGGGCCTTTTCTTTCTTTTTGTCTTTCACTTCTTTTAAAGTACCCGCCGGTTTTCCATGTTGCCGGCCCGAAGAATTTCCCCGCTCATTAACTCTATCGGTATCCAATATAACGGCTGGAACATATCTTTTCTGGAATTCGCCGGGGGCGCCCTCCCCAACAATTTCCCCCTTATTCATAAGCAGCAGGAGGTCCGAAATGGAAGCAAGCCGCTCCAGGCGGTGTTCAATCACGATAATCGAGATTTCAAGCTCTTCTCTTAATTTTTCCAGGGTGTGGAGCACCTCCCGGGTGCAGGAAGGGTCCAAACTGGCAGTGGGTTCGTCCAGGATGAGAAGAGAAGGCGTCATCGCCAGTACGGAAGCAATGGCCACCCGCTGTTTTTCACCTCCGGAAAGGGTGTGGAGCTTTCTCTCCTTCAGCCCCAGAGCCCCTACAGCCTGCAGAGCAAATTTCACCCGTTCCTGTATCTCCTGCGGTGGTATACGCAGGTTTTCCGGCCCGAAGGCCACCTCATCGCTCACCGTGAGTGTGCAAAGCTGCGCTTCCGGGTCCTGCTGAACCAGGCCAACTATCCCGGAAAGGCCTCCGGCAGGATATTCCCGGGTATCTCTGCCCTGTATACGCACAACACCTTGCATCGTTCCACTGTAGGCATGGGGAATAAACCCTGCCAGGCAGAGGGCCAGCGTGGACTTGCCGCAACCGCTGGGGCCGGTGATTGTAAGGAACTGTCCCGGGTATACCTGCAGGTTGATCTTTTCCAGCGCCGGAAAAACCGACCCGCTGTATGTAAAAGAAAGGTCTTGAATATCAACGATCGGTTCCAGTATAAATAACCCCTTTCAACTTACTTTACGACGATCCTGCTTACCAGCTTTACCCAGTAACCCCCTTCGTAATTTCCGGCAATCAGCCGCAGCATATCCTCTTCCCTGATCAGCAACAGCCGATCGTCATTGAAGACATCCTGCAGCTCAAATTCCACCGTATAGCCATCAGTCGCTATAACGCTTATTTTTTTTGCATCTGCCAGCGGCGAAGCCTCCTGGAGAATTGTACTCAAGGGAATACCTGTATATTCCTGCGAGGGAATTTGGGTAAATTCTCCCTTTAATTCGGCGGTAATTGTAGTTTCGTGCCGGGCGAAATCAGAAAGCTGGAATGAAAGAGGCCGCTCCACCGCTCCCTCCACCCGGCAAGCGGGACCCATCCAGGGAGGCTCAAAAACAGCGGCAAAATAATAGACCGCCCCAATCGCCAGCAGCAATACCAGCAGGGCTGTTATGGCAAGCCTTAGCCGGGGAAGAGGCAACCTCCCTCCTGTGGTCGTGGCCGCCGCAGCAGCAGATAAATCTTCCCCTGAAGCCCCTGCAATGCGAAAGGGCCTGGCCTGCTGCACAATCTCCAGCACACTGTGGCCAAAACTGCCCGCCAGAAGAGCACCGGAAATAAAAGCTATAATGCCGATAAAGAAAAGATAGGTTACGGGGAAGCCAGAAAAATATAGAAATTGGAAAACAAATACATTTGAAGCAGCCGAAACCCCTCCGGCCAGCATGTAACTAACCAAACTATGACGCCCGGTAATGAGCAGGACAACATCAACCAGCAGCCCCTGAACCAGAGAAACCAGGATAATGGCGACCCCATGGGTGCTGCCGGTAAGCAACTCGATTACCCCCTTCAGCAGGCCCGCAGCGGTAGCAGCTCCCGGCCTGCGGATCAGCCCGGCAACCAGGATGAACCAGAAGATATGCAAACCAGAGACAAACTGCCCTGCGCCGAAAGGAACGCCAAAAACGCGGTTTACAAGATTCCCCAGATAACCGATATAAGTGCTCATTACCCCCCCGATACCGCTCAAAACGGCAATCACAAGCAGATCCCGATTGCTCAAATAATATTTCCTCCGGCTTTGAAGCTCTTCATCCATGGTATAATCTGGTTACCAAAATCTACAGATATATAGAAGTCTCAAGAAAGAATAACATACCGCAGGGGTTCTCAGACCGTAACCAGAAGCCTACCTCCTTCAAAATATATTGATAGCTCTTTCAATCAGTTTTCCCATGAAAATAACCCTGCCATTTACGGTCATGATATTGGCGCGGCTTCATGGATATCTATTAAATCGGCCCATAACGCGCTCAATCAATACGAATGGTCTTTACATTTCGTACCGAGCAGGGTCTGTTCTCATCTCCCGGCTCCCGCTGGCCGACGACCAGCTGGAATGGATTACCTTTTTCCGGGTCATACTCCCTGCCGTTTTCCTCCCAGGCCAGGATCATTTTGTATTTTGTAGCGGGATTTTGCTCGTCGATATAGTCTTCCCGCTGCACATCCTCAAGCGTAAACTCCACCTCATAGCCGTCCTCCGCTATAAAGCTAACCCTTGAAGCATGCTCCTTCAGGTTTGCTTTTGCCTTTAAAATATGCCATACCCAGACACCTTTGAAATGAACATAATCCTTCGATCCATACGAGTTAAGGGCAAAATAATCGGCTTCTACAAGGCCATCTTCCATAGCTTTCAGCTCCTCCAGCGTAAAAGAAGCCCTGCCCTCTACGGCATCCCCCTCAATCACAACTGTGCCCCGGGGAACATCTTCGGACGGGGCACAGCCACATCCTGCCGCACAAGTAAAGTTTTAAAAAATCTTGCACAAATTTCCATTTCCGCACCTTTAGCTGCCTGCCCTTTAACCCAAGCTGCGAGCCTAATATTATAAAGTTGCTCCCCCTGGGGATAGCTGACGGCCATTATTTCACATATTGCTGCTAAACATGGTATTGTTAAGCTATATTATCTGGCAATTGTGATCTTTCCGGTATTGCCCTCGTAGGCCACTTCCGCACCCAGGTTCTCGCTGACAAAGCGCAGGGGGACAAAAGTGCGGCCGGGTGGAAGCGTCATCGGTGCACAGTCAATGGTCCGCTCCGCTCCATTGACCAGAACAGCGCTGGAACCCAGGGTCAGGATAATCTCTTTCTCCCCGTCGGTAATAGTAACCCGTCCGGCTTCTGAATCCCAGCCAACTTTAGCACCAAGGGCCTCAATGACAAAGCGCACCGGCACCAGTGTGCGTCCTGACTCGGCGTCTATGCAAGGTTCCGCATCCAGGGCGTAAGGCGCACCGTCAACAGTAGCTTCCTTCTGCCCGATGGTGAGCACAATGACTTTTGGCTCTGATTTCTTAGGTACCGTATCTTTCCCGGGCTCTGCCCCTGTTTCCGGCTCTTCCGCTTCGGGATCGACGGTAAAAGTATAGGTGGCCACCTCACTGTCCTCCCCGCCCGGGCCGATCGTTTTCATCTTGAGGACGACCACATCACGGCCGTCAATACTGTCACTGATCATCTCCTCTACAATCTCGATGGGGATATTGATACTATCCACATCTTCCCTTTGTTCCCACCAGCGCCTGGCGCTCCAGTTAAACATCGGGCTGTTCAAAGTCGGCTCGCTGCCGTCCGTAGTGTAATAAATCTTATCGGCGTCGGTATTCTTGTTTTCCAGTTTGAGCTCGGTCCCCGGGGGCAGCGCCGTTCCATCGGGGACGTTCACCTTCGGGGCATCCCATTTTTCCAGGGGTGTGGTGTCCACCTCGATTTTCTTTACGTATTTTACATACAGGAGCCACGTCTGCTCGGTTACGGCCCGCTGCCCCAGCACCAGCATCGGGGCATTTCTATCGTCCATCTCTTCAGGGTCCTCGCTATCCTCGGCACTGAGCAGAGCAAGAATTGGCTCAACTTCCACCGCACCCTCCGAAGAACCGGGGATGCTCCCTTCAGTGGGATGATTCTCCTTTAGCCCTGGGAAATAGTAACGCTTGTCTTCCAGCAGTTCCTTAACCGTCAGGGTCATCTCGTAGTCATCGGCCGCTACAAATTTAATAGACGTGGCCTCATCTACCTTGAACCCCGCCAGGGAAAGCAGGTCTCTTAATTTTACTCCCCGCGCTATGTACCATCTCTTGGTCGGCCAGGTATTGATCGTGCTGTAGACATGCTCGTACTGCTCCATCGCCTCAAGCTCGGCCAGGGTAAGCTTCAGAGGGGTCGTTACCCCTTTCCCGGTAATCTCCAAAACCGCGGTTTCGGCAAAGGCAGGTACTGATCCTATCAGATTGGGCATAAGGGCAAACAGTAACAAAGTGGCAACGGTCATCAAGCGTTTGCCAAACCAAATTCCTGACTGGGATTTAATATATCGTCTAATTTCCGTTTCCCTCCTCTCATAAAAGTAATATGCATGTTAATGCATATTTATGGTCAAAATTTTTGCATTATGTAGTAAATTCTTACCATGACACTATCCTATTCCTTGATAAAACACAATTTATCTTAACTATGCACATACATTCATAATGGTAGCAAAGTCTTCCTTAAAATCTATTATATAACAACTACTATTGCATTTAAAGATGTAAAAGTGTTTGTGTCAAGAGTAAGTAGGTGAAACTCCCAACCTATTTTTAAATTGACTACAGAATGGATCCGATTTCTCTCAACACGTGCTTGATCCAGGGTTTCCCGACAAAAGGTACTTTCAAGGCTGGCATGGAGGCCCTCAGCCAGGCCTCGAGGTCTTCCTTTCCGTGTGAAGCTTGCTTTTCAACCACAACCTCAGATTGTAGTAAATCACATAATGTATTTGGTGTCTGGCGGACATACTTGCTCAATTCATTATGGGCCTTGGCCGCTAAAAGCCGCCCCATGCGGTCTGCTCCTTCTGGTGTCCACCTGGCCCCGATCCGTTTCATCCGCCGGGCAAGGGTATGTCTCACCTGGCCCTCAAGTGCCCATAAGCGTTCCTCCTCTGGCAAATCGGATATGCCGTGTCAGTTTTCCATCAGGTAATGCGCAAAATCTTTTATTTCTTCTTTCGAGTTCCGCGAAGGGAGCGCGCTGCCTGCTCCAACGCTTGCAGGACTGCGGCACGGTCTAACCGGGCCAAGCTGTCGCAGACCGCCTCGTAGGTCTTGCTGTTAAAACTAAGTGCTTCGGTTAACCATTTCCGCAGGTGAAAGGGGTCTAAGTGGTAACTGGCTTTGGGAAAGTATTCCGTGCCTTTTTTGATCCACGCTGCTACATCTCCTCCTATGCGGACTTGCTCTATAGATGATAACTGCCATTTCTGACCAAAGGCACAGCTGACTTCTTCCTATATCCCATTACCATGGGTGATCCCTGCTATACTATGGGGATTTATCCTCTCCCCGGCAGGACACTGCTCCCGCAATGGTAAAAGCAGGTGGAACAAGTGCCGGCCGGCGTGCGCTGCCGCCAACCTCCGCTCAATCAACACGGATAATCATTACATTGCGCACCCAGCAGGGCCTGTTCTCATCGCCCGGTTCCCGCTGGCCGACGACAAGTTGAAAGGGGTTGCCCTTGCCCGGATTATACTCCCTACCGTTTTCCTCCCAGGCCAGGATCATTTTGTATTTTGTTTGAGGATTTTGCTCGTCGATATAGTCTTCCCGCTGCACATCCTCAAGCGTAAACTCCACCTCATAGCCGTCCTCCGCTATAAAGCTAACCCTTGAAGCATGCTCCTTCAGGTTTGCTTTTTCCTTTAAAATATGCCATACCCAGACACCTTTAAAATGTACATACTCTTTTGATCCATATGAGTTAAGGGCAAAATAATCGGCTTCTACCAGGCCATCTTCCATGGCTTTCAGCTCCTCCAGCGTAAAAGAAGCCCTGCCCTCTACGGCATCCCCCTCAATCACAACTGTGCCCCGGGGAACATCTTCGGACGGGGCACAGCCACATCCTGCCGCACAGATAATCGATATCAACAACAAAACAATGACCGCTGCCTTATTTTTATAAATACACTGGCACAAATATTGCATGCAATGTGCCTCCCAGGTTTTCAGAAATAATAGATGAAGTTCTTTTTTAGACACGAAGGCCTTATTTTTAATTTATAGCGAGAATTGGGCAAAACTCTACCGTAAAGTTTTTAAAAATCTTGCACAAATTTCCATTTCCGCACCTTTAGCTGCCTGCCCTTTAACCCAAGCTGCGAGCCTAATATTATAAAGTTGCTCCCCCTGGGGATAGCTGACGGCCATTATTTCACATATTGCTGCTAAACATGGTATTGTTAAGCTATATTATCTGGTAATTGTGATCTTTCCGGTATTGCCCTCGTAGCCTACTTCCGCACCCAGGTTCTCGCTGACAAAGCGCAGGGGGACAAAAGTGCGGCCGGGTGGAAGCGTCATCGGTGCACAGTCAATGGTCCGCTCCGCTCCATTGACCAGAACAGCGCTGGAACCCAGGGTCAGGATAATCTCTTTCTCCCCGTCGGTAATAGTAACCCGTCCGGCTTCTGAATCCCAGCCAACTTTAGCACCAAGGGCCTCAATGACAAAGCGCACCGGCACCAGTGTGCGTCCTGACTCGGCGTCTATGCAAGGTTCCGCATCCAGGGCGTAAGGCGCACCGTCAACAGCAGCTTCCATTTTTCCAATGGTGAGGACAATATTTTTTTGCGACGGCACATTCGGCACTTCATCTGCCCCGGGGTCTTCTGTTGGTGGCTCCTCCACGGCGGGGGGTACTGCCGGAGAACCGTCACCGGGCTCTGTGCCCTCAATGAAGTACTCAAAGGTAACGACATCGCTATCCAGTTTGCCGGGGCCGATAGTTACCGCCTTGATCGTGGTGTTCTCGTTAATGGGTCCAATGGGATGATTAATTTTCCCCAGGACATCCGTCCGCGATGACCACCAGCGGCTGGCAATCCAATTATACATGGGGCTGTTCATATTCGGAGTGCTGCCGTCAGTGGTGTAATAAATCTTGTCGTCATCATTGTGGAGGTTGCTCAGCGTCACCATTTCCCCCGCGGAAATTGCGCCGCCCGGCGGGTTGGCCTGCGGGGCGTCCCACTTCTTCGGCTTGTCGATAAGCACTTCAATCTTGTTCAGATATTTAACGAACAGGTTTCCCGTCTGTTCGGTTACGGTCCGCTGCCCCAGCATTAGCAGCAGAGTATTCAAATCGTTCATATACTCGGGATTATCGCTGCCCTCCACACTGATCAGGCCGATAATCGTCTCCGCCGGTACCGCCCCCGACGGATCGCCCGGAAGATGCCCGTCACCATCGCCGCCGCCAACCTTGAAATTAGGAAAACGGTAGCGCTTGTCCTGGAAAAGCTCCTTCATCGTAAGCGTTACCGTATAGCCATCAACCGCCGTAAACTTGAGCATCGTGGCCTCTTCTTCCTTAATTCCGGCCTTTTGGAGCAGGTCCCACAACTTGACCCCCTTCCCTACATACCACTTCTTGGTGGGCCAGGTATTTATGCAGCTGTACAATTCCTGGTGCTGCTCCATCCCTTCCAGCTCTTCCCGGGTGAAGGTCACCGGGTTTGCCACGCCTTTTCCCGTGATCTCCAGCGAATCCGATGCCGCAAGAGCGACTGCGGGAGCCGTCAGATAAAGCGCTGCGGTAAGCAGCAATAAAATTATAACAGCCGTCGCCAGCCTGCCGAAGCCGGACTTATTTCGGCATCGTTCCAATAAAGGAAGCGATAACGTTCTTCCCGCTCTTCTTCCGGTTATCATAAAAAATACCTCCCTTTTCAACTAAAACATTTCAAATAATTTTTCCTATCGTAATGGTTTTCTGTCATTAATAAGCCAGTTATAAAAACAAACCACGATAATTAACACAAACATTATTTCGCTGCAATAAGTCAATTTCTAAATTGATAAGCTGACCAAAAGGTTGTTTTTTACAGTCGAATAATACATTAAGTAGCTCAACTGCTAAACTATTCATCGTCAGTGTCGGTCAGCATAAAGAGCTGCCCTGTTTCAGGGTCTTTATAAACTGTCCCCACCCGTTGATAAAGTTTACCCTGATCCCGGGTTTTAATCAGATCTTCACGTATCTCCGGAGCTCCCGTCACCTCCTGTCCGCGGCTTACATCGATACGCTCTCCCACCGGCCCCAGATCGATATTCCAGTAAACGGCCAGGGCAAGCATCAGCCCGCAGGCAAATACCAGCATGGCATCCACGATATTGACAACTCCCTCCAAAGGGTTGACATCATCTGCTGCCTTGAGTTTTCCGCGCTTCCTGCCTCTCAAGCCCCCGTTCACAGTCAAACACCTCCAGCAGGCTCTCCATCAGTGTCTCCAGAGAGCTCAAATATTCTTCGTACCACCTTTTGCGCAGCCGCGAAATGGCAAAGGCTACGCCGGCAGCAGCCAGCCCGGTTACCGTCGTGTCAAAGGCGATGAGCAGGGAATCTGCCAGCATCTGCGTTTCTCCCTGGCCAAGGGCGATCATCCCCGGTCCCAGCGGGATAAGCGTACCCATCAAACCAAACATGGGCGCCAGGCGTGCCACCAGATCTGTCCTGTCGGTTATCCTGGAATAATGCCGTTCCTCGCCGGCAAGCAGGCGGCGTCCCAGCGCTTCCAGGGTGGCGGCAGGCAGTTTAGCGTGGCTGATCAACTCGCCCAGGGCTGCTTTTTGCCGCCGGAAAAGGCGGCTTTGCTCGATCTCCTCCATTATCTGCACGGCGCTTTTTCGCTGAAAAGCATCGATCAGCTCCGAAACATTATTTTTTTTGCTGCGCCGTTCTGTACATACTTCCACCAGCAGGGCACCGAGCTCAAACGCCGACAGAGCCAGAAGCAGCAGCAAGATAATAATAGTGGGGATTAACAAACCTGACGAGATGCTATGCAGCGTATCTTTTAAGGGTATTAATATAGCTTCGATCAATTGTAATTACTCCTTTGCATATTCTATGTACCTTTTGCCTGCACCTGAGAGAACGAAAACCAAGAAAATGGCTGCAGTAATAAGGTCCAGATCTTTTTGCTGCTCCGGCATGGGAAGGGGCACTGTATGCCCAAGCGCCATTTCGAATACCTGCACTTCTGGAAGGATGCTTTCCTGCTGACCTGTGGATTCATCGGAGGTTTTAACGGTAGCTGCCAGATCCTCTTTCTTTGCCAGATACTCCCAGTGGCCTTCCGGCAGCGGCGATTCATCTTCGGCTGTAGAAGCGGGAGATACCGGGCTCTCTTCTTCAGAATGCTGCGGATCTGCCCTGTCTTCCGGTTCCGGCGCCTGGGCAGTAGTCTCCGGCTCTTCGGCAAATGTTGATGGGAGAATCTTAGCATCTTCTTCTGCAAGGTTCTGCTCATCAACCTCCGGCAACTGCTCCGGGGGGTCCTCCGGCTTTTTCCCCTCCGGAAGAATATCCTCTGCTGCTACCATATCCGGCTCATCTGCCTCCCCGTCCGGACCGTTGATCACGCAGGTAGCCTTGAAGCTGCCGTCTACCGTTTCTACGGTAATCACGGCCGAACCGGGGCCGACAACCGTCACCAGTCCCCGGGTATCCACCGTGGCTACGCTGGTATTGCTGGAACGCCAGATCACGTTTTTATTGATGGCATTAAACGGTTCTACAGTTGCTTCAAGCTGAAATGAATGCCCAACCGGAAGATCAAGCGCGTTTTGATCAAGAAATACGCCGCTGGGCGGGCCGCCGGGAATTTTTGTCGGATCATCCGCTTCAGGATCAATGTAGAATGTGTAGGTGGCCACCTCGCTGTCCTCCCTGCCCGGACCGATTGTTTTCATCTTGAGGACGACCACATCCCGGCCTCCTACATTGTCACTAATCATCTCCTTTACAATCTCAATGGGGATGTTAATACTGTCCACGTCGCCTCTTTGCTCCCACCAGCGGCTGGCGCTCCAGTTAAACATGGGGCTGTTCAAAGTCGGCTCGCTGCCGTCCGTAGTGTAATAAATCTTGTCGGCGTCGGTATACTTGTTTTCCAGTTTAAGCTGGGTCCCCGGGGGTAGCGCCGTTCCATCGGGGACGTTCACCTTCGGGGCATCCCATTTTTCCAAAGGTGCGGTGTCCACCTCGATTTTCTTGACATATTTTACATACAGGAGCCACGTCTGCTCGGTTACTGCCCGCTGCCCCAGCATCAGCATCGGGGCATTTCTATCGTCCATTTCTTCGGGATCCTCGCTATCTTCGGCACTGAGCAGTGCAAGAATCGGTTCCACCTCCACCGCACCCTCCGAAGAACCGGGGATGCTCCCTTCAGTGGGATGATTCTCCTTTAAGCCTGGGAAATAGTAACGCTTGTCTCCCAGCAGTTCCTTAACCGTCAGGGTCATCTCGTAGTCATCGGCCGCTACAAATTTAATAGACGTGGCCTCCTCTTCCTTGAACCCCGCCATGGAGAGCAGGTCTCTTAATTTTACTCCCCGCGCTATGTACCATCTCTTGGTCGGCCAGGTATTGATCGTGCTGTAAACATGCTCGTACTGCTCCATCGCCTCAAGCTCAGCCTGGGTAAGCTTCAGAGAAGTCGTCACCCCTTCCCCGAAAATCTCTAGAGCCGCAGTTTCGGCAAGGGCGGATGCCGGTGCTATCAGGTTGAAGGAAAGGAAAAGCAGCAACAGTGCGGCAGCGGGTATCAGGAACTTAACGAACCATTTTTCCGGGCGTGGTTTAATATACGATTTATTCATCCTCCTAATCATCCTCTCCCCTCCTTACAAAAACAGAAACAATATGCATACTAATGCATATCTATGACAAAAATTTTTGCCTTATGTATTAAATTTCTTGTGGTAAATACTATAATTAATACTAAATATTAAAACTAACCAATCACTTGCACATGCACATGCACAAGCACAAGCACAAGCACTTGGCAATAAATATATTTTCTCTTATGAACATATATTCTTAACGAAACAAAATCTTCCCCTGACAGGATCAAAATATTTCCTTAGAACCAATTATATTACAATTACAACTACTTTTAAAGATGTATATAAAAAGTAAAAGGAAAGAAGTTGGCGGAGGGGGTAGTCCCCCCCGCCGTTAGAAATGATCTTGAAATAAATAATTAATCATGAATTAAGTGGGGGAAGAGCTAAGAGCTAAGCCTAAAACAAATTTTTCTGTATATACCCCACCTTTAGTTAATACAATACTTACTTATTCTTTTCTACTCCCAATATGGTTCTTCACCTTTATAATTGTAAGTGGTATCAGCAGTTGTCATATCATAGTTTCTGGCAATCGCTGTAAGGTCTGAAATGTCCACTTCCCCGTCCAGGTTAAGATCCTCAATGACCCAGCCGGGATCGCCTGTCTGACCGTATTTATTGGCAGCAAGGGAAATGTCCACAATGTTAATTTTCTCGTCACCATTTACATCGCCGGCATAAAGCTTGACTGGAGCACCTACAGTCCCCACCTGGTTTTCTTCACCAAAGGTGACGACTACCCCCTCTACTACTGCCTTCAGATAGCCATCGGCTTCCAGTGTAAGGGAATAGTTTCCGGGCCGTACCATCTCAAATGTGGCACTGCCGTCGCTACCTGTGGTTGCTTCATAAGCGCTGCCGTTCTGCAAGGTGGAGGTTATGCCTCCGTGATCCCCTCTTAACTCCAGCTCAGCATAGATATCAACATCGCTGCCCTCGTAGTATTTCACTACCGGGGAATCCAGCTTCTCCCTAACGGCAGGATCGCTGCTGTCCCGCGGTTCCAGCACCACCTCTATCTCCTCAAAGGTAAAAGCATAGACTTCCGCCCTCGATGGTGCCGGGGTACCTGGACTCAAACTTTATTTCCACCAGGGCTCCGGAGTCTTGCTCCCAGGGAGCATCGCCAAGGACAAGGTTGCCAATCATGATTTCGCCTTCTTTTATAGCTTCCAAATCAATGGTGACCGGTTTGAAATTCACCTGGTGAGACTTGTATTCTGCATAGGCGGGGTCGTATTTTAGAATTACTTCATAACCCTGCACATCGCGGATATCTTCCACATTGACTGATACCGTAAAGCTATCTCCAATGGGGATATCGGTCGGCTCTGCCTCTGCGCTGAACCTCTTACAAGCTTCAGTCACTTCTATCCTTACGCTAGCTGTAAACCCCCCATCTTCGGTGATAACCGTGATCGCCGCCTCACCTTCCGCGATCGCAGTTACCAGACCATTCTGGCTTACAGTAGCAACAGCCTCGTTACCGCTGCTCCAGGCAACATTTCTATTTGTGGCATTTTCAGGCTGCACAACAGCGGTAAGCTGTAATGTTTGGCCAACCTTCAGCTCCTGATCGCCCTCAGCAATGCTCACGCCTGTAACCTTTACGGGTTCGGCTGCTTTCTTTACCATAGTATAGCTGTCAATTATCTGTCCCTCGTCATCTTTCGCAGTCATGGTCAGGATATCACCGTTGATTTCAATGATCTGGTAATTGCTGACCCAGGCCAGTTCTTTAGCAACATAATCATAACCCGGGCCGGGGCCGTAATATTTTGTCCCCGCATTACCCATAACGTAGACAATACCCTCTCCATCCGGCTGGACCTGGCCATCCTGCAGAGGTTTGGTCCGCATATAGACATGCTGGTGCCCGACAAAGACCATATCCACCCCGCACTGCTCAAAAAGCGGCACCCAGTGCTCCTGCAGAACATCCGCACGCCAGTCATAGACCACCGGGTAGGGCGGGTGGTGAAAAACAAGGAATTTCCAGCGCTGTCCGCTGTTTTCCAGATCGCTTATCAGCCAGCCGGCGATCTTTTCATAATCTCCAATACCGGGAATGCCCATGAAATTGCTGTTCAAAACGGCAATATGGCAATTTCCGTAGTCAAAAGAGTAGATGGTGTTTCCATATCCCTGCGGCCCGTTTTGAGGCACGGCAAAATAGTTCCGAAACAACTCCGAATCGTCGTGGTTGCCCACCGCCGGCATCAGCGAAATTTCTCTGAAAACCGGCCAGGCCGCGGCGAAAAACTCCTGCCACTCCGCAACGCTGTGGCCCTGATCGACCAGGTCCCCGCCAAGAAGGGCAAATTTCAAATCAGGGTTTTCGGCAGCAACATGATCCAGCATCTCACCCCAAAATTCATACCCGTCCTGGACATCGCCCATGTAAAGGAAGGAAAATTGATCGTCCATTGCCGCGGTTGTAAAGCTGACGGGCTCGCTCCAGGCCCCCTCCCGACCGACACGGTAAACGTATTCTGTGCCGGGGGCAAGTTCCCGGAGAGTAGCCTCAAAACGAAAGTGCCCCTCGTAGAGATCGTTCCTCTCTCCGGTCACCTCCAGTGCCCCGTCAAAACTACCGCTAAACCCGGCGGCAGGCAGGTACTGCACCCGGTCTTGAGTAACATCCGCCCCTGTCCGCCAGGAAACAGTCTGTGTTGTAAGAGGATCATCCACCCAGGAGAGGGTGAGATGATCAGGCAGTCCGGTATTGGGACTGCCGCTGCCTGCTGCAGCAGAAGCCACGTTCACAACAGGGGAAAAAACAAGGAGCAGCGCCAGAAGCGCCAAACTGATGAGGCCCTTTCCTGTTTTGGACTTTAATGTATAATTGATAAACCCCATTTTATTTCTCCTTTGCAGGGGGGGCAGGGAAACATCTCTGCCCCCGACACAATTTTACTTATACCTTTTTCTACTCCCAGTAGGGAGCTTCATCTTTGTAATTGTAGGTGGTATCAGCAGTTGTCAGGTCAAAGTTTCTGGCAATCGCTGCGAGATCTGAAATGTTCACTTTCCCGTCAAGGTTAAGATCCTCAATGACCCAGCCGGGAACGCCTGCCTGGCCGTATTCATTGGCAGCAAGGGCTATGTCCATGATACAGATTTTCCCGTCGCCGTTTACATCACCGGCGTAAAGTAGGACAGGATTAAGTGCTGTCCCCACCTGGTTTTCTTCACCAAAGGTGACGACTACCCCCTCTACTACTGCCTTCAGATAGCCGCCAGCTTCCAGTGTAAGGGAATATTCACCGGACCGTACCATCTCAATTGTGGCACTGCCATCGCTCCCTGTGGTTGCTTCATAAGCGCTGCCATTCTGCAAGGTGGAGGTTATGCCTCCGTGATCCTCTCTTAACTCCAGCGCAGCATAGATATCAACATCGCTGCCCTCGTAGTATTTCACTACCGGGGAATCCAGCTTCTCCCTAACGGCAGGATCGCTGCTGTCCCTCGGTTCCAGCACCACTTCTATCTCCTCAAAGGTGAAATCATAGACTCCGCCTTCGATGGTGCCGGGGTACCTGGACTCAAACTCTACCTCGACCAGGGCTCCGGAGTCTTGCTCCCAGGGAGCATCGCCAAGGACAAAGTTGGCAACTGTGATCTTGCCTTCTTCGATAACTTTTAGTGCCATGCTATCTGGTTTGAAGGGTACCTGGTACGATTTGTATTCTGCATAGGCAGGGTCGTATTTTAAGGTTACTTCGTAACCCTGCACATCGCTGATGTTTTCCACATTGACTGATACCGTAAAGCTATCTCCGATGGGAATATCGGCCGGCTCCGCCTCTACGCTGAGCCCGTTATAAGGCTCCTCCCCGGAAATGCTGATTAACTCAATACGTGCAATCTGCCCAATCGACAATTTCCCGCTGACAGCAGGCCCTACGAGGCGGAGCGGCCAGTTGCTGTCAGATTCCGGTATGGGCGCCCCGTTCAGTGTATTGGCAACAATGTAGTCGCTGTTGCGAATAATACCCACGCTGTCGATCGTTATTGAATATCCATCGGCTGCAGTGAGCAACACCTGGTACCCGGCCTGGGCCAGAGCATTATTGAAGGCGTTGTCGGAGTGCTGGTCGGCATCGTCGACAAATCCGACGAGGAACCAAAGTGGCATGCCTTCCCAGACCCGTCCTTGGGAATCGGTGTAGGACGCCTTGTGTTCAGCACCGAACTGGCAGGCAAGCGCCTGTTCAAAATATGTTTTACTCACATCAAATTCCAGACCGCCGATATCCTGTCCATCAAGTTGTAGTGACCAATCACCCTGGGGTATGGAATATACCCTGATTTCCGTAATCCACTTGGCTGATAAGCCGGCACAGGATGGATACATGACACCGTCGCTATAATTGTAGTGCCAGTACTTTTGCGGCAGCGTTTCGTGCATATCCCACTGACCGTAGACATTGTCACCCCCGGGGGTAAAGAACAGGCGCATACCGTCCGCGTAATCGGGGACGTATTTCCCGTCGGCCCACCAGGCCAGGATAGCCTCCCCTTGGCGCGCCAGCACCGAAGGATCGGGATAGATGGAGGAGTAGGGAAGCTTGGTCTCAAAACCGTCTTTGGCCACAAACACTATTTCAGTACCGGCACCCATATGGCCTACAAGCCCGCAAAGATCCCTGATTTTGGTGCCCTTCACAGCATTGGCGATCTTGAAGCCGCCGGGATAGGTCTCATCAGGATCCCAGAGATCATTGGGATTCATCGTGAGCCCCTCGAATTTGTATACCGTTGTCCCATCTCCAATGACATCAAATCCGCTTTCGTTTTCCATCCACAGATAATCGACTGTTATCTCGTTAAGGATGGTGGTGCCGTCTTCGGCATACTTGACTATACGGACTGAGGGTAAGGGCGGAGCAACCTCAAACGATGTCAGTTCAATTTCCGCGATATTCCCTACGCTGGTACCGCTCAGGGTGCCGTCCTCTCTGGCAACACCTTTTCCGACTAACCTGAGGGGGGCTGAGTTACCGGTAAGCGGTGCACCGTTGCATTTATTGGCAATAATGTAATCGTTGCTCCAGGCCACATCGGCGCTGGCGAAATCCTTGGTGTAGCCGTCGCCGGCTTTTACCAGGATTGTATAACCGGCAGTGGCCTGATTGGCACTAAAAGCGTGGGGTTGCCGGTCATCAACCCAGCCTGCCAGCAGCCAGAGGGGGATACCCGACCAGACGTTGCCGTCTTTATCAGTCCATTCTTTAAAATGGCCCGAATACGGGCAGGCGAGCGCCTCCTCGAACTCAGCCTGCGAGATGACATCGCAGATCTTGCCGGTAAGTGTAAGATTCCAGCTGCCGGGAGCAGCCTCCGGTGTCTGCAGCTCAGGTAGTTCTATCCGTACAATATTGCCGACAGCAGAGCCTCCAAGGGATCCGTCATCTTTTGCAACACCGTCCCCGACCAGGCGCAGGGGCCACGAAGAACCGGCAAGAGGTTCACCGTTACATTGATTAGCGATAATGTAATCGTCACTGCGGGCCACCTCCGTGCTCGCAAAGGTCCTGTTATAACCGTCCCCGGCAATCACTTTCACAGAATAACCATCGCCAACCACGCTGTCATTGAAGGTCCAGTGGCCGCCCGTCTCGATGTCGTCCATCGCACCAAGGAGCACCCAGAGGGGCACACCGGACCAGACATTGCCATCGCCGTCGGTCCATTCCCTGTAGTGGCCCGATCCCGTGCAGGCCAGCCCTTCTTCAAACTCCTTCTGGCTGATGGTATCCCCTACATCGCCGAGCAGCTCCAGGGTCCATCCCGCAGGCGGTTCAGGAAGGTCTGACAGCTCGATGCGCACAATGTTGCCTACCTGCTGCCCGCCAAATACGTCTGGACCTTTGAGATGGAGCGGCCAGCACGGTTTTCCTGATGGAGTTTCGAGCGGAAGCGGCTCCCCGTTAAGCGTATTGGCCACGATATATCCATATCCATTGTTGCGGGCGATGTCTGCACTATCCAGAGTTGTCTTCCAGCCGTCGCCGGATATTAAATTCACAACATAATGCTGGGTAGCCAGCTCATCGTTGAAGTTGAAGTGATCAGGCCCTTCATCGGGATCATCATCAACCAAAGCCACCAAAAGCCGGAGCGGCATACCCCCCCACTCATTTCCTTCCTCATCTGTCCAGGAGACGCGGTGGGTAGGACGGCAGGACAGGGCCTCCTCGAAGTAGGCTTTGGTTATGGTAGTCTCCTTTGCCCCGGAGAGTTGAAGTGTCCAGTCCGTAGGGATGGTCCCTCCCGTTGAGATAACAGTTTTTACTGCAGCGATAGCCGCTGCCTTGACGGCCGTTAAATCTGAGGGGTCGTCGATACCGGCAGCGTAGTAAAACTCAACCCTGTCACCCTCAAACAGCTCTATCAGGTTCAGGGCGCCGGCGGGGTTGTTGAAGCCGTCTTTATAGACATCATTGACATAAGCGTACCAGTAACCCGGATTTTTGCGTGTATAGCTCCCCACGTTGTCGAGGAGAAGAGCGCCTGATGTTCCGTAGTTCTTGTCAGTGACATCATAGGTGAAATTGCCGGCAACAGCTGCTGCCTGAAGCGCCCCCAGCGGCGTGGTTTCGCTCACAGTGTATTCTGCCTCAGAGTTGTACGCGGTCACGGTAAAGGTCTCACCGGGTGACAGTGTAACCGTCCCCTCGTAGAGAACGTCGATACTCGGAGAGTCTGCAACCGTATAGGTAAATTCAACTACATCGCTGTCCTCCTTGCCGGGACCGATCGCAATCGCCTTGATGGTAGTGTCTTCCGTTATCTCAATCGGGCGGTTGATCTCGGCCACCGCTTCAGGACCGCGTGAAGACCACCATCTCTTGGCAATCGGGTTATACATGGTGCTCTCGATGGTCGGTATGCTGCCGTCGGTGGTGTAATAAATTTTATCCCCGTTCATGTCGGAGGTGCTCAGCTCGATCTTGGTTCCGGGCGCGACAGTCCCGCTTGGCAGACTGGCCTGCGGTTCCTCCCATTTGGAGACCGGATCAGTTAGCACCTCGATTTTAGCAACATTTTTTACAAACTTCTCGTTGGTCTGCTCGGTTACAACCCGCTGGCCTATAATCAGATGAAGCGCGTTGCTGGTATTCATATGCTCAAAATTATCGCTATTAGCGCTCTTCAAGGCCAGGATAGGCTCGACCTCAATTGCTCCCGACGGATCACCAGGGATGTGCCCGTCGGCATCGCCACCCCCTTCTTTAAAGTTGGGGAAGAGGTATTGCACACCATAGATCTCCTCAACCCTGAAAATCGCATTGTAGCCGTCACCTGCAAGAAACTTGATCAGGGTAGCATCATTGTTGATCCCTGCCATATCCAGCAGATCCCTTACCTCGACTCCTTCAGCCACATACCATTTCTTGGTAGGCCAAGAGTTAATCGTGCTGTACAGTTGCCGGTACTGGCCTATATCCTCAAGTTCAGCCATGGCAAACTCCAGGGGATTGTCCACACCCTCCCCCTTGATTTCCAGCACGACCGGTCCAGCGGTCTCGACAGCCGCCGCCAGAGGTTCGCTATGGTTACCGGCGGTCGGTTCCCATTCATTTAGTTCCTGGTAAACAGTTTGGGTTACAGTTTCATTTTCCCTCACCCCAATAGTAAGCGGAATGCCCGTATCCTCAGCGTACGCCGCTGTGTACACCAACAAGCCCAGGCCGACAACACCGGCAACTAAGAACAAAGCCAGAAGGATCGGCAAAAACCGATATGACCATTGGGCTTTTCCACTTGTTTTCATACTTTCCTCCCCCTTTCTATTATACTGATTTGGTGCCAACACCCTATAAGGTTGTTATTTTATTTGCCAATTGCTGAATAATCTTTTTATTCTCCTGACTTTAACGGTGACAATAACCGTAACAGCCTCGCCCTGGCGACCCTGCAGCCAGGCGATGTTTTAGTAAGATTGCGGGAGGCAGGTAAAGCACCCCTGCCCCCCGATATAATACTTACTTATTCCTTTCTACTCCCAGTAGGGAGCTTCATCTTTGTAATTGTAAGTGGTATCAGCAGTTGTCAGGTCAAAGTTTCTGGCAATCGCTGCGAGATCTGAAATGTTCACTTTCCCGTCAAGGTTAAGATCCTCAATGACCCAGCCGGGATCGCCTGCCTGGCCGTATTCATTGGCAGCAAGGGCTATGTCCATGATACAGATTTTCCCGTCGCCGTTTACATCACCGGCGTAAAGTAGGACAGGATTAAGTGCTGTCCCCACCTGGTTTTCTTCACCAAAGGTGACGACAACTCCCTCTACTACTGCCTTTAGATAGCCGTCAGCTTCCAGTGTAAGGGAATATTCACCTGGCCGTACCATTTCAAATGTGGCACTGCCATCGCTACCTGTGGTTACTTCATAATCGCTGCCATTCTGCAAGTTGGAGGTTATGCCTCCGTGATCCTCTCTTAACTCCAGCGCAGCATAGATATCAACATCGCTGCCCTCGTAGTATTTCACTATCGGGGAATCCAGCTTCTCCCTAACGGCAGGATCGCTGCTGTCCTTCGGTTCCAGCACCACTTCTATCTCCTCAAAGGTGAAATCATAGACTCCGCCCTCGATGGTACCGGGGTACCTGGACTCAAACTCTACCTCCACCAGGGCTCCGGAGTCTTGCTCCCAGGGAGCATCGCCAAGGACAAGGTTGGCAACTGTGATCTTGCCTTCTTCTATAACTGCTAGCGCCATGTTATCTGGTTTGAAGGGTACCTGGTGCGATTTGTATTCTGCATAGGCGGG
The DNA here is from genome assembly GCA_050948825.1 of Dethiobacteria bacterium. Classification (GTDB taxonomy): domain Bacteria; phylum Bacillota; class Dethiobacteria; order DTU022; family UBA8154; genus DUQX01. The sequence continues at coordinate 16,142 of JBMNEO010000010.1, read as the reverse complement.
GTCGTATTTTAAGATTACTTCGTAACCCTGCACATCGCAAATGTTTTCCACATTGACTGATACCGTAAAGCTATCTCCGATGGGAATATCGGCCGGCTCCGCCTCTACGCTGAGCATGTTATAAGCGTCGAGAGCTACAAAAGGTATGTCGTTATCATTTGCATAGGTTTCTGCATAAGAGCCCCTGTAACCATGGATGGTCAGTTGATCACAGCCGGCAAAACCGGCAATGTGGTTGACACTTCTGGGTATGACCATCTTACTAAGTCTGCTACAATTATCAAAAGCCCAAGAGTTAATGCGAGTGACGCCTTCAGAAATAATAACTTCAGCTAGGCTGGTACAACCCTCAAAGGCATAAACCGGGATAATGGTAAGTTTTGCGGGAATCGTTACTGTAACAAGACTGCTGCACTTCCTAAAGGCACCGATTCCCATGCTCTCAAGGCTATCGGGCAAAATTGCATCGGCAAGGCTGCTGCAGCCGTTAAAAGCATTACTACCAATTTTAACAAGATTTTCAGGTAGGGTTATTGAAGTCAAGCTGCTACAATTTCTAAAGACATGATCGTTAATAATGGTGACACCTTCCAGGATAGTGACCGTTTCCAGACCGCTGCAGTTGTCGAAGGTACCCGTATTAATAGTTCCAACGCTGCCAGGTATGGTTATTTCAGTAAGGCTTCTGCATCCATTAAAGGCGTTGTTTCCAATGTAGGTAACATTTTCCGGAATAGTGACGGCGCTGAGGCTGCTGCAACGTATAAAAGCATAATTGTCAATATTGACGACGCTTTCCGGAATAGAAACCGTGTGAAGGTTGCTGCAGTTATCGAAAGCGTTCTTTCCAATGCTAGTAACACCTTCCGGAATGATTATTGAGGTCAAACCGCTACGATCTTTAAATACATTGTCCCCAATACCGGTTATGTTCAAATCATCAGGGATGATTAGATCTCCACCGGCACCATGGTACGCTACTAAAACACCGTTTTCGACTATAAAATCGGAAACTGACATAACGTTCACAACAATACTGTCGGAATAGCCTCCGTCAACTGTTGTCACGGTAATCGTCGCCTCTCCTGCTGAAACGGCAGTAACAAAGCCGCTGGCATCTACTGTGGCAACAGATTCGATACTGCTGCCCCAGGTTACATCCTTATTTGTGGCATCCTCAGGCTCCACAACAGCAGTGAGTTGAACCGTTTCACCTACTTCCAGCTCTTGATTACCTTCGGTGATACTCACGCCGGTGACATCTACAGTTTCAACCACCTTATATTCAAAGGTAGCGATATCACTGTCATAACGGCCGGGGCCGATTACGACAGCCTTGATCGTGGTATCCTTTGTGATTTCGATCGGGTGGTTAATCTCATCGAAATCCGACCGGCTTGACCACCGTTGGGCAATCCAGTTATACATCGGGCTTTCCACGGTCGGTTCGCTGCCATCCAGCGTATAATGCACCTTGTCCGTGTCGTTATAGGTAGAGCTCAGCTTTACCAGGGTTCCCTTGGTCACCTCCCCGCTGGCCTTGTCAGCCGTCGGAACAGCCCACTGGCCCGGATCTTCGGTGAGCACTTCTACCTTAGTGACATATTTGGCAAAGACGGCATTCGTCTGTTCGGTTAACCATCTTTGTCCAAAGATCAGGTGCAATGCAGAGCCGTCATCCATATAGTCAAAATCAACGCCCTCGCAACTCTTAAGCGCGAGAATGGTCTCTACCGGTTCCGCACCTTCCGGGGATCCGGGAATATGCCCGGCATATTCATCATTTTCCTTGAAATGCGGGAAAATATACCGGTTTTCATTCAACAGCTCCTGAACCGTAAAGGTTGCCTTAAAGCCGTCTCTACTGACAAACCTTAACTGCTTGGCATCTCCCTTTATCCCAGCTAGTTCAAGCAGATCCCTCAACTTTACTCCTTCAGCCACGTACCATTTCTTGGTGGGCCAGGTGTTATTCGTACTGTACAGGTGCCGGTACTGATCCATCCCCTCAAGCTCAGTCATGGTGAACCTTAGAGGATTAGACACTCCGGCCCCGGTGATTTCTAGCGCGACTTTCTCGAAGTTGGCCGTCAGTGACACAGCTTCCGCAGGCATGGTAAAGGTGTAGGAGGCTTCTGTGCTAACTTCGCCTTCTGCGCCTGTCCAGTTGACAAAGACATAGCCTTCGGCAGCCTGGGCCTCCACAGTCACGCTCTCACCTTCCGCGTATTCACCGGCTCCGGTTACGCTGCCGCTTCCGGCAGGATCAACGGCCAGGGTTACAGGATAGGTCGTCGGTTCCGGACCTGCATCAAGGGTGAAAACAGCGAAAAAACTGCTGGGCGAAAGGTTAGTACGTACATTATAGCTGCCGGCAGGCGCTACTGGAACAGTGAGCGAAGCAGGAGACAAGGTGCCGCTGGCATCAACTGTCACGTCTACCTTGGGCTCATTTTCATCCCAAACGCCGTCACCGTCAGTATCAAACCAGATATATTTGCCTGACGTCTGGTTGGGCGCAAATCCATAACCCGCAATCTCTATTTTCGTACCGGCGATCCCTGAATTGGGGCTTATTACCATACCTGTGATAGTATAAGAAGTTGCTGAGGCTTTAAGGCCACGGGCCGGTATTGCAGCGCGTACTTCATAGTTCCCTGGTGCTGCATCAGGGACGTACAGGCCGGGTGAAGTGGCTGTTCCTGAACCACTGGTGGTCACGGGTGCCTGATTCTCACCCTCATCCCAGATGCCGTTGCCATTGGTGTCAAACCAGACGTATCCGGTCGCATTGGCCTCAAATCCGGCAATATTCATGCCGATATTAGTTCCCGGTACACCCCTGGGAGTGCTAATTTTAATACCAGGGATCACACAGACGCTGGCTGAAGCTTCTATGATGTTATCACTGTTAAGATCCAGGAGGAAATTGTAGGTGCCTGTCGGCGACGATGGCCAGGATATATTTGATACTGACACAGTACCGTCTGCCGCTGTCTTACCGGACCTCCAAGCGCCATCATCGAAGACCCCGTTCCCATTCCGGTCGCAGAAAAGCCTAAAGCTTGTGTTGGGGGCAAAACCGCTGCCAGTAATTGTGATGTCGGGGCTTACGTGATAGTTTCCGCTAGTCAGGCTTGCAATTATGCCGCTGCCGGTGATCGTAAAGTCGGCGGCGGCTTCGGTGTTCCCCCCGGCCGGGATATCAGCCCGCACAGTGTAGCTGCCCGTATTTGCCGACGGAACGGTTAAGCTTGTGAGCAGGGGGATGGCTCCGTCCGCATCTGTAGTTACAGCAACCGACGGCTCGTCCTCGTCCAGGGCTCCATTATCGTTTGTGTCAAACCAGATCGTTCCTGCCGTATCAGCAGCAAAACCGCTGCCGGAAATAAATACAGTCAAACCTGGGAGGCCTGAGTCACAGCTCAGCTGCATCTCCCCACCAACCGGCGCTGCAAGCACTTGTTGGTTTACGATCGCGTCGCTGTAGCCGGCAGCGCTGACCACAACGGCATAGTCACCGGCTTCGGTGAATACGCCAGCAGCAATATTGATATTGCCCTCTGTTACCGTATACTGACCTTCGGTTAAGGCACTGCCGTCTACGGTGATGCCGGTAATGGCCGCACCGCCAGTCCGCATCGTCAGTGAAGGTGATGTCTATGTCGTTACCCACCGTGTTGTCTGTGGTGTCCGCGGTCAAGACCGGTGGATCAAGGACAACCGGTTTGGTTACAATGATCCCGGTTACATACTTGTAATTCTGTTTGCTGCTGCTGCCGTCTCCGTGGTATAGACGCAACGGGACCGTTCATAACTCGGGCTGCCATCACTTCTCATAAGTAAGCAGACAATTGTTGGCAGGATCCAGTGCATAGTAGATTCCGAGATTAATACCGTTCGGAAAATCTGACGTTTTTATCTTCATCGTCCAGCCGGGAGCGTCAATGACATCTAACGCTTCCAGTAACCACTTAAAGTCAACACCTTTGCATTCTATGGTTCCAAAGATCCTGGTTGTGGCGGGCATGGCTTTTAAATCCGCCATGGTGTAGGCTTCTACCTCTTCACCGTTAATTTCTACGGTAAATATTAGCGGAGTGGGATCTTCTTTAGAAACAGTGTATTCAAAAGTATCAATCTTGTTGTCATCATTATACACTGAATTATTGACAGTCATCCGCTCCCCATCATCTTCAGAGGCGCTATTCGGAGGACTGTCAGGATCTTCCGATGAAGTATCGTCAACACCTGTGGCCGCTTCCGAAGAGTCCGGAAGAGAATAATCCCCCTCGGCATACGCCACCGCAGGAGCTACCGGAACGACCATACCGGCAAGCAAGGTTAACACCATAACGATAGAAAATAGTCTATACCATGCAGCTCTCTTCTTTTTTATCATCTGCTTCTCTTCCTCCTTAGTATTTTGTTCTTCGAATAATAGATGTACTATGGAATATGGAATATGGCTGCTATTCTCACCTCCTTACAGTCAATAATAATAAAGATCCGGCCAGCTGAAAGGATGCCAACCGGATCCCAATATCCGGTTAATGGCTCCTTTCCGCAATGGGAGGCCCGCCCGTTTTCAGGAGAACCTGCAGGCCAGGCAACCATGGGTTTATACTTCCTTTAGGTTGCAGGGCTCGGAGCAGTATGCTTTTTACTGTGAACATCTTTACCTATAACAGATTAAATTCCAGCGGGGTCGTCACCTCCTCTATTAATACCAGCCCTAGCGTTTCGATAAGAGCGATGCTGGTACTCTCAACATGAAAATTATCAATAATTTGTTTAAAAAGATTTGTACCTTAGGTTTCGAACTTTGGCCTCTAAATTTGCAATATTTGGTTAAGGCAAAGCATTCACAATAACCGTAGCAGCCTCTGCTCTGGTAGCGTTACCCTGCGGCCGGAGGGTGTTATCGGGATATCCGCCGATGATTCCGCTTGCCACAGCTGTGGTCATGGCTTCCCTGGCCCATTCTGAGATACTGGAACTGTCTGTAAAGGAAAGCTCTACCCTTGCCGGAATAAGTTCGGCTGCCTTGACAACCATCACCGCCATCTGCTCCCGCGTGATCAGGTCATCCGGGCCAAATGTATCGGCGCTGTAACCGCCAACGATACCGTAAGATGCTGCTGTAGAGACAGTCTCCTGCGCCCAGTGCCCGGCAGTATCCTTAAAGACCTTGCCGATTTGGGGCTCCAGTTGGAAGGCTTTTACAAGGACAGTGGCAAATTCCGCCCTGGTAATATTATTGTTGGGTCTAAAGGTCCCGTCCGGGTAACCGTTGATCGCACCCAGGGCAACCAGTTCTTGAATATTGTTTTCCGCCCAGTGCCCGGCGATGTCTTTCAACATTTCAATCCCGGGTGTCTTTTCCGGATCATCAGGTGATATTTCCAGCTCTTTAGTTGGCGGTGTGCTGGGACCACCTCCACCGCCTCCACCACCGCCAGGGCTACCGGTGTCGGTCCGTGTGGTAAACGAAGCCGTCAAGACTTCACTATTCATCATCCCGTCTTTAACAGCGATTGCCTTGATGGTAACATCCTCGTTAATGGTAATCGGGCCGGTATATTTCGTGCTATTTGCGGTCGGCGCACTGCCGTCGGTGGTGTAGTAAATATCCGCCCCGGGGGTCGCGGTGGTTAAGGTCACCTTGGAGCCGGAAGTTACTGCACCGCCTGCAGGGTTGGCAACCGGCCTGGCCACTGTTCCCGAAGGATCCTTGATAAAAGAATCCGGGCCGTCTTCAGTTAAGACTACAATATCAGAGGAATTTACATTGATTAAGCTATTCCCTGTTGCCTTAGCCCTGAAGGTGATTACCGCCAGTTCCCCTTCAGAGGGAAGAACATCGTCTCCCAGAAGAGATTTGGCTATACGAACGGATCCCTTACCATTATCAAACTCTTCTTTTACTTTAAAGCTGTTTTTCCCCTTAATTGCAGAACCTTCTTCTAAAGAAATCACCTCTGCTGTTTCAGGATCGAAATTTATCTCTATATCAAAAGCATAAAAATCAGGTAAGTTTGAGAAAACAACCCTGGTTTCGATTTCTTCACCGGCTGCATTAAATTGTACATCTGAAGGATCCAGGGTTATATAGGAAGTTGATGATACAACCCCAATATTAATGAAAGCGAAAGTACATAGTATAAGAAAAACTAAAAACGTTGCTCTAATTTTTGTCACCGGAATAATCTCCTTTCCCTTGGCTCACTTAGTAAGATTGCGGGAGGCAGGTAAAGCACCCCTGCCCCCCGATATAATACTTACTTATTCCTTTCTACTCCCAGTAGGGAGCTTCATCTTTGTAATTGTAAGTGGTATCAGCAGTTGTCAGGTCAAAGTTTCTGGCAATCGCTGCGAGATCTGAAATGTTCACTTTCCCGTCAAGGTTAAGATCCTCAATGACCCAGCCGGGATCGCCTGCCTGGCCGTATTCATTGGCAGCAAGGGCTATGTCCATGATACAGATTTTCCCGTCGCCGTTTACATCACCGGCGTAAAGTAGGACAGGATTAAGTGCTGTCCCCACCTGGTTTTCTTCACCAAAGGTGACGACAACTCCCTCTACTACTGCCTTTAGATAGCCGTCAGCTTCCAGTGTAAGGGAATATTCACCTGGCCGTACCATTTCAAATGTGGCACTGCCATCGCTACCTGTGGTTACTTCATAATCGCTGCCATTCTGCAAGTTGGAGGTTATGCCTCCGTGATCCTCTCTTAACTCCAGCGCAGCATAGATATCAACATCGCTGCCCTCGTAGTATTTCACTACCGGGGAATCCAGCTTCTCCCTAACGGCAGGATCGCTGCTGTCCCTCGGTTCCAGCACCACTTCTATCTCCTCAAAGGTGAAATCATAGACTCCGCCCTCGATGGTACCGGGGTACCTGGACTCAAACTCTACCTCCACCAGGGCTCCGGAGTCTTGCTCCCAGGGAGCATCGCCAAGGACAAAGTTGGCAACTGTGATCTTGCCTTCTTCGATAACTTTTAGTGCCATGCTATCTGGCTTGAAGGGTACCTGGTACGATTTGTATTCTGCATAGGCAGGGTCGTATTTTAAGGTTACTTCGTAACCCTGCACATCGCTGATGTTTTCCACATTGACTGATACCGTAAAGCTATCTCCGATGGGAATATCGGCCGGCTCCGCCTCTACGTTGAGCATGTTATAGCCTTGGGCTACTGTCACCGTAGCGGTAACTTTGAGCTCCATGGCAGGATCGGACTGCTCCACGCCTTCGGGCAGCTCAAAGGTGCCGGTGGCGGTGTAGGCGCCCGGTGTGTTTCCGTCGTAATCCTCAATGGTCCATGTTAAGAAAACGTTATGGGTTACACCATCACTGTCCGTAATCGTCGTCCCGGAAGCAAGCGCCGCAATAGCGTCCCCTTCCGCGGTGCCGTAAGGCACTTGCACATCGTCCACCGGGGTGATGGAGACGATATGGGGTTTGGCGTCGAGGACCTCAAAAGGTATGTCTTTACTATTTGCATAGGCTTCAGCAGTAGAGCCGCTGTAACCGTAAATAGTAAGCGACGGGGGCAAGATGAAGGCAATCGGACTGTTGATGAAAACGTCAACACTTAAAAAGGTCAGAGACTGCAGGCTTTCACAAAAATCAAAGGTGGCGTAACTAAGCCATTCGAGATTTTCGGGGAGGGTCACCTCAGTCAAACTGTAACACTGATAGAAAGCAGAGTCTCCAATTTTAAGGAGGCTATCCGGAAGGTCTACCATAGCAAGGTTAGTACACTTCCGAAAAGCATTTTTGTTAATTAAAGTAACGCCTTCTGGAATAATTACCGATGTCAGGGTTCCATTTTCTCTAAATGCTTCAAATCCAATCTCGGTTATACCCAGATCGCCCGGGATAACCACATCGCCGCCGGCACCTTTGTATTCCACGAGAACACCGTCAACGACTACAAAATCGGAGACTGGTTCGAAGTTGGCCGTCAGAGAGACGTCTGCCGCAGGCATGGTGAAGGTGTAGGAGGCATTGGTGCTAACTTCGCCTTCTGCGCCTGTCCAGTTGACAAAGGCATAGCCTTCGGCAGCCTGGGCTTCCACGGTCACGCTGTCGCCTTCTGCGTATTCACCGGCACCGCTAGCACTGCCGCTTTCAACGGGATCAACGGTCAAGGTTACTGCGTATTTGGCCTGAGCCAGGACGGTAACGGTGGCGGTAACTTTGAGCTCCAGCGGCGGGTCGGATTGCTTTACGCCTTCGGGCAGCTCAAAAGTACCGGTGGCGGTGTAGTCACCTGGTGTGTTGCCGTCGTATTCCGCAATGGTCCAGTCTAGGGCCACGGTGTGCGTCTCATCGTCGCTGTCCGTAATCGTCGTCTCGGAAGCAAGTGCCACAATAGCATCCGCTTCCACGGTGCCGATGGGCACTTGCACATCGCCCACCGGGGTGACGGAGACGATATGGGGCTTGGCATCGAGGGCTATAAAAGGTATGCCTTTACTATTTGCATAGGCTTCAGCAGTAGAGCCGCTGTAACCGTAAATAGTAAGCGACGGGGGCAAGATGAAGGCAATCGGACTGTTGATGAAAACGTCAACACTTAAAAAGGTCAGAGACTGCAGGCTTTCACAAAAATCAAAGGTGGCGTAACTAAGCCATTCGAGATTTTCGGGGAGGGTCACCTCAGTCAAACTGTAACACTGATAGAAAGCAGAGTCTCCAATTTTAAGGAGGCTATCCGGAAGGTCTACCATAGCAAGGTTAGTACACTTCCGAAAAGCATTTTTGTTAATTAAAGTAACGCCTTCTGGAATAATTACCGATGTCAGGGTTCCATTTTCTCTAAATGCTTCAAATCCAATCTCGGTTATACCCAGATCGCCCGGGATAACCACATCGCCGCCGGCACCTTTGTATTCCACGAGAACACCGTCAACGACTACAAAATCGGAGACTGGTACGACGGTAACAGTGATGCTATCGGTGAAACCCCCATCGTTGGTGGTAACGGTGATCTCCTCCGTACCTTCCGCTACCGCGGTCACTAGGCCGGTTTCGCTAACCGTGGCCACTGTTTCATTGCTGCTGCTCCAGGTGACGCTCTTGTCTGTGGCGTTATCCGGCTCCACAACGGCGGTAAGCTGGACAGTCTCGCCTTCATACAGTTCCTGGTCACCTTCGGAAATGTTCACACCGGTAACAGGTACATCGGCGGTCTCCAACTCCACCTCAATCTCGCAAATCCACTTGGCGAACAGGCCGTAGTTGATGTCCTCAGGGGTCTTCTGCCCCGCGAACAGCCTGATGGTGTTCTGGTCGTCGATCATATCCCAGGAGGGCGGTTCGCTACTTCCCCGCGCTCCCACGTAGGATTTCAGGGCGAGCATGGGTTTTACCGGTTCTGCGCCTTCTTCCTGATCAGCCTCAAAGATATTCGGATAGTAATAGCGCGGCACATCCAGAAGCTCGCTCTTAGAAATGGGCATAGCGTAATCGTCGGTAGAGACGAATTTAAAACCGGTAATCTTGCTAATGTCGATATCAGCATCTTCCAGTAGATCCTCCAGGAAAACGCCTTCGGCCGCTCCCAGCCTGTAGGCGGGCATACTGTCCCTCGCTGAATAACGCTGCTGGGCAGTTTCCCAATCAGCCATGTTGTAAGAAACAGTCCGGATTTCAGTACCATCTTCTTTAACAACAATAGTCAGCGGGATATCCTCTCCGTCTAAGGCGACAAAAGGAATGCCGTTAGCAGTTGCATAGGCTTCGGCGGTAGAACTGCTGTAACCGTAGATGGTTACATTAGGACAATCGGTAAACACACCGCTTCCAAAGGCGGTTTCGGTGCTTAGAATGGTTAAAGAACTAAGATTGTCGCATCTAATAAAAGCACTGTCACCAATGCTGGTTACATTACCGGGAATAACTATCTCAGTCAATGCTTCACATCTTCGAAATGCATTCTCTCCAATGCTGGTAACAGCATCAGGGATATTTATATCGGATAGGTTATAACATTGTTGAAATGCCGCTTCCCCAATGCTGGTAATACCGCTAGGAAGTGTAATGCTGGTAAGCGCAGAGCATCGATAAAAGGTTTCTTTTTCAATGCTGGTAACCGCTTCAGGTATATTTATCTGGGTTAGCTTGGGGCATTCGGCAAAGGCACAGGCGCCTATTTTGTTTACACTCTCAGGCAAGACCACTGTATTCAGGTTGGGACAGCCTTCGAAGGCAATACCTTGAATAGTAGTTACACCTTCAGGAATAACCACTGAAGTCAGATTGCCAAGTTCAGCAAATGCCATGCTCCCGATGGTGGTTATACCCAGATCACCAGGAATGACCACATCACCGCCGGCACCTTTGTATTCCACCAGAACCCCGTCTTGGACTACGAAATCCGAAGTTGTTAAGATTTGCGTAACTGTGGCGTCCTCATAGCCAGTTGCTTTGACCATAATGGTATACTCGCCGGCAGCGGTAAATACACTGGCGTCGATGGTAAGCTTACCCGCTTCCAATGTATAATCATCACTTGCTATGGCGTTATCGTTTACCGTCACATCGTTTACGGCGTTTCTCCACTCTTCATCGTCCGTAAAAGTCAGCTCGATGGGGTTGCCTACTGTATTATCGGTGCTGTCAGCTACAAGTGCCGGAGGATTGAGAACCGGTTTGATAACGTTAATCCCGACTACATTTTGATATGCTAATTTATGGTTACTGCCGTCACCATGATAAAGTATCAACGGAAGAAACGGTATAAAGTCAGAACCACCTGTACTCTCCTCATAAGCAAGCAGAGGGTCTATTAGAGTTGAGAAGTTGAGAGGATATCCGCTTGGAGCATCTGTCATTTTTAGCTTTACTGTCCAGTTCTGATAATCGATATCCAGGTACTCCAGTAGATAGATAAAGTCCACACCGGTACGCACATAGCAACCTGTAGCGCCATAGGCCCTGGTAGTGGCAGGCATGGCTTTTAAATCTGCCATGGTGTAGGCTTCTACCTCTTCACCGTTTATTTCTACGGTAAATACCACTGGAACCGAGACAACGGTTACGGTGATGCTGTCCGTATAGTTTCCGTCGTTGGTAGTAACGGTGATCTCCGCCTCGCCTTCTGCTACCGCGGTCACCAAACCGGTTTCGTCTACCGTGGCAACATCTTCATTGCTACTGCTCCAGGTTACGCTCTTGTCCGTGGCATCCTCCGGCTCAACTATAGCAGTAAGCTGGACCGTCTCGCCCTCCTTCAGTTCCTGGTCATCCTCGTCAATACTGACGCCGATAACATCCACTGTATAGACAGTGTACTCGAAGGTAACGATATCACTGTCCTCCCGCCCAAAGCCGATGGTTTTAGCCTTGATGGTGGTGTCTTCGGTCAGCACTATGGGGTGGTTGATCTCAGCTACCGCTTCTTCACCCCGTTGCGACCACCAGCGGCTGGCAACCCAGTTGTAGATCAGGCTATCCCATACGTTCGGATCGCTGCCATCGGTGGTATAATAGATCTTGTCATCGTCGTTACGTTGATTGGTCAATGTCACCTCTGTCCCCACCGGAACTTCCCCTCCGGATGGGTCCGCCGTTGGTTTAACGTGTTTCAGGGGAAAATCACAGGAAACCTCAATCTCTGCCACTTTTTTCACAAAGGTGTGGTTGGTCTGCTCGGTTACTCCACGCTGTCCCAAAACCAGCAGCGGGCAGTTCAAAGGGTTCATATATCCTGGATTATCGCTGCCTTCAACGCTTTGCAAGGCTAAAATGGCATCAACCGGTTCTGCCCCCTCCGGCGAACCCGGAATATGCCCGTCACCGTCAACACCCTCCTCTTTAAAGTTGGGAAAGTAGTAACGCGTGTCCTCTAACAATTCTTTCCTCGTAAAGGCCATTACATAACCGTCGGATGCTTTAACTTTTATTAACTGTGCCTCATCCTTAATATCAGCTTCTTCCAAAAGCGCAGCTACCTTGACGCCTTCGGCTACATACCACTTCTTGGAGGGCCAGGTGTTAATCGTGCTGTAAACCCGCGCATCTACCCAGGCATCCGGATGCTCGTCTATAAATTCCGACAGATCAAAAGTTTGAGGGTTTTCTACACCGTTTCCGGTTACCGTTACCGTGGGCCCTTCCGATAATATCCCAACCCCCATTGAAGTCCTTTCAGGGGTCGCTTCACCATAAACCGTATTGGTTACAGTGTCCTCTTCCGTATCATCTTCAGAGGTGTTTTCCTCGGAAGCCTTCTCGTCAGACACCGCATCGGCTACGGTATCCTCCTGAGGATCGTCTTCAGAGGCACTTTCATCGGAGGCCCCTTCGTCATAAACCGTATCGTCTTCAGCCATCTGCTCCGCATCATCTTCAGCGGTGCTTTCTAGAGGACTGCCCGGACTGTCCAACAAAGGATCGTCAACACCTCTGGTCAAATCCGGGACCAGAAAAGCATCTTCCCCCTCGGCATACGCCACTGCAGGGGCTACCGGAACGACCATACCGGCAAGCAAGGATAAAACCATTACGATAGAAAATAGTTTATACCATGCAGCTCTCCTTTTTTTTGTCATCTTTTACTCTTCCTCCTTAATTATTTTGTTCCTCGAATAGTTGTCCTACGGCAAAAAGCGGTATTTCACCTCCTTTCAGACAATAACAATAATAAAGAACCGGCCAGCCAAAAAGGATACCAGCCGGATTACAATATCCGGTTATTGGCTCCTTTCCGCAATGGGAGGCCCGCCCGTTTTCAGACGAACCTATAGACCCGGTGACCATGGGGTATATCCCTTTAGGTCGCAGGGTTCGGAGCAGTATGCTATTATTTATGAGCTTTTCCTCTATAACTGAGTTGACTTCAACAGAACATCCAAACTTCTCCGCTGATTACCAGTCCCGGACGCTTCGAAAAGAGCAACTGCGTGCACTATCAGTCTGAAGGCTTAACATGCTCCGGCAAAGCGTTCATTATAGCAGTAACAGCTTCAGCCCTGGTAGCGTTACCCCGGGGGCGAAAGGTATTATCGGGATACCCTTTCATAATGCCGCTTTTTATTGCAGCAGCCACGGCCTCTACAGCCCAGCCGGAAACACTTTCACTGTCTGTATAAGCAAGCTCTTCCCCCAGCGGAGTTAATTTTGCCGCTCTCACGATCATCGCTGCCATCTGCTCGCGGGTAATTAAGTCATCCGGCCTAAAAGTATCGCCATCATAACCGCCGGCTATACCGCTGGCTGCCGCCACGGCAATACTTACCCTTGCCCAGTGCAAGGCGGTATCAACAAAGACCTTTCCTCCCTGGCCTTCTATCTGGAAGGCTTTTACCAGCACCGTAACAAACTCTGCCCTGGTAATATTATTGTTAGGTCTGAAGGTCCCATCCGGATACCCGCTGATCGCACCAAGGGAAACCAGTTTTTTAATATTGCTTTCTGCCCAGTGTCCGGCGATATCAGTAAGGGACAGCTTAATTTTTCCGATTAAAGCAAACTTGGTGAAGTGATCCACCTGCACGGTCACAGTGTGGCCGGATATTTCGCCGCCAAGGTTTACCCAACGGCGCAACTGCTCATCATAATAATAAATACGAGGGTTTGCCTCCACATCCGTAGCAGTTTTGGGATCAAAGCCGAGTTTGATAGTCACCTCTTCAGCAAAGCGATAACTCTTCTTGCCGTCAATAGTAATTTCAAAGGCATCGCCAAGCAGCTTGAAACCTGATGGCGCTACAGGGGGCGATTTCACGCGCTCGATCTTTACCTCCACCCCCTCGCTGCCGGTCAATGCACCGGGCGGTATCTCAATAGAGACTTCATTCCCAAGGCTTACCGTGCCGCCTTCGCTCGGCTCTATCAGCGCCGTTACGCTGGAAGGAAGCTCAACCATTACGGCAAACTTGGTGAAGTGGTCCACTTCCACGCTAATAGTACTGCCTGAGACTTTACCGCCCAGGTTTTCCCATTGTGCTAGCTCCTCATCAAAACAATGGATGGACGGAGTCTCTTCTTTGCCGACAGCCTCGGGATCTAAGCTAAGAGTGATAATCACCTCTTTAGCAAAGTTGTAGCTTTTCTTGCCGTCAATGCTGAATTCAAAGGCATCGCCCAGCAGCCTGAAGCCTATCGGTGCGGCAGGAGGCGATTCTACACGTTCGATCTTTACCTCCACCCCTTTGTTGCCGCTTAGCGCTCCGGCCGGTATCTCAATGGTGGCTTCATCTCCCAGGCTTACGGTGCCGCCTTCGCCGGGTGTGATTGTTGCCGTTACGCTGCTGGAAAGGGCTACCATTACAGCAAACTTGCTGAAGTGATCCACTTCCACGCTAATGGTGTTGTCTTTGTCTGATATTTCACCGCCGAGATTTATCCATTGCCCCAACTCTTCGTCGTAACGGTGGATAGACGGGGTCTCGTCCTTTCCGACAGCCTTGGGATCAAAGCTTAGAGTGATGGTGACTTTCTTGGCAAAGCTGTAGCTCTTCTTGTCGTCAATGCTGAATTCAAAGACATCGCTCAGCAGTTTGAAGCCCGACGGCGGAGCAGGCAGTGATTCCACACGCTCAATCTTTACTTCCTGCGCGCCGGTTCCCGTAAGCGCACCGGGCGGTATTTCTAAGACGGCTTCATCATCCAGGCTTACCGTGCCGCCTTCGTCGGGTTTGATTTCACTGCTCTCGCTGGTCTTTTTAGGTATCACCTTATAGGTAAAGGTAACGATTTCGCTGTCCTCCCGCCCAAAGCCGATGGTTTTGGCCTTGATAGTGGTGGTGCCTTCGGACAGCGGTATGGGGTGGTTGATCTCGGCCACCGTGTCCATTCCCCGTTGTGACCACCAGCGGCTGGCAACCCAGTTATAGATCGGGCTTTCCAAAGATGGATCGCTGCCGTCGGTGGTGTAGTAAATCTTATCAGCATCGTTGTATTCATTGGTCAGTTTCACCTCGGTTCCCGCCGGGACTTCCCCCCCGGCCGGTTCCGCCTTTGGCGCAGCCCATTTCAGGGGAGGATCGATCGAGACTTCTATTTCGCCCACATTTTTAACAAAGGTATGATTGGTCTGCTCCGTAACCCAACGCTGCCCCAAAACCAGTAGAGGGCATTCCACGGGATTCATATAATTTGGGTTATCGCTTCCTTCCGCTTTGCGTAGTGCAATAATGACATCGACCGGTTCCTTACACTCCGGCGAACCCGGGATATGCCCGTCACCGTCAACTCCATCTTCCTTAAAGTTGGGAAAATAGTAACGTGTATCATTCAACAGCTCTTCCCTCGTAAATGTCATTACATAACCGTCAGTTGCTTTTACTTTGATTACCCGGGAACTACCCTTAATCGTAGCTTCATCCAAGAGCGCAGTCAGCTTGACGCCTTCGGCTGCGTACCACTTCTTGGTTGGCCAGGTGTTAATCGTACTATAAACACGGGGTCCCACCCAGTCATCCGGGCGCTCGGTTTTCCAATTTGAAAGCTCATTCAAGGAAAAATATGCCGTCTTTTCTACCCCATCTCCTGTAATTGTTAAGAAAGGTCCAACGATTACTTTAATGCTGTCGGTGAAGCCTTCATCGGTGGTGGTAACAGTGATCGTCGCTTCACCATCCCCCTTCGCGGTCACCAGGCCTGTTTCGTCTACCGTGGCCACAGCTTCATTGTCGCTGCTCCAGGTTACGCTCTTGTCCGTAGCATCCTCCGGCTCAACTACTGCCGTAAGCTGGACGGTGTTACCAACTTCCAGCATCTGGTCGTCCTCAGAAATGCTTACGCCAGTGGCAGGAACGGACCCCGATCCACCTTTCTGGACGGTGACGATGGTAATAACTTTGAGCTCCTTTGGTGGGTCAGACTGCTCCACACCTTCGGGGAGTTCAAAAGTGCCGGTAGCTGTGTAGATGCCTGCTGTGTTGCTATCGTAACCCGTAATAGTCCATTCAAGGGCTACGGTGTGGGTCTCATTGCCGCTGTCCATGATGGTAGTCTCAGAAGCAAGCTTCGCAATAGCATCCGCTTCCGCGGTGCCAATGGGTACCTCTACACCATCCACTGGGGTGATAAAAACGATATAGCTTGTTTTTTCTTCCAAAACGGTAACAGTAATGCTGTCCGTATAGTTTCCGTCGTTGGTAGTAACGGTAATCTTCGCAG
>JBMNEO010000009.1:22500-249975 GCA_050948825.1 Dethiobacteria bacterium | reverse complement strand
TTCCTTTTCCGTAAACCGGGGACAGATTATCAGCATAATCGGTCCTAACGGTGTGGGCAAAACAACACTGCTTAATTGCATGGCAAACCTTGCTGCGCCAAAAGATGGGGAAATACTGTTGGAAGGAAAAGATATGAAGCGTTTGAAAGCGAGAGAAATAGCTAAGAAGATTGCCTTTGTTCCGCAATTTATTATTCCATCCTTTTCCTATGATGTACTCAGCTACGTTGTAACAGGTTGTGCGCCGAGAATAGGGACTTTTGAAAAACCTAAACAGGAACATTATGCGATAGCGCAACAATCACTTGAGCAAATGAAAATATCTCATCTTGCACAAAAGTACTATACACAGATCAGCGGAGGCGAAAGACAACAGGTAAGCATAGCAAGGGCCCTTGCACAGCGGCCAAAAGTGATCTTGATGGATGAGCCTACCGCTCACCTGGATTATGGGAATCAAATAAAAGTGCTTAAAATTATTAAAGAATTAGCTGCTGAGGGATATGCCGCAGTGATCACAACTCACAACCCCGATCATGCGTTACTGCTCGGGGGAGAGGTGGCGGCAATTAATCCCAACGGCCAATTTATCTTCGGCAGTTCCAGGGCAGTAATAAGTGAGGAATTTCTGTCCTCCCTTTACGGTGTTGATTTGCGTTTACACCACATCCCTGGCATTGGCCGGAATGTTTGCGTGGCGGCTTCTTTATAAAGATGATAAAAATGGGTTTTAGAAATAGGATATGCTGCTACCTCCCATGGATGTATATCAATGGGCATACGAAGGGCGTGCATTTATTAGGACTAAGCCGTTCAGCTTCACCTTCAAATGCCTTTGAATATTCATAAAAAAGCTATCTTGGCTACGTTTGCAAAAATAATCTTATCGCCGTCGTTCTTTCGTAAAAAGGCAAAAATAAACCCGTCCCAAAAAGTTAATGCAAAAATATTTTCCCATCTAGGCAGGAAAATTTAACTTATTGCTCGAATATATGTTATATCGCCTGAAAAAAGAGGATGGATGAAAGGAGGATAATAAAGAGAAAAAAACCTTCCAATTCCGCCGCATCTCCCGGCAGGAAAGCGTTTCCTTTACCAGTGGCAAGAATCTTCTTGAACAAGATAAGATTGACCGTCAAAAAGCGGTAGTTCTGCATGTTCCTGCCATGGCCGTTCCTGCAGGCAACCCTGCCGGACTTAACGAAATTGAAGACCTCGCCGGAGCAGGGGTCAGGGTTGTTCTTGGTGGCCCACAGGCAAACCCTATCGGTAAACTGTCCGATAAAGCGTTAAAGGATTTAGCCTGAGTTGAAGAATTATATAAAAACTGTCCCTGTTGTTTCGCTGAAATGCTCCACCAATCCGGAAGCAACTTCGGTTTGTTGATTTTGTCGCCGGCGAAAAGGCGATGGCTATATGGGAGAAATGCGGATTTAAGCCGGTGCCGGGGGCTAAGTAGTTACAGATAAAATATTTAGAGAAAGGAACATTTTTTATACCGTTATGGCCGGTAAATTGTACATAAAGCTAGAAAATATTACATTAACACAACTGTATAATTGCCCGTGCCTTAACACCGAAGACGCTGATGCTAGCGATAAAAAAGTGAAAGGGCGAGATCGATGGATGTTTCACAAGCAAGATTAATGGATTTTAATATGCCTGGCGGAATAAAATTTCTGGATAAAATTTTGGATGGTTACAAGGCCTACCAGACTTTAGCCGCAGCATTGAATTTGAAGCTTTTTGACTGGATAGAGGAAAAAGGCGAGGCCACCCGCGAGGAGATCATTGATGCTTTAAAAATTAATGGTATGTTTGCCCGCAGTTTTTTGCAATCCTTGGTAGACCTGGGGCTTTTGACCTGCAGCAGCACGGAAAAATATGCTAATACCGTTCTGGCTGCTAATTTTCTTGTGAACAAGAGTGAGCATTACCAGGGGGACTGGCTGCAGTTAAGCGCCGGGCAGAGTGACGTATGGGGCCATTTAAGCGAAGTGCTTACGAAGGAAAAGCCGGGGGCGGATATTTTTTCAGCAACCCCCAATGCCCAATCGATTAAGGCATTAAATCAGGTTTCGTTAAGGGGTGAACTCCAGGCAGTGGCAAAGGCCGTTGCTAGCTGGGAGGGTTTCCCCCGGGCCGGCCGTATATTGGATCTGAGCGGCTGTCATGGCCTGTATGCAGCTGCTTTATGCCAGCTTAATGCGAAACTAAAGGGGATAATCTTGGAAAATCCTTCTGCCGCGGAATATACTAATGAATTTATTCACAAGTATGGCCTGGGTGAACAAATGCAGGTGCAGATTGGCGATATTTCTTCAGATGAGCCGGGAACCGGTTATGACATTGTTTTAACCTCCCATTTGCTTTACAGGTTTCGTGAGAATTTATCGTCAATTTTTAGTAAAGTGTTTAACTGTCTTAATCCAGGCGGACTGCTGGTCTCCAACCATTGGTTTTGCAGCCCGGGTTGTGTTGCAGTAGACGGCCTGCAGGAATTGGATAAATCGCTGCACAGTTTTGGACACCCGCTTTGTCATCCCGAAGATTTTCATGCTTTGTTTCAAACGATGGGTTTTGGTGTGGTGCATGCTTCTGAAATTCCCAGCGTTTATGGAGCCTCCAAGCTGCATCTTGCTGTAAAAGGATCATCCTCCACTAAGATTGAAATGATTTCCTTTAATTGTTGTCAGCCTGCTAAATGACCTCTCAAGTTTTGAAGTTTGAAAAAGCAAATATAGAAAACGGGGGAAACGACTTTGAAACACTTTGACTTCAGTGCCGGTGCAATCCTCAGGGAAGTGGCTGAACAGCTTCAGGTTGCTTTAGGAGATACAATAGATACTTTAACCATAGAAAGAGCCGTTATCGGTTTATTCTTTACGGGGGTAAAGTTGAATACCGGTCAAGGCGGCCTATGTTTTACGCCTATCAAAAATATTCCCGAAGCGGTATGCTGTCCCAGTTCAGCCAGGGCAATGCCCAATTCGGGGCAGTTAAAGGGGGAAAAAGCAACTGCTATTTTAGATAAAATGTTTTTGGGAAACCCATTAAGGAAAGCTTTGGGAATTGCGACACTCAATGCTTTGTCTGCCGTTTGCTGGGATAATAATCCTGCGGGTAATTATACTGTTCAAAGAGGGGTTGATCCCCTTGATGGAGCAATTATTCCGGATGATGCCCATGTAGTAGTGATGGGTGCCCTGGCTCCCTATTTAAAAATGTTGAAAATAAGAGGCAAAGAATTTACTATTTTAGAGCTTGATCCTGCCACGTTAAAACCCGATGAGATGAATTTTTATGTGCATGCGGAAAAAGCGCCGGAAATAATACCCCGGGCGGATTGGCTGATTATTACAGGTACAACCCTGATAAATGATACTTTGGATGAAATTCTCGGTTTGATAAAGCCTGGTGCGCATGTAATTGTTGTCGGACCCACAGCCAGCATGCTGCCGGAAGCATTTTTTCGCCGGGGGGTTAAGGCTTTGGGCGGTATTATCGTGACAAAGGCCGACGAACTTTTGGATATTATTAGCGAGGCAGGATCCGGTTACCACTTTTTTGGCAAGTTTGCGGATCGGGTTGTTTTCAGGGAAAAATAATAGCAAAGTATACGAGAATTCAGGAATGGGCAATATTCCCACTGTTCCAGAGAGGCTTTGGCAATGGTTAAACTTAGCGGCAATAAAAAATATGGTCTAACAATAGCAATATTGTCCTGTTTTATCGTCGGGTTGTTCTTTGTCTCATTTTTAATCGGCCG
The DNA here is from genome assembly GCA_050948825.1 of Dethiobacteria bacterium. GTDB lineage: Bacteria > Bacillota > Dethiobacteria > DTU022 > UBA8154 > DUQX01. The sequence continues at coordinate 246,206 of JBMNEO010000009.1, read as the reverse complement.
TTATTCCATACACCCCCGGACTGTATTGGATATATTTTTTTCAAATTATGCAGATATCGGGGAGTATTGGCATGACGATTTAGACATTGTTGTTATGCAGGTCAGACTGCCCAGAATAATGTTGGGCATATTAGTCGGCGGCGCTTTATCTGTTTCCGGGGCATCTTACCAGACTCTTTTTAAAAATCCCATGGCAGCGCCGGATATTTTGGGGGTATCGGCGGGAGCGGGCTTCGGTGCAGCCCTGGCCATGTTATGGAATTCAAGCTGGTGGCAGATACAAATATTTGCCTTTGTGTTTGGTTTGATTGCTGTAACTGCCACTTACCTGATCGGAAGTATTTTTTCAAGGCAGGAGATTACGGTTTTAATTTTAGCAGGGATAGTTGTGTCCAGTTTTTTTCAGGCTTTGTTATCCATCGTTAAAACCCTGGCAGATACAGACACACAACTGCCGTCCATCACCTTCTGGTTGATGGGCAGCCTGGGGAAGGGAACAAATGAATCTGTGCTTTTAATGCTGCCTGCTCTGGGTATCTCTCTGGCTATTTTGTTCATTTTCCGGCATCATATCGATACTTTAGCGGCAGGTGAGGATGTAGCTGCCACCATGGGAGTTAATGTCCGCCTGATGAAAATGATTACGGTTTGCTGCTCTACGCTGATGACCGTATCTGCTGTCAGCATTTGCGGAATAATTGGCTGGGTCGGGATGGTAGTTCCCCATATTTCCAGAATGCTGACCGGTTCCAGTTTTCCCAGGCTGATTGTCACTTCATTTCTTGTGGGCGGCAGTTTTTTATTGATCATTGATAATGTTGTTCGCGGTGTAAAAGGTGTGGAACTTCCTCTGGGGGTGCTTACGGCCCTGGTAGGAACTCCTGTCTTTGTTATACTCCTGTCAAGGGTTAAAAAAGGGTGGTCATAATGTTAAAGGTGCAAGGTTTAAGTTTTTATTATCACCGGGACAAAGAAGTATTAAAGGACATCTCCTTTCAGCTTGATCGGCATGATATTTTATGTTTATTGGGTCCAAACGGAACGGGAAAGACGACGATGCTCAGATGTTTATTATCATTAAATAAGATAAAAAACGGTACTATTGAAATTGACGGCGTTGATTTTACTAAAGCCACAGTACGGGAGAGGGCTGAAATGGTGGCTTATGTTCCCCAGGCTACTGCAATGGCTTTTTCCTATGAATCATTTGAAGTTGTTTTGATGGGGAGAATTGCACATTTGCCAACCGGCGGCAAGCCTACGGCTAAAGATAAGGCTATTGCTGATGAGGTAATGGAAAGATTGGGGATTACTCATTTAATCCGCAAGGATTTTAACCGGATGAGCGGCGGAGAAAAACAAATGATTTTAGTTGCCAGGGCTTTGGTTCAGCAGTCCAGGATTCTTGTTATGGACGAGCCTACTGCAAATTTGGATTACAGTAATCAAGTTAAAATACTGCAGGTGATTAAAGATTTAGCGGAAGAGGGATATGCAATTTTAATGGCCTCCCATTTTCCAAATCATGCCTTTCTTGCCTGTAATAAAGTTGCTCTGATGAGGGATGGAGTGATTATGGCGCAGGGTAATCCGGAAGATATAGTAACTACGGAAAATTTGACCAGACTATATCAAACTCCGGTTTGCGTAACAGAGGCAGAATTAAACTTTAAAAGATCGGTAACCAAGGTGTGTGTTCCAGTTATGGGATAACATATAAAAATATAACAAAGAGAGGAACTAATAATGAAGAAACTAAACACCAAAATTGTTGCGCTGTGTATCTCAATCATGTTTATCCTGTCTTTACTTTCAGGTTGCGCAAGCGAAACGGTAAAAACGCCTGCCGAGCCGTCCGAGCCTGCAGAGTCTAGTACAGCAGAGACCCGTACAGTAGTGGATATGGCCGGAAGAACGGTCACCCTGCCGGCAGAAATTAACAGTATTGGAGTTTTTGGGGCCTGTGGCGTGTTAAATACCTTTGTGGAAACGATAAGAGCAGGAGACAAGATCTGTAATAATATGTCTCCCCGTTTTACCAAGACGGACAAATGGAAATATCAGCAAAAATTTGCTCCACAGATAACGGAGGCCCCCGTTTTCCAAAAAGCTGATGAAGAAATTGACATGGAGGTTGTTTTAAAAACAAAACCGGACCTGTGTTTGGCGATGAGCATGGAAATCCTTACGGTATTGGAAAATCAAGGCATAGATGTCATCTATCTGGAATGGAATGAAGATGAGGATGTTAAAAAGTGTATTACCCTTTTAGGGGAAGTGCTGAACAAACAAGATGTAGCTGAAGCCTATATCAAATACTTTGATGATATGGTTGCAGAGGCTGAAGAATTGGTTAAGCATTTAAAAGAAGAAGATAAGAAAAAAGTTGTTTATGGAAATGTCATGGAAGGCAGCCAGCCTCATATTATTGCTGAGTGGTGGATTGCCAAAGCAGGCGGCATCAGTGTAACTGATGATGCCAGAAAAGCAGGCTCACGCCAATATACATTGGAAGATTTGCTGCAGTGGAATCCTGATGCGATGGTCATATCAACAGCTTCTATGAAGGATGATATTCTCGCTGACAAAAGAATGGCCAGAATTACTGCTGTTCAGAATGAAGCAATATATACAACACCAACTGTAGCTCATACCTGGGGTAACAGAACACCGGAGCAGCCTTTGACATTTATGTGGATGATGCATAAATTATACCCGGAAATTAAGTCGGAAGAGAGTCTGGCTGAGGATATCAGATATTTTTACAGCCATTTCTTTAACTATGAAATGAGTGATGAAGAAATAGCAGAAATTATTGGTTAGAGATATACTGCATATATCTTTAATAAATTTGGAGGCGATTTTATTGGAGATACCCGAGGTGTTTAAAAGGCTGCAGCCCTATATTGAAAGTATTCTGCAGGATCCCGCGCTTTCCGGCTCTAGTGTGTTGATTTCCTGTAAAACGCTTACCCCGGAGGAAGCTATCGGTTCTCCGGGAAGAAACGATTTTCCTCTCCAAAGGGCAATCAATTATGGCTCCTGTTTATCCTGTTATTGCTGAAAATATTATTAAAGAAACAGGAATCGTCAGTGGTATATGCATCGATTTAGGTGTTATTATGCTGTATAAGGCTGTTTTTGCCTAGTTGCCGCGCGCCTATTGCTAGTATTGGGGCCGCGGCTTGGTCAAGCCCGCTTCAAAGCTCCCCAAATTCAGCAATACTAAAATTTTTGTTGCTTAGCAGGGAAATATAACATTTTGCTCGAATATATATTGCAAGTAATTGCAAGTGCATATTGTAAATACAAGTGATGGTATGAGGACGGATTGTGAGGGTGGGAGGTGGGTTTTCCAAGGTATTATCTGAAAGGGGAGTTCTTTTTACTATGAAAAATTTGAAGGGGTCCGAAGTTATTCCGAAAAATTGTTTGCGTCAGGCCCGTCAGCAGGCGGGGCTTTCACAGGGGGAACTGGCAGACAGGGCCGGGGTAGCCAGGCAGACTGTTGGAGGTATTGAATCCAGGCAGTATGGCCCTTCCCTGGCGGTGGCCTTCCGTCTAGCCGTTGCCCTGGGCAAGAAAATAGAGGATATTTTCCAAATGCCAGACATTATACCCGATGAAGTCCATGCAACCTGGTCCGGTATGGGTCAGTTTCCGGAAGTCGGGGAAAAAATTCAACTAGCCCGTTTAACAACGGACGGGAAGTATACAGCGTTTCCAGCAAACCGTGACAGCCTGCAGATTGAAGCTAATGCCACGGTAGTTGGAATGGGCAGCAGCAAGGAGAGGCTGTTGGCCAGGATACTCGAACCCGAAGATTTGGCCGCGCCGGCGGTACTTCTTGCCGGTTGCAGCCCCGCTTTGGCCCTGCTAAAACAAAGGCTGAACAACCGTTACCGTGATGTCAGTATTTGCTGGATCAACACCAACAGCATGGTTTCCCTGGAAACCTTGGCAAAAGGCTTTATCCACGGTGCCGGCGTCCATATTTATGATGAAAAGACCGGGGAATACAACCTTCCGATAGTCAAAAGGGTTTTGCACCAAACTCCCTATATGGTGGTTAATCTTTGTTACGGCGAGCAGGGCTTTATTGTGGGCAGGGGCAATCCCAGAGGTATCTCCGGTTTTGGCGATCTTTGCCGGCAGGATGTCCGAATCGTCAACCGGGAACTTGGTGCGGAGACCAGGCGTCTTCTGGATTCCGGGCTTAAGCAAAACGGTCTGTTCCCAAGCCAGGTTTCAGGTTACAGTTTTCAGGTGCAAACCCACCAGGAAGTAGTTCAGACGGTGGCCCTCGGTGGGGCTGACTGCGGCATTTCCCTCCGACCCCTGGCCAAGTTGTATAAGCTGGACTTTATTCCACTATCCAGAGAACGTTACGATCTTGTCTTTTTACTGGAAGATTTAAAGCAGGCCGGTGTCCAGGCTATCCTGGATTGCCTGCAGAAACCCAATTTTTTGCTGGACCTGGAAGCTTCTGGGTATGACCCGGAAAGCACCGGCAAAGTTCTGGCGTAATTAAAATTTAAATGAAAAGGATGAATCAAATTGTCTAAAAAGATAGGCAAGATAAGCATATTGTTGATGGCGTTTCTTATATTAACGGTTGCTCTGGCAGGCTGCGGAGAAGGGAACCCGCCTGCCGGTCAGGTAGCGCCGGGAGAACAAGGCAATGGCAATGGCAATGGTCAGCCTTCCGCTCCCCCGGTTGAGATGACTGTTTCAGCGGCAGCCAGCCTGACGGATGTCATGGAAGAAATCAAAGGGCTGTATGAAGGGAAAAGCGATAATACCCTGGCAATGAATTACGGCTCCTCCGGCGCTCTGCAGCAGCAGATTGAAGAAGGGGCTCCGGCGGATATTTTTATCTCTGCTGCTCAGAAGCAAATGGATACGCTGCAGGAAAAGGGGCTAATTGACGAAGGAAGCAGGATCGACCTGCTGGAAAATGCTGTTGTCTTAATTGTGCCTGCCGATGGTGCCAATGAGGATATTGCTGATTTTCAATCCCTGGCAGCAGATTCTGTTGTTAACCTGGCTATCGGCGAACCGGAAAGCGTACCCGCAGGCCGTTATGCGAAGGAAATTCTGACCGCCCTGGAGCTGTGGGATGCTTTGGAGGCGGAGGAAAAACTTATTTTAGGTAAGGATGTGCGCCAGGTGCTTACTTATGTGGAGAGAGGAGATGTAGATGCCGGAATAGTTTATATGACGGATGCCCTCTCCTCCGGCCAGGTCAAAGTTGTTGCCCCTGCTCCGTCCGGTTCCCATACGCCTGTCACCTACCCTGCCGCCATTGTCAAAGACAGCGCCGGGCAGGAGGCTGCAGAAGACTTTATGGCTTTTTTACAGAGTGAGGAAATTGCAACTTTATTCGAGAAACATGGTTTTACCTTCATTGCCGGGAAGTAGGTTCAAATAATGGATATGTCACCCCTTTGTATTTCCCTTAAAACATCCTTATCAGCCACTTTTTTGGCATTCATACTGGGTGTAACAGCGGCAAAACTTATGTCCGGTTACCGGGGCAGGTTTAAAAGCGTGCTGGACGGCGTGCTTATCCTGCCCCTGGTCCTTCCCCCAACGGTGGTGGGATTTCTCTTGCTGGTTTTGTTCGGCAGGCACGGCCCCCTGGGACAGCTCTTATCTTCACTGGGTACTACGGTAATTTTTAGCTGGAGCGCCACAGTCATCGCTTCTACGGTGGTCGCTTTTCCTTTGATGTACCGGACCACCCTCGGCGCTTTTGAGCAGGTGGATCCCAATATGCTCGATGCGGCCCGCACTATGGGAGTTCCGGAAAGAAGTATTTTTACCGGGATAACCATACCGTTGGCCTGGCCCGGAATAGCTGCCGGGACAATCCTGGCTTTTGCCCGGGCTCTGGGGGAGTTTGGAGCAACATTAATGCTGGCTGGTAACATTCCCGGCAGAACTCAGACTATCCCCCTGACTATCTTTTTTTTGGTAGAGTCGGGGCGGCGGGCTAGAGCTGCTCTCTGGGTCCTGATCATTATCGCTATCTCCTTTCTGGCCATAACAGGCCTGCATTACTGGACAAAGCGTCAGATTCCGGCCAGCGGACGGCCGGAGAAGTGAAAGGGGTAAACCATGGTATTAACAGTGGATATAGAAAGGGATTTGCCTGGCTTTCAACTGCGGGTTGCGTTCACCTGCCGGGATAGTACCCTTGGCCTGCTGGGCAGCTCCGGTTCCGGCAAAAGTATGACTCTGCGCTGTATTGCCGGCCTGGATAGACCTACCAGGGGGCGAATTGCTCTGGGAGAAAAAATTTTGTATGATTCTGAAGCAGGTATAAACCTGCCTCCTCAGGAGCGTAAAGTTGGTTTTTTATTCCAAAACTATGCTCTTTTCCCTCATTTAACGGTAGCCGGGAATATTAAAATAGGATTGCGCGGCGTAGAGAAAAAAAAGCAAGCGAAGATCATTAAAGAAATAATAACCAGGGTAAAGCTGGAAGGGTTGGAAGGCAGGTATCCTCGCCAGCTTTCCGGCGGGCAGCAACAGCGTGCTGCCCTGGCCAGGGCTTTGGTTCTTCAGCCACAATTACTGCTGCTTGATGAGCCTTTTTCCGCTCTGGACAATCACCTCCGGAGTGAAATGGAGCAGGAGCTTAAGGACTTATTAAATACTTTTCACGGTTCGTCTGTGTTTGTTACTCACAACCTGGAAGAAGCCTATCGCCTTTGTCCGGATCTGCTGATCCTTCAGGATGGAAAAGCTATCACCTGCGGCTCCAGGGAAGATATCTTTAATAGACCTCCCAACCTGGCAACTGCCCGGATAACAGGCTGTCAAAACTTGTCCAGAATCAGGGTTCTGCAGGCAAATTCGGTGGAAGCCCTGGACTGGGGCTGCCTTTTGCGGATACCTGCAGATAATATGGTTGGGCGCGCGGACTATGTGGGAATCTACAGCCGGCATATACGTCCGGCCGGTAAAGATGATCATGTCAACACAATGCACTGCCGGGTTATTAATGTTATGGAGTCACCTCATCAGGTGACCTTATCAGTTAAGCCGGCCGGAAGAGAGGACAATAATATAAACTGTCTCAAATTGTCCGTCTCCAATGAAGCATGGCGCCGGATAGCATCTCAAAGCCCTGAAGAGCTGAAAATATGCCTGCCTCCGGAAAGAGTTTTTTTAACTTTTTGAGCTGAAAGAAGGGGTTTAATTTTTAATGAAGAATTATTGTTTATGAAGGAACTTGGAAGTCTAGAAAACAACTCTATAATAGATTAGAGTTGTTCAGACTGTTGACAAAATGGCTTTCAGGCCGTAGCGCCTGAAAGCCATTTTTTGATGAAGGAAGTAAGTTTGAGATGGATGAAGAAAAAATAGATAAGATATCTGAGATAAAAGAAAAAAAAGTGATTATGTGCAAAATAAGTTATTTGTTCCTTAAATAATGTGCAAATAGTGCCGTAAAAACTTGAAAATCAATCACTATTACTCGGTGCCTTTGAGAAAGGCCGCAAAGTGGATCAGTATTTTCCCATCATATTCCCTTTAAGGATCACTATTTTCCTGGCATTGGCGGATCACTTTTTTTTGAGCATGAAGAAGCATTGCATTTTCCTTCAAAACTGCCGGGATCAAGGTAGATGACTTTGAGGTAATAGCCCAGCTAAATTTTTAGACTGGATTGGCAGATAGCCATAAATGGCGACGATGTGGTGACGATTTTAAAAATCGGGGTTTTTGAGGGTGGAAAGAAAAAAAATGGGATGCCCCCAAAGCCGCTAAACATGGGCATCCGCACTACTTAACACTGGTGCACCTGGCAGGGATCGAACCTGCGGCACCCGGATTAGGAATCCGGTGCTCTGTCCTCTGAGCTACAGGTGCATTTACAGTAATCATTATAACATATGATATGCAAAAAACAAGGTATGAAGAAGTCTTACAATAATACAATAACGACCCTCTGGGGCTGTTATTTTTTTAATAATGGTACGCCCGCAGGGATTCGAACCCCGACTTCAGGCTCCGGAGGCCTGCGTGATATCCCTTTCACCACGGGCGCGTGTTATGGTGTATTACTAATCTTCGCTGACCTTTCGACCTTTCCTATAAACAATATTGTTATTTTAATGCTATTAAATTACTTTCACTTATAACAACACTTTGACAAAGCTCATTGCATCATTTTCCGGAACTCTGGAATCTGATCATAGCATCTTCGCCGGGAAAAGTCAATTCTCCCAGAAAGCCAATTCTTCCAGTAAAGTTAATCTTAAAAGTCAATCCTACCGGAAAAGAAGTGTGTTCATTCCGCCCATTTCCCGGGAGGGCATACTACATAAAAAAGCCCTCTTCAGGATAATATAATTTGTATGGCGAGGAAAAAATTGCTCTATGTAGCTAGGCCGCAAAGTGGAGGTATGTTAAAGCACCTGTGTGTTCTGGCAGGCTATTTTTCTATGCGGTGGGATGTATCTATCGCCGCGCCCCCAACGGTATTAAGCCAGGTTTATAGGGATGATGGCAACTTAAAGTATTATAACCTGCTCCTTGCAGGTTATAACGCTCCCTTGAGGGATATTGCCGCATCATTACAGCTGGTAAAGATCTGCCGCCGGGAAAAAATTGATTTGCTCCACGCACATGGTTTTAAAGCGGCCTTTGTAGCTCTGGCTGCGGCAAAAATTTGCCGTGTACCTCTCTTGGTAACGGTGCATAATTTCCTGCTTCATCCTGAAAAAAGCATCTTTCCGGCGGAATATTACCACCTGGCTTTAAGAATCGCCGATCCTTGGGTCGCCGGCTATATTACAGTATCTGAAGCCTTGCGCCAGGAACTTGCAGGCCGGAGTATTGATCCGGGTAAAATAATCAGAATATATAACGGTATCAATTTCCGTGAATTCGAACCTGAAAGTAGAAATGAGAAAGGTTTATTTTACAGTGGTATTATACATAGTAATACTCTTGGCCAGGCGGGAGATGTTTTAAAGATAGGAACTGCCGGAAGGCTGGTTTCTCAAAAGGGGATAGATATTTTTATTAGGGCTGCCGGCAGGATAGTATCCCGCTATGATGGTGTATATTTTTATATTGCAGGTGAAGGGCCCGAAAGGGGCAGGTTGGAGTATCTTCGGGACCTGCTTGGTTTGCAGGAAAAGGTTTCTTTTCTGGGAAATATAGAAAAAATGGCTTCTTTTCTGGCAGGCCTGGATATTTTTGTTCTGGCTTCCCGCAGTGAAGGGCTTTCGATTACTCTGCTGGAGGCGGGTTGTGCCGGTCTTCCCCTGATAGCCAGTGCCACGGGAGGTATCCCCGAAATTGTTCGTGACGGGGAAACAGGCATCCTCGTTCCATCGGAAGATGAGCTATCGCTTGCAGAAGCGATAATATCCCTCATCGAGGATCCTAAAAAAAGGAAGCACCTTGGCGATGAGGCTGCCGGTGATATCCGAAAGCGGTTTAGTGAGGATGATATGCTTAAAGAAACGGAAAAGGTTTATGATGAAGTACTCAAGCAAAGGGCGGGTAATACTGTCTGCTTTGGAAAATCAATCTGAACAGCTGTCGGGTTTATTGAATGAGAAAAGGATAATGAAGGCTGCAGTACTTCTGATTTTTGTTGTTCTTTTTTTCTACTGTATTTCTTCAGCCGCGTATGCGAATGTACTTACGGGCGGGGAAAATTTTGGGTCTATGAAAATGGAAACTGTTCAAGCTGTTGGAGAGCAGGTTAGGGGGCAGGTTAGGGGAAAACCAGCCGGCATAAAAGGGGCCTCAGGCAACGCAGGGGATATAATAATCCACGTGAAAGGGACGAACAGGTTTTCAGGGGTAACTACAGTTGAAGAAATTGCTGCGGACGAAGGGGTAACGCGCGATGAAAAGAGCAGTTGTGACAGTAAAAATAGTTCTTACGACGAGGATTTAAAGTGCAAGGTGATCCTGATCATTCTTGATAAGATTTCCCTGGATGACCTGCTTTCATATGCCGGGCCTGTTTTCCGTGCGATTATGGATGAAAGCGCTGTGGCGCTCATGAATGTTAATACCGCCGGTTCCCTGAGCAGTGATAGCGGCTATCTGACCATCGGTGCAGGTGCCCGCCTTCTGGGAAACTGGAGCGCGCGGCGCGCTTATAACAGAGATGAAACTCTGGCTGACAGTGCGGTGGACGCCCTTTACCGCCGGCATACGGGCGGTGATGACCTTCCGAAGGGAGATGTGCTGCATCTCTATCCAGGCGTTTTGCAACGCCTGAACGAAGCACGGACTTATCCTTTTCTCATTGGGGCCCTGGGGGAGACCTTAAAACTAAACGGAATGCATGCAGCGGTCCTGGGAAATGCCGATAGCAGTTCGCCAAACAGGCTGGCGGCAACAATAGCCATGGACAGGGAAGGGGCCGTATCCTACGGGGATGTAAGCAAAGCGTTGCTCAGAGAAAAGGAAGATTTCCCCTTTGGTTCTGCCGGGGATGCTTCCGCTTACCTTAATGCTTTTGAATCATTTCATGAAAAGGCATCGCTGATTGTAGTCGAGTGGGGTGATACACGACGCATAGATGACTACCTGGATCATCTGCCTTACTCAAGAAGGGGTGAGCTGCTTGGGAGTTCGTTTGAGGAATTTGACCGCTTTTTACGGGGGATAATGCCTTTTCTGGTTGAAGGAACAAAGCTTATCTTCCTGACGCCTTCGCCCCCAAATTCCGCTTTTGGCTCAGGGCAGAGGCTGACTCCGGTTATTTCTTATAACCCTGCATCCCGCGAGCAGGGGCTGCTGTTATCGGCATCAACCAGGCGCCCGGGTATTGTTACCAATCTTGATATCGTTCCTTCTGTTCTGGATCACCTGGGTATAGATGAGAAGCCGGTATTTCTCTTTGGAGCTCCTTTCAGAGATCTGTTCGCAGCGAATCACCTGCAGGAGCTTGCGGCGACCTCCCGGAGTATTATGCGCATCTATACCCAGCGTCCGCCGGTTATAAAGGGATATTTAACGGTTCAGATAATTTTGCTTCTGGGAGGTCTGGCAGGCCTGCTTTACCGTTTCAAGCCGGTAAAAAAATTGATCCCCATATATTATGCCCTCCTTTTTTTCCCTTTGGCGGTTCTTCTCAGTCCTGTCCTACCCTGTTTCCCTGCCGAATTCCTTTATATCAATGTTTTTTGGATTTTGGGGATTACTTTGCTTTTTACCGCTCTGGCTTATCTTTTTTTCAAAGGCCATCTGGCGCGTTTATCCTTTACCGGGCTGCTTATTTTCGGGATATTACTTCTTGATCTTTTAGGCGGGGCCTCTCTGAACAGCCGCTCCTTTCTTGGTTACGACCCAATCGGAGGCGCACGTTTTTATGGCCTGGGGAATGAATATATGGGGATAATGATCGGTTCCTTTATCCTCAGTATCGGCTCGCTAAGCTCGCTCATTACAATGAAGAAAAATTTTCCCGGCCAAGCTGCAGGACACCAAACTGCAGAAAAGCTTGCCCTTCGGGTGCATGCCTCCGGGAAGAAGGATCCTGGAAAGGATAACCCTAAACAGACGTTCTCCAAAGGGCAGGCGGTGTTTTTTTGGGTTTTTACAGTCCTGGCATTTTTTATTCTTTTTGTGATGGCTTCTCCCGTATATGGAACTAATTTTGGGGGGTCTGTGACCGCAGGGGTGTCGCTAGCCGTGACCTCGGCCGGCCTGCTGACCTTTTTGGGACGTAAGGGATTTATTATGCTTCCCCGCCCAGCGCAGGATAACAGCGGGATTAAGAAAAGACATGGCGTTTCTTTTTTTCCACAGAATTTGTATATATATTTAATTTTTATTCTGGTAGCAGGTGCACTGCTTTATTATCTTAATCTCCCCCGCCCCGATGCGGCGGTATCACACCTGGGCCGGACCCTGGAGCTGGTGCGCAGCGATGGTCTTGCAGAACTTTGGAATATTGCCTGGCGCAAACTGGAGATGAACTTCAGGCTTGTGCGATATTCCCTCTGGAGCAGGATCATGTTTCTCTTTATTTTTCTGGTAATTTTTCTTTATTATTATCCGGTTGGCCTCTCTGAAAAGATATTCAACGAAAAACCGGGTTTTAAAGCGGCAATCGGGGGGATTATCGCGGGGACGATTACTGCTTTCCTGTTTAATGATTCCGGTGTTGTAGCGGCGGCAACGATTATGCTCTACGGAGGGCTGCCTTTTCTGCTGCTCTGTATCCATGAAATTCCTTCATAATCCTTTCAGCCGGAGTCAGCTGGAGATAGTTGAGTAAACTCAACAAAAATATTGCTTCTTGCAGGAGATCCGAATATAAACATGGAAATATAGTGCAGCGTTTCTAAACGCTTCTAAATGATAATAATATAAGGACAAAATATTAATTAAGAAAGGAAGAGTATCATCCCTTGATATCCCTGGAGAGCAAAACCCTGTCGAAAAAGATTAATATTCACCTTTTACCAACCCGTAAATTTAAAACCGTTCTGGTATCAGTATTCCTGCATCAAACCCTGGAGAAAGAACTTGCTTCTAAGACTGCCCTTCTTCCCGCGGTTTTGGAGCGTGGAACCCGTCAGCTCCCTTCTTTTAGGGACTTAAAAATAAGGTTGGAGGAGCTCTATGGCGCCGAACTCAGAGCCGATGTCCTGAAAAAAGGAGAGCGTCATATCCTCTCCTTTTCATTGGAGGTCATCAATGATAAATTTGCACCTAGAGAGAATTTGCTGCAGCAGGGCCTTTCAATACTTAAAAACCTTATCAGCGATCCTTTTTTGGAAAACGGGTCCTTTAAAACAGAGTATGTCCGGCAGGAAAAAGAGCAGCTTGCTGAAGAAATACAGGGACTGATCAACGACAAGGTTAACTATGCCCTGGAATCCTGTGTTCAGGAAATGTGCTCCGGCGAAAGATTTGGGGTATTTAAATATGGGAGTATAGAGGATCTCGATCCTATTTCCCCGGAGGGTTTATATAGCTATTACCGGGAACTGCTCAGGAGGAACCCGATAGATGTCTTTGTGGTGGGGGAAATAGAGCCTGATAAAACCTTTGCCCTGGTCCAGGATATTTTTGATTTTTCCAGGGATCCGGACACCGGCGATCTTCCCCCGATAGAAGTAAATCGTATCCCGGAAGAAGTGCGTCTTAAGGAAGAATTCCTGCCGGTTACTCAGGGTAAACTTACGCTTGGTTACCGGATCAACACCTCCTATCGAGATGATGATTACGTTGATATGCTCTTCTATAACGGTGTTCTAGGGGGCTTTCCCCACTCGAAGCTTTTTCAAAATGTCAGGGAAAAAGCAAGCCTGGCTTATTACGCTTTTTCGCGTTTGGAAAAGCATAAAGGAATACAGCTGATCGGATCCGGAATTGAAGCGGAGAATTACAAAAGTGCGCTGGAGATAATTAAAGAACAGGTAGAAGAGCTAAAAAAAGGGAATATTTCCCACGAGGAGATTGAATATACCAAAAGGGGGCTCATCAGTCAATTTAGCATTATCGGCGATAGCCCATACAGCCTGGTAAGCTTTTTCCTTGACGGGCTTATAAGCCAGAGGGAAGAGAATGTTGAGTATTTCATCGGAAAAATACAGGATATAAAGGAAGATGATGTAATTGAAGCTTCCCGTAAGGTTTATCTGGATACAATCTATTTTCTTTGCCCTGAGGATAGAAAAGGGGGTAAACAATAAATGGAATTGACAATTAAAGAAAACAGAGTTCTCGGAGAAAGAGTATATTCCGCTGATCTGGATGGGGGGCCTGCGGTCTATGTTTTACCCCGGGAGGGTTATAATAAAAAATACGCCATTTTTTCCACTCATTTTGGATCCATAGATAATACTTTTCGTGCCGTCGGGGACGGGGAAGAGAGAGATGACACTTCCGGACGGGGTGGCGCATTTTCTTGAACATAAACTCTTCGATGACGAAGAGGGCAATGTATTTGATCGCTTTGCCGCTTACGGTGCTTCACCGAATGCTTTTACCAGCTTTACACATACCACCTATCTTTTTTCCTGCACCGATTTTTTCCTGGAGAATTTCAGGCTCCTGCTGGATTTTGTACAGTCTCCCTATTTTACTGAAGAGAGTGTGGCAAAGGAGCAGGGGATTATCCAGCAGGAAATCCGCATGTACGAAGATAATCCCGAATGGCGTGTTTTCTTTAATGTTTTAAAAGCCCTATACGAAAAACATCCCGTGCGTAACGACATTGCCGGAACTGCGGAGAGCATCGGCCGGATTACAAAGGATATTCTATATCAGTGTTATTATACTTTTTACCATCCCCGCAATATGGCTCTTTTTGTTATAGGTGACGTTTCTCCAAAGGAGGTAGTAAACGAGGTCGGGGAAAGCATATCCCGGCGTACATTTCCCCCTTTTAGCGAGATGAATCGCATCTATCCAAAGGAGGAGGCGGTTGTCAGCGAGAAGAAGGTTGTTGAAAAGCTGGCGGTTTCCCAGCCAGTATTTAACCTGGGATTCAAAGATACATATTCTTACATGGAAGGCAGGGAGCTTCTTTCCAGGGAACTCATAACCGGGCTTCTCCTGGAGATGATTTTTGGCCGAAGTGAAAAGCTTTATACCCGGCTGTATGAAGAAGGGTTGCTCGACGAACATTTCTTTTCCGAATATACGGCCGAATTGTCTTACGGTTATACACTGCTGGGGGGGAGAACGAAGGATCCTGAAAGGCTTCACGAAGAGTTGCTCGGGGGAATAAGGGATATTAAAAAAGAAGGTCTTAAAAAAGATAGCTTTGAAAGGCATAAGCGCAAGCTGAGGGGGGAATTTTTGCGTAGCTTTAATTCCCTGGAATTTATCGCCAACAACTACCTGGCCTACCGTTTTCGCAAGATAGATTTTTTTGAAGTCATCGACACGCTGGAAAAGATCGGGCTGGAAGATCTGCAAAAACGTCTCGACGAACATTTAATAGAAGATCTGCACGCGATCTCCATCGTATATCCCTTCCAATAATAATGAATAAACATGCTACATACGGCGCGGATAATACAAAGCGAAATCGAAATATTCCCGGTAGCTTTTCCACCAGCACCGGGTTTTTTTATCATTCACCATTCACCATTCGGCATGTTGATTAATATCTGGACTATTGTTTCAATCAGTGGTAAAATAGTGTGAAAAAGCCCATATTAAAGGTAAAATCACGCTATTAAGGCGAAAAAGCAATTGTCGAAAAATAATTCGGATCACATTCATTTGCAAGCAACCTCAAAAGAAAGGAGTCCATCGAACGTTGGGCAACAATGAAAAGGAATTTGTTAAGGAAGTGACACCGCAGAAAGTGGATTTCTCGCAGTGGTATCTTGACCTCGTTTTAAAGACGGAGCTGATGGACTATGCTCCTGTTAAGGGCTGTATGGCGATCAGGCCCTACGGTTACGCTATCTGGGAAAACATGCAGCATCTCCTGGACAAACGCATTAAAGCTACGGGACATAAAAACGCTTATTTTCCCGTTTTCATACCGCAATCCTTGCTGGAAAAGGAAGCGGAACATGTGGAGGGTTTTGCTCCGGAGGTGGCCCTGGTTACCCACGGGGGAAACGAAAAGCTCGCTGAGCCGCTGGTCATAAGGCCTACTTCTGAGGCAATTATCTGCAGTATGTATGCCAAGTGGATTCAATCCTGGCGCGATCTCCCGCTGCTGATTAACCAGTGGTGCAATGTGGTACGGTGGGAAAAGAATACCCGTCCTTTCCTGCGGACTTCAGAATTTCTCTGGCAGGAAGGTCATACGGTGCACAGCACCGCGGAAGAAGCCGAGGATGAGGCTTTGAAGATGCTGGATGTTTATAAGGATTTTGTAGAAAATGAACTGGCCGTGCCTGTAATCAGTGGCATAAAGACGGAACGTGAAAAATTTGCCGGTGCGTTGCGCACCTATACTATCGAAGCCCTTATGGCCGATGGGAAAGCCTTGCAGGCCGGAACGTCGCATAATCTGGGTCAGCATTTTGCAAAGGGTTTTGAAATCACATTTTTAGATAAAGATAAGCAGTTAAAATATGCCTGGCAGACTTCCTGGGGCGTTTCCACCAGGCTTATCGGTGCGATGATCATGGTTCACGGCGATGATCGGGGGCTCAAAATCCCCCCGCGTGTAGCTCCTGTACAGGTGGTGGTAGTTCCTATCATTACAAAGAAGAAGCGGGATGAGGTGTTGCAAAGGTGCCGGGAGCTTTTAGAAGAACTGCCCGCAGAAGTGCGCGTTGAGCTGGATGATCGTGAAGGATACTCCGCCGGCTGGAAATTTAACGAATGGGAGATGAAAGGGGTTCCTTTGCGCCTGGAATTAGGCCCACGGGATATCGAGGCCGGAGGGGTATCTGCTGTGCGCCGGGATAACGGGGAAAAGAGTTTTATTAAATCCGAGGATATTCCCGGGCAGATTATGGTGTTGCTAAAAGATATCCAGGATAACCTTTTCCGTCAGGCGCTGGAATTCAGGGAGAACAATACCCGCGGGGTGAACAGTTACGAGGAGTTTCAACAGATGCTGGACGAAAAAAAAGGTTTGTTCCAGGCTTTCTGGTGCGGGGACCAGCACTGTGAGGAAGAAATAAAAAATGATACCAGGGCGACCATTCGCTGTATTCCTTTTGGAAAGGAAGATGAAAAAGGCCCCTGCCTCTTTTGCGGCAGAGAAGGAGGGAAAATGGTCTATTTAGCCCGCTCCTATTAGCAGCCCCGTTTACAAAAGTTGGAGGAATAATCCCCTGGGGGCGGGAAAGAGCTGCAAAGCCTGTTTAAGCATAATATAAGCAAGTTTTTAGCTTGCAGTGCATTCTTTGAAGAAAAAAAGAGGACTCTATATATTCAAAGTAGAATATATAATCAATTTCCTCTTTTATTTTTTGATCTTCTATTTATAATAAAAACAAAGTTGCAAAAGGAGGTTATAGGCTTTGAGCGAAGAGACGGCGAAGGTTCCGGAGGAATACTTTGACTTTGACAGGGTAGAGTCGTTGCTGCAGGATTTTCTGGATAAAAAGGGAGTTACGGTACCTGTTTTACAGAGAATCCAGTTTGAGTATGGTTACCTTCCGCGCCCGGTTGTGGAATATGCGGCCAAAAGATTGCGTATTCCACTTAGCAAGGTTTTTGGAGTAGCCACTTTTTATGCCCAGTTTCACCTTAAGCCGCGCGGCAAAAATATTATCAGGGTTTGTCGGGGAACAGCCTGCCATGTTCGCGGAGGGGCGAATGTTGCCAGGGAGATGCAGGAGATTTTGAAGGTTGGGGTCGGGGAAACGACCGGAGATATGAAATTCACTTATGAAGAAGTTGCCTGCATTGGCGCCTGTGGCCTTGCCCCGGTGATGATGATTAACGATCGGACTTATGGCAGATTGGCGCCCGATAAGCTTAAGGGTATTTTGGAGGAGTATTAATATATCATGTCCTTTTGTTCAGGAGAGGGGAGAAGAAGATGAAGAGATTTATTGATCACTGTTGTGATAAGTGTTTTCATAGTAAAGAAAATCCCTGCAAGCTGTTTATAGAATGCTGTCTTTCAGGCCCTCTGTGTCATGAAAGTGATGAGTGCTCCGCCAGGCGTAAAGCAATTATCGAGAGGGTTGCCCACAGCCCCGGTTATCTGAACTATTAAGGCAAGCGCAAGTGGAAGGAGGGAAAAAAATGTACGAAAAACAAATTCTGATCTGTGCGGGAACAGGTTGCATCTCCTCAGGTTCAAAGCATGTCCAGGAAGCGCTCAGTGAAGAACTTCAAAAGCATGACTTGCAAGATAAGGTGCGTATTATTCTTTCGGGCTGCCATGGTTTTTGTGAAAAGGGGCCAATTTTTATCGTTTACCCGGAGGACGTCTTTTATTGTGAAGTAAAGGCGGAAGACGTGCCGGAGCTGGTAGAAGAGCATCTGGTTAAGGGTAATGTTGTCGAAAGACTCCTTTATAAAGATCCTGTTTCTGAGAAAAGGGTTTTTTCCCATAAGGATATTCCTTTCTACAGCAAGCAGAAAAGGCAAATTTTGCGGAACTGCGGTGTTATAGACCCGGAGAATATTGATGAATATATTATCCGCGGCGGATATTCCGGGATGAAAAAGGCTCTATATATGGATTCCATGGAGGTCATTAATACAGTAAAAGGATCCGGGTTAAGGGGCCGTGGCGGGGCCGGATTCCCAACGGGGATGAAATGGGAGTTTGGATACCGCAGCCAGGGTGACAAAAAGTATGTAGTCTGCAACGCTGACGAGGGTGACCCGGGAGCCTTTATGGACCGCAGCGTTCTGGAAGGTGATCCTCATGCTGTTCTGGAGGGGTTAATTATCGCCGGAAGGGCTATCGGCAGCGATGAAGCATATATTTACGTGCGGGCAGAGTATCCTCTGGCCATACGCCGCCTGAGAAAAGCCATCGCCCAGGCTGAGGAATATGGACTTTTAGGTAATAATATTTTAGATTCAGGGACTAATTTTAAAATTAATATCAAAGAAGGAGCCGGAGCTTTTGTTTGCGGTGAAGAGACCGCTCTTTTGGCTTCTATTGAAGGTGAAAGGGGAATACCCCGCCCACGGCCGCCATTTCCGGCTGTAAAAGGCCTCTGGGGGAAGCCGACTTGTATTAACAACGTGGAGACCCTTGCCAATGTACCGCTGATTCTGCGCAACGGGGCGGAATGGTACAGCGCAGTGGGGACGGAGGGAAGCAAGGGAACGAAGATCTTTGCTGTTACCGGTAAAGTAAACAATACCGGCCTCTGTGAGGTCCCCATGGGTATCAGCCTGAGGGAGATTGTCTTTGATATCGGTGGGGGTATCAGGGGAGGCAAAAATTATAAAGCGGTGCAAATCGGAGGACCCTCGGGCGGGTGCATCCCCGAGGAGCTGCTGGATTTGCCCGTTGATTTCGATTCTTTAACCGCCAAAGGGGCTATGATGGGTTCCGGCGGGATGGTGGTTATGGATGAGGATACCTGTATGGTTGATCTTGCCCGGTATTTTTTATCTTTCACTCAGAGTGAGTCTTGCGGGAAATGTACGCCTTGCCGCGAAGGGACAAAGCGCATGCTGGAGATCCTGGAACGCATTACGCAGGGGAAGGGTGAACCTGATGATATTGAGCGCCTGGAGAAGCTGGCGCTTTCCGTTAAAGACAGCGCTCTTTGTGGGCTGGGGCAGACCGCTCCCAACCCGGTGCTGACTACGCTGCGCTATTTCCGGGACGAATATGAGGCCCATATCTTTGACCGCAGGTGCCCCGCCGGGGTTTGCAAGGATCTGCTCAGCTATTATATTGACCCGGAGCTCTGTATCGGCTGCCGGGCCTGTACCAAAGCATGCCCGGCTGAAGCTATCAGCGGCGAAAAAAAAGAGCCGCACGTTATTGATGAAATGAAATGCATCAGATGCGGAGCCTGTTTTGAGCGCTGCAAGAAAGGTGCTGTAAAAACACGATAATCTTAGAGTAGGGGAGGGAGAAAAATGGTTTCTTTAACAATAAATGGTCAAAAAGTGGAGGTAGAACCGGAAGCAACAGTTCTGCAGGCGGCAGAAAAATTGGGAGTTTTCATTCCCACCTTCTGCTATCATCCGCAGCTTACCCTGGTGGGCGCCTGCCGGATGTGCGTGGTCGAGGTAGAAGGTATGCGTGCCCTGGTCGCTTCTTGCTGTACCCCTGTACGGGATGGTATGGTGGTGCATACAGATACGGAACGGGTCCATACAGCGCGCAAAATTAATTTAAACCTTCTGCTGGCCAACCACCCCCTGGATTGCCTTACCTGCGAGAAAAACGGAAACTGCCGTTTGCAGGATTACTGCTATTTATACGGTGTTTCTGAAAGCGATTATAAAGGTGACCGTAAAGATTATGCTCTTGAAGACACGAATCCTTTCTTTATCAGGGATATGAACAAATGCATCCTTTGCGGCCTCTGTGTACGCACGTGCCACGAGATCAACGGTGCCGGGGCTATTGAAATTATGAACCGGGGCTTTGATTCCAAGGTAGCAGCGGCTTTTTACGATCCGCTGGAAAACTCCCCCTGTGTCTTTTGCGGAATGTGTGTGGATGCCTGCCCTGTAGGTGCTTTAACACCGAAACAGAGCATAGGCAAAGGCCGTTCCTATGAGCTGGAGACTGTAAAAACGATTTGTCCCTACTGTGGAACCGGATGCGGGCTGGAGCTGTATGTTAAAAATAATGAAGTGGTACGCGTTAAGGGTGATACCTCCAACCCCGTTAACAAGGGGCAGGTCTGTGTCAAGGGGCATTTCGGGACTGATTTCCTGAAGAGCCCGGAGCGTTTGACAACGCCGTTAATCAGAAAAAACGGCGAGCTTGTGGAGTCATCCTGGGATGAAGCCCTGGATCTTGTAGCTGAAAAATTAAAGGGGGTGAAGGGCACAGAGTTAGCAGGGCTTTCTTCTGCCCGGGCTACGAACGAGGAAAATTATCTCTTCCAAAAGCTTCTGCGTTCAATGGGGACGAATAATATTGATCACTGTGCCCGCCTCTGACATGCTCCTACAGTAGCCGGTCTGGCTACAGCTTTTGGTAGCGGTGCGATGACGAACAGCATCGGAGAAATTGAGGATGCCGGTGTGCTGCTGGTAATCGGTTCCAATACCACCGAGACTCATCCCGTAATCGGTTACAGGATGAAAATGGCTAAAAAGAAGGGCGCAGCGCTAATTGTTGTCGATCCCAGGCAAGTTGATCTGGCCGAGCATGCGGATTTATTTTTGCAACTCCGCCCGGGAACTAACGAGGCGCTCTTGAATGGATTGATCCATGTGATCATCGAAGAAGGTCTGGCAGATGAAGACTTCATCAGGGAGAGAACCGTGGGCTATGCTGAAATGGCAGCAGCAGTCAAAAAATACACTCCCGGGTATGTAGAGGAGATAACCGGCGTTGCGGCAGAAGATATCCGCCGGGCAGCCCGTCTTTATGCGCAAGTTGAAAGCGCGGCCATCTTCTATACGATGGGAATTACTCAGCATAGCAGCGGAACGAATAATGTGCTGGCAGTTGCCAACCTGGCCATGGTCAGCGGTAATGTCGGCAAACGTTCTGCTGGCGTCAATCCGCTGAGGGGACAGAACAACGTCCAGGGAGCATGTGATATGGGGGCATTGCCGAATGTTGTCACCGGTTACCAGCGCCTGGATAACAGGGATACTCAGTCTAAATTTAAAAAAGACTGGGGTGTTAAGCTTCCCGTTGATCCTGGTTTGACTGTAACGGAGATTATCGATGGTATCCTCGACGGCGGGATTAAGGTTCTTTATGTTATGGGAGAAAACCCGGCGCTGAGCGATGCCAACCTGAGCCATGTCATGGAAGCGCTGGCGAAGGTAGACTTTCTGGTTGTGCAGGATATCTTTTTAACGGAAACGGCTGCCCTGGCCGATGTGGTTCTTCCTGCTGCCGCATTTGCCGAGAAATGGGGAACCTTTACCAATACGGAGCGGCGTGTGCAGCTTGTTAGGCAGGCGGTTAACCCTCCCGGCGAGGCCAGAGCTGACTGGGTAATCCTGCATGAACTTGCCTCGAGACTTGGCCTGAAGTGGAACTATGGTGGTCCGGAAGAAATCTTCCAGGAAATTACCCGGTTAACTCCCAGCTATGCCGGTATAAGCTATAAACGGCTGGAGGAAGAGGGGGGGCTGCAGTGGCCGTGCCCCGAAGCGGGTCATCCGGGGACGCCATACCTCCACGTAAAACAGTTTTCGAGTGGGAAAGGCTATTTTACTCCTGTGGAATACCAGCCTCCTGCTGAAGAGCCCGATGCGGAATACCCGTTGTTGCTTACCACAGGTCGCAACCTTTTCCACTATCATACGGGGACTATGACCCGGCGCAGCAGCGCTATCGGTCCCTTTAAACCGGAAGAAATGGCGCAAATTAGCAAGGAAGATGCTAAAAAGCTCGGTGTTGGAGACGGCGACCTGGTAAAAATCTCTTCACGACGGGGAGAAGTAAAGGTAAAAGTGCAGGTTACGGAGATCGTGCCTCCGGGGGTTGTTTTCATGACCTTCCATTTCCATGAAGCTGCCGTTAATCTTTTGACAAACAACAAAGTTGATCCTGTAGCTAAAATTCCCGAGTATAAGGTCTGTGCCGTGAAACTGGAAAAGGCGGTGCCGTAAAACAATAAAGATATTGTAATCTGGTTGGCACTGCAGTCGAAGCCCCAGTAATTGAGACCATGGGTCCGGTTCTGAATCCGATCGCCTATAGGAATCCACGTGAGGTAATGTAATAGAAGTGATAGATGATGCACAAATGGGCATTTTCTATGAGCGGTGAAGTTTTGGAATGTTTTTGGGCTGCCCCCGTTATTGTTATTATTATGGAGGCAGCTCTTTCTTATAAAATAACTATTTATTCTGAATAGAGAAGGTGCGAATTAATAAATATTAAGGTAAAATATATCACAGGGAAGAAATACTTTGTAAACAGGAGGCCGGGACATGACAAGAGGGGATATTCAGTATGATTTAACTGCAGCAGTGGAGATCATACGGGTCAGGAACTTAGAGAAAAACAAGGAAACCGATCGGGTGGTTCTAGAAACTCCGCTGACCATTTTTTTAAATGATTATGAATTTATCACCTTATTATGTTCACCCGATAAGCTCGGCTATCTGGCGGTTGGTTTTTTACGCTCAGAAGGGCTGATCGAAGGGGCGGCCGATATAGAAAAGATTGATGTAGATGGTGAAAAAGGGCTTGTTTATGTTAAAACGGTGGCTAATGATGACCTTATTAATAAGCTCTACGGTAAAAGAATGATCACTTCCGGGTGCGGCAAGGGTTCGCTCTTTTTTAGTGCCCTTGATTCCCTGCAGAGCAAGCAGATAAAATCATCGTTGCAGGTAGAAGCCGGGGAAATACTAAAGTTGGTAGGCGCTGTACAGGATAAGGCTCTGCTCTTTAAAAGTACCGGTGGGGTTCATAGTGCCGCACTTGCGGAAAGAGATAAGCTTCTTTTCTATAATGAGGATATTGGGAGGCACAATGCAGTAGACAAGATTGTAGGGCAGTGTATTTTAAAAAATATCAGCCTGGAAGATAAAATCCTCCTGACAAGCGGACGCATTTCATCAGAGATAGTTATTAAAGGGGCAAAGCTTGGCTTGCCAATCATTGTGTCAAGATCTGCCCCCACATCTTTAGCGGTGGCGCTTGCCAGGGAAACCGGGATTACTCTTGTTGGCTTTGCACGCGGTAAACGCCTGAATATATATTCGCATACTATACGGATTATTTAATGATTCAGCGGCAACATTATCTAATATAACCGGGAAACGGGTTAATAACTTTCAAATAGTCATTAAACAATCCTTCCTAAGGGTTGCAAAGGGTATATCCATTATTTGCAAAATGGTATGTTTTTTTGTATAATATTCATAATAAGTAATGAATTGGATAGTTTTACAGTGTTAAAGGAGTTGAAGCTTATGAAAAATAATCCGCCTTATTGTTAAATCCTTTATATGGAGGGATGAAAGATGGCTTTTGATTCCGTTAAAAAAATTGCGGCTGAATTTGCTCTGGATAAAGCAATAAATTATATCACAAAAGATCCTGATAAAAATTTATTTGTGCTTTTAGATTTTGTAGAGAAAGTAGCCAGGGCGCCCGGTCATAAAGAAGCAGTTAAGAAACTAAAAGTTCACTTTAAAGATAACCCACGAATCATGGAGCAAACCAGGCGCATCGCGAGCAACCCCAAGATGCTTTATAATTTAATTAATTCTTGGGTGGTTAACGGGGTTTTTTTAGGGAGAACCAAAAGAGAAAATATCGGCCGGGAGTTAGGGGTTTCCGTTCCTCAACTGTTGTTAATCGACCCGACATCGGCCTGTAATCTGCGCTGTGAAGGATGCTGGGCCGGTGAATACAGCAAAGTGGATCGACTGGAACCCGAGTTGTTTAGTCGGATTATTAAGGAAGCCAAGGAGCTTGGGATATACTGGATAGTCCTCTCTGGAGGCGAGCCTTTCTGTTATCCTTACCTGTTGGATGTAGTTGCCGAACATCCGGATTCTGTTTTCATGTGTTATACCAACGGTACACTCATCGATGAGAAAGTCGCTGATCGCCTTGCGGATCTGGCCAATTTCTCACCGTCTATCAGCCTTGAAGGCTGGCGTGAACAGACTGATGCTCGTAGAGGTAAAGGTACTTTTGACAAAGTTATGCATGCCATGGATCTTCTCAGGGAAAGAGGAGTCTTCTTCGGCGCTTCTGTAACATCAATGAGCAATAATATTAATCAAATATTTAGTGAAGAATATATTGATTTTCTTGTGGATAAAGGGGCTACGTACATGTGGTCTTTCCATTATATTCCCATCGGGCGCAATCCTAATGTAGATTTGATGCTCACTCCCGAACAGCGCCTCTGGATGATTGATAAGGTTAGTGAGTTACGCAATACCAGGCCGATACTGATTGCGGATTTTTGGAATGACGGAGAATTTACCGGCGGTTGTATAGCCGGTGGCAGGCAATACTGCCATATTAATGCAGCCGGTGATGTGGAACCATGTGCTTTTGTGCATTTTGCCGTTGATAATATTAGAGAAAAGAGCTTAAGAGAGGTTCTGCAGAATCCTTTGTTTAAAGCTTATCAGAAAAGGCAGCCTTTCCATAAAAATCACCTTGCTCCCTGTCCTATTATTGATGCTCCCGCCAGTTTGCGGGAAATGGTCAGGGAAAGCGGTGCTAAACCAACTCATAGGGGGGCCGAAGAGGTTCTGCAGGGTGAAGTTGCAGAGCATCTGGATCATATCTCAAAGAAATGGCTGGAGCTTGCCGATCAATATCGAGAGAAAAATATTAATGAAGAAAAAACATCTGTTAGTGAAAAGGCTAGTGCGGGATAATACTGAGAGGTAGTTTTTATTCCACTTTGTTTGGGTTGTTTCCTAAGTTCCCTTTTTCAGGGGGCTTTTTCTTTTTCTTTGGGTCGCAGCTCGATGTACTTTTGACTTACTACTTGTTTATTCTTTTTTTGTAATACTACGCGCTTTGCGAAAACATTTACCCGGTATATTTGACATCCTGTGAGGCTTTCCAGTTCTTCCTTGACCTTTTTCTGAATATCTCTCAGGATTACGGGTATGTTAATTTCGCCGTACTTAAAAATAAGATCAAGGCTTATGGTAATACCGTTTTTATTTGAAACGAAAGTAGTTTTTTTAGCTTTAATTACGCCCTCTGCTTCTTCAGCCACATGGACTGCTATCTGCTCAATAACATTTTCAGAAAGATAGTAGTTTCCCAGTGAACTGAATAACGGGCGGACTATACAATGTTCCATCGGTTTTGATTGGTGTGAGGGCTTGTTTTTCCCCTTAAGAAAAGATTTCAGCGGATCAAGAAAATAACCGGGAAATTCTTTTTCAATAGCAAAGGTAGGAAGAGGTATAACGTGACGATTTTCTTTTTCTCTGATCTCCAGTGCTTTTGCAATCTCCTGGGGGGTGGCAATATTTTCTATATCAAAGTATATTTCAGGCGCGGGGATATCCAGCCTTTTGGTAATTAGTTCTACCATGCGCCTGGAAATTCCGAGGACAAGTATACTTTCGGGTCTGACTTCTTTTATTTTTTTCCGCACCTGTTCGGCATGCTCAGGATTAAAAAAAACAGCCCTTTTGGTGGCGCCTATTCTGGTATTTTCACGTTTTGCGGAGCGGCCGGCCAGGATGTCATGACCCCGGATGAGCAAACCGTCGTCAATAATATATTCTATCCCTTCCTGATAGGCAACCAGCGTCGAGCGGTGGCTTTTTCCAGTACCGCTTGGTCCAATTAAAGCATATACCTTCATACTTCCTCCTTATTTCCAGAATAAGTATAACACAGCTCAATGGAAATGTCGAGGAATTATAGGTTACTGTATTCTTAAGAAAGATATTGAAAAAGATACCTTATGTGATATACTGTGGAATATGAAGAATGGGGGCAATTGGCAGGAATTAAGAAAATATTCAGGCGATAAAAAAAGAGTTAAACAGGAGGAAATTATATGGAAGACAAGTTAAAATTTTTACAGCAGAGAAGGGAGACTATTATCGGGGGAGGCGGGCCGGATCGTATTGAAGATCAGCATAAAAAAGGGAAGCAGACGGCCCGCGAAAGATTGGAACAGTTTTTAGATCCGGGAAGCTTCGTTGAGGTCGGTACTTTTGTGCAGGGCAATCTTGAGGATGCCAGTGTTGTAGATATTCCTCTGCCGGGAGAAGGGGTTGTAACCGGTTACGGGACTGTGAACGGCCGCCTGGTTTATCTTTTTGCGCAGGACTTTACTGTTTCCGGGGGCTCGCTGGGAGAGATGCACGCTGCAAAAATTTGCCGTGTAATGGATCTGGCCGCTCAAAACGGTGCTCCTCTTATCGGGATTAACGATTCCGGAGGGGCAAGGATTCAAGAGGGCGTAATGTCTCTGGACGGATACGGAAACATATTTTTTAGAAATACGATAAATTCCGGGGTGATCCCGCAGATTTCTGTCATCATGGGGCCTAGCGCGGGAGGTGCCGTATATTCGCCGGCGCTGACGGATTTTATTTTTATGGTGGATGATACCAGCTATATGTTTATCACCGGCCCTCAGGTTATTAAGGCTGTTACAGGCGAGGAGGTTTCCCCCGGCAAACTCGGTGGCGCGGCAACGCATAACGAAACCAGTGGTGTGGCACACTTCAGGGCAAAAAATGAGCAGGAATGCCTGGAAATGATCAAGAAGCTGTTAAGTTACCTTCCATCAAACAATTTAGATAACCCTCCTGCCTTATCTCCGGTTGAGCCTGCAATTCCCGCCGATGATCTTGCAGAGCTTGTTCCCGCGGATCCCAACAAGCCGTATGATGTTGTGGAAGTCATCAAACGGATCGTAGATGGCAGCGAGCTCTTCCAGGTTCAGGAGCATTATGCCAAAAATGCAGTGGTGGGTTTTGCTCGTATCGATGGCCAGACGGTGGGTATTATTGCAAACCAGGCCAAATACCTGGCAGGTTGTCTGGATATTAACTGCTCTGATAAAATAGCCCGCTTTGTGCGGTTCTGCGATTGTTTTAATATTCCTCTGGTTACTTTTGTGGATGTACCTGGTTACCTTCCTGGAGTCCATCAGGAATACGGGGGTATTATCCGCCACGGGGCGAAGATTCTCTATGCCTACTCTGAAGCTACAGTGCCTCAAATAAGCGTTGTCCTGCGCAAGGCATATGGCGGTGCTTACATAGCCATGAATGCCCGCAGCCTTGGCGCGGATCTGGTTTATGCCTGGCCTACTGCAGAGATAGCTGTAATGGGGCCGGAGGGGGCGATCAACATAATTAACCGCAGGGAGATCGAAAATTCCGGTAACCCCGATGAGATGAGGAAGCAAAAAGTTGCCGAATACCGTCAAAAATTTGCCAACCCGTATATTGCAGCTGCCCGCGGCTGGATAGATGATGTTATTGACCCCAGAGAAACTAGGCAACGGCTTATTATGGGTCTTGCATCGCTGAAAAACAAATATGAAGACAGGCCGCGCAAAAAGCATGGGAACTTTCCTGTTTAATACCTTGTTGACTTTTTCACTCACTGATGTTAAAATCCTCTCAATAGGCATTTTCAAAGTATGCTGATGAAGGGGAGAGTAGGGGCAGGAAAAGCCACAGTGAGCCGGGGGTAGTGAGAACCCGGTGGCTGGAACTATTCCGAAGCGCACCCCGGAGGCGAGAGCTGAAGCGCAGAACCCCCTTTTTTATTGGTATCTGTGTGTGTATGCTTTTCCGGATAAATCCGTTATAATCATGCTGTACGGGGGTGCAGCAGCTTGAGGAGGACCCTTAATGGGTCAAAGAAGGTGGTACCGCGAGAACAACCTCTCGTCCTTTTTGGAAGAGAGGTTTTCTTAATTGAGGGAGGTTTTCTTTTATTTAAGGAGGGATTTGGATGCGGGTAGGAATAATTGGTGTTACGGGTTATACGGGAAACGAGCTTTTAAGGCTGCTCTTTTCCCATGGCGGTGTAGAGATAACTTATGTTACCTCACACTCATATAGCGGAAAATCCCTGGCTGATATTCATCCTCATTACCGGGAAATTATTGAGCCGGTATGCCGTTCGTTTTCTGTAGAAGAAGCAGTAGAGAAAACGGATCTGATTTTTTCCGCTTTGCCCCATGGAGAATCGATGGAGAGAGTACCTCTTTTACGGGATGCGGGGGTAAAGGTTATTGACCTGAGCGCGGATTTCCGGCTGGCAGATGCGGCCCTCTATCCCCGGTGGTATAAGAGGGAACATTGCGCTCCCCACTATTTAAAAGAGGCGATCTATGGGCTGCCGGAACTTTACAGGGAAGAGATCAAAAAAGCTTCGTTAGTTGCCAATCCGGGATGTTATCCGACATCTGTTTTGCTGGGGCTGTTGCCGCTGGCAATCAGGGGAAATCTAGTGGACTGGGACACCCTGGTAGTGGATGCGAAGTCCGGCACATCCGGGGCAGGGCGGGTGCCTTCGCAGAACCTGCATTTCCCTGAATGCTCGGAGAATTTCCGGGCTTATCGTGTTGCCGGACATCAGCATACACCTGAAATGGAGCAGGAGCTCGGGAAGCTGGTAGGCAGGAAGGTATCCTTTACCTTTGTTCCCCACCTGCTGCCGATGATCAGGGGCATTCTCAGCACGATTTATCTTTCCTTGAATAAAGAAATTACCGAAGAAGAAATAACCGGTATCTATAGCGGGTTTTACGCCAACGAAAAATTCGTGCGGGTCTTGCCGGCTACTATACTGCCGGAGACTAGAAATGTATATGCCGCTAATTACTGCGATCTGTCTTTAAGAATTGGATACCCGCAACAACAGGCTGATTATAATCTCCGCCATTGACAACCTGGTGAAAGGCGCCGCCGGGCAGGCTGTGCAGAATATGAATCTTATGCTGGGATTGAAGGAAGAACAGGGTCTGGAGATGGTTCCCCTGCGGCCATAATTTTTTCTTGGGAAGGTGGAATATAAATAGATGAGCTTATATAGAATGGAATCAATAACCGGAGGTATCACCGCTGTTTCCGGTATCGAAGCTGCCGGTTATAACTGCGGCATGAAAAAAAACGGGAGCAAGGACCTTGCGCTTATCTACAGCAGGAAACCTGCTGCAGCGGCAGGGGTTTTTACCAGAAACAAATTCAAGGCACCTCCGCTAATCATCACGCAGCAAAACATCGCTAACCCGGTGAGAGCAATTATTATTAACAGCGGAAATGCCAATGCCTGCACCGGTGCCCGGGGGCTAAGGGATGCCCGCGATACTGCCGTTATTACGGCTGAAAAACTTGGCCTGCAAAAAGAAGAGGTGCTGGTAGCTTCCACCGGCGTAATCGGTAATTACCTTCCCATGGAGAAACTGACCCGGGGAATCGGAGAAATAGTCAAAAAGCTTTCTCCGGCAGGGGGAGAAGCTGCCGCTGAAGCGATTTTAACAACCGATACCGTTACCAAGATGAGTGCCTGCCGGGTGCGGGCAGAAGGAGGAAAAGTTTTATTTGCCTTAGGAGGGATGGCTAAAGGTTCCGGTATGATCTGTCCCGATATGGCTACCATGCTTGCTTTTATTGCTACCGATGCCGCAATAGAAAGAGAACCCCTGCAAAAAGCGCTGCGGCAGGCGGTTGAACATACGTTCAACCTGATTACAGTTGATGGGGACACATCCACGAATGATATGGTCCTTCTTCTCGCTAACGGCTCCTCGGGGGTGCAGTTAAATGAAGGGGGGCCACTCTGGGATATGTTTAACGAAGCGCTTTTCCATATCTGCCGGGATCTGGCTTACCAGATTATTTCTGATGGTGAAGGGGCAACCAAAATAATTAAATTGACCATTAAGGGTGCGCCCGATTATTTTACAGGGAGAGCGCTTGCCCGCAAGGTATTGAATTCTGCACTGGTAAAAACCGCTTTTTTTGGCGAGGATGCCAACTGGGGAAGGATAGTGACGGCTATGGGCTACGCGGAGGTCCATTTTATCCCCGAAAAAGTGGATGTCTTTCTCGGAACCGTTCAGGTTGCCGCTGCAGGGGAAGGCCTTTATTTTGATGAGGCTGAAGCAAAGGCTGTTTTAATGAGAGAAGGAAATCCCGGTAGTGAGTGGATTTGCATCTGGGAGAGGAAGAAGTTACTGCATATGGTTGTGATCTCAGCCATGAGTATGTAAATATAAACAGTGCTTACAGGAGCTGAAACGGAGGCTGGACTGATGGAAAAGTCAATGGATTCCCTGATTGCAAAAGCTGGTGTTTTAATAGAAGCCCTGCCTTATATCAGGAAATTTGCCGGAAAAACCTTCGTCATCAAATACGGGGGCCATGCTATGGTGAGCGAGGAGCTGAAAAATTCGGTAACCCAGGATATTGTCCTTTTGAAATTTATCGGCATCAATCCTATTGTTGTCCACGGTGGAGGCGGGGAAATAACGGCACTAATGGAAAAGCTGGGGAAAAAGGCCTTCTTTGCCGGCGGCCTCCGCGTTACCGATAAGGAGACGATGGAAGTTGTAGAGATGGTCCTCATTGGAAAAATAAACCAGGGGATTGTCAGTTTGCTGAACAAGCACGGGGGTAGAGCTGTAGGGCTCAGCGGCAAAGACAGCAACCTGCTAATGGCCCGGAAAAGGCCCCCTGTCCAGGTTTTTGTGGAAGGGAAAGAACAGAGCATTGATCTGGGTTGTGTAGGAGATGTGGTTACCGTAAGTCCGGAGGTAATAAATACTCTCAGCAGCAATGGTTATATACCTGTCATCTCCTCTGTCGGGGTGAGCCCGGAGGGTGAGGGGCTGAATATCAACGCCGATCATGTAGCCGGTGAACTTGCCGCCGCCCTCGGTGCCGAAAAACTAATTATCCTGACTGATGTGGAAGGTATTCTGGAAAAGCCCGAAGATCCGGGGAGCCTTATCTCTTCCCTGCACCGTCAAAAGGTAAGGGAGATGATCATCTCCGGGAAAATATCCTCCGGGATGATCCCCAAGGTCGAAGCCTGCGTCAGGGCATTGAATAACAATGTTTCCCGGACACATATTATCGATGGCCGCATCAGCCATTC
This sequence comes from Dethiobacteria bacterium, assembly GCA_050948825.1. Taxonomy (GTDB): domain Bacteria; phylum Bacillota; class Dethiobacteria; order DTU022; family UBA8154; genus DUQX01. Next base: position 215,089 of record JBMNEO010000009.1, on the reverse strand, counting down.
AATGCTGTTGGAGATCTTCACGGATAAGGGTATTGGAACGATGGTTGTATAATTATACGGTTTTTCTTACCTGCAGTTCGGGGCATACTTGTATTATAACTGAGGAGGTGAGGATGCTTGTTACAGGAAGAGGAGAAGAAGTATATTATTAATACTTATAATCGCAGCCCGGAAAATAATCCGCTGGTTGTCAGGGGCAAAGGCACGTTCCTTTGCGATGAAAACGGGAAACAGTACCTTGATTTTGTCGGGGGGCTGGCTGTAAATGCCTTTGGCCATGCTTATGCACCGGTTGTTAGCGCCATCCGTGAACAGATCGAGAAGATTATTCATGCTTCCAACCTGTACTATACTGCGCCGCAGGTGCAGCTGGCAAAGTGTCTGGTGGAGAACTCGGCACTGGAGAAAACTTTTTTTTGCAACAGTGGGGCGGAGGCCAATGAGGCAGCCATAAAGCTTGCCCGCAAGTATAGCAAGCTTTATGCCGGGGAGAAGAAATATGAGATAATTACGGCACTGAAATCCTTTCACGGACGTACTCTGGCAACCCTGACGGCCACAGGACAGGAGAAGTTTCAAAAAGGCTTTGAACCGCTTACACCCGGTTTCCGTTACGCGCAATTTAACAACCTGCAATCATTTCAATCTCAGGTGAACGAATCCACTTGCGCAATCATGATCGAACCCGTACAGGGAGAAGGAGGAGTATACCCTGCTGGGGAAGACTTTCTCAGGGGGCTAAGGCGTCTGTGCGATGAAAACAACCTGCTGCTTATTTTCGATGAAGTCCAGTGCGGCATGGGGAGAACCGGTAAACTTTTTGCTTATCAGCACTACGGAGTTGAACCCGATATTATGACCCTGGCCAAAGCGCTGGGCGGAGGATTGCCTATTGGGGCCATGCTCTGCCGGGAAGAAGTAGCTTCCGGTTTTTCACCTGGAGATCATGCTTCTACCTTCGGCGGTAACCCCGTAGTCTGTGCAGCGGCCCTCGCAGTGCTGGAGGGTCTTCTACAGGAGGGGTTCCTGGAAGATGTTGTCGCCAGGGGGGCATATTTCCTGGAGAAACTGGAACTGTTGAAAAAAAGGTTTTCGGGTGAAGTGCAGGAAGTCAGGGGTAAGGGGCTGATTCTCGGCCTGGAGCTTAATTCATCGGGCTTAGAAGTTCAGCGAAGCTGTCGGGAGAAAGGATTGTTGATTAACTGTATCGGGGAAAAGATATTGCGTTTTCTGCCTCCATTAAATGTCACCAAAGAGGAGATAGATTGCGCGTTGGAAGTTTTACAGAATGCGATGATGGAGGTGTTTGGAGTTGAATAATCTGCGCGGAAAGCATTGTTTATCCTTGCAGGATTTTACCGCAGCTGAAATCGGGGCTATCCTGGAGCTGGCCGTGGAGCTGAAAGCGAAGCAGAAAGCAAAAGAACCCCATCGCCTGCTGGAGGGGAAAACGCTGGGGATGATTTTCCAAAAACCGTCTACGAGAACCAGGGTTTCTTTTGAGGTTGGCATGTGGCAACTCGGAGGTTATGCCCTCTTCCTGAGCAGTCAGGAGCTGCAAATCGGCAGGGGGGAGCCCATTAGGGACACCGCGGTTGTCCTTTCGCGTTACCTGGATGGTATTATGATCCGTACCTTTGATCACGCTGAAGTAGAAGAGCTGGCAGCCGATTCTTCCGTTCCGGTGATCAATGGCCTGACGGATCTTCTCCATCCTTGCCAGGTCCTTGCGGATTTGTTGACAATCAAAGAAAAACTGGGGCGCCTGGAGGGGCTTAAGGTTGCTTATGTCGGTGATGGGAATAATGTCGCTCATTCTTTAATGTTGGGGTGCTCTAAAATGGGAATTAACATTTATGTGGGGACTCCTTCTCAATACCGGCCAATGGATAAAATTTTAAAAATGGCCAGAGAGAATGCTGTTGCCAGCGGAGGCAGCGTTCATCTTTTCGAGGATCCCGCCGAAACTGTAAAGGATGCCGATGTAATTTATACAGATGTTTGGGCCAGCATGGGCCAGGAGGAGGAGAAAGAGAAGCGCAAGGCGATTTTTTCTTCCTATCAGGTAAACCGCAAGCTCCTTGAACTGGCTTTGCCTGGTGCTCTGGTTATGCACTGTCTCCCCGCCTATAGGGGCTGGGAAATAAGCGCGGATGTTCTGGATGGCAGGCAGTCGGTTGTCGTAGATCAGGCTGAAAACCGCCTTCATGCCCAGAAGGCCCTCATGGCTATGCTTATGTAATATATAGGGAAGGCTGATCACTATGTCAAAAAAGGTAATTCTGGCCTACTCTGGAGGATTGGATACCTCCATTATTGGGAATGCTGATCGAGGAAATCGGCTACAAGGACATTTCCATAGAAAGCCTTTGGCGAGAACTTTTACGTAATGGCCAGTTAAGAAATATGTGTGGATTCCTTGCCCTTTGCGTTATGCTGGCCATAGCCGTGGGTAGAATTAAAAAAAATCAGCAGGATAAAATGCGTAGCTTGGTAAAATAAGCATAAACATTCCCGCTGAAAAAAGAAATAATCTGTCCAAAAATGGCTTGGATTAACCATAAGCCGATAAAATTGGCTTATAGGAAGAGTTTGGGTTCGTTTTTTTAAGTATGCTGGCTCTTGACTTCTGACTCCTGAATATATCTGACTAAAGCAGCTTTGCAAGTACATTCTCCAGGGTTGGCTCTCCAATTTCCTGTAGTTCGTATTTCAGCCGTACTGCTGGAGTCTTCAGGTCTAGCAGTCTCCCCAGGTCGACAGGGGTAGCGATTAAGACCATTTCGGCATTGGAATTGTTAATTGTTGTTTCCAGTTCTTTAATCTGCTGCTCGCCATACCCCATTGCAGGTAAAAGATCACCGATATGGGGGTACTTTTCATATGCTTTCAGAATGCTTCCCACGGCGAAAGGACGGGGATCCACAAGCTCTGCTCCAAATTGCTTGGCGGCAATGACGCCGGCTCCAAAAGGCATTTCACCATGGGTAAGGGTGGGGCCATCTTCAATTACGAGCACTTTTTTATCTCGCAGCAACTCAGATTGTTCCACGCTCATGGGCGAAGCGGCCTGAATAACCAAGGCATCGGGGTTGATTTTGGCAATGTTTTCCCGAACAATCTGGATACCACTGCTGTCTGCGGTTTCAATTTTATTGATGATAACGCAGTCGGCCATCCTTAAGTTAATTTCTCCGTGATGATAATTCAACTCGTGGCCTGGCCTATGGGGGTCAACGATTGTAATATAGACATCTGCCTCATAAAAAGAGGTATCATTGTTACCGCCATCCCAGATGATGATATCGGCTTCCCTTTCTGCTTCCAGCAGTATTTTGGAATAATCCACTCCAGCGTAGACTACTATCCCCCGCTCAATATGCGGTTCATACTCTTCTCTTTCTTCAATGGTGCATTTATGCAAATCAAGATCCTGATAGTTGGCGAACCTTTGGCAAACCTGCCGGGTTAGATCGCCGTAAGGCATAGGGTGGCGCACAACCACGACCTTTTTGCCTTTTTCCTTTAAAAAATCGCAAATCCGACGGGTAGTTTGGCTTTTGCCGGCGCCGGTACGGACAGCAGTCACAGCTACAACCGGCTTGCTGGATTTAAGCATGGTGTTTTTTGAACCCATCAGCCTGAAATCAGCTCCGGCGGTCATGACAAGCGAAGCCATAGACATGACGTATCGATGAGAAACATCGCTGTATGAAAAAACTACCTGGTCAACGCTGTGTTCCTTAATAAGTTCTTCGATGGATTGTTCGGCATAAATAGGGATGCCTTCAGGATAAAGGCTGCCGGCCAATTGGGGTGGATATAACCTGCCCTCAATATCGGGGATCTGTGTTGCCGTAAAGGCTACTACTTCATAACTGTCGTTATCGCGAAAATAAACGTTAAAGTTATGAAAGTCTCTTCCTGCTGCCCCGGCGATGATGATTTTTTTCTTCTTCATGATAAGTATGACCTCCCAATCTTCTTCTATTGCCGGACTGATCGAACCAATCGGACTTAGTAATTATAACAATTTAATAAGTAGTTGTCTATTTTGGATTATTTGTCGTTTGAGGTGGCTGTGGGCGCGAATTGGCTTGTTATCGGCTATGGACAAATCAATCCAAAGAATAATATAATTTTTCCTTGCCCTGGCGGATCTGGGATATTCGTTCACGGGCGAATGCGATCCCCAATTTATTTTATAATTTGAAAACTGATCGATTTCATAATCAGGTTAATGTATTATTAATATGATATACTAGAATCAGGCACCTTTATTGGTAAGGTTGTCCAATAATTAAAATAATATCATCAATTTTTATCGGATACTTGCAAATGTATTTTCGAAGGAGGCAAGACTATGGGGTTTACCGTCATTTTTCAACCATCCGGGCGGCGTGGAAAAGTAGATGAGGGCACAACCCTTCTGGATGCTGCCAGGGGGTTGGGAGTAGATATTGAGTCTCTTTGCGGCGCCGCCAGGGTATGCGGCAAGTGCAAAGTGAGAATTGAAGAAGGTATTTTTCATAAATTTGGTATTGAATCTAAAGTAAACAACCTGTCGCCTGTGCTGGAAGAGGAAAAAGAAAAATTGGAAGATAACGAACTTAACAACCATTATCGCCTGGCCTGCTGTGCTGCCGTAAGGGGGGATGTACTGGTTTTTGTCCCTGCAGAGTCCCGTATCGGCACGCAGGTTATCCTGGAAACAGGAAGGGAAAGGGATATTTCTATTGATCCGGTTGTAAAGAATTATTATATTGAAATGCCTCCCGCTTCAATGGATGACCAGCGGGACGATTTAAAGCGTATTAAAAGTGCGCTGTTGCAAAAATACGGTCTTCAAGAGCTTTTATTAGATTATCCTGTGGCGGCGGCTCTTCCCGAAATTATTCGCCGGGCTGACTGGAAAGTTACTGTTAGCGTTTGGGGTGAAAAAGAAATAATAAAGGTTTCGCCAGGATTGGCGGAGAGCCTGTGGGGGGTCGCTGTTGATATCGGCAGTACAACGATAGCGGCTTACCTGTGTGATCTAAGGACCGGAGAAACTGTGGCGAAAAAATCTATGATGAATCCGCAAATTGCATATGGGGAGGATATCCTTTCCCGTATTACATATTCATTGACGAACAAAGACGGGCTTGCAAAGATGAGCAAGGCTATTGTAGAAGGGATCAATTCGCTTCTGCAAGCGCTGGCTGAGGAAACCCGGCTGGCAACCGAAGATATAATTGACATGGTGCTGGTAGGCAATACAGTTATGCACCATATAATGCTTTCGATCGATCCCGCTTATGTCGGTCGGGTTCCCTTTACACCGGCGTTAAAATGCGGTATTGATATTAAAGCCCGAGACCTTGGTTTGAAGATTAACAAAAGTTCCTATGTGCACTGGCTCCCTCTTGAGGCAGGTTTTGTCGGTGCCGATAATACAGCCGTTATCATTGCCGAGGAGCCATACAGGCAGGAGGAGACGATGCTGATCATAGATATCGGGACCAACGGGGAAATAGTATTCGGCAACAGGGAAAGTTTATACTCCACATCCTGCGCAACTGGCCCGGCATTGGAAGGCGCGCATATTAAATATGGAATGAGAGCTGCATTTGGCGCTATTGAAGGAGTAGCGATAGACCCACAAACAAAAATACCCCGGATAAAAATAATCGGACAGGACGGCTGGTTTAAAGCAGGAGATAAACCGCTTGCCAAAGGGATCTGTGGTTCGGGAATAATCGATGTCTGTGCAGAGATGTTTAAATCCGGCATAATAGATGGCAGCGGAAGGTTTAATCAGCAGATACTCAGTCCCAGGGTTCGCCGGGGCGCTGATGGGAAAATGGAATATGTGCTCTGCTATGCGGTGGAGACTGCCGTGGGCCGGGATATTACAGTTACCCAGGGGGATATCCGCGCAATCCAGCTGGCCAAATCCGCCCTTTATTGCGGTGCAGAGTATTTAATGAAAAAATTCGGTGTTGATAAGCCGGGCAGAATCGTCCTGGCCGGTGCTTTCGGCAGCTATATCAACAAAGAAAGTGCAATGGTGATCGGGATGATTCCCGATTGTGACCTGGAAAAGGTCCAGGCTGTGGGGAATGCGGCCGGCGATGGCGCCAAACTGGCGTTGCTAAGCGCAAAAAAAAGAAAAGAAGCCGAAGAGATTGCTGAAAAGGTGACTTTTATTGAGACAGCCGCTGAGCCGGATTTCCAAATTCGTTTTGCAGAAGCCCTGTCATTTCCACATAAAAGGCATAAATTTTCCAGTATAAACCATCTTATTAGGGATGAGCGTTTTCAACATCTTATTGGAGATGATCAGAACAGAAGAGTAAAATTTGACAGATAATAAACGAATTGGTAGAATTAAGCTGTAAAATGAAAAAATTATTTAATGGATGCATGCAGGGGCTGTTTTGCAGGAAGGAGGGGTTTTTTGCGGGAAAATAATCATTTCCAGTCAATCTTCCCAAGAGAAGACGGGTTAATAGAGATAACAGGCGGCCTTGTAAAGATTTACGATCCGACAGGGAAAGGCAAACCGGCTATAATTATTAATGATCCTATGGCGACAGTATTGGTAAATGGACAGGCTGTCGATAAGCCGCGGGAAGTGCGCTCTGCAGACAAGGTGGAGATAATTCCCAGGGAAGAGCGGATTCCCGGCTCTGTAGATGTAGAGCTGGCTGAGGGGGGCATGGTTGCAAAAATCAAAGTATTACCGGGAACGATTATCAGAAGAATAATGAAGGACACCCCGCCAACCTTGGAACTGGTATTAGGCTTTGAGGAAGAGCATGTTTGTTTTAATGATGTAACGGCTGCAGATGTTCAAACGGCATTGAAGGAAAAAGGCGTTGTCTTCGGCATTGATTTGCAGCAAATTGAAAAGGCTGTAAAGGGGGCCAATGGGGCATTTGAGGTTGTTGCCAGAGGTACAGGGATGGAAAAAGGCAGGGACGGTTGTGTTGAGCTTTTGTTTGATCCGGGAGTTAAAATATCTTCTTACAATGAAGAAGAGCTCAACAGGGTTGATTATAAAGAGAGGATTGAAATTCCTACAGTAAATGCTGGTGATACCATTGCTCTCATTCATCCGCCTCTTCCGGGGACGCCGGGATGTTTGGTGAACGGGAAGGTTATCGAACCGCCCCCTGTACGGGAGGTAAAGGTAAGCTGTAAAAGTGGATGCGAGATATCTCCTGAGGGCGATAGGGTCTATGCCACATGTACGGGCAGGCCTGTAGCCGAAGGGAGAAAAAACGAACTATTGAAGGTCGTACCCCTTCACATTCATCAGGGCGATGTGGATCTAAAGAGCGGCAACCTGCGCTTCCGGGGGGAACTAAGAATAACAGGGGATATAATGGAGGGGATGACGGCAGAAAGCCTTGGCAATATGGATGTCCGGGGCAATACCGCCGGAGCCCAGGTTATATCCGGCGGAAGCATAATATTCCGCAATAATTTAATTAATTCCAGAGTTATCGCTGGAATTATGGTAGATTTTTATTCAAAGGTCGAACCTGTCCTGGAAGAAATGGAAAAAACATTTATATCTATAAATGATAGTATTAAACAGCTCAGGGCAACGTTATCAGATCGCGGGGAAGCGATAGATGATCATAAAGTGGGTTATCTTATAAGACTGGTTATTGACCGTAAATATGTGTCATTGCCGGATTTACTTGAAAAAATGATGCATTTATTCAAAGAAAAGGAAAATCACCTTTCTTTTTTACCGCAGATTGAAAAATTACTGCTTGAGATAGAGCCGCTCTATACGGGCAACGGCCTTTCAAATATCCGAAACGAGGCCGATCTTAAGCGGATCATTCAGGTTTTAGCTGCTGCCGGTCTTTTTATTAAGGAGTCAAAAAAGGATCTGCAGGGTGATATAATTGCTTCTTATATCCAAAATTCGACACTGATAGCAAGTGGCAATATTATTGTTCAGGGGACAGGCTGTTATAATTCTTTTTTTAAAGCCGGAGGGGATATTCAAATAAATGGGGTATTTCGCGGAGGTGAAATTACAGCTAAAGGAAAAGTATATATCGGGGAAGCAGGTTCGCCTGGATTACTGCTCAAGCAAGGAAAAATAAATCTCTCTCCGGAATCTGAAGTAAAGTTCCGCAGAATTTATGAAAATGTCCAGCTTTCTTTCGGCAACCGCTCTTATAAATTTGAGGAAACCAGATCTATGGTCAGGGTTTACTATTCTAAAGAGGAAGACCAGATTAAGATTGTTCATATCTAAGATCCCGTATCTGCCCGCCTGTTATCATTCCGTTCTTATTTTCCTGTATATCAAACAGTATTAATGTTCACGGTATTAAAAATAGCTATCATTTAGCTTAATCTTATTCGTATTCTTACCTGCCGGGGTTTAATACCGGGCTTTTTTATAGCCGGCCAGTATTGTATTTGCCCGGGCTATCTTTGCTTTAATTGACAATCGAAATGGTTTATTGTAACTTAATGTATGGAAGAATAAAAATATCCGTTAAGGAGGGAGAAACACATGGAAGAGGTTAAAAAAAAGCTTTTGGAGTCGACTCCTAAAGGTAAAATACCCTGTGCAATGGCCTTTAAAATTGCCCGGGAATGCAATTGTTCCGTGGCAGAAATTGGAAAACTGTGCAATGAGCTGAAAATTAAAATAGTCAGCTGTCAGCTTGGTTGTTTTGGTGGTTAGGGCCACCGGTACTGTTGTTAGCTGTATTTTGCATGGGGAAGAATGGAGTGAGGCAAGTTGCTGACGGTTTTAACCGTAAAAGAGGCGCAGCAGCGTATCATAAATTCCCTGAGCGGGAAACTAACCCAGATAGAGACAATCTCGGCCGGGGAATCCCTGGGGCGCGCTGCTGCGGAGAACGTCTTTTCCCCTGAGATGTTGCCTTCCTTTGCTCGATCAACTATGGACGGTTTTGCTGTGCGTTCTGCTGATACTTTCGGGGCCTCCGAAAGTATCCCGGCGCTTTTAAAGCTTAAAGGAAGCATTTTAATGGGGAAGGAGCCTCCGGGTTTTTTGGAACCCGGAGAGGCTATGAGCATTCCCACCGGCGGGATGATTCCCGCTGGTGGCGATGCTGCTGTTATGCTGGAATACTGCGAAGTAATAGGTGATCAGGTTGCTGTTTACCGTCCTGTTGCCCCTTTTGAGAATACCTTACAGATTGGCGACGACTATAAAAAGGGGGATATTGTTATCCCTTCAGGACGTTTGATTCGATCGCAGGATATCGGCATTTTATCTTCGATGGGCATTTTGCAATTAAAAGTGTATTCCATGCCCAGGGTAGTTATATTTTCTACAGGGGATGAAATAATACCTCCTGAGAAGAGGCCTAAACCAGGTCAGATCAGGGATATTAACGGCTATGCACTGTCCGCCCTGACAGGTAGAAACGGTGGAGTTCCAGAATACCGCGGTATAGTAAAGGATGACAAAGATGCGCTGTATGAGGCCGTTTTGGATGCGCTGGTTACTGCGGACATTGTCCTTATTTCCGGCGGCAGCTCCGTTGGAACCAGGGACGTTGCAGTGGAGGTTATTGATGGACTTCCCGAGGGGGGCGTTTATTTTCACGGTGTTTCCATGAAGCCTGGAAAGCCGGTAATTTACGGAATGAGCAGATCGACACCAATATTCGGGCTTTCGGGAAATCCTGTATCCGCAATGTTCAGCTTTCTTTTATTCGTCAAACCCGCCATGCGTTCAGTGCAGGGGCTTTCCCCATTTCCCTTTTTTACGCCTTATATTGAAGCACGGTTGGATACGAATTTGTCTTCCCCCGGCGGGAGGGAAGATTATGTGAGGGTATCCCTTTATGAGGCCAGCACCTCAGGGGAGGAAGCAGATATTATTCGGGCCAGACCTGTTTTTGGCGGTGCGGGGATGCTGAGTACAATGGTAAATGGGGACGGGTACTTTATTATTCCCAGGGACGTGGAGGGCCTGCCCGAAGGAGAGAAGGTCAAGGTATACCTTTTTTAATAATGTGCAGGGTGAAGCTTGCCTCCAGGTTGGGGCAAAAAGGTTTGGATCCTGCTTTGCTTCTTCATATAGCGGGGAGCATCATCCGGGCTGATTGATGGAGGTAATTAATGTGGAAAGAAAAGTCTATCTGAGCAATACTTCGTTACCTAAAGCACAGGAAATATTTTTGAATGCAGCATTAAAAAAGGAGCCCGGGGCAGAAGTAATCCCTGTTTTCGATGCGGCGGGGAGGGTTACCGCGGAACCTGTTTTTGCACGCATTTCTTCCCCTCATTATCATGCTGCTGCCATGGATGGTGTTGCCGTAAAGTCTTCCGATACATTTGGCGCAACAACAACAACGCCGCTCAGGCTTCAATTGGAAGAAAACGCCTTTTATATCGATACCGGGGGGTTAATGCCGCCGGGGTGTGATGCTGTAATTATGATCGAGGAGGTTTTTTTCCCGGAGAAGGATAAACCCCGGGTAATAGAGATAAGGGAGCCTGCCTCCCCCTGGCAGCATGTTCGTTCTATCGGCGAGGATATTGTAGCAACGGAGATGATCTTGCCGTCCTATCACTGGCTGCGGCCATTTGACCTGGGGGCATTACTGAACGGGGGGATTTTTGAGCTAAGTGTACTCAAGGAGCCGCGCGTTTCTTTAATTCCAACCGGTTCAGAGCTTATTGAACCCCCTGCGGATCCGCTGCCCGGGCAGATTATTGAATCCAATTCTTATGTCTTTTCAGCCGCCGTCAGGGGGTGGGGCGCTCGGGCGAAGAGATTTCCCATTATTAAAGATGATCCGGCGCAATTAGAGGATGTTCTTCGGGAAGCGGCCGAAGAAAGCGATTTGATTTTAATTAGCGCCGGTTCCTCGGCAGGCCGAAAAGATTATACGGTTAAAGTATTGGATAAGCTGGGTGAAGTTTTAATTCATGGCGTAGCTATAAGACCGGGAAAGCCGGTTATTTTAGCGGTAATCGGTTCAACCCCGGTAGTCGGCCTCCCCGGATATCCTGTTGCCGCTTATGTTGCGCTGGAGCTTTTTGTTAAGCCTTTTCTTTATTACTGGCAAAAACAGACCCCTCCGGATAAGCCGGTTTTGGATGCATACAGTTCCCGCCGCGTGCTGTCTTCTTTGAAGGAAGAGGAGTTTTTACGGTTAAAAGTGGGAAAAGTAGAGGATAAATTTGTTGCCACTCCGCTGTCCCGGGGATCGGGGGTAAGTATGTCGCTGGTACGGGCGGACGGGGTTACCACTATTCCCCAGAACAAAGAAGGCATTGAACCCGGAGAGGGAATACAGGTAGAATTATGGCGTACCAGGGACGAAATTGAAAATACAATTGTATGCCTGGGGAGCCATGATCTAAGCCTTGATATCCTCTCCGACCACCTGAAAAAGAAGTATGGTTATACCCTATCCTCTGCGCATGTGGGCAGCATGGGGGGTATAATGGCCTTAAAAAGAGGGGAGACTCATTTGGCGGGAATCCACTTGCTTGACGAAGAGAGCGGCCTGTATAACATTTCCTACCTGGAGCGCTACCTTCCGGAAATGGAACTGGTGCTCGTTCACCTGGCTCAAAGGGAACTCGGGCTCATGCTCGAGGAGAAAAATAAGGCTAGAATATCCAGCCTGGAGGATCTTGCCGGTGATAACATCGTTTTTGTCAACCGCCAAAGGGGTGCCGGTACCAGGCTTTACCTCGATTATATGCTTAAAAACAAGGGTATTAATCCTGCTGATATTACCGGCTATGGAAGAGAAGAATACGACCATCTGTCTGTTGCTGCCGCCGTGAAGGCGGGTAGCGCTGATGCCGGGCTGGGGATTCGCGCTGCAGCGGAAGCTTTGGGGTTGGAATTTATTCCCCTTACCCGGGAGTCTTATGAACTTGCTGTCCCGGTATCTTTTTATAATTCCCCTAAATGCAGTGTTCTTTTGGAAATGATCGGTTCGGATGCTTTTCGCAAAGCAGTTGAAAAAATGGGAGGCTATGATTTGACCCGCAGCGGTGAAATTGTCTGGCGTTCTCATCCTGATAAAAGTTAGTTTTTTAAAGGAGGAAATTTCTCTTGAAAAAGCAGGATATTTCCCTTGTTCGGGTATCAATATTAACCGCCAGTGACCGCAGCTCAAAAGGTGAGCGGGAAGATATCAGCGGTAAAGTAATAATGGAAATCATTCAGTCACTGGGTTGGGAAGTGATCGGATATTCAGTAGTGGCTGATGATCGGGAGATGCTTAAAAAAGAGCTCATACGGCTGGCTGACGAGTTAAAATCCTCCCTGATTTTTACTACGGGCGGAACAGGGCTTGCGCCGAAGGATTTTACTCCCGAAGCCACTAAGGATGTTATCGATAAGGAAGTACCCGGAATGTCCGAAGTAATGCGGATGGAGAGTCTTAAAAAAACGCCTCATGCTATGATTTCTCGGGCTGTGTGCGGTATCAGGGGCAATACGCTTATAATTAACCTTCCCGGAAGTCCGAAGGCGGCCAGGGAATGTTTGGAGGCGATCCAGCCTGCCCTGCCTCATGCTCTTGAGCTGCTGCAGGGAGCGGTTGGCGACTGCGGCAATACGCTTTAATCCCGCTTTATCTTAAAGAACACAGGCTTGCTAAGATATTCCTATGCAACTTTCCAGGCGGTTCCGGCATCAGCCGGAGCCGTTTTTTGATCAGATAACGCCGGCCTGTTGTGCTGGCTTCACGCCATGCTTCATATGGAAGCGCCGCAATTGGTGTTTTATAGCGCCAGTGGCTAATACAGGCATATTTTTTTTATAGCAGGAAATAATACTATCATCTTGAGAAATATTAAGGAAAAAGGCGAATTAAAAGGAAATTAATTTAGAACAGGGTGATAATATGCTGTAAAGTCTTTTTTTAAATAATAGCTTGGTTTGCTTCTTTTTAGGTAGAATGTATATTATTATTATATGATTAGCACTCACCCAAAATGAGTGCTAACAAAAGTAAAAATGAAAAACTTAAAGGAGGTATCCATGTATGAATCTGAAACCTTTAGGGGACAGAGTAATTATTAAGGTTCTGGAAAAGGAGGAAAAGACAAGCGGTGGTATTGTTCTTCCTGATAAGGCAAAGGAAAAACCTCAGGAAGGCGAAGTAATGGCTGTGGGTCCGGGTAGGATCCTTGATGACGGGACAAGGGTCCAAATGGACGTAAAAGAGGGCGACAAGGTGGTTTATTCGAAATACGCCGGTACGGAAATCAAGATTGACGGAGAGGAATACCTGATTTTACGTCAAGATGATATTTTGGGCGTTTTTTCCTAGAGCAGTACTTACCGCCAAATATGCGGGTGATACTTAAACCGGATCGATGATCGAAGAAGTAAAATCGGAGCAGAAGTGAAATCTAGATGATTATAGAAGGAGGTTTATAATTTATGGCACATAAAGATATCCTTTATCGTGAAGATGCGCGCCAGGCTCTGGAAAGAGGAGTTGACAAGCTTGCCAACACTGTGAAGGTTACCCTGGGTCCTAAGGGCCGCAATGTTGTCCTGGATAAAAAATTTGGTTCTCCGCAGATTACCAATGACGGGGTTACGATAGCACGTGAGATTGAATTGGAAGATCCCTTTGAAAATATGGGTGCACAGCTGGTGAAAGAGGTAGCCAACAAAACGCAGGATGTGGCCGGAGATGGAACGACCTCCGCTACGATACTGGCGCAGGCTATTATCAAGCAAGGGATCAAAAACGTTACCGCCGGCACCAACCCTATGCTCATGAAAAAAGGTATTGATAAAGCAGTAGAGAAAATATTGGAAAATATTAAAAATCAGAGCAAGCCCGTAGAAAGCAGGGAGTCTATCGCTCAGGTAGCTTCCGTCTCCGCCGATAACGAAGCAATTGGAAACCTGATCGCCGATGCCATGGAAAAGGTCGGCAAAGACGGAGTTATCACTGTAGAGGAGTCCAAGGGATTCCAAACCGATTTAAAAGTGGTGGAAGGTATGCAGTTCGACAGGGGCTATATTTCTCACTACATGGTAACGGATACGGAGAAAATGGAAGCAATCCTGGAAGAACCCATGATCTTGCTAACAGACCGTAAGATCGGTAATATCCATGATATCCTGCCTTTACTGGAGAAAATTGTCCAGAGAGGGAAACCGCTTTTGCTGGTTGCTGAAGATATAGAGGGCGAAGCGCTGGCTACGCTGGTTGTTAATAAAATACGCGGCACCTTTACCTGCGTAGGAGTAAAAGCCCCCGGTTTCGGTGATCGCCGCAAGGCGATGCTGGAAGATATCGCTATTTTAACCGGCGGCCAGGTTATTTCGGAGGATCTGGGGCTTGAGATGAAGAGTGTGGATATTGATATGCTGGGCAGCGCTCGCCAGGTAAGAATAAGCAAGGACGAAACCGTAATTGTTGATGGTGCCGGGTTAAAAGAAGACATTGAAAAGCGTATTAACCAGATCCGCAGCCAAATAGAAGAGACAACTTCTGATTTTGACAGGGAGAAACTCCAGGAGAGGCTGGCGAAGCTGGCCGGAGGCGTCGCTGTAATCGAAGTGGGAGCAGCAACGGAGACGGAGATGAAAGAAAAGAAACTGCGTATTGAAGATGCCCTCTCCGCTACCAGGGCCGCTGTTGAAGAAGGCATTGTTCCCGGAGGCGGTGTTGCCTACCTTAATGCTATTAGCGCTTTGGATGGCCTTGACCTGAAGGAAGATGAAGGGGTAGGTGTCAAGATTGTATGCCGGGCGTTGGAAGATCCGCTGCGCCATATCGCTGAAAACGCCGGGGCAGAGGGTTCTATCGTAGTTGAAAAAGTCAAGTCTATGCCCCCAGGGACCGGTTTTAATGCTCTAACCGGTGAATATCAGAATATGATGGAGGCCGGTATTGTAGACCCTGCAAAGGTGGTCCGCTCAGCTATCCAGAACTCCGCCAGTATTGCTTCGCTTTTCCTTACTACGGAGGCAGTAGTTGCAGATGCTCCTGAAGAAAATAAAATGCCTGATATGGGTATGGGCGGCATGCCGCCGATGTAAGACCAAAAAAGAAAAGGGGCTTTCCCAAGGGGATCGCCCCTTTTTAATTCTTAAGTACAAAAAGGTATATCGACAAGCAGGAAAACTGTTAATCTTTGCCGAAATATCCTTGGTTGCCACCTGTTTAAGAAGACAAAAGGAGAAAATAGATGATAGCACTTGAAAAGGTTATTATCCTGGATTTGGGAGGGCAGGATACACAGTTAATCGCCCGTAAGATTCGGGAACTTAAGGTCTACTGTGAAATAATGCCTTACAGCACGTCTTTTAACTTTCTGCTAGCGGCAAATCCTTCTGCCCTTATCTTAGCCGGAGGTCCGGACAGTATTTACAAAGACAATGCCCCGCGCTGTGATCCGCGTATATATACGCTGGATATCCCTGTTCTGGGTATCTGCTACGGGATGCAGCTAATGGCCAGAGATCTGGGAGGAGAGGTAATTCAAAGCAGGGAGCAAGGGCATAGAAAAGTCCTGCTTACAGTTGTAGAAAAATCAGTTGTGGAAGAAGGAGAAGGCCTTTTTACCGGCCTGGGGAAAGAATTCCCGGCCTGGATAAACTGTAGTGACCGGGTTACAAAAGCCCCTCCGGGGTTTAAGGTGCTTGCTCAAGGCCCGCATATTCCTGTTGCGGCTATGGGTGATGTTTCCAGAAAGCTTTTTGGTTTGCAGTTCTGCCCGGAGGCTCCTCATACTCCCCAGGGGGATCTGCTGCTTAAAAATTATTTGGAAAAGATATGCAGCTTTTCCGGCAACTGGACGATGGAAAATTTCGTTAAAAATACCATCATGGAGATCAAGGAAAAGGTTGGCCCTGATGCCAGGGCAGTCTGCGGTTTAAGCGGGGGTATTGATTCTTCTGTTGCTGCCGTGCTGGTGCACAGGGCGCTGGGGGAAAGGCTGACCTGCATTTTTGTTGACCACGGGCTGTTGCGCAAAGGGGAAAAAGGGCAGGTGCTCTCACTCTTTAGCGGCGAGTTTAAGATGAAGATTATCACTGTTGACGCAGCCGATGAGATGCTGGGGCTTCTCCGGGGGGTTTCCGACCCCGAGCAGAAGAGAAAAATCATCGGGAATCATTTTATTCGTGTTTTTGAGCGTGAGGCAGAAAAGATGGGGCGCGCTGATTTCTTAGTCCAGGGCACCCTGTATCCTGATGTGATTGAAAGCAGTACTGCTGCTGGTGCGGTGATCAAATCGCATCATAATGTGGGCGGGCTCCCCGAAGATATGCGTTTTTCTTTAATCGAACCGTTGAAATTCCTTTTTAAAGACGAGGTTCGCCAGGTCGCGGCGGAATTGGGGTTGCCGGAAGAAATAGTCTGGAGACATCCATTCCCCGGCCCGGGGCTGGCCGTGCGGGTTCTTGGCGAAGTGACCCCGGAAAAAATTGCTATTGTGAGGGAAGCGGATTATATTATCGTAGAGGAAATCAAAAAGGCGGGCCTTTACAGGGATATCTGGCAGGCCTTTGCTGTTTTGCCCGGTATTTACAGCGTGGGGGTTAAGGGCGGCTGCCGAACTTATGCGCATACCATTGTGTTGCGTGCAGTTACCAGTCAGGATGGGATGACTGCCGATTGGTATCCCATTCCTTATGAAGTGCTGCGGACAATTTCAACAAGGTTGGTAAACGAAATACCCGAAGTTAACCGTTTTGTCTACGACCTGACATCAAAACCCCCATCGACGATTGAGTGGGAATGAGTTACAATAAGATTAACATTGTTGCTCTGCATTATAGGAGGTTGCCATGCCGGTTAAAGTAAGTGTAGTAATGGGCAGTGATTCGGATCTACCGGTCATGTCCGCATCTTTAGAGGCGCTGGAAAAATTTGAGCTTCCTTTTGAGGTCCAGGTTCTATCCGCCCACCGCTTACCCGAAGAAACGGCGGAATTTGCCAGAAATGCTGCGAACAGGGGCATTGCGGTAATTATTGCCGGAGCGGGCGGTGCAGCGCACCTGGCAGGAGTTATCGCCGCATTAACGCCCCTCCCGGTTATCGCAGTACCCTTAAGCAGCTCCCCTATCGGAGGGATTGATGCTCTTTACGCTATGGTCCAGATGCCGCGGGGAATTCCTGTGGCTACCGTAGCGGTTAACGGAGCATACAATGCCGGAATCCTTGCGGCGCAGATCATAGGCGTTCATGAGCTTGCAGTAAGAGAGAAAGTGCTCTCTTATAAAAACGAGCTTGCCGGAAAGGTTCGGGAAAAAAACGATAGGTTGCAGAAAACAGGTTACAGAAAATATAGAGCTTCAATGGAAGCTTAATGTGAGGTGCAGGGAAAAGGAAACATAATGGTAGAAGCTTAATTGAGTTAAAACAGCCTTATGGCCGGATTCTCCTGGGGATGAAATTTCACCTGAAACATGCCTTTATTGGGATGCAGCTTCCGGAAAAAGATGACAAGACCGTTTTCGCAGGGATCTGGAAAAAGTCACAGAAGCATACGGGGAAGTTATAACCAGACTGGAAGGATAACTTAAAAGAGGTGGTGTTCATCATGGCAGGGTCTGGATCAGGTTTCCCGCGGAATACTCAACCTTATTTAAGGTGCGCTCAAGACAAGATGGAGGAAGCATGTGGGGTTTTTGGGATCTATGCTCCAGGCCGGGATTTGCCCAGGATTGCAACTTATGCGCTTTATGCACTCCAGCATCGCGGCCAGGAAAGCGCGGGTATTGCTATCAGTGATGGAAAATCGATTTATTTAAAAAAAGGGGCGGGGCTGGTTTCCGAAGTATTTTCAAACAATAAGGACCTCGAAGAGATCCCGGCAGTATCTGCCCTCGGGCATGTGCGTTATTCCACTGCCGGCTCCAGCTGTCTCGAAAATGCACAGCCGCTGCTAATCCGCTACCGCCAGGGGGCGCTGGCAGTGGCGCATAACGGGAATCTGATTAATGGAAGCGAATTAAGAGACCGGTTGGAAAAGGAAGGGTCAATCTTTCAGACAACGACTGACAGTGAGCTTGTCACCCATCTCATTGCCCGTTACGGTTATCATGATCTGGAATCTTCCCTGAAAGCTGTCCTTCCAGAACTGCAGGGGGCTTATTCCTTTGTTTTTTTAACCGAAGATAGCCTGGTGGGCGTACGGGATCCTTTAGGCATGAGGCCTTTATCCCTGGGAAAATGGAATAATTCCTATGTCCTGGCTTCGGAAACCTGTGCTTTTGATACTATCGGAGCGGAGACCATCAGGGATATTAAACCGGGGGAAATGGTTATCATTAACAGGGAAGGCATCAGGAGTACGCAAGCTTTGCCTTCTCCCCGGTTTGCGCTATGTATTTTTGAATTCATCTATTTTGCCCGGCCGGATAGCAATATTCAAGGGAAAAATATCCACCTCATCCGTAAAGAGCTGGGGCGGCAGCTGGCCCGGGAGCAGCCTGCCGATGCGGATATTGTTACAGGTGTACCTGATTCGAGCCTTGCAGCAGCATCCGGCTATGCGGAAGAGATGGGACTTCCTTATGAGATGGGGCTGATTAAAAACCGTTATATCGGGAGGACTTTTATTCAGCCAAAGCAGGAGATACGCAGTTTGGGAGTGCAGTTGAAGTTGAATCCTGTTAAAAAATTGGTGGAGGGGAAAAGAGTAGTTATTGTCGATGATTCTATTGTCAGAGGGACAACCAGTAAGAAACTGGTAGATATGCTCTTTAAGGCTGGGGCGAAAGAGGTCCATCTGCGTATCAGTTCATCGCCGGTAATTTCACCCTGTTATTACGGTATTGATATATCAACTCGAGAAGAACTGATCGCTTATAAACGAAAGATAGAGGAAATTCGGCGGGAGGTCGGGGCTACTACACTGGGATATTTGAGCCGGCAGGGTATGCTGGACTCTTTGGGGATGTCGGAGGAGAGTCTTTGCCTTGCCTGTTTTTCGGGCAAATATCCAATTTAAGGAGTGTATCCATGGAAGGAGATTCTTTTAGTTATAAAAAAGCTGGGGTTGACATCGAAGCGGGGGAAAGAATGGTTCGAAAGATCAAGGATATGGTCCGTTCAACTTTCCGCCCTGAAGTATTGACGGAAATCGGGGGTTTTGCCGGACTTTTCAAGCCGAACATGGGGCGTTACAAAGAACCTGTGTTTGCTGCTGCAACTGATGGCGTGGGGACAAAATTAAAGCTTGCTTTCATGCTTGATAAACACAATACCGTTGGCATTGATGCTGTAGCGATGTGTGTTAATGATCTTGTGGTTCAGGGAGCAGAGCCGCTTTTTTTCCTTGATTACCTTGCTGTGGGGAAGCTTGAGGAGTCTCGCAGTGCGGAGATTATTAGCGGGGTAGTTGAAGGCTGCAAAATGGCCGGATGTGCCCTGCTCGGCGGTGAGACGGCAGAGATGCCCGGCTTTTACGCTCCCGGGGAATATGACCTGGCTGGATTCGCCGTTGGAATTGTGGAGAAGGAAAAAGTGATCACGGGTAAAGATATTGTCCCCGGGGATAAACTTATCGGTTTGGCCTCTAACGGCTTACACAGCAACGGATTTTCTCTTGTAAGAAAAATATTGTTTGAGCATGCCGGCCTGAAACCTGACGTCTTCCCTCCGCAGTTTGGCTGTTCCCTTGGAGAGGAACTGTTGCGTCCCACTTTTATTTATGTGCCCCTTGTCCTGTCTTTGTTGAAGGAATTCGAGATAAAAGGTATCGCTCATATTACCGGTGGTGGGCTAAAGTTGAATTTGCCGCGGGTATTCCCTCCGCAAGTGAAGGGAGTGCTCCATAAATCCAACTGGGAAATTCCGCCGGTTTTTCGTTTTATTCAGGAATTGGGCAAGGTGGAAGAGGAAGAGATGTACCGTACTTTTAATATGGGGATCGGCATGGTCCTGGTTGTTTCGCCGGAGATCTCCGGGCAGGTTTTGAACCGGATTATTCTTGGTGGCTGGAAAGCATGGGAGATTGGCAGTGTCGATGTTAACCAGGGAGAGCAAGCTAAAGTGGAAATATCCTGAAGAATGTGCGGGGGAGGGGGATCCAAAATGAAACTTGCTGTGCTTGCGTCTGGTTACGGGAGTAATTTACAGGCAATTATCGATGCTACAAAGAGAGGCGTCATTGATGGCCGCGTGGCTCTGGTGATCAGTGATCAAAGGGATGCTTATGCTCTAAAGAGAGCGGAGAAGCATCAGATTGAGGCGCGCTATCTCAACCCAAAAAATTATACTGGCCGGGAGGACTATGACAGTGCAGTTATTGCACTCATTAAGGAAAGGGATATTGATCTGGTTGTTTTAGCAGGATATATGCGCCTGTTATCACCGGTTTTTATAGATGCGTTCCCGGGAAGAATAATGAATATACATCCTTCGCTGTTACCCTCTTTCCCGGGGTTGGAAGGCGTAAGCCAGGCCCTGAGATACGGGGTTAAAGTAAGCGGATGCACTGTGCATTTCGTAGATGAAAACCTCGATACGGGGCCGATTATACTGCAGGAGGCTGTACCCGTTTATGACAACGATACAGAGGAGTCTTTGCACCAGCGCATCCACAGTGTCGAACACCGTCTTTATCCGAAAGCTATTCAGCTGTTTGTCCAGGGGAAATTAAGCCTAGAAGGGAGAAGGTGCATTATTCATGAAAGGTAGAAAAGCTCTGATCAGTGTTTCCAACAAAGCAGGAGTATCTATTTTTGCACAAGAGTTAGAGGCTATGGGATGGGAGATTATCTCCACGGGGGGGACAGCTAAGGCCTTAAGGGAAGCCGGGGTTAAGGTAAAAGATATCAGCGAGTTGACCGGGTTTCCTGAAATTCTGGAAGGGCGTCTTAAAACTCTCCATCCGCTGGTGCACGGGGGGCTGCTTGGCAGAAGGGAATTGCCGCTTCATCTTCAACAGATGCAGGAACACGGGATAGAGCCGATTGATCTGGTGGCTGTCAATCTCTATCCCTTTCCGGAGGTTATCGCAAAAGAAGGTGTTACCCTGGCGGAAGCGGTTGAGAATATTGATATCGGCGGGCCAACCATGGTGAGGTCTGCCGCAAAGAATTATCAGGATGTTATTGTTATTGTGGATCCTTCAAATTACAGTCTGGTCATAGAGGAGCTGCGCAACAACGGGGGTGTGTCTTCAGCCACGCGTTACAGGCTGGCTGTTGAAGCTTTTTCCCATACCGCCTATTATGACAGTATTATCAGTGGATATCTTAGAGAGCGGATGGAAGGGGGCACGCAGTTTCCTTCTATGATTACCCTGCCTTTTGTAAAGGCTCAGGATTTGCGTTACGGGGAAAACCCCCATCAAAAGGCATCTTTCTACAGGGAGCCGCTGCCGGAAAAATCTTCAGTGGCTGCGGCAAAACAACTCCAGGGTAAAGAACTCTCCTTTAATAATATTAATGACCTTAATGCCGCCTGGGAGCTGGTGAAAGAATTTGATGAACCTACTGTTGTTGCCTTGAAGCATGCCAACCCCTGCGGTGTAGGCTCCTCAGAAACGCTTGCCGGTGCTTATGTCAAAGCTCACGATGCGGATCCGGTTTCCATATTTGGCGGGATAGTGGCTCTGAACAGGATAGTGGATCAGGAGACAGCTGCATTAATGTCCAAAATCTTTCTGGAAGTCATAGCGGCCCCGGCTTTTTCTGAAGAAGCCTTGAAAATTCTTGGCCAGAAAAAGAACGTTCGTCTGCTGGAGATAGAGCTGGAGCCCCTGGCAAACGGAAAACAGGGCCGGGATTTTAAGAAAGTCAGCGGGGGGTTGCTCTTACAGGATGACCTCCGGGAAATATATCTTCCTCAGGAGTGGCGTTGCGTTACCAGCAGAAAGGCCACGGAAAAGGAAATTAACGACCTTCTTTTTGGGCTCAAGGTTGTCAAACACGTGAAATCAAACGCAATCGTCATCGCCAAGCGCCGGCAAACCCTGGGCATAGGGGCAGGACAGATGAGCCGCGTGGGAGCTGTGGAGATAGCCGCAAAACAGGCGGGGGAAAATATAAAGGGGAGTGTGCTCGCCTCGGATGCCTTTTTCCCATTTAAAGACGGTGTAGAAATAGCGGCGGCCGGGGGTGTAACGGCTATCATCCAGCCGGGTGGTTCCGCCCGTGACCAGGAAGTAATTGAAACCTGTGAAAAATACAATATCGCGATGCTATTTACCGGGAAGCGTTATTTTAAGCATTAATCACTGAAAGTTGCGCGTCTATGCATGTTTTGTGGGATTAATTTTGTTACTAGCCCGCTTATTATACCTTTATGGATTACATGTTTTAAGTTGTCATTTGGTTTAAATTTTTGAACCGGGGGGATTATAGTGCGCGTTTGTGTTGTAGGCGGTGGTGGCCGGGAGCATGCCCTGGTCTGGAAACTATCCCAGAGCTCTGAAGTAGAAAAGATCTACTGCGTTCCGGGTAATGCGGGGATTGCTTCTCTGGCCGAGTGTGTCCCGATTGAAGCGGGGGAAGTAGAAAAGATACTGGATTTTGTCCGGGCAAAGGAAATTCACCTTACAGTGGTCGGCCCGGAGGCACCCCTTACAGCCGGGATAGCCGACCTGTTTCACGAACAAGGAAGGTTAATTTTCGGCCCCTGCAAAGAGGGGGCGCGGTTAGAGGGAAGCAAGGTTTGGGCAAAACGTTTTATGATAAAATACGGTATTCCCACTGCTGCATATGAAGTTTTTCATGATGCCGCAGAAGCTTATACCTACCTGCAAAAAGCTTCATACCCCCTGGTAGTAAAAGCCGACGGACTTGCTGCTGGTAAAGGTGTTATCATAGCACAAAATTACAGTGAAGCAAACAAAGCGGTCCGACTCATCATGGAAGAGAAGGTTTTCCAAAGTGCTGGTAACAGTATTGTAATTGAGGAATGCCTTGAGGGTGATGAAGTATCCGTTTTTGCCATTACCGACGGAAAATCATACATAACACTGCCTTCTGTTCAGGATCACAAAGCTATCTATGAAGAAGACCGTGGGCCAAACACAGGTGGGATGGGGGCTTATTCCCCTGCGCCGGTATTGACAGGACAGCTGGCGAAGAATGTGGAAGAAAAAGTGTTTCAGCCGTTGATCAGCGGCCTGAGAAAGGAGGGTATCCCCTACCGGGGAGTGATTTTCGGGGGATTGATGCTTACCGCTGAGGGTCCCAAAGTGCTCGAATTTAACGTTCGTTTCGGGGATCCGGAAACGCAGGTGCTCTTGCCGCGGCTCGCTTCCGATTTATATCCCCTTCTCTACGAGGCTGCCAGGGGCAATCTTTCTGCCGTGGCTCCTCCACGCTGGTTGGACGATGCTGCTGTTTGTGTTATAATGGCTTCCCGGGGTTACCCCGGAAAGTACGAAAAAGGGAAAGAGATCCTGGGGCTTAATGAAGTATCAGATCTTAACAAAACAGTGGTTTTTCATGCGGGAACTGCTTTTGAAGGTAAGAAAACCGTGACAGCCGGGGGCAGGGTCCTGGGGGTTACCGCCTGGGACCCCTCTTTAAAAGCTGCCGTGGAAAAGGCCTATAGGCTGGCGGGAACTGTTAAGTATGAAGGTGCTTATTACCGCAGGGATATAGCCTACAGGGCCCTTAAATAATATGCACAGAACATGCGCTGAACATCACAGAAATGCGACAGGGAGAACCGTCCCCTATGTCGCACTCCCTGTCGCATTGGCGACATAGGGGACGGTTCTCCCTGTCGCATTAAGGGATGAAAGGAAGATTGTGTATTTATGGAAAAAAATGAGGCTGCCGGGCGTTTAGAAGAATTAAAAGAGCTGATTAACAGGCATAATTATTACTACCATGTTTTAGATAATCCCCACATCAGCGATGCAGAGTTTGACGGTTTAATGAAGGAGCTTTTGGAATTGGAGAAGCTTTATCCGGAACTGGTTACTCCTGATTCTCCGTCTAAACGTATCGGCGGCATGCCTGTATCGTCTTTTCAGCAGGTTAAACACCTGGTTCCGATGCTCAGCCTGGAGAACATTTTTGCAGAAAGTGAACTGAAGGATTTTTACCGGCGAATCGGTAGGGTATTTAAAACAGGCGATATTCCTCTGGTCGGCGAGCCCAAAATAGACGGGCTTGCTGTTTCCCTCTATTATGAAGATGGAGTCTTTAAAAAGGGATCGACAAGGGGAGACGGTTATACCGGGGAGGATATTACACACAATTTATTGACAATCCGGAGCCTTCCCCTGCGGCTGAAAGAGAATATTACCGCTGAAATAAGGGGTGAAGTTTTTATCCCGCGAAAAGATTTTATTTTGCTGAACAAAAAACGGGAATCGCAGGGGTTGCCCCATTTTGCCAATCCCCGCAATGCTGCTGCCGGTTCGCTGAGACAGCTTGATCCAAGGATTGCGGCGGAGAGACCGCTTGATATTTTTATCTATGTATTAATTGCTCTTTCCGGTACAAAGGAATTAAGCACACACTGGGATTCGCTGCAATATCTGAGGGAACTCGGCTTTAGAGTTAATGATAATATTTCCCTCTTAAACGGTTTGGATGAAGCCCTAGATTATTGCCGTTTGATTGATGCCAGGCGTCCGGAGTTGCCTTACGAAATAGATGGGGTTGTCCTTAAGGTAAATGACCTTGAGCGGCAGCAGCAACTTGGTTATACAAGCAGGGCCCCGAGATGGGCTGCAGCCTTTAAATTTTCCTCCGAAGAGGGGATTACTCGTATAAAAGGTATCGAGGTAAATGTGGGCCGGACGGGGACAGTGACACCTGTAGCAGTTCTTGAACCGGTTTTAATCGCAGGCTCGGTAATAAAAAGAGCAAGTCTGCACAATGAAGATATCCTGAAAGAAAAAGATGTACTGATCGGGGATGAAGTCGTCGTCCACAAAGCGGGAGATGTTATACCGGAAATTGTAAAGGTTTTGAAGGAGAAAAGGACGGGAAAAGAAGAAACCTTTTCTATGCCGGCCGTTTGTCCTTCCTGTAACAGAGGCTTAACACGCCAGGAAGGTGAAGTGGCTCTAAGATGTGTAAACCCGGCCTGCCCTGCACAGTTGATTGAGCGCATCAAACATTTTGCGTCCAGGGGTGCCATGGATATAACAGGCCTTGGAGATTCCCTGGCCGAACAGCTTTATGCTTCCGGGCTTGTAAAAGATATTGGCGATTTGTATTTTTTAAAGAAAGAGGATCTGATAAAGTTAGAACGGATGGGGGAAAAATCTGCAGATAATTTACTTGAAGCGCTACAGCAGAGCAAGCAAAATGATCTTTTCAGGTTATTAGTTGCCCTTGGGATTCGCTTCATTGGAGAAAGAGCAGCACGTATTCTGGCTCTCCACTTTAAAAACCTGCACCGGATTGCTTCTGCCACCTTTGAAGAGATTACCATGCTGGAGGAAATAGGTCCCAAAATTGCTTTTTCTTTGCAGGAGTTTTTTAAGCAGCAAGAAACAAAAGATATTCTTCAAAAGCTGGAAATGGCCGGGGTAAATTTTTCTCTATTAGAGGGGAATAAAGAAACAGCTGCTGATAAAAACTTCAACGGATATACCTTTGTTCTAACCGGGACACTGTCAAATTATACGCGTCAGCAGGCGAAGGAACTGATCGAATCAAAAGGAGGCAAAGTAGTCAATAATGTCAGCAAAAATACCGATTATGTATTGGCAGGGGAAAATCCCGGGTCCAAACTGGATAAAGCAACAATATTGGGCATAAAAATTTTATCGGAGGAAGACTTTAACCGGTTAAGCAGCAGTTAACACCGGTTTTAACGAATTTATACAAAAACAGATCTATTAATGCCATATACCGCAGGCAATTATTTAGATAAATTATTTTGAAGATCCTTTTATATTGTGTCGGGGATGTTCTTTAACCAGTTTGATGGCTTTAGTAATTGCACCGATGACATCCACGTATTTTTGTAATTCCAGCAGATCTGCCCGGGCATAAGAGGCGCCCTTAGGGGTAACCACATAGCGAGGGGGAAGGTTATTCAGTGCTATTGCCGCCACATCGAGCCGGCACTGTTCACAGGTGCACATGCTCTCTTTGTCCATAAACTCTTCTATTGCCTGTAAAACGGTTTCTTCCATTAAATTTTGCAAAACAGGCATTGTTAATCTCCTCCTAAATAGTAATTTAATAAAATATATTCGACGTACCGGTTTCTTACTCCTGCAACATTATTCCATTGGTAGTATTATATTTAATCAAGTAAAGCGGAAATATTATTTCTTGTAATAGCAGGGGAATCCTGCATCGAGGTAGAAATGATATAGGGTAAACACAATTTGAAAAACTCAAAATAATCAGAACTACAAATGCCGGCCAGCTTAGCGGGGGAATTGCACAAGCCAGGAAGGAGCGGATGTAGTCATCGCCCTTTCCAGGAGAAGATAAAAAGGGCCCGGGAACAGATAAGAACGCTGATGGATAGTAGAGTTATTTCGCTGCCCTGAAAACGATTTTGCAGTATTTTCTATGTTATTCGCCCGTCTTCTAACCATAATGTTCTGTAAAGCAGTCTGTTCCCTGCCT
The DNA here is from genome assembly GCA_050948825.1 of Dethiobacteria bacterium. Lineage (GTDB taxonomy): Bacteria > Bacillota > Dethiobacteria > DTU022 > UBA8154 > DUQX01. Next base: position 188,583 of record JBMNEO010000009.1, on the reverse strand, counting down.
TTGACGGGAACGGAAAACGGTTTAGCACTGTATAATGTTTTGAAAGCACTTTTTGAAAACTATGGCAGCCGGCTTGCTTGAGTTTTCCGGCAGCCGCCTTGCCTGTATGACTTAAGGAGATTCTATGGAGCAAAAGAAAGTAAAAGGACCAAAAACGTCAGCCAGGGAAGCAACACCTGATCTCGATAATATTTTACGCCTTTTGGAACGGGAATATCCCCATGCCGAAACGGCTTTGCGCTATGACAATTCCTTTCAGTTACTGCTGGCGGTTATTCTTTCCGCCCAGACAACTGATAAACAGGTGAACAAGACTACGGAGAAGCTTTTTCAAAAAATAAAAAAACCCCGGGATATCTTGAAGATGACCGTGGCGGAACTGGAAAAGGTTCTCCAGGGCTGTGGGCTGTACAGGCAAAAAAGCAGGCAGATTATGGAAACATCTCGCATTTTGTGCCAAAGATACGGGGGAAAGTTACCCGGAACTCTAGAGGAGCTGATGACCCTTCCCGGCGTAGGGCGCAAAACAGCAAATGTGGTCTTAAATAATGCTTTGGGTATCTCAGCTTTTGCCGTGGATACCCATGTGGGTCGCGTAGCGCGGCGCCTTGGTTTAACCGTGGAGAAGAACCCCGGCCTGATAGAAAATGATCTGTGCCGGTTGGTGCCCAGGGAGCTATGGGGTAAGACCCATCACAGATTGATCACCCATGGGCGCAGGGTCTGCCGTGCCCGAAAACCATTATGTGGGAGCTGTTTTCTTTCCCCATACTGCCTTTACGCGGGGGCTGGCAAGCATCCTTCCGCGCAAGGGCATTAAATATCGCAACTACATTTTCTTTAGGAAAGCCTTGGCAACTCAGAAAAATGTTTTTCTAAGAAAGGAGTTTGTAGTATGCATTTTAAAGGTGTAGAGAGGTATTGGAACCCTTATTTAGAGACGCTGCCACCCAAACAATTAAGAAATTTTCAGTTTAAAAAATTTAAGCGCATAGTAGAATGGGGGTATAAGAACTCCAGGCTCTATCGGCGGCTTTATGACCAAGCCGGGTTTAATCCGGATAAACTGCAAGGCTGGGAGGATATCTCCAGGGTTCCTATTTTGCAAAAAGAGGATTACCGCACTGCTCAAGCTAAAGAGCCTTATCCTTATGGTGACAGTCTCTGTGTACCGCTCGAAAAGGTCACAGAGTTTCACCAGACCAGCGGTACAACCGGCCAGCCGGTTTACCAGCCGGATACCTGGGAAGACTGGGAGTGGTGGAATGAAAGCTGGGCATATGTATTATGGGCGATGGGTTTTCGAAATACCGACCGGGTATTTATTCCTTTTGGCTATAATGTATATATGGGCTCCTGGGCCGGACATTATGCCTGTGAAAAAATAGGTTGCGAAGTTGTTCCCGGGGGTATTCTCAATACAGAGGAGCGTTTGCTAAAAATAAAAGAACTAAAAGCCACGGCGTTAATGGCAACTCCGACTTATGTTTTAAGCATGGCGGAGGTATGCCGGAACAAGTTAAAAATTAACCCTAAGGATCTGAAAATACAAAAAATTCTTTGCGCCGGCGAGCTTGGTGCCAGCGTCCCTGCAATAAAAAAACGTATGCAGGAGCTCTGGGGAGCCAGGGTATATGATCATGTCAATGCTACAGAGGTCGGCGGATGGGGTTATGAGTGCTCGTTTCAGCCCGGAGGTGTGCATGTCAACGAAGCCCTGTTTCTGAGTTGAACTGGTGGATATAAATACTGGAGAACCGGTCGAGGAGCTGCATATGCCTGGGAAAATAGTAATTACAGCTTTTGATCGTTATGCTCAGCCTTGTATACGGTTTGATTCCAAAGATATCGGGATGTGGGGAAAACCATGTGAATGCGGCCGCACATTTCGCATATTAAAAGGCGGCGTTCTGGGACGGGTAGATCATATAACAAAAATAAAAGGGGTTTTATTTAACCCGGCTTCGGTTGAAGAAATAGTCCGTGCTATACCTCAGCTTGCCGATGAATATGAATTAATCGCCACAAAAAAAGGAGCTACGGATGTAATTATTTTAAAAGTCGAACTTGTCCCAGGGGCAGATGCCGGCCAGGAAGATGTGCGGAAAATGTTATCAAGGCAACTGCGTCTGAAGACAAACCTTTCTTTTCAAATAGAGTTTCTTAAATATGGAAGCCTGCCGCGTCCTGAAATTAAGATCAACCGCTTTAAGGATATAAGAGAATGTGTAGATTATTATGTGGTATGACGGTGAGTAATAATGGGTCTATAATATAGTTCTGCATGCAGCCTGTTTGCCTTAATGCATCCTTGCAAAGCTGCATCTTCCGGTAGATTTAAACCACTATCCATTACGGCCTGCTGAAATGGATAGTGGTTTTTTATGCAATTTTAATATCCTCGCTCTTGTTTATATGACTTTTTAATATTAACTGTTATAAAATATTAGGCGCCTGGGGCAGGATAGCTGAACCATGGAAGGAGTGAAATAATGTCCAAACAGTTGACAGATATTGAAGATGTTCTTGAAGGTGCGATTAAAAAGCATGGTTTGTCTGTGGTTCCACTGTTGCAGGAGATCCAGGAACATTTTCTCTATTTGCCGGAAGAAGTGCTGCGGATGCTTTCCCGGAGAACCGGAATCCCTCTGATAGATATCTATCATGCGGCAACATTTTATAATTCATTGTCTTTAACGCCGCGGGCAAGGCACCAAATTAGCGTTTGCGCCGGAACCACCTGCCATATACGGGGAGGCGGAAAGCTTATTGAGGAGATCTTTCAGCTATTGGGTATACGGCCCGGGGAAATCACTTCCGACGGTGAATTTATGCTTGAGACGGTGAATTGTCTCGGTTGCTGTGCTTTTGCGCCTGCAATGGTAGTCGATGGGAAGTATTATGGAAACCTTAATCCCGGCGAGGTGCGAGAAATCCTTAATGCTCTCAGGAAAAAGGCGGTGTCCTAAGAACGAAAAGGGCAGCAGTAGAGCGCAGGGAATTTTTTGTTCCTAAAAAGTTCTATTTTCTAAAAAACTGTTTTGCACAAATGAGAAAAGGCATGTATGAGATTTAAGGTTAATTGCTAATAAACCTTATTGAGGTTGAATCATTATACAAGGGGCTGAATCATAATACAAAGCTATCGTTAGTCAGATTCCTGCTGCAAGGGGGTGTGTTAATGAACACTGGAATGAGAAGTAAATTAGCAAAACCGGATGATCTGAAGAACCTGCGGGAGATGTTGAAGGACAGGCTTGACCCAAAAAAGCAGCGCATAGTGGTCTGCGGGGATACGGGCTGTTCAGTTTGCGGTTCGCGCGAGCTGGTGCCGGCAATTGAGGAGATGCTGCAGGAACGCGGATTAACAGGGAATGTAGAACTGAAGGTAACCGGCTGCCTGGGTTTCTGTGAGAAAGGGCCTCTGGTGCTTGTTTTCCCCGGGGCTGTTTTTTATCAGCAGGTCCAGGCGGAAGATGCTGTTGAGATCGTGGAGAAAACAGTCCTGCAAGGGGAGATTGTTGACAGGCTTTTATATACGGATCCGGCGGATGGCCGCAAAATCACCTGCGCCTACGATATTCCCTTTTATAAACTGCAAACCCGCACTCTTCTGGAAACAGGCTGGTATATCAATCCTCTTGATATCGATGATTATATCGCCCGGGAAGGATATGCCGCCCTGGCTAAAGTCCTTAGCGGGATGCCCCCTGAGGCTGTGATAGCCGAGATCAAAGAGGCAGATCTGCGCGGAAGGGGGGGGGCGGGCTTTCCTACGGGTCTCAAATGGGAATTCTGCCGTGCGGCCGCTGGGAATGAAAAGTATATTCTCTGTAACGCCGATGAAGGGGATCCGGGCGCTTTTATGGATAGAAGCCTGCTCGAAGGTAATCCCCATGCGGTCCTGGAGGGGGTAATCATTGCAGCGTACGCTATTGGGGCGGGAGAGGGGATTATTTATATCCGTATCGAGTACCCGACTGCTATCCTTAAGATCGAACAGGCGGTGCGGCAGGCCCGTGAACTGGGGCTCCTTGGTAAGAACATCCTCGGCTCCGGCTTTGATTTTGAAGTAATCATCAGCAAGGGTGCCGGTGCATTTGTCTGCGGTGAAGAGACCGCTCTGATCCGTGCGGCCGAGGGGAAAGTAGGCGAACCGCGACAAAAACCTCCTTTTCCGGCAAATGCGGGTTTCAAGGGGAAGCCCACCGTGATCAACAATGTCGAAACTTTTGTCAATGTACCTTTGATTATTAATTGCGGGGCTGCTGTTTACCATGAAACCGGTACTGAGAGCTCCGGCGGGACGAAAATATTCTGTCTTGTCGGCAAAGTTAAAAATTCGGGCTTAGTAGAGGTTCCCTTCGGTACTACATTGAGGCAGATTATTTTTGGTATCGGCGGCGGCATCAAGAACGGAAAGCGTTTCAAGGCTGTGCAAACCGGCGGCCCTTCCGGCGGGTGCCTCCCGGAAGAAATGCTCGATTTAAAAGTTGATTTTAAAGATCTCGCTCAGGCGGGTTCTATTATGGGTTCCGGCGGCATGATTGTTATGGACGAGGATACGTGTGTAGTGGACCTGGCCCGTTATTTCCTGCAGTTTTTAAAAAGCGAATCCTGCGGAAAGTGTTTTTCATGCCGGGTGGGGATCCAGCGTATGCTGGAGATCTACGACCGCATAACGACTGGTACCGCTTCCATAGAGGACCTCGATCTTCTGGAGGAACTTGCGGTAACGGTAAAGGATACCTCCATGTGCGGGCTGGGCCAGACTTCGGCCAACCCCGTTTTGTCCACGCTCAGATATTTTCGCGCTGAGTATCTTGCACATGTAAAAGATAAACGCTGCCCGGCGGGGGTTTGCCGCTCTCTTTTCCGCTACAGCATTGATCAAGATTTGTGCATCGGATGCGGTTCCTGCGCCGAGCAATGCCATGCCGGGGCTATTGTAGAAACGGAAGAAGGCTGCTACAGCATTAATCCTGATCTTTGTACCAGATGCGGGGTTTGCGTGGAGACCTGTGCATCTGAAGCAATTATGAAAGAATAGGGGTGGAAATAGTGGTTCAAATGACGCTGAACGGGCTCAGGGTAGATGTAGAAGAGGGGACGACCATTCTTGAAGCTGCCCGGTTTTACGGCATGAACATCCCGACCCTTTGTTACCTGGAGGGATTGAGCCCCTATGGGGCCTGCCGGCTCTGTCTGGTCGAAATCGGCATGCCCGGGCAGTCGAAGCTTGTAACCTCCTGCACATACAGGGTAGAAGAAGGCCTGGTGGTGAGGACCGATTCGGAGTGGGTTATAAAAAGGAGAAAGATGCTCATCGAGCTCTACCTGGCGACCTGTCCCTCGTCTAAAGTGATCCAGGACCTGGCATCAAAGTACCATGTTACTACAGTTCGCTTTACCCCCTGGCACGAAGACTGTATTCTCTGCGGGCTCTGTGTGCGCATGTGTGCTGAACAGATGCAGGGAAAGGCTATAGGGTTCGCCCACCGGGGAAGCAATCGCAGGGTTACAACGCCGTTTGATAAGGAATCCGAGGTATGCCGTTTATGCGGAGGGTGTATGTATGTCTGTCCCGCCTGCCAGAGCAGGTGCCAGGGGCCGCAGGAGGAGCAGCCGGTATGCAACGCTTGCCTGAACCTGCAACAACCCTGTTTGGAATATTTTGAGGACAAAATGTGCTTTATGGATCCCTGTGTGGCATGTGAATTAGATGCAAATAGAGAAGTCAAAGCAAAAAGGAGGCCGTAAGATGAGTTTTTCGAGAATAAATTCCAGTGCCGCTACTCTTTCTAAAAATCGTACTGAGGATTCTATCAACCGACTGAGCGGGATGTGTGTGACCTGTATTGACGGTTGCATCGGAATGTGCGAGGTCGGAAAATCCGCTTACCGCGGGCATGAGGTTCTCTATCCGCAGCCGTTTGGGCTGATCAGTACAGCTTCAGAGAAGAACTACCCTGTTGACTACTCTCACTTTTCTATAATGGGGACAACAACCGGGGCGATGGGCATAGAACCGGACAGCGACAAGGCTATTTTTTCTTCAGTAAACCTGGAGACGAGGCTGGGACGCGATAAAGGAATAAAGTTGAGATTCCCGATGGTAATTTCGGCAATGGGTTCGACCCGTATAGCCAGCATGAACTGGAACGGCCTTGCGGTGGGAGCAGCGCTTTCGGGGGTAATCGTTACGATTGGTGAGAATGTCTGCGGTATGGATCCGCAGGTAGAGATAAAAAACGGGAAGGTTGTAAAAAGCCCGGAGTTGGCCAGGCGTGTAAAGCTCTTCCAGGAGTGGCAGACAGATGGTTACGGGGACGTTGTTGTCCAGGCAAATGTAGAGGATACCAACCTGGGAGTGCAGGAGTATGCCGTGCAGGAGCTCGGGGTCCGTACCGTGGAGATAAAATGGGGACAGGGCGCCAAGGATATCGGCGGTGAGGTAAAAATAAATGATCTCGAACGCGCGCTTACTTTGAAAAAAAGAGGATATATCGTGATCCCCGATCCGGAAAACCCGCAGGTTGCAGAAAAATTTAAGCGGGGCGCATTCAAAGAGTTTGAACGCCATTCACGCGTTGGTATGGCTGAACTGGAGACGTTTGTCCGGCGGGTGGATGAGCTGCGGAAAGCAGGTGCAAAATACATTTCACTCAAGACAGGTGCCTACCGGCCTGCGGATCTGGCCCGGGCAATAAAGTTCTGCTCGGTGGCTAAAGTAGATATGCTCACCCTGGACGGTGCAGGAGGGGGGACAGGCATGAGCCCATGGAGAATGATGAATGAATGGGGTATTCCGCCTGTTGAGCTTCATTCCCTTGCTCATAATATCTGTGCCACCCTGGCCGGGAAGGGTGAATACGTGCCGGATCTGGTATTTTCCGGTGGTTTTACGATGGAAGACCAAATATTTAAAGGGCTGGCGCTCGGTGCGCCGTATGTGAAGTGCATCGGTATGGCCCGCGCACCCCTGGCTGCAGCAATGGTGGCGAAGACAATCGGCCGGCAGATTGGAGAAGAAAATCTTCCTGTTTATGTAGAGCGTTTTGGGAGGAGCAGGGACCAGATCTTTGTAACCGCTGCCGAACTTAAAAATATGCTTGGAGAAGAAAGGTTTGAGCAGGTTCCGACGGCTGCTATGGGTGTCTATACCTTCTGCGAAAGGTTGTCACAGGGGCTTAAGCAGATCATGTGCGGAAACCGTAAATTTGCACTGAATTTTGTTTCGAGGGACGATATTGCTTCTTTGACCAGGGAAGCAAGCGAAGTAAGTGGGATTTCCTATATTATGGAGACTGACCGGGAAGAAATCAGCAGGATCCTGGAAGGTTGAGCTGTTGCCATGCAATAGTTCGCCTTTAAGAAAAAACTTTGTGTGGGATAAGTTAAAGGGACCGTTCTTTAGCAAGGAGGTGCACACATGAATACGAAACTGGTTGACCAAGTAACTGCTATGCTTGAGGATTCTTTGCGCTATACCGGGGAAAAAATTGGGGATACAGGTATAATCAAACTTCTCAAGAATAATGATGCCGGTGCGCTTGGGTACTTTCGTTACAGGCTGGCTATGCAGGTTGGCATTTGTCTGGGGGAGACCAGTGAGCATGTTTTAGAAGTATTCCTTTATCCCGAAATGCCTGATGAAGAAATAACGGTTACTTTGCCACTAACATTAATTGTTCGCGTCAAAAAATATACTGCTGCTATTGAATCTATCGCAGATGCCTTACAAAGCGCCCTACTCGCCGAATATCGGAAAATGTTTTTCCCGAAAGCTGAGGGCTTATCAATCTTGTTAAATGTTTGTTTTATAGATGAGGATGATTTTCTGGGACGAAAGGGGTTGGCTGCTGCTGTTGGTTCTTTGTATGCACCTGCACTTCGGGTATGGGGCAGTCAAGAATGCCGGCAGTAAAACATGTACAGCAGGATATCGTAGCCGCTTTTGTATGGTTCTGGCATAGTGTCTAAAATTGTTTTTTGCTGTCTGTTTTAGTGAAGAAACAAGTTCAAGTAAAACAGTTTTATGATATAATAAAATTAATAAATCAGCTTTCGTCTGACGGGAATGAGAAAATAGTGTTAAAGGCAGTGATGCTCATATGAGGCATCAAGCTAACCGGCACCGCAATGTATCTGAGAGACGTTCGATTACTTTTCTATTGAGCAAGCTTGTAGAAGCTTTCGATTTAGATAACTTTCTTACAAATACAGCATCTCTGCTTAAAAGTTTTCTGACTGGAATTGATGCGGTTATTGTATACCTCTATGATGATTCCCAAAAACAGCTTATACCTGTTTCGATCAGTGGTTTTCCCAGGGAACATGTTTGGCACCACGAGATAGAAGGAGAACACCTATCCGTAATCGCGCAGGTTTTTAAAACAGGAAAGCTTTTTGTGCAAGCAGGGAAGGGAACTGCAAAGGCACTTACGGGTTGTATAACCGGTGATACAGATTGCTGTGCAAAGAAGTCCCTTGTATGTGTTCCTATGGATCTAGACGACGGTACCCGTATCGGGTGCCTTCTGTTTATAACCACTGTTTACGATAAATTATCCCCGCGGAGCCTTGGTTTATTTCGAAGAATAGCTAAAATTTTGAGCTCGTTTGTTTTTAAGGCGGAAACCTTGAGGCTGAGCCAGGAAAAAAAATATTCAAGTTTAGTTTGCACCCTGTCTCACGAATTGCGCACTCCGCTTACCTGTATTAAAGGTTATGCTACAACATTGCTTGATAATAACGGTGAGTGGAGCCGGGAAGAGGGCCGCGAATTTTTAAAAATTATCGATGCTGAAAGCGATACAATGAAAGAACTGATTGATGGCCTTATGGAATCTTCCATGATCGAATCCGGCCTGTTTAGCGTTAAAAAAGAGCCGGTTCTATTGGCGCGAATTGTAGAAAAAGCTGTTGATGATGCGCGGTTACGCACCACGAAACATAAATTTGTAGTCAGCATACCAAAGAATTTCCCGGTGATAGAGGCCGATCCCGCCCGTACCAGGCAGGTACTGGATAACCTTTTGGAAAATGCAATAAAATATTCTCCGGAAGGAGGACTTATCGTTATTCAGTGCAGAATTGACAGCAGGGAAGTGACGGTAAGCGTAGCGGATGAAGGGGTAGGGATAGCACCGGAGCACTTAAACCGTCTTTTTGAAAAATTTTATCGCGTTAAGTCCGATCTTGCTGGAACGGGTCTGGGATTGCCCGTTGCCAGTGAGATTGTCGAAAAACAAGGTGGGAGAATATGGGCAAGCAGTACCCCCGGCAAGGGAAGTACCTTTTGCTTTACGTTACCTTTTGCCGGGACGAGTTCCGGCATAAACTTAGCTAAAGGATCGAACCGGGGTAAAGGGAGGTGTGGTGTTTGAAAAAACCGACCATCCTGGTAGTAGATGATGAATTACGTCTGGTGAGGCTTGTGCAGGCAAACCTGGAAGCGCGGGGTTATACGGTTCTATGTGCTTATGATGGGGGCGAAGCTATACGCAAGGCTGCAGTTGAGAACCCGGATTTAATTATCCTCGATATTATCCTTCCCGGTGAATTGGACGGATATGATGTATTAAGGCGCATACGCTCTTTTTCCGGGGTACCGATTATCATGCTTACTGCAAAGTCTCTGGAGAAGGATATAGTAAAGGGATTTGATGCCGGAGCCGATGATTACCTGACCAAGCCCTTCGGTTCGCAGGAGCTTATATCGCGAGTAAAAGCAGTTCTTCGCCGTTCGGGAGGGGAACCGCAGCCGCAGGGAAGTTCTTTGTTGAAATGTGATGATCTCGTAATAAACTTTGACCAGGCCTCAGTTGAAATATCCGGCCGGAAAGTGGAGCTTACTTCCACTGAATTTCGGCTGTTAAGTGAATTGGCGAAGCATCCGAATCAGCTTATTTCCCATCAGGAACTGCTCACCCGGGTTTGGGGTGCAGAATTTCGCGACGAAAGGGATTATTTGCGTGCTTACATCTGGCATCTCCGTAAAAAAATAGAGAAAAACCCATCCAGGCCGGAGCATATTATATCCCGTACCGGGCTGGGATATATGTTTAGATGCTCGCGTCCCTAGATAAAATATTGCCAGGCAAAACCTTTCCCGAACAAAAGCTTTCCAAAACAAAAGCTTTCCCAAACAGCTAGATCCTTGATTAAATATATTATTCCGGCTCCCCGAATTTATCCAGGTAGTCTTCATGAGCGTACTGTATAACCTTATAAGCTTCGTCCTTGCCGTAGACATCTACAATTTCGCAATTGTTTGTTTTGCTTCCCGGAGTGTGTTTGTAGGTCAGGAAAAAGTGCCGGAGCCTCTCTATTACCCCCCTGGGGCAATCCTTGACATCCTGCCACCCTTCATAAAGAGCATCATCCTGCAAAACGGCGATGATCTTATCATCGGCTTCCCCATCGTCAATCATGCGTAATCCACCGATGGGATGTGCTCTAAGGAGAATATCCCCGTGTGGTATTAGCTTTTCTGTAAGCACACAGATATCCAGGGGGTCCCCATCACCGACCAAATGTTCATATCCGCTTTTTTCGATGCAAAACTCAGCCACTTTTTGTCCACAATACGTTTGCGGCAACATACCGTACAAAGTAGGATAAATATTGGAGTAAACCTGTGGCCGGTCCACCTTGAGGAGGCCGCTTTCTTTATCGAGTTCATATTTTACCGTATCGCTCGGCACGATTTCAATATAGACGTTAACTGTTGCAGGACGCTTAGACCCTAGCGAGATGCCATGCCAGGGATGAGCTCTGAAAAACTTTCTCCCCGAATGGTTTTTTTCCCCTTTTTCCGTCATATGGTTTTTTATCTCCTTCCATCTTCTTTTTATATTATACTTTTAATTATAATAAAATAAAAGACACCATCCGGGTTTTTAAACCGGCTGGTGTCTTTTGTTAATCCTGTTATTCAGCAATTATTTTTTTCAGTGCTAATGCTGTAGGAATGCATTTCCTCATCTATTTTATCCCAGTTGCAATTTCTGGACACTATGTTTTTTATAAGATTAATTGTCTCGGAGTCATCCGGCTGAATTTGCCTGACAATTCCTTGCAGCAAGTTTATGGTGTTGTATGTATCGTGGTGGACTAAAATTACCGGAATTCCTTTTTCACTTGCCCGTGAGATTACCCTGACATCGGGGTATAACCCTCCGGTAAGGATTAACACGGAGGTGCTTGATTCCAGGGCACATAAAGCCATGTCGCTGCGGTCTCCCCCGGTAATAACCGCTTTGTTCAGACCGCGCCGCAGATAGCGCAGTGCTCCTTCAGTTGTCATTGCCCCGATGCCGATGTCTTCAACAACCGCTCCCATATTGTCCTCGCCGGTGAGAATTTCCCCCTGGAGCGCTTTGTAAAATTCAGCTACAGTTGGGAAGCTGCTCGATGGATTTGTCGGGATGATTCCCAGAAGTGTATAACCTTTTTCTTTAATAATAGGAGCATAAACATTTCTAACTTTATCCATCATTTCCGGAGTAACATCGTTCAGTATGTTTCCTATCAGGTAAAGCCCCTTGGCCTGGATATAATTATTGTAAAACAGTATTTCATCCAAATCATTATCTCTGCGCAAATTGGTAATATAAATTATTGGGGCTTTCCATCTTTTGGCAAGGCTGAAATCGTCAAGCGCTAGGGAAAAACCTGCACTGGGCAAATTTCCTCCTTCAATCAACACAATCTCTGTCTTTTCTTCAACTTCTCTAAAACAATCATTTAGCATTTCTTCCATCTTATTAACGATAAGCCTGGAGTGGTCCGATTGTCCAAAGATATATGTAGATTCCTGGCTTAACGGTCCCATGCGCTCAGGCTCCCAGGTCAGACCCAAAACCTGCCTTAACAACAAAATATCTGCGTCATGGCTTTGATGTAAGTTATGACCTGTCGTTTTTGGTTTAAAAAAGCCCACTTCATTTCCTTTCTCTTTCCATAGCAAAGAAAATGCCAATGCAATTGCTGTTTTGCCTGCTCCTGATTTACCCATCAGATATAATTTTTTTGACAAAATTAAGATCTCCTTTCAGCAAGCTGGTCGATTAGAAGTTCCCTTTGCTCTTCCGCAGGTTGCAACTGGATGTTGATGTCGTGTGAGAGCGTAATTTTTACATCAACTGCGCAGATACCTTTTTCGTAAACCATCAGGGGATTTATATCCATTTCCTTTATCTCCGGAAAATCTAGAACCAGACGGCCCAGTTTAAGGGTAGCCTCCTTTAAGGATTGAAGATCAAGAGGACCTTTTCCTCTGAATCCTTTTAAGAGACGGTATGCTTTCGTTTCACTGATCATCTCTTCTACATCCTTCTCGGTCAGGTTTGTTGCTAACCTTAAAGATACGTCTTCAAAGAGATTCACATAAATGCCTCCCAAGCCGAATACCAGTAAAGGGCCAAATTGAACATCAGAAGATGAACCGATGATTGTTTCCGTTCCCGGCGGCATCATCTTTTGTACTTCGACTCCATAAAGGGGCGCGTCGGGTAAAAAGTGCCGTGCCCTTTGTATGATATCTTTGAATCCCTGTATGACTCCCTGGGTATTATCCACCCCTACCAGAACCCCGCCGATATCGGTTTTGTGTAGAATCTTGGGGGAGGCAATTTTCAGGACTACGGGAAAACCTATTTGTTCTGCTATTTGGGCCGCTTTTTCGGGTCCTCTGGCCAAGTAGGTGGGTGCACAGTTGATCCCGAAAGCTTCAAGAATTTGCGCACCTTCATGCTCAAGCAGAACTACTCTTCTTTCTTTAAGGGCGTCATAAAAAATGGCTTTTACCTGTGCTTTTTGGATATTATTTACATAAGAAATCTCTTCTAATCCTTCTGTTACTGGAGTTTTTTTGCGGTGAATATTTTTTTGACGCAGAGCTTCTATGCTTTGAACATATTTTACCATGCCATTCATGGATATTACAGCTCTTTCAGGGAAGGAATAGCAGGGAATTCCGGCTTTGCGCAGGAGAGAAATCCCTTCCTGCATCTCTTTGCCCCCCATAAAAACGGATAAAATTGGTTTTTCGGGGTATTTTTCAAAAGTATCTTTGATAGCTTGCGCTAATTCCACCGGGGGTGAAGTGGCAGGGCAGATCAAGGTAATAATACCATCCACTCCGGGATCATTAATTACTTTTTCCAGGGAAAATTGGTAGCGTTCCCTTGGTGTATCTGCCAGGACGTCTACAGGGTTGTAGATACTGCATTCATAGGGCAAATAATTCCTTAACTCTTTGCTGGTTTCTGCAGTAAATCTTGCCATCTGCATGCCCAGTTTTTCGATCTGATCTGTGGTAAGGATCCCGGGTCCGCCGGAATTTGTTACTACCGCTATTCTATTTCCTTTGGGCAGCGGTTGATTGGAAAAAGCCGCGGCCATATCAAACATGTCTTCCATGCTGCTTGCCCTGAGCACCGCACTTTGTTTAAAGGCAGCATCGTAGGCCTTATCCGCTCCAGCGAGGGATCCTGTGTGAGATGTAGCTGCTCTTGCTCCGGACGAACTGGAACCTGATTTCAAAACAATAACCGGTTTTTTGAGGGAAATAGGACCGGCTATATCTAGAAATTTCTTCCCATCGACTATATCTTCAAGGTAGCAAATAATTACATCGGTGTTAGGATCCCAGGCGGCGTATTGCAGGAAGTCTATTTCATTCAATACCGTCTTATTGCCCAGGCTGACAAAGTGTGAAAAACCCAAGTCAAGCAATTCGCTCAGGTCCATCATTGCGACAAGCATTGCACCGCTTTGGGAGATAAATGACACATTTCCTTTTTTTGAAAAACTCCTGGCAAAAGAAGCATTCATTGGGGTATGCGTATCGATTAGCCCGACACAGTTTGGGCCCAGCAGACCGATATCCTTTTCCCGGCAAAATTCCTTCAATTCTGCTTCTAATTTTGCACCTTCAGGCCCAGTTTCCCTGAAACCTGCTGAATAGACGATAATAAAATTAATGCCTCTTTTACTGCAACTTTTTGTTGTGTCCACGATTGCTGCAGCGGGAAGGGCTATAACCGCCAGGTCGACGGTTTTGTCCTGCGGGATGTTTTCTACATTATTGTAGCATTGATAGCCCAGGATTTTTTCCGCCTTGGGGTTGATCGGATAGATATTTCCCGCATACCCGCTGTTTTGCAGGTTTCTTACAATTGCGTACCCTACTTTTACAGGATTTGTCGAAGCCCCTATGACAGCGATTCCTCTTGGAGCAAATAGTTTATGTAGCTGATGATCTTTCTTTGACACGAGTATTTCTCCTTAGATGAAAATATTGTGGTAAAGAAAAAATATAATGATACTGCAAGGTACAGATTAGAAGTACTTCCGCTAAAATTATACCCCATGTTTCGACATAATACAAGTGTATTTCTGTTCCGGTAAACTTTTCTTTTAAAAGGTAAAAGGAAAACGGGAATAGAGGAAGAATCTTACTTTATTATATAGTTTTTATTTTGTGCCCGGTATTAATCACCGGATATGGGAGGAAGAAAATGACTGTGAAAAAGGGCCTGCAACCTGAAAAACTTTGTAAAAAATGTGATGCCCGCATGTTTGAGTTTGAAACCACTGAAGAAATAATATCTCTGGAAGGTATAATAGGACAGGAAAGAGCCGTTAAAGCAATAGAGTTTGGGTTGGGGATTAAAAGACATGGCTATAACATTTTTATGACCGGGCTTACAGGTACGGGAAAGACCAGCTATGCGCGAACTGTTGCCCTAGAAAAGGCCATTAATGAGAGGGTACCCGATGATTGGTGCTACCTTTATAATTTTAAAAATCCTGGAGAACCTATGGCACTGAGTTTGCCGGCCGGGATGGGGAAGATATTTGTAGCGGATATTGATAACCTTCTGGAAGAATTAAGGGGAGAAATCCCCAAGACTTTTAATTCAGAGGAATACGAACGCCAGAAGGGAAATATTCTCAAAGAGTTCCAGGAAAACAGAAGCGCCCTCATGGAAAAACTTAACCTTGTTGCCCAGGAAAACGGCTTTTTGTTAAAACGTACAGGGAGCGGTTTTTTAAGTGTTCCTCTCAGGGATGGACAGGAGCTAAGTGAAGAGGAATACAGCAGGTTGGAACAGCCGGAAAGGGAAATTTTAGAAAAAAAATCAACCGAGATTCAATTTAAAGCGCTGGAGATCTCCAGGCTTATTCAGAATGAGGAGAAAAAGCTGAAAAAGCTTTTTAAAGAACTGGAGCAGAAGACGGGGCTTCAGGCCGTAGGGCATTTTATTGATGAGATTAAAGAAAAATATAAAGAGTACCCCAAAGTGATTACTTATCTTGAAGAATTAAGAGAGGACGTCCTGGCAAACCTGAAAGATTTTATAGAAGACGAGGAGGATAAGCAGCTGCCTTTTCCCTGGGTTAAACAATCCAGCGCTGTTACAAAATATAATGTAAACCTGCTGATCGATAACAGCGACACCAGGGGAGCTCCTGTTGTCGTGGAAACCAACCCCACCTATTATAACCTTGCCGGGCGCCTGGAACATGAAAACCGTTTGGGCATGGTTACTACGGATTTTACAATGATTAAAAGCGGTGCGCTGCACAGGGCTAATGGGGGCTATCTTATCCTGCAGGCTAAAGATGTGCTTCTTAATCCACAGTCCTGGGAAGTATTAAAACGCGTTTTGAAGACAAAAGAGATCCGTATTGAGACGATAGGTGAACAATATGCCCTTTTCTCGATGACTACTTTAAAGCCGGAGCCCATTCCCGTAGATGTCAAGGTTATTCTTATCGGAAGCCCTTTGCTTTACTATTTATTATACCGTAATGACGAGGATTTTAAAAAGCTTTTTAAAATTAGAAGCGATTTTGATGGAGTTATGGATCTTTCTATCGAAAACATGACAAAAATGGCCAACTTCATCTCTGCGAATTGCCAGAGTGAAGGATTGACTCATTTTGACCGCTCGGGCGTAGCCAGGGTTGTAGATTACAGCGTACGCCTGGCCGAACATCAGAATAAGCTTACCACACGTTTTAATGAAATTGTGGAGATTCTTTATGAAGCCGATGCCTGGGCGGCGCTCGAAAATAGCCCTTATGTAAGGGCGGAACATGTTGATAAAGCCGTAAGAGAGAAAATTTCCCGTTCCGACAAATATGAAAAAAAACTGCTGGAGATGGTGGAAGAGGGTCAGCTGCTGCTCGATTTCCAAGGGGAGAAAGCAGGGCAGGTTAACGGCCTGGCTGTTATCGACATGGGCGATTATACCTTTGGACGTCCTTCGCGCATTACCGTCTCCACTTACCTGGGCCGCAGGGGTATCGTTAATATTGAAAGGGAGAGCAGGATGAGCGGCCGCATTCATGATAAGGGTGTGCTTATTATCAGCGGCTATCTGGGGGGGAAATACGCGCAGGGCATACCGTTGACGCTTTCAGCGAGTATTTGTTTTGAACAGTCTTACGATGGTGTGGATGGGGATAGCGCCTCAAGCGCGGAACTTTATGCCCTGCTTTCCAGTCTCAGCGAAGTACCGCTCCGCCAGGGTATTGCCGTAACAGGTTCTGTGAACCAGAAGGGGGAAATCCAGCCTGTTGGAGGAATTACCTGGAAAATAGAGGGGTTTTTTAAAGCCTGCAAGCTGCAGGGGTTAACCGGTGACCAGGGGGTGATTATCCCCCATCAAAATATAATCAATCTCATGCTGGACGAAGAGGTTGTTGAGGCTGTTCGCGAAGGGAAGTTTCACATTTATGCTGTTAAAACCGTGGAGGAAGGAATGGAGATCTTAACGGGAATGCCGGCAGGCGAACGGGGGGAGGATGGGGAATATCCCGCAGGGACAATCAATTATCTTGTAGGGCAAAAATTAAAGCTGTATTACGAAATGCTGGGCAGGCAGGGTAGAGAACAGGAAAAGACGGGTGAGCAGAAGGGTGAAAGTGCCCCGCTAGAAAATGAAGATGCCCCGCAGGAAGATGAAGATAATTCGCGGGAAGACCGGGAAGATGATGACCATCCGCAAAAAGGGGCCAAGTAAAGATTGACTGCAGAAAGGGGTGTAAGATTGCAGCCTTACCGGGGCCTGGCCGATATCTACGATTATCTCCTGGCGGGGATTGATTATGAGGAATGGGCGGATTATCTGGAGCAGATTTTTGAACGTTTTCAGATAGAACCATGCGGCAAGATCCTGGATCTTGCCTGTGGGACCGGCAATTCTACCTTACCCTGGGCCGGGAGAGGTTATACCGCGAGTGGTGTGGATATTTCGAACGAGATGCTTGTCCTGGCCAGGAGAAAAGCCCGTGAGAAAAACCTGGAGATTAGTTTTTACCGGCAGGACTTGCGCCAGCTGGATCTGCCGTTTCAGGCTGATGTGGCTGTGCTCTACCAGGATGGGCTGAACTATTTGCTTACTCATGAGGACTTAAAAAAAGCCATGTCTAAAATCCGCTCTGCTGTTCGCCCCGGGGGGTATTTTATCTTTAATTTGAACCTGGTGGAAAAACTTCCGGTGGGGAGCCAGCCGGAGGTTTCCTGGCTGGAAGAGGAGGGGCTTACCCTGGTTTGGGAGAGCGCCTATCAGCCGGTAGAAAAAATTTGGAGAATAAAGCTGGTTGCATTTGTCCAAAGAGATGGCGGGCTTTTTGAGAAGATTGAAGAAGAGCATCTGGAGCGCTCTTATTCCCGCGGGGAGCTTGAAACTGTCATTGCCCAAACAGGATGGGGGATGGGGGCCTGTTACGGTGCCTTTACCCTGCGCGAACCGCTGCCGCAGGAGAGAAATATTTTTTTTATTGTTAAACGGGAGGGATGATCGCTTTTAATGCATATAGTACTGGTTGAACCCGAGATCCCCCAAAATACGGGAAATATTTCCCGAACCTGTGTCATGACGGGCTCTGCTTTGCATCTGGTAGGGGAGCTCGGTTTTTCTATTGAAGACCGTTACCTGCGGCGGGCCGGACTGGATTATTGGCCGTACCTGACTTTTTACCGCTACCCGGACTTTGATAGTCTATTAGAAAAGTACCGGGATCACCGTTTTTATTTTTTTACAACAAAAGCGAAAAAAGCCTATACAGAGATTTCCTATACAAATAATGATTTCCTTGTTTTCGGCAGAGAGACGGCCGGTCTTCCTCCGCAAATACTGCAGCACTGGCAGGACAACTGTTTGAGGATACCCATGGTGGATTATATTCCGCGTTCGCTGAACCTTTCCAACGCCGTGGCGGTCGTTGTCTACGAGGCACTGCGCCAGAAAGGCTTCCCGGGCATGAAATAACATAAAGAGCATTCTGATAGCCACTCCGCATAGAATAAAAGAGAAGATAAATTTTAGCTTTTAGATCTGATTGTGGGGTAAAGAAAGTGAAATATGATGAACTGGGCTCCCTTGTCTGCTGCCTTCTCCTGGCTGTGGGGATGCTTCATCTGCCTAAAATTGGCCTTTATTCCCTTGAGGGCATTTTTGTAACCTCCTGGACTTTTGTTTGCGTTTTGGTTGCCGCTGCGTTCCTGAAAAATATTTTCATGCGCTAAGCAAGCTCCTCATCTGCGGATTTATTTGCTTGAAGATAGTAAACCAGAGTCTCCCCGAGAATAACCGCTTCTACATTCAGGTGGAAACGCTTGTCGTCCATTTCCACAATGCGGTTATCCAGGATATTAAAAACCAGGGGGTAGGGTAGCGCAAGAACCTCCTGCCCCAGCAGGCCTTTAACCAGATCGTATACCTGGCGCTTTAATTCTGGTTCAATGAAAGCGCCGTTACCAAGACTGATTTCCAGCTTGATCTCTCTTACTGTTGGTGGCAGAAGCCTTTCCTGTTGCTCCTCAATTTTTTTAATCTGTACTTTTTTTTCATAAAGTTCCACCTTAAGGCTTTCTTTTTCCCAGTAGAGCTTTTCCAGTTCCTTCCCCTGGAACGATTGCATGATCATGGAACCGGCCAGCAATCCCAGTATAAAGAAGGCGGCGTATCGCTTCAAATCAATTACCTCCGAAGCAGGATTTAAGCAGTATATAGCCCAGGTGCGAGCCACCGAATGCGCTGACGATTAAAGCCAGTTGTTTGATGATCTCGGCCGGCTGGCCGCTTAAGAAACCGATCTCAATTACGCGGAAGGCAGTAAAAGACCCTCCCAGGGCGCTGACCAGTGCCCATATTTTTAACCTTTCCGCCAGCTCCACGATGCTGTAAAAAGGGGGCTGCCCGGCGGATA
This sequence comes from Dethiobacteria bacterium, assembly GCA_050948825.1. Classification (GTDB taxonomy): domain Bacteria; phylum Bacillota; class Dethiobacteria; order DTU022; family UBA8154; genus DUQX01. The sequence continues at coordinate 169,350 of JBMNEO010000009.1, read as the reverse complement.
AAAATCCCGCCACTGACCCCAGGATACTTCCGCCCAAAATAACCCCAAGAGCAATAAAAAAAGTCGTAACAAGAGTAGCTGCTGTAGTGGACATTATTACCCCTCCCTCCCTTACCGATATTTATTCCAATTCCAGCAAACTCATTCCAGCGGTATGTCAAGCTGATCCCGAAAAGAGGTTTTTTCATCCAGAAGTAGAAATATTACGAGAAGAAATGTAATACTGGAGGAAGACATTTGTTTGTTCATCTGCATGTACATACTGAGTATAGTTTATTAGACGGGGCGTCACGTATTAAGGATGTTATCGGAAAAGCCTGCCAGCTTGGAATGCCGGCGGTGGCGATTACAGATCACGGCAACATGTACGGAGTGATAGATTTTTACAAAGAGGCGAAGAAGCAAGGGATAAAGCCGATTCTGGGGTGCGAGGTGTATGTGGCGCCCAGAAGCCGTTTGCAGAAAGAACAGGGTCGTGATGATTCCAGATACCATCTCGTCCTCCTGGCAAAAAATATGGAAGGCTACCGCAACTTGATGAAGCTGGTTTCGGCTGGTTATCTGGAAGGTTTTTATTATAAGCCGCGTGTCGATCGGGAACTTTTGAGCAGGCACAGTGAGGGTTTGATTGCTTTAAGCGCCTGTAAGGCGGGTGAGATTCCCGTTTTGCTGCTGGCGGGGGAAGAGGACAGGGCTCTTGAAACTGCCCTCTGGTACCGGGATCTCTTTGGCCCGGGGAATTTTTACCTTGAGCTGCAGGATCACGGCTTGACTGAGCAAAAGGAGCTCAATCAAAAGTTGCTGGAGCTGGGGGAAAAGGCGGATATTCCTCTTATTGTATCCAACGATGTTCACTATCTGGAACGCGTTGATGCAGAAGCGCATGATGTGCTGCTCTGTATCCAAACGGGCAAAACCGTAGATGATGAGAAACGTTTAAAATTTGAAGGAAGCGAGTTTTATTTTAAAAGCGAGGAAGAAATGCGCCTAACATTCAGCGGTTTCCCCGCAGCTGTTTTTGAAAATACGGTTAAAATCGCTGATCAGATTGAGCTGGAATTTGAGTTTGGACGGATGTACCTGCCTCCTTATGAAATACCTCCATCCTATTCCGGTGCAGAAGAATATTTAAAAGCCCTCTGCTATAAGGGTTTGGAAAGAAAATATCCCGAGGTAACTCCAGCGATTAAAGAGCGCCTCGACTATGAGTTAAGCGTCATTGAACAGATGGGCTTTGCCGGTTATTTCCTTATTGTCTGGGATTTTGTACGTTTTGCGCACGATAATAATATTCTCGTAGGACCCGGCAGGGGTTCGGCTGCCGGGAGCCTGGTGGCTTATGCCCTTTCAATAACTAATATCGATCCATTGCGGTATAATTTGCTTTTTGAAAGGTTTTTAAACCCCGAAAGGGTCACCATGCCGGATATCGATATTGACTTTTGTTACGAGCAGCGGGATGAAGTAATCCGCTATGTTGTTGAGAAATACGGGGAGGATAAGGTGGCACAGATTATTACCTTCGGCACCATGGCGGCCAGGCTGGCGGTAAGGGATGTGGGGCGCGCTCTGAACTTTTCTTATGGGGAAACGGATCGCATTGCTAAAATGATTCCCTTTGAACCGGGGATGACGATCGACAGAGCGCTGGAGATGAATAAAGAGCTGCGGGAGCTTTACGCAGGGGATGAGCGATACCGTTTTTTAATTGATACTTCCCGGGCAGTGGAGGGCTTGCCCCGGCATTCCTCGACACACGCTGCCGGTGTGGTTATCTCCGGAGACCCGCTGGTGGAACACGTTCCTTTGCAAAAAACTCCTGAAGGATCAATTGTTACCCAGTTTCCCATGGGCACCCTGGAGGAGCTGGGACTCTTAAAAATGGATTTTTTGGGTCTGCGCACTTTAACGATCATGGGCGAAGCTGTTCGCCAGGCAAACTCCCGGAGTGGGGGGGAAGAGATGCTGCAGCTTGCATCTATTCCCCTGGACGATGCTGATACTTTTGCCCTCCTTTCCCAGGGGGATACAGCAGGTGTTTTTCAGCTGGAGAGCAGCGGTATGCGCTCTGTCCTAAGGGAACTTAAACCCGGCAAGTTTGAAGATATTATCGCAGTTGTGGCGCTTTACAGGCCCGGCCCGATGGAGCAGATTCCTGTTTTTATTGAGAACAAGCACGAAGTGCGGCAGGTCAGCTACCTCCATCCTGATCTGGAGCCTGTCCTCAAAGAAACATACGGTGTTATGGTTTACCAGGAGCAGATTATGGAAGTGGCTTCGAGGATGGCCGGTTTTACGCTGGGGCAGGCGGACCTCTTACGCCGTGCGATCGGGAAAAAGAAAAAAGAAATCCTGGACCAGCAGAGGTTAATTTTCATCAAAGGTGTTGTAGAAAAAGGCTTTGATAAAAAATTGGGGGAAGACCTCTATGATCTGATTGTTAAATTTGCCTCCTATGGTTTTAATAAATCGCACGCTGCAGCTTATGCCCTGATCGCTTATCAGACAGCTTATCTCAAGGCGAATTATCCTTTGGAATTTATGGCTGCCCTCCTGACCGGGGTGATGTCCAGCAGTGAAAAGGTAGCGCTTTATATCGCAGACTGCCGCCGCAAAGGGATTGAGATATTGCCCCCGGATGTAAATGAAAGCGATATTAATTTTACCGTGGCGGGCTCTGGTCATATCCGCTTCGGCCTGGCCGCGGTAAAAAACGTGGGAAGGGGTGCTATCGAGGCCATTCTAAAGACCCGAAGCAAGGAGGGAAAGTTTACCGGTCTGTACGATTTCTGCAGTAAGGTTGATTTACGTACCTGCAACCGCAAGGTGCTGGAAAGCCTGATTAAAAGCGGCGCCTTTGATTCTTTAGGGGGAGCGCGCTCTCAGTACCTGAATATTTTGGATGACGCCATGACCTACGGACACCAACTGCAAAAGGACAGGTCAAACGGGCAGATCTCCATGTTTACATATCTGGGTGAAACGGGAGACCTGGGCGAACTGGATGATCTGGGCATTACGGGGGACAATCTGCCTCCGATTCCCGAATTTTCTCCAAAAGAAAAGCTGGCGCTGGAAAAGGAAATGGTCGGCCTGTACATTTCGGGACATCCTCTGGACCAGTACTGTCTGATCCTGGAAAACCTCCGCGGGGTTGTACCCCTTGCCGAACTGGGCGAGCTGGGCGAGCGCAGAGAGGTATCCATCGCCGGCATGATCAGCTCTGTTAGGGCAATATATACCAAAAAGGGGCGTCCGATGTCTTTTCTCAAGGTGGAGGATTTTACCGGTGAGGTCGAGGTGGTTGTTTTCAGCGATATTCATGAGCGCTGCCAGAGCGATCTGCAGGAGGATAGGGTAGTCCTGATTAAGGGATCTACGGATTTTAAAGAGGAGGAAGAGGTCAAGATCATCTCCAAAGAGATTACTTTTTTCCCTGCTGAGGCCATGCAGCTGATGATCAGGATCCATAAAGATATTTCAATTGGTGAAATGCTTGCTTTGAAGAAAATATTAACTTCATTCAGCGGGAGCATCCCGGTTTATCTTTATTTTGAAAAAAATGGTAAGATGCTCCTTACCGGTCAGGAGTTCTGGGTTAACGATGCTGAAGATGAACTTTTCAGAAGTATAGAGAACCTGTTCGGTTCCGATTGCCTGAAGATCCAGCAATTAGCAAGCCGGTAACCTTGTTTTATGGATTAAACTGTCTTGCTACGCAAATACTGAGGTAAAGGACAAATAAGCAGAAGGTGAAGCGATTGAATAGAGAGGAAAAAGCAAAAAGAGTTGCTGTTTTGACCGGCGGAGGGGATGCTCCGGGAATGAATGCCGCCGTCAGAGCTGTTGTTCGTAAGGGAATTTATCACGGTCTGGAGATTTACGGTATAAAAAGAGGCTTTAGCGGTCTGATTAACCGGGAGTTTTTCCGGATGGAGCTCGGTTCAGTCGCGGATATCATTCACAGGGGCGGGACAATGCTGCTTACAGCCAGATCCCCTGAATTTCTTACGGTGGAAGGGAGGCAAAAGGCCAGGAATTTTTTGCTGGAGGAAAAAATAGAGGGAGTGGTTGTAATCGGCGGAGACGGCTCATTCAAAGGGGCAAAAGCCCTGGAAGAAGAAGGTATCACCACCGCGGGGGTTCCTGCCACGATTGATAACGATATTCCGCTGACGGATTATACTATAGGTTTCGATACGGCTGTAAATACCGTAACTGATGCGATCAACAAGGTAAGGGATACAGCTACATCACATGAAAGAATCTTTGTCATTGAAGTTATGGGCCGCCATTCCGGCCAATTGGCGCTTTTTGCCGGGCTGGCCGGAGGGGCTGAATCAATTATTGTTCCTGAAGATCCAATTGACGTAAAGGAGGTCTGCAACCGCCTCCTGCGAGGAATAAAAAGGGGCAAATTGCACAGTGTTATTCTGGTTGCCGAAGGCACCGGGGGAGGTCTTCACGTAGGTGAGGAGATTAAAAGGATTACCCGGATGGATGTGCGCGTGATTATCCTTGGGCACCTGCAACGGGGCGGAACTCCCTCGGCTTTTGACCGCATCCTGGCTAGCCGCATGGGAGCAAAGGCTATTGATTTGTTGCTGGAAGGAAATGGCGGACGGGCGGTTGTCTGCCGCAACGGTTGTATAGATTCCGTCGCTTATGATGAATTGCTATCCAGGAAAAAGGATTTATCCCGGGATGATTATCATTTGGCGGGAATACTTGCAATATAGCAGGAGGTTATCATAATGAGGCGGACAAAGATCGTTTGTACAATTGGCCCGGCATCGGAGGACATGTTAACAATAAAAAAACTCATCCAGAGCGGTATGGATGTAGCCAGGTTAAATTTTTCACATGGGACCCTCAATGACCACGCCGGGAGAATTGCAAAAATACGCGAGGCCAGCAAACAAGTGGGCAGAAGAATTGCCATCCTGGCGGATACGCGCGGCCCCGAGGTCAGGATTAAAACCTTTGCTGAGGGAGAAATTGAGCTGCAGGAAGGAAAAAAATTTACTTTAACAACGGAAGATATAGAGGGCGACAGCCGCAGGGTAAGTATTAACTACCAAAGTTTGCCGGGCGATGTGCGGCCTGGAGACAGGATATTAATCGATGATGGCCTGATTGAACTGAGGGTGGAAAAGGTGTTTCCCGGAGAGATAGAGACAACGGTTATCCATGGTGGAAAGCTTTCCTCTAGTAAAAGTATTAATTTGCCCGGTGCCTCGCTGAATATACCATTTCTATCACGGGATGATAAGAGGGATATCGAATTTGCTTTTGAGCAAAATGTTGACTTTATTGCCGCTTCTTTTGTCCGCTCTGCTGAGGATATTATTTCTATCAGACGCCTGGCAGAAGAAAACAAAGTGATAACAAGGATTATCGCTAAAATTGAAAATTATAAAGGGGTGGAGAATTTTACAGAAATCCTCAGAGTTGCCGACGGTATAATGATTGCGCGTGGCGATCTGGGGGTGGAAATCCCGGCGGAGGATGTTCCGCTGATGCAGAAGTCTATTATTGCGACTTGTAACCGTGCCGGGAAACCTGTTATTACCGCGACACAGATGCTTGACTCCATGATCAGGAATCCCAGGCCGACCCGTGCCGAGGCTAGCGATGTGGCCAACGCTATTTTCGATGGGACCGATGCGGTAATGCTTTCCGGGGAAACGGCACAAGGGGCTTTTCCTGTTGAAGCGGTTGAGACCATGGCGCGCATAGCCCTGCGGACTGAGAAAGCGCTGGAATATAGAAAAATACTTGAATACTTTGAACCCGCCGCGCATATTACTGTTACCGATGCTATCAGTTATGCTACCTGCCATGCGGCGCAGGAACTTGGCGCAGCAGCGATTATTTCCGCTACCCAATCCGGGCATACAGCACGCATGGTTTCCAAGTATAAGCCCAAGGCTCCAATTATTGCCGTTACCCCTTCAGAGAAGGTTGCTTCTGCTCTTTCGCTCACCTGGGGGGTTTACCCTTTGTTATGCCCGCCGACGTCCCAAACCGACGAGATCTTTAATACTGCTGTTAGTGTCGCTCTGGAGGCGGATGTAATAAAAAACGGTGATCTGGTTATTTTAACCGCGGGGGTTCCGGTGGGGGTTCCCGGAACGACAAATTTTATGCGTATAGATACAGTTGGCGAGGCGATTATTCGGGGGCAAGGTGTTGGCAAAACTGCCGTAACGGGCATTGTTCATGTGGCCCACAATGAAAAAGAAGCGCTGGAAATGGAAGAGGGGAGAATTCTTGTCTGCAGCTTTACCAATAAAAATTATCTGCCGGCGATGGAAAAAGCTATTGCTGTTGTGACCGAAGCCGGCGGCTTGACTTCACATGCCGCTATAGTCGGCCTGCATCTGGATATACCCGTTATTTTATCAGCACAAAACGCTACCGGTATTCTTTCCCCGGGAGAGACGATAACCCTCGATCCGGCCAGGGGCTTAATTTACAGGGGCCATGCGCGTGTTTTTTAGCGCAGATAAGCGGTTGTGAGCTTGTATCTGTGCATCTGGTTGTGGCGGGTTAAGTTGGGGCTTGCTTTGCGCAGGTGAGTATGCAGCTTTAATACATTGCGTTTGCAACTTATACAAAATTGTGGCGGGCAATTGGACAAGTTTTGGAGGGATATATCATAATGAGACAAAATGAAACTATTGTCAGGGTCCACTATATAGCTACCGATCAGATGGGAGTGGTCCACCATGCCAATTATTTTGCCTGGTTTGAAATAGGGCGTGAAGAGTATTTTAGGGAGCTGGGTATGAGCTATAAATATCTGGAACAAAACGGGATATTTCTGCCGATTGTTGAGGCGTATTGTAAATTTAAGTCCCCGGCACGTTATGATGATCAATTACGGATTATTACCAGGCTGAACCTCCTTCAGGAGGTGAAACTCGGTTTTCAGTATGACATAATCAAGGTAGAAAAAAATACCCCGATTGCATATGGTCATACAATACAGGGACTTGTGGATAAAAATGGAAAGCCTCTGGTGCTGCGGAAGCATAATCCTTTCCTGTGGAGATTTTTGCAGGAAAATGTCTTTGAAAAAAAAGATTAAAGCTAAAAAAAGATCAGCGCTTTTCTGCAAAGATACTCTGTCAAAGGAAATGCTGTTAAGTCTAATCGCAAACATCGTGGCTTATATGTCTGTTGTAACTGCGGCAGTGCAATTAACACCGATATTATCGGTGCAGCCGAGTAGTTCACACTGTTCCCAGTTGCAGCATTACTAGCCCGGTGACAAACTTTGGAAAAAAGTAAGTAGATTTTTGTGGCATTCTTACTCCTTGTTTTGCCAGTCCGATGATCGTTTCGATGGCAGGTCTATTGACAAAGAACGCGAAATCGGCCAGACCTCGATCAACCCGCAGCTTCGTCTCCCATTCGTCCCTCAGGAAATCCAGATCCGCTTTGTTTTCCAGACGAAAAATATTAGCAAGAACAAGTTCCTGCAGGATAAACGTATCAAGCCAGGGAAACAGTTTTTGATCATTCTGCAGTTCTTTTTTTATGGTAAGAATATAAATTTTCTTTTCAGGTGTATAAAGCCCCAACTTTAGCTCCCGTTCATCTGCCCCTTTTAAAAACTTGTCCAGCAAGGAGATAAGCATTCTCCGCTCGGAAGGCCCGGGAAACTCCTTAATAGTGAAGTATTGCGCTAAGCTTTGCAATAATTCTTCGCTTTTCATATCCCCTGCATTCAGCAGGCGATGTGTTGGAAAGGCGAGCAAGCCTTCATCATATATGTTGACAAGGGACATAAGCGTGTGGCTATATCCTTCCGGGTTGTTGCCCTTTTGCTGGTTTTCACGATAAAACTCCAATGCGGTTTCATAGCGGTGGTGGCCGTCGGCGATATAAATGTTTTTTTCTTTGAAAAAATCTTTCAGAGTATTAATGAATGGCTCGTCTGTAATAGCCCAGACAACGTGCTTCTGTCCGTCCTCATCTACAAAGTTTACAATCGGGTCTTGATTTATTTTCTGCTGTTCTGCATAGCGTTCCACATAATTGTCCCTGTCCTTGTACAATCCAAAGATGGGGCTGAAGTTGGTCCGGCAGTGCCGTATCAACTCCAGGCGGTCAGCTTTGGGCTTGCTCATGGTTTCTTCATGAGGAACGATGATCCCCTCTTCAAAAGGAGACAACCCTACCCCGCAAAAAAGGCTTTTGCGGACAAAATGTTTTTCATCATAAGAAAAATGCTGCTCATATAAATAGATAGCAGGTTTTTTTTCTTTAATTAAGACTTTTTCTTCAATCCATTCCTTAAAAACAGCGGCAGCACGCGTATATTTATTTTGCTGATGATTATCACCCGGAAGGGATTTCGGGTATTCAAGTCGTATAACATTATACGGACTTTTATTGTAAAGTTCTTCCTGACGTTCTGCCGTAATAACATCGTATGGCGGGGTAATAATTTTTGAATAATCCCATCCTGCTTCTGAGGAAAAACGAAGACCATTAATCGGTAATATATTTGCCATTTTGAAACCCCCATCTTTTTATGCACTGCAACTGCCTTTTTACACTAAACAGATTTTATTATATATGGCGGGAAAAAACAAGTAGCTGTCTGTAGTGGCCGGAGTGGGATAAAGGAGGATGCAGAGGTATATTGGATACAAATGACAATATTCTGAAGGGCAGGGTGAATTTATTAAAAAATCTTCAACCATTTAACCTTCTGGATGACAACCGGCTGATTCAAATTGCCGCAGCCCTGGAGGAAGAATCTTATCCTTCCCAAACTTTTATTGCCAGGCAGGGCGAGATTCCCAGGCATGTATTATTTTTGATGATCGAGGGGAAGGTGAAGGTTTTTGTTGTTGACCAGGCGGGGCACGAATTTGTAGTCGCATACAGAAAACCATATGATTACATGGGTGAAGCCGTTTTTCTCTCCGGAGAGGAATACCCCGCCTCGGCTATGGCGGTGGAAGATACCCGTTGTATTGTTATCCCCCATGAAATCTTTGAGAGTATTATTGCAGAAAAACCTGATTTCGCAACGTATTTTACCCGGGTGTTCGCCGATCGCCTGCGCGTCCTTTATCAAAAATTTTATAGCGAGGACGAGAGCGCCGGCAGCGGCGGGTTTAGCAAAAGTATCGCCGATATCATGGTTTCCCGTGTGGTTACATGTTCGCCTTCAGATAACGTCCGTCAGATCGCCTCCATTATGTCCAAAAACAATGTTAGTTCAATAGTTGTAGCGGACGAAGGCAAGCCGGTGGGGATTATCACAGATGGGGATTTTGTTTCCAGGATTTTACAGGGCGCTGACATACAGAATAATATTCACCTTTTAGCAAAGGATTTTATGAGTTCGGAGCTGATAACGGTTAAGCCGGGCGATCATTCCTATGTAGCGTTTTTGCTCATGGTAAAGCACCGGATTAAGCATGTACTGGTGGTTGATAACGACGAAAGACTGATTGGCATTATCGCCATGCGGGATGTTATCAAATCAAGAGAAACCGGTTCTTTTGCCATAGTGCACCGTATTGAAACCAGTAACACTATTGAAGAAGTATCACGGTTAAGCCCGGAGGTTGACCAGGTTTTGCAGGCCTTGCTGGTAGAAAAGGCCACGGTGGTAGAAATTACGTCCCTCATAACAGAATTTTACGATCGCATAACCCGTAGGATTATTGAAATAGCGGAAAATAAAATGATCGAGGATGGATACGGACCGGTACCGGTTCCTTATTGCTGGATTACAATGGGGAGCAGCGGCAGGAAAGAGCAATATGCAAGAACAGACCAGGATAACGGTATCATATACGAGGATGTTGAACAGAAGGATGAAAAGAAGATTAAAGAATATTTTTTAACGCTGGGAGAAAAAATTGTTAGTGGACTGGAAGAATACGGCTTCAAGCGTTGCAAGGGCGGGGTGATGGCAAATAACGTTGAGTGGTGCCGTTCCCTTCAGAACTGGCGGGAGAACATTGATCGATGGCTGCTGGAGCTTCAGCCGGAGAACGTACGCCTGATGACGATTTTTCTTGATTTTCGCTATGTTTACGGTGATGTAAACCTTTATGATCTTTTAAAAAAATATGTCATCTCTAAATTTCGAAATTCCTATAAAGCGCTCAATTTTTTGGTCCAGGATAACCTGGCAAAAAAAGTTCCCCTTACTTTGTTTCGTAAAATTCAAACAGAACGTTCAGGGGAACACCGTAATCATATAAACCTGAAAACTTCATCCTGTGTTCACATAGTAGATTGTACACGGGTTTTTGCCCTGCGGGAAGGGCTTCATGCGACAAACACCTTTGAGAGGATGAATCAAATATCTGAACGCAATATCCTGAAACAGAAGGATGCTTATCAGCTGACTAAGGCTTATGAAACGTTGATGATGCTCAGGATAAGGGACGCCATGGCAAAAATGAGAAAGGGGCAGGAGCCGGATAACTTTATAAACCTGAAAAACTTAACCTATCGCGATTATTTCATGCTCAAAGAGGCATTAATCATGGTAAACCGTCTGCAAAGCATTACAGAAAACCATTTTCGTTTTGTAATTTAATCCTGATGAATTGAGTCATCACCCGGTGATCACTAATGATCACCAACACCAATATCACCAGTGATCACAGGCAAAAACTAATATATCTTAATCATTTCGGAATATGTTTGATAATAAAAGCTCCTTTTATGGTTGATGAGAAATTTCTGGAGCTGGTCCAGGGTATTTATCTGCCTCAGCGCTAATATCTCCAGAAGATATAAAAACAGCTCTGCCGTCATTAGAGAATCGCCTAGTGCTGTATGCCTTTCTCTCATTTCCAGGCCTAAAGTGTTTATCAAATTATCCAGTGAGTAATCCTTAATATACGGCAGGATCGACTTTGAAACAAGGTAGGTATCAATTACCGGATTAAAGATACGCACAGGTGCAATCCGGCAGAGTTCCAGGTTCAGAAAGGCGAGATCGAACGTTGCACAGTGCGCTACAAGAGTTCTGTTGCCAATAAAATCAAGGAAATCCGGGAGCACTTCTTGAAGGGTAGGTTTATAGGAAACCATATCATCCGTTATTCCTGTAATTCGGCTTGATGAGGCTGAAATAGGACGCTGTGGATTGATGAGCATATTAAAGGTGCGGTCCTGAATGACGCCGTTTTCAACTATTACCCCCGCCAGGGAAGTAATTTTATCCCCCTTGTAAGGTTGCAAGCCCGTTGTTTCTGTATCAAAGACAACGTATGAAGTATCGCGCAAGTTTTGTTTCCAGTTTGTTTCCGTTGAAACAGTGTTAATTTTATCCAGAATTGTCTTTACGACTCTATTCCCGATTTTATCGTGTTTTTTGAAATTATTTTTTGTAAAGGCGGAAGGGAACAGGGTCTGCATGTAATCCGCAAGTCGGCGTTGCAGGGGATAATAAAAATATGCATTTTGGTTAAGGCAATAGCAGTCCACATCAAAAAAATATTTTACTTTCATCGGAATAACCCTTTTCTAATACTAAGTTATAATGATTTAAATAAGTATGACTTTTCCATTTATTCTTAAGAATATCTTAGCAGATTATTCAAAAAAAAACAAGCCTTATTCATGGGCGCAAAGGGTTAAACAGGGGGTGGCGGGTTGATAAATAAAAGAAAACGTGCAAACGGTCTTGACGGAAAGACCTGGACCAGATACAGCATCAGCGTTTGGAATGATATACATAAAAACCTGGAGGAAAAAAGATCCAAACATCCGGCTCTTTTCCCTGCTGCACTGGTAAGAAGATTGCTGGAAATATTTTCACAAAAAGGATATAAAATACTTGACCCCTTTTTAGGAAGCGGGAGCACTCTTATTGAAGCTCAACGCCTGGGGATGGAAGGCCTGGGATTTGAGATATCCCCTGATTATATAAAACTGTTTGAAAAGAGATTAAAGGAGGAGAACGTCACAATACCTTCAGTAAAAGCCTATCATGACGATGCCCGCAACCTGCACAACTATGTTGGCCCTGTTACCATTGATCTTTGTCTTACCTCGCCTCCTTACTGGAATATACTAAAAGAAAGGCGCAGTGCGGATCTTAAACCCGTACGCAGTTATGGAGATGAGCTAAATGACCTCGGCAATATTGACAACTATGAACTTTTCCTGGATGAGTTAGGGGCGATATTTTCGGGAGTTTTTACAGTATTGAAAAAGGAGAGGTACTGTATTGTTGTTGTGATGGATATACGCAAAAAAAACAGATTTTATCCCCTGCATATGGACCTTTGCCGTCGCATGGAAACGGTGGGTTTTTGCCTGGACGATATCATTATCTGGGACCGGCGTGCTGATTATAACAACTTGAAGCCACTTGGTTTTCCCTATGTTTTCCGTGTGAATAAAATCCATGAGTATATTATGATCTTTCAAAAACCCTGAAAACCTGCGGGGTTAAAAAATGTCCGGCATATAAATACCTCCGGGATTTACTGAAACCGTCTTTTTTCTTGCCTCTCATTTCAGGAAATATCCATGCCAAAAACTTTCCGGCAGCGCTTTATCCCGGCGGTATTGTATAAAAATACAAAGCATAATCTTTATTAATATTTCCCATACTACAATTATGATGACTGAAAACTTAAATACTGTTTTATTTGCAGTTTTGTTTATTATATTTTTGCCGGCAGTGTTATGGGGATGCCTTTTTTTTTCTATGGTTCTTTTCAAGAAGGCACTATATTCCGTACTGGATATTTTTTGGGAGGCAGATGCAGTTAACGAAAAAAATGCCAGGACTCTGGCAGAACTCGGTTTGCAACGTTCTTATGCAGACGAATTATTCAGGTCGGGGCTGCGTGATTATAAGCCCCAGGCTTTGCAGTTGCTCATAGCCTATAATATTGTCCACGTTACCGATGACGAGAAGCTTTACCTATGCGAGGAAACACTCGCCTCAAAAATTCCCCTTTTGCAGGCGGGTTGAGGGGGACGGTTCTTGCTCTTGCCTTTTTGCTCGCCCATTTCTTTTTACCGAGAAAAATCTTTGAAAATTACCATATTAACCCAGGCAAGTCAAGAACCGTCCCGGAACTTGCGGTGCCTTGCGGAACTTGCTCAGGCAAGTCAAGAACCGTCCCGGAGTATCCTTTTTAACTCCTGCGGTATGTCTTGCATTGAAAGTGTTTTTTCTTCGCCTTTTTCCATATCTTTAAACTTAATTATTCCGGACTTCAACTCATCTTCTCCATAGATAATTACATAAGGGATTTTTTCTTTATTGGCATAATCCAGCGATTTTTTCAGTCTTCTGCCGGTCATATCGATATCAACAGACCAGCCGCTTAGCCGCAACAGGCCGGCAAGCCGCAAAGATTCTTTCCCGGTTCCGAGAGGTATTATATAAAAATCTATCTCGGAACGGTTATTCTTGAATTCTTTTTTCATGCTCAGCGCGTTATAGATAACATCGAGGCCGAAGGATATGCCGACAGCCGGATATTCCTTCCCATCGTCCAAAAAGCCCCCGATAATCTTATCATACCTTCCCCCGCCGGCTATGCTTGACGAGATGCTGCCATCGGCAAGGAACACTTCGAAAACCGTCCCGGTGTAGATATCCAACCCTCTGGCCAAGAAAGGATTAAACCGCGTTTTATCGAGCACATCGACTTCAAGGAGACATTCACTTAATTCTTTTAATTCACTTATTCCTTCTTCCGCTAGACTGTTGGGAAAATTATCGCTGAAATAATCAAAATCGCTTTGTTTATTATCATAAAGGTCAAAGATTCTCTCGATCGTATCACCTTGCAGCTGTAAAGTTTCAATTTCTTGTCTTACCCCTTGGGGGCCGATTTTTTCCAGCTTATCAAGCGAAAGGATTACGTTATTTATTTTGGAATCAGGTATCTGCAAACCTTGAAGGATACCGGATAAAAGCTTGCGGTTGTTATAAGAAACATAGACATCGAGCCCGAATTTATCAAAAATATCGAGGACCATCAGAATAAATTCCGCTTCCGCCATCATGCTACTTACGCCGGCTATATCCACATCACACTGCATAAATTCCCGCATACGGCCTGTTTTTACGGGCCCGTCCCGAAATACCTTGCCAATTTCATAACGCTTAAATGGAAATCTCAAATGAGGGTTCATACCGATCACCCGTGCAAAGGGAACGGTTAGGTCATAACGGAGAGCCAGCTCTCTTTGCCCCTGGTCGCTTAAATGGTATATTTCCTTAAGTATCTCCGCCCCGCCCGCGTACTTTGAGGAGAGAACATCCATGAAACATAAGATTGGGGTTTCCAGTGGCCTGAACCCGTAGGATTTGAATACTTCTTCCAGTGTAAAGCGTATTTTATTGCGCAAATACTGCTCTTCCGGCAGATAATCCTTTGTTCCTTTTAAATTAACAAGCTTTATATCCATTGCTTATAACCTCCGCAAACTGGAATATATCACATATTTGCATAGATTATATAATATGATTATGGGTGGCGCAAGCCGGAACTGCTTTTTAAGAGACCTCTGCCAACGTAAATTTGCAAGAGACTTTTCCCTCAATAGTTAACCTCAATAGTTAAAAGGATAGACAAGCGAAGGCAAGAACAAGAACCGTCCCAGTTCTTGCCCAAGAACAAGAACCGTCCCAGTTCTTGCCCAGTTCTTGCCCTTGCATTCTTGCCCATTCTTGCCCAAGAATCGTCCCCAATCTTGCTCAAAAGGCAAGAGCAAGAACCGTCCCCAATGGTATAAAAACTATGACCTGTGAGATATTATTCCTATGATGAAAAATATTTTTAGTTCTTTCAGGAAAGGACTTCGCCGACGGCCACAAAAAAATACCGGACAGATAAATAAGCTTCCCCAAAAGCCGGACCATCCCTCTTATGCTGTCCCCCTTGGCCTGGCTGAGAAGACTGAAATTATGGGGAAGCTGGTCGGCCACAGCAATGACATTGTTTTTCGCCGTTTTAACCTGGGCTTTACAGATATCCGGGTGATGGCCGTTTATGCCCAGGGGATGGCTAATTCCCAGGCACAAAATCAGACTATCTTCAAATCTCTAATGTTATATGAAGAACAAGAAGACGGCAGGAAAAGGGAAATAACAGGGAAAAGTGCTCCTGCAGCGATATATGAATTTGTAAAAGACAGTTTAATCATTACCGGACAGCTTACCGAGCATGAGGACCTCTGGGAGGCGGCTATAGATGTCCTTTCCGGTGACACTGTGCTTCTCTTTGATGGAGTAAATAAAATACTTAGTGTTAGGGTAAGACAGGTACCGCAAAAGAATATTGAAGATAGTGAGCGGGAAGTGTCAATCCGCGGTCCCCAGACGGGCTTTTCGGAGGTTTTGGAGTCCAAAATTGCCCAGCTAAGAAACAAAATCAAACATCCCGCGCTGAAAATAGATAGTATCCGCGGAGGGGTTTATACGAATACCGGTGTGGTGATGGCTTACCTGCAGGGCATTGTTAACCCTGAACTTGTAGAAGAGGTGCGCCGGCGTTTGGAGCGCGTTATTCATGTTGACGGCATTTGGGAAAGCGGTGTTATTGAAGAGCTAATAGAGGATAATCCCTTTTCGCCGTTTCCCCAAGTGGAAACTACCGAGCGCCCGGATAAGGCGGCAGCACAACTGCTCTCCGGCAGGGTAGTGATTATGATGGACGGTTCTCCCAACGTCCTGATTGTGCCCACTATTTTCTGGCAGTTTATCCAGGCCAGTGACGACTTTTACCAGCGGCTGATCGGTTTTGCGCTGCGGCCGGCGAGGGTTATAGCGTTATTATTAACGCTATTTCTGCCCTCTATCTACGTTGCCTTAACCACCTATCACCGGGAGATGATCCCTTTAAGTTTATTAATGGCGATCGCCGCAGCCCGGGAAGGTGTCCCCTTCCCGGCTTTTGTGGAGGCATTTATCATGGAGGGTATTTTTGAATTTCTGAGGGAGGCGGGTTTAAGGCTTCCCATGCAGATCGGCCAGGCACTCAGTATTGTGGGGGCGCTTGTGCTCGGCCAGGCGGCAATCCAGGCAAACCTTGTCTCCCCGGCCATGGTAATTGTAGTGGCAATAACAGCAGTAATGTCCTTTATGATCCCTGCTTTTCACTTTTCTGTCTCCTTGCGCATGCTTCGCTTTGTGGTCTTGATATTCGCGGCAACCCTGGGGTTTTTTGGCATGCTGCTGATGGCGGTATTTCTGTTAACACATGTAGTATCGCTGCGCTCTTTTGGTGTGCCCTACTTGTCACCCCTGGCGCCGCTAAACCTTGATGACTTGAAAGACGTGCTGTTGAGGTTACCTGTATGGAGCCATAAATACAGGCCCTTAATATTGCGACCTCAGGACATCAAGAGGCAGGACGAAGGCCTTAAACCGCGGCCTGAAAAATAGCTATGGAATAAGAGGGAATCTTTATAAATGCTGACAGAAAAAATTAAAATCAGTTCATGGCAGGCTACAGCGCTACTGACGGTAAACATTATTTCTACGGCGATACTTTACCCCCCCGGCTTTGTTCCACAACTGGCGGGGAGGGATGCCTGGATCTCCTTTGCGCTGAGCGGCGTTTTTGGCTTATCCATAGTATGCCTGGTTGTACTGCTATGTTCCCGTTACCCCGGGTTAAACCTGCTGCAGATTGGAGAAGCCGTTCTGGGACGTTTCCTGGGGAAACTGGTTGGTTTTGGTTTCGTTCTTTTTTTTATCTCTATGACGGTGGTTATTGTACTTAAATTTTCTGATTTTATGGTAACTGCTTTTATGCCCCGGACACCGCTGGCTGTGTTTAATATTCTCATGGTTTTGTTCTCCCTTTATGCCGTTTATCTAGGCCTGGAGGTGATCTGCAGGGTCAGCGAGGCAACTATTATCCCCATTTTAGTATTTTTTCTGTTTACTATGGTTTTTATGATTGGCGAAGTTGATCTTTCATCGCTTTTGCCTGTTCTTGATGCGGGTTTTATACCTGTTCTGCGGGGGAGCTTTTTTTTTCTGAGCTGGACAGCACAAGCTTTTTTGCTGGGGATGCTTTATCCTTACCTTGTTCGTCCTCAGCAGGCTGCTAAAATTGGGATTTATGCAATTGCAATCGTCTCTTTTTACATGATTGCCGGAGCAATTTTCTTAGAAGGTGTCCTGGGTTATGGGCAGGTTGCCAGGTTGCTCTATCCATTGCTATCTTTTGCAAGGCTTATTAAAGCAGGAGATTTTTTAGAGCGTTTGGAGGCCGTTGTGATCTTGATCTGGGTTTTTGGGCAGTATATTAAAATATCGTTATTCATTTATTTCAGCGCTTTCTCAATCCGCCAGGTTTTCGGGCTTGCCGATTACCGGACATTTCTCTGGCCCCTTGCCGCATTAATTGCAGTACTGTCGCTGACGGTAATCGGCAACTCCATGGAACTTGAAAATTTATTAAAAAGCATTTTTTCCCCTTTTGTTCTTCTTTTCGCGCTGATTATTCCGCTGTGTTTATTCGGAGTCACTATTTTTAAGAATTTGGTCGGTAAAATTTAGCATTAGCTGCGGTGCAAATTTGGTCGAGGATATTTAAGAGTGAATCTTACTTAAGGTAACGGTTCAAAAAAACAGAAACCGGATATACAGGTGAACAATGAAAAATCCTCCATGCAAACGAAAATATTACACGATTATTTTTCTGGTTGTTTTTTTACCTCTTCTTTTTTTTAACGTAGGCTGCTGGGACAGGGAAGAACTGGAAGAGCTAGCTTATGTCATGGTCATCGGTATTGACTACCTGCCGGAAGAAGAAAAGTTTGAAGTCACCACGATCATCAACCATCCTCCCGGGGTGGCGATACAGGTAGGCGGCGGGGGAGGGGGAGGAGATGATGAGCCGTTTCATCTTCTTACCACGCAGGGTATTTCTATTTCAACTGCTCTGGAACAGCAAAATGCTTTCATCGCAAGAAGGGCCTACTTCGGGCATAATGAGGTTATAGTAGTCGGGGAAAAGCTGGCGCGCCAGGGCCTGCACCTGATCCTGGACAGGATGATCAGGGAAAGGGAGGTACGGCTCGGTAATTTCATGTACGTTACGGCTGATGACGTTAAGGAGGTGCTGCGGAGCCATACCAAAATAGAGGAGGGCCTGGCTCCTTTTCTAAGCAGCCAGCCGGAGGGGACAATATCCAGCCTCGCTCCTGTTGTGGATATAAGAAAATTTGTAAGGAGTATGCTGGATGAAGGTATTGATCCTGTTTTAGCGCTGCTTTCCACGCGTACAGAGGCGCCTATTTCACCGAGAGAGGCAGAGACGAGCGGGCAGATCTCGCCGGAGGAAGGGTTGGAAAAAACCCTTCCAGACAAGTTGCTTGTCCCTGAGATATCAGGTGCCGGGGTTTTCAAAGGCGACTGCCTGGCCGGATTCATGAACATAGATGAAACAAAAGGGCTGCTGTATATGCAGGGAGAGATAAAAAATTCCCTGGAGATTATCAAAGACCCTCTGGGCAATGCGGGGTATGTCACTCTGAATGTGCTGGAGTCCCGCTCTAAAATAGCCCCCTTTTTTCAGGATGGTTCGCCCGGGGTTCTGCTGGAAGTGAAGGCTAAGAGTGAAATATGCTGACAGACATCGGACAGCAGCCTGAGTTCAGGCGAAGCATTTTCGCGCATGCAGGAAGAAAGTGCAGCTGTAATCGGGAATCACATCCGCAGATCTCTGCGGAAGTCGCAGGAGTGGGGGGCGGATATCTTTGGCATAGGAAGGGAGATTCATCGCCGGTTCCCCAAGGAATGGAAAAGGATTAAAGCTGACTGGGATGATATATACCGGGATCTTGAAGTGCAGATAATGGTAGAAAATAAAATAGTCATAACCGGTCTGGTGGAAAGGCCTCTATTTTGAAATGTTCCAGGGGACGGTTCCTGCTCGAGCAAGCTACAAGAATAGGGACGGTTCTTGTTCTTGCCTTTTGTTTGTTTCGTTCTTTTCATTATAAACAAATCCTTTTCTGCAAATTTACCATATTAACCTAATAACCCAGGCAAGGACAAGAACCGTCCCCAATCTTGCTTTAACCTAAATAACCCAGGCAAGGACAAGAACCGTCCCCAATCTTGCAATCTTGCTAATCTTGTTCAATCTTGAGAACCGTCCCTAAGTCTATCTTGCAGTATTTTACAGGAGATGAAAGATGATTTTTTTTGGGGTAACAGGTGTTTTTTTATTAATATTTATTTTTCAGGGAATGCCCCTGATACGTCAGAAAAAGTGGGGTGATTTTTATGTATTTTTAGGAATATTCCTGCTGGCAGGCTATATGGCTTATGGAGAGATGCTGGGTTTTTATGTGCCCAACCCCGTTTACCTGATCAAATGGATTTTTGATCCCCTGGCAAGATTAATGTTTCATTGATTTCTGCATATAGATGCTTATCAAGAAGCATGTGCAAAATTATAACCTCTTCGCCCCGGCTCCCGGCAATAAAAGAACCAGAATCGTATATATTTCAAGCCTTCCCAGGAGCATGATGAAAGAGAGAAATAGTTTTGCAATGGCAGGTAAGCCGGCATAGGTATGTGCAGGCCCCAGGAGGCCAAGGGCAGGCCCTACGTTTCCCAGGCAGGACGCTGCGACAGAAAGGGAAGTAATAAAGTCCAGCCCCAGCGAGCCAATTACTATGGATGAAAATAAGAAGATGATGATATAAAGGATATTGAATCCGATCACATTTTGTACCGTTTCTTCAGGGATAACTTTTCCCCTCAACCTCAGGGGTATCACGGCCGAAGGGTGAAGCACTTTTTGTATTTCCCTGATGGCGAATTTTATTAGAATGATAATGCGTATTTGCTTCATCGCACCGCTGGTAGAACCCCCTGAAGCGCCTATAAACATCAAAAAAAATAGTATTATCCTTGCCAGGGAAGGCCATTTGCCGTAGTCGGTTGTTGCATAACCTGTGGTAGTAGTAATGGAAATTACCTGGAAAAAACCGTTTCTTACTGCTTCTATGAGCGTTTCGTAGCAGGTTTGATAGATATTCAGGGTTATAAGAATAGAGGCTATTAGTAGGACGAAAAGGTAGCAGCGCAATTCGGTATCCCTGAAGACCTGTCTCCATTGTTTCTGCCAGAGAGCGTAATACAGGGAAAAGTTGCCTCCGGAAATAACCATAAAGATAAGAATTATCATTTCCGCCCGGAGGTTATTCAATCCGCCAATACTACTGTTATTAGTTGAAAAACCACCCGAGGGCATTGTAGTAAACGTATGGTTGATTGCATCAAATAAGCTCAAGCCGCTTGCCAGCAGCAGAAAAAATTGAAGAGCAGATAATACAAAATAGGCTATCCATAGACGCTTTGCTGTTTCCGCCAGGCGGGGCACAATCCTTTCCGGCCCGGGTCCCGGTACCTCCGCCTTTAAAAGGTTAAAGCTTCTTATTCCCAGCCTCGGCAGCATGGCGACAAAGAGGACGATAATCCCCATGCCTCCCAGCCATTGTGTCAGGCTTCTCCAAATTAATATAGAACGGGGTAAGACCTCAATATCTTCAATAACTGTCGCGCCGGTTGTGGTAAATCCCGACATGCTTTCAAAAAGGGCATCTGTGTAATTTAAAAAAGTACCTGAAATAAAATAAGGCAGCGAGCCTAATAGAGCGGCAACCGGCCAGGCAAAAGCGACGAAAGCAAAGCTTTCTTTTATAGTGATATTCCCCGGGGGTATATTTTTGTATCTTAAAGAGAAACCGGCGGCTATAGAAATGGCCGATGGAATAACAAATGATAAAAGATTACGGAAATCTGCAATAGCCCATAACAAAGGAAAAAGCATTACTATACCCAAATAAAAAAGAAGAGTCCCCATAAGATAGGCCTGGACTTTATAGCGCATATCAGAAGCTCCTTATTGGTGATAGCAGCATGGCGGTTCAATAATTAAAGAAAGCTCTGGAGCTCTTTCTTTCTTTTCCAAGGGATTTTTCCTCCCCGGCAAAAAGACGATCAATGTGGTTGTTCAGTTTGGGACTTAAAAATAATATCACCCTGTCATCCGGAAGGAGAATGTCGTCGCCATGCGGCAAAATAATTTCGTCATTCCTTAATATGGCTCCAATAAGAACGCCCTTGGGAATGCCGGCATGCTGTATTCTTTTATTGGCTACCTTGGACGATTGTGGTATGCTCAGCTCAAGAATTTCCATTTTCCCATTTTCCAAAAGGGACATGGAGAGCACATTACCCTTGCGGATCAGCTTTAAAATCTGGGCAGCTGTTAATAACCTTGGGCTGATGATATGTTCCATACCGAGACTTTGAAAGAGCGAGAAATAATCCTGGTTAATAATTTCGCAGATTGTTTTTTTGGCACCGAATTGCTTGGCCAGAATTGAAGCCAGGACATTTGTCCTATCATCTCCTGTAACTGCTACGAGAACATCTGTGTTCTGAATATCTTCCTGCTTTAAAAATGATAAATCTATTGCATCCCCCTGAAGAACCAGGGTTTTATTAAGCTTTGCAGCAATGAATTGGCAGCAATCGGGATCTTTTTCTATTATTTTAACGTTAATGTTGTTTTTCTTATTAGATTCCATAGTTTTAGCCAGCTGAAAACCTATTTTCCCACCGCCAAGAATTAAAACGTTTGTATTTTTTGCTTCCTTTTTCTGTAACAGCCAGCCAAACTCATCTAGCAGTTCTCCTTTTCCGAGAAGAAACACCTTATCATGAGGTAAAATGATATCCTTCCCGCCGGGAACGATGAATTCTCCGTTTTCCCTTTCAATAGCGGCAACAATACTGTTCTTTGGGATTGGCAACTCCGATAGGGGCTGGTTCACAAGTTTAGCATTTTCGTCGATAACTACGCTGACCATTTTAATCTGGCCTTTGGCGAAGTACTCTGTTTCTCTTACACTTGGGGTTCGAATTAATTTGGCAATTTCAAGAGAGGCTACCCTTTCGGGATTAATAAATATATCAACTCCCAGTTGCTTATTGCTCAAAATACCGGATTCAAAGTATTCGGAATTGCGCACCCTGGCAACGGTGATTGGCACATTGTATTTTTTGGCAAGCATGCAGGAGATCATATTTACTTCATCAACTTGCGTGACGGCGATGAGCATCTCGGCACTTTTGATGCCGGCTTCTTCCAGTACAGCGGTATAAGCCCCATTACCGCATTTAACCAGACCGTCGATTTCTTCATTTAATTGACGTGCAATTTCAGGGTCCTGCTCGATAAGCACAACATCCTGATTCTCATCGGAGAGAAGTTTGGCCAGTGCAGTTCCGATTCCGCCCCCGCCGATAATTATGATATGCACATCGATACCCTCTTTTCCGCTATAAACTTAAACCTTTTATGCTTTAACCACAATCATACCAGCCCCGGGTAATATTGTAAACTATTATTTTTCGGGATACCGAAGGAACGAATCCTGCCGATTCTATAGAGGCAAAAGGAAGCGTGTATAGATAACACAATTTTAATAAAAAAAGGTTTCACATACGTATTAAAGTGCAGGAATATAAATAATATTGTGGAATTAGCAATTATAACAAACAAAGTAGCAGATATATTATCGACGTTCCTATGCAATGGGTAAAAAGGCAGATTGGAAGGAGGCAAGGATATTATACTTAGTAAGTTGCTTAAGTAAAGTTAACAATAGTGGCTATCTTTTTTGCTCAGGATAGTATCACGAGGAGGCACTAATAGTTATGGAAGTATTAAAAGTCGCAGCAAAATCTAATCCGAATTCTGTTGCTGGAGCTTTAGCAGGGGTTGTAAGAGAAAAAGGGAGAGTTGAAATACAAGCGATTGGAGCAGGAGCTCTTAACCAAGCTATTAAGGCAGTGGCTATTGCCAGGGGGTTTGTAGCTCCCGGCGGTGTAGATCTTGT
Organism: Dethiobacteria bacterium; assembly: GCA_050948825.1. Lineage (GTDB taxonomy): Bacteria > Bacillota > Dethiobacteria > DTU022 > UBA8154 > DUQX01. The sequence goes on along the minus strand of JBMNEO010000009.1, from coordinate 146,453 downwards.
TTGTATCCCAGCCTTTGTTGATGTTCAAATTGATGGGGAAGAAAGAACGGCAATAAAATTAATTATAGGGCCTCGTTAACTAATATTTTTTAATGCCGGGAGTAACACTCCCGGTTTATTTTTTGCCCTAACAGCCCGATGTTTTCAGATAAGGCAGGGATTCTGTTCCCATAGGGAGAATATTTTTCTTCAAGAGTACTGCCGTGAACGGGGCGTTGATATTGCCGTTCCCGACCGTGGCCTTGCGAATACCGAAATAGCATAGGTAAGCCGAGCCTGGCCGGCCTTTTCTTCACGATATTTTGGGGGGTTGGTAACATGAAAATAGTTGTTTTGGGCGGTACCGGTGATATGGGTTCTGCAGCAGTTCGGGATCTGCTCAAATTTACCGACGTAGAGCAAGTCACCATTGCTGCCCGGAATACCGCCGCGGCCGAAAAATTGGCCCTTGCCCTCGGCGATCCGCGTGCCGTCGTGCAAAAAGTAGAGGCTGCTTCACATGCGGATCTGGTGAAGGTCATGCAAGGGCATGACGTTGTTGCCGGCGCCCTGGGCCCGTTTTACCGTTTTGAAAAGCCGCTGGTTGAAGCAGCCCTCGCTGCCGGAGTAGACTATGTGAGCATTTGCGACGATCATGATGCTGTACAGGCAGTACTTCCCTTTGATCGGGAAGCAGTGGAAAAAAGGCGGAAAATACTTATCGGTTTGGGTTGGACACCCGGTATCACCAATATATTTGCCCGAAAAGGTTTTGATGAACTGGAAGATGTAGATACAATACGGGTGTATTGGGCCGGCAGTGCCGGCGATTCAGAAGGCCTGGCCGTTATTCTGCATACGCTGCATATTTTTACCGGCAAGGTCGCTTCTTTTCAGGGCGGCCAATCTATCGATATTAAGGCAGGTTCGGGGAGAGAAATCGTCGATTTTCCAGCGCCTCTGGGCAAAATTACTGTTTTTCATCTGGGTCATCCGGAACCGGTTACCCTGCCGCTTTATCTGCCGGGGGTCCGGGAAGTTACCCTGAAAGGCGGCCTGGCTGAAAACTACCTGCACAGCCTGGCCAGGATGATGACCATGCTGGGCTTTACTTCTACACCTTTCCGGAAACAAAAGCTGGGTACGCTGATGAAAAAATTGCTGCCTTACTTTCCCACTGCGAAAAGCCGCAGCCTCTCCGGGGCGAGAGTGGAGATTACGGGAAAACGTAACGGAAAAAAAGTCCGGATTACTTACGCGACGGTTGATCATATGAGAAGATTGACCGGGATCCCGCTGAGTATCGGAGCCTGTATGCTGGCCCAGGGAATAATTAAACGCTACGGTGTTTTCGGGCCGGAAGCGGAAGGCGCAATTAACCCGGATGCCTTTCTACGGGAGTTGGCACGCCGGGATATCAAAGTAGAACGTTGGGAAACCGAACTTTAACCGGCAGAAAAAGATTGATAAAAGGCAGTTTTTTAACTGAAGTTCAACCCGGTGTTTTAACATAACCCATAGATCGCCGGTTTATTAATAAAAATTAAAAGGAGTGCAATTGTATCTTTCTCCGGACAGGTGGAAAAATAAGAATGCGGCAAGCAAAATTAATCCATCATGAAGGAGGCTAAATGGTGGCAGATAATGCAGATAATAAAGAAACAATACAATCTCTGAATCAGCTTTTACAGGGAGAATACATGGCGGTGGAAAGTTTTAATAATTTTATCTCTAAGATAGAAGACGAGAATGTGAAGAATACTTTTCAAGAGATCCAAAAACAACATAGGCAGAATATTGATACGTTAGCAAACTATATCCAGAATATTGGCGGACGTCCGCAAGAGAACCTTGGGATGAAGGGCATGATGGCGGATAAGAAAGTCAGTATGGACTTGGGTTTAAAGGCTAGTACTGCTGAAATTATAAAAAAAGCGATAGAAGGCGAAACTCGGGGAGTAAATATGGCAGAAAAGATTTTAAGGGGCAACCTTGATCATAAATCCAGGGATATAACAGGCGAGATATTGCATAAAGATAGGAGTTCTATCGATAAGTTGAATAGCTTGAAGCAAATGAAAATAAAACCACCAGGTTAGAGAGCTTAATGCTGTAAATTAAGTAATAATTTTGGAGTTAATAGACATTAAATAATATTCCTCGGACAAACGCGGGATATTACTGATTACAACGCCGCTTGCCTATAAAAATATTTGTTTATTGGGTGTTACTTATTGGTTCCTATTTTCGTTTACAAAAACACCTGTTATAAAAAAAATGTTACAAAAGTAAAAACCCCGCAACCTTATGATGGTTACGGGGTTTATCGCTGGTGCCGAAGGTGGGACTCGAACCCACACGATCAGAGACCGCTTGATTTTGAGTCAAGTGCGTCTGCCTATTCCGCCACTTCGGCATGGCAAATTATCAATAACTTAACTCTTATTATACAGGAGACATGCTGGCGAGTCAAATTCATTTTTTGTTGAACTGGTGAAAAATATTAATGATGTTCCTCACAAAAGCGAGCCGCAAGGCTGCACCGCTTGTGAGGAACACCTGCATTTTTAAAGCCGGGGCAAACACGTTATTTTATTATTTTAGCTGTTTTATTCATTGTTTAGGACATTTTGACCCTCATTTACAGGATTGACGGCAAAACTGCCTTACCGGTCCAATTTTTCCTTCAGCATTTTGTTCACCAGCTGCGGATTTGCCTTTCCCTTTGTCTCCTTCATAACCTGGCCTACAAGGAAACCGAGCGCTTTATTTTTCCCATTGCGGTAATCCTCAATCGATCCTGGATTTCCGGCAAGAACACTTTCGACGATTTTTGCAATTGTATCCTCATCGGAAATCTGTGTGAGCCCTTTATCCTTAATAATATTCTCCGGATTTTTTCCTGTAGCGAACATTTCTTCAAAAACACCTTTGGCGATTTTTCCGCTAATCGTGCCTTTATCGATCATCTGCAGGAGCTTTCCAAGATCTTCCGGTTTTATTTTGCAATCGGTTATCCCGGTATTGGTTGAGTTGAGCAGGCGTAGCAGCTCGCTCATAATCCAGTTGCTGGCGCTTTTTGGCTCATTGTAGCCGGCTAAAACGGCTTCATAGTAATCGGAGATCTCCCTGGAAGCTGTCAGTATTTCCGCATCATAGGGCGGCAGCCCGTATTCTTCCGTAAACCGTGAGTAGCGGGAATCGGGAAGCTCGGGAATGGATTTTCTGATCTCTTCCAACCACTCCACCGGCAGTTTGTATGGTGGAAGATTGGGATCGGGAAAGCAGCGGTAATTAGCGGATACCAATTTGCTGCGCATGGCTTTGGTGATTCCTTTCGCTTCGTCCCAGTGCCTGGTCTGGGGAATTACCTCTTTCCCCTCCATTACTACTGAGCGCTGCCTTTCCACTTCGTATTCGATTCCACGGAATACGGAACGGAAGGAGTTCATGTTCTTCAGCTCTGTTTTAGTTCTTAATTCTTTACTGCCCGCAGGTCTGATACTTATATTGGCATCGCAGCGCATGGATCCTTCTTCCATTTTGCAGTCGGAGATGGCGATATAACGCAGAATGCTCCGCAGCTTTTGCAGAAAAAGCCTGGCTTCTTCCGGGGAGCGGATATCCGGTTCTGTTACTATTTCTATCAGGGGTACACCTGCTCTGTTAAAGTCCACCCGGCTGTAGGGAGAGGAGATTATATCGCCCATGTGAAGAAGTTTGCCGGTATCCTCTTCCAGATGAACCTGGTGTATGCCGATTTTTTTAGAGCGCCCGTCCAGGTGTATTTCCACATAACCGTCCCTGCCCGTAGGCTTAAAAAACTGCGATGTCTGAAACCCTTTGGGTAAATCAGCATAATAGTAATTTTTACGATCAAATGTGATCTCATCAGCGATGCGGCAGTTGAGAGCCATTGCAGCTTTGATTGTATACTCTACAGCTTTTTCATTTAATTTTGGAAGCGTGCCTCCTGGCAGCCCCAGGCAGAACGGACATACCTGAGTATTTGGATCGGCACCAAAGGCGGTGCTGCAGCCGCAAAAAAGCTTTGTATTTGTCAATAGTTCTACGTGCACTTCCAGGCCGATAACAGTTTCAAATTCCGGCATCAATTACACCCCCTGATTGTCGAAGTCAAAATTGGGCCATGCAAGGGTATTTTCATTTTCCAACAGCAGCGCCGCTTTGAGCAGGGCCAGTTCATCTTCCTTTTTACCTGTAAACTGCAGCCCGTAAGGCAGGCCTTTTGTATGTAGCGGATAAGTTAAAGCAGGGAGTCCGGCAAGGTTGGCGGCTGCAGTGTAGTATCCGGCGGGGTCCGGCAGATCTTCCCGGCCGTGTAAAATACCAGTTTCAGGTGCCCTAAAAGGTGTTGTCGGGGTAAGCAGCAGGTCGTACTGCTGCAGGCAGACTTCCAGCTCTTTTGTAATAACGGTCCGAAGTTTTTGTGCTTTCAAAAAGTAATCATTATAATATTTTGCCGAGGAAACCAGAGCGCCGAAGGTTAAGAATTTCTTTAGCTTGCTGCTGAATCCTTCGCTGCGTGTTTGCGTGTACATCTCCTGGAGGTGTTTCCCTTCGCCTCTGTATCCAAAGCGCACGCCGTCATAATTGGCCAGATTGGAAAAAGCCTCAACCGCGCCGATAATCGTTGCCGCCAGGGATGAGTACTGAAAATGCGGCAGCTGGACGAAATGTATTTTTATTCCGAGCCCCTCTAATTTTTTGAGCTGAACCTGAAAAATATCCTTCAGCTCATCTTCAAGATAAGGAGCATCCTGCCAGTTTTCTGGCACTGCCGCCTGCAAGCCTCCGCTGTTTTCTTCCAGCAGGGAAATATAGTCAGGCACTTCGCAGCGCAGCGAGGTAACGTCATGTGGATCATGACCGGCAACGGCAGTCAGGGCTGCAGCCAGATCCATAGCATTTACGGCCATCAGGCCGATATTTTCCAAGGAGGAAGCGGAATCAAGAAGCCCCCTTCTGGAAATTCTTCCGTACGTCGGCTTTAATGCGAGAACCCCGCAGTAAGATGCGGCTTGCCTTAATTCGCCCCGGGCATCGGAAGCTAGAGCGAAATTTACGGTCCCGGTCAATACCGCAGCAGCCGCTCCGTTGCCTGCCGTGTGCTTTGTATCCCAGGGGTTCTTTACGCCTTTAAAAAAAGAGCTTTCGCCGGAACACCCTATGCCGAATTCCTCCAGATTGGTTTTGCCGATAATGATTGCGCCGCTTTCTTTAAGCTTTAAAAAAACCTGGGCGTCAAAAGGAGGTTTATATGTAGAAAGCATTTTTGAAGCGCATGTTGTTAAATATCTGCTCGTAGCGATATTATCTCCCAGGGAGTATGATAAACCAAAGGGAGGGGGGGTGTCGTTTACATTTATTTTATCATCAAAAAGCGCTTCTATTTCCTTAGAAATATTATCCGTGTTAATGGAGATAAAAGCGTTGTATTTCTCTTGAACGCTGTTGCAATGGTTGATTATTGTGCTGCTCAGTTCCTGTGGCGAGAGGGATTTATTTTTTATCCGCTCTTTCAGTTGCCGTGCCGAATAAGATCTATCAATCACGGGTGTGCCTCCTTTCTCCTTCCTTTTTTCGTGTTATTCTTCTACAATTTTGGGTACGTGAAAACTTGAGCTATCAGCATCGGGTGCGTTCTCCAGTGATAACTGCAAGGGCAGGGAAGGTTCGATTATATCCTTGCGCAATGTATTATACCCCTGTAAAGCATCAAAAGAAGCTTCCACCTCGCTTAAATCGATATCCTGTAAAACTTCTGCCAGTTTAAAAAAGGTTTGTAGCTGATCGTGTAATTCTTTTTTTTCCTGTTGGGTGAGTATAATCCGCGCATCCCAGGAGGCATTTTTTAATTCCTCATCATTAATTTGCAACCCTATCACCCCTTTACTAAATTATTACTTTGTCTCATTATATCATAATTTCTGCCCAATATAAAAAAATGGAAGAAACGTCTTTTATATTTGCTGTTAGTGTGCCGGAAACGCATAAACATGATTAAAAATTATAAAAATTATAAAACAAAAAATGGCGAGGATTTTAACCCTTTTATGTTGTCTTGAATATAATAAAAAAGCATAATAAGTGGGGTGCCCAATATTGAGAAGACGCCGACTTTCACTGTTCCTTATAAAATGCAGTGGTGTTCTAATTGCTGTGATCGGGATTACTTTAATCGTAAATACACTGCCCCTTTTTTTATGGCCCTTTCTGCTGGGATGTCTTCTAATCTGGATGGGTTGGCGTCTTTATATAGTCAGAAACTGGTAAGCACTGTGAGCAGTACTATTATTTAACGGGTATTACAATTATTTAATTAGAAGGGGGACTGAACATGAGGTTTTATGTTTTTAAAATGCCCAAAATTATTAGCTACATATTAAAAGGGCTTCTGGGAAAAAGATGAAAACACTGGTAATCTTGTAACTTATGCTTAATAACCGCAATACGGTACTGATTATATGAAAAGCTGGCAAAGTACTATATTATTTCGGGTGCGGTTATTCAGGTGTCTAAATAGTTATTGCCTACAAATACCACAAGCTCAAAAGATCTTCAATGAAAAAAGCGCAAGGCTGCTGCGCTTTTATTTTTGATCTTAAGTGAGTTGACGTATGCAAAAGTACAATAGCAAATCATTAAATAGCTCTTTTTACTTTTCCTGATTTCAGACAGCGTGTACAGGCATGTACTCTCTGGGGGGCACCATTTATAATAGCCTTGATTTTTTGGATATTAGGCTTCCATGAACGTTTTGTGCGGATATGTGAATGACTGATCATAAAACCGCTTTTTTTCTCTCTGCCACAAAAAAAACATTTATTGGACATTATTACACCTCCTGCCATGCTTATTCTTTTTCATGCTTATTCATGCTTGTAACAAAGCAGATATCCTTTAAACTCAAACAAGTTAGATTTTAACACAATTCCTTTTTAAAGACAAGATAAAGATGCCCGATGTTGGCCTGATGTCAATTATTATGGCTGGTATATTTGATTCTGCGCTGTTTGTACCTTTTTATATTTTTTTATTTAATTTGGCGAATAAGGATAAAATATTTATTTAATGGTTATAATATTATATTTTTGGAGAAACATTCTAAGTATATTCGACTTTATATAACAAATAATATGATCAGACTCAAGGAAAGGAGGTGAAAATAAATGCCTGCAAACCAAAGAAGGACCGGACGTAATAGAGCGCTTGTCACCGGCGCCGAGCAAGCCCTGGAGAATTTCAAATATGAAATCGCCAATGAACTGGGTATTGCAAATTATCAAGGGGTAGACAAAGGGGAGCTGACCTCCAGACAGAACGGTTATGTTGGTGGTTACATGGTCAGGAAGATGATTCAGCAAGTCGAAAATCAAATGGCTGGCGGCCAGATTCAAACTGCTCAACTTGCAAATCAACCTGCACCCCAGGGCCAGTCACAAATTCAACAACAGTTGCTGTAACCAGTACACAATCAACACAGCGGGCTTCGGCCCGCTTTATTTAGTTTTTAAAAAATCCCCCTATGTCGAGACCATCTATGATGGTTTTCGACATAGGGGTGGGAGAGGAGAAACCGGAGGAAGAGCTTATGGGGAATATTGTTGATGCATTAATATTATGTACAAATTTTTGTAATTTATACTTCATTTTCAAGAAATTTATTGGTAAATATTAACATATATGTGTTGCTTTTTTAAACGTTAAATGGTAAAATTAAGCGGTATTGGCGGGAAGGGGGTGAATGATGAGAGTAATTTCCGGTACATCCAGGGGAAAGCATTTAAAGTCGCCCCGGGGAGGGAAAACACGTCCTACTTCCGATAAGGTCAAGGCAGCTTTTTTTAATATCATTAGTAACGATATTCAAGGTGCAAAATTTTTGGATCTTTTTTCCGGAAGCGGAGGCATTGGCATAGAAGCTCTCAGCAGGGGAGCCGGAAAATGTGTGTTTGTGGAAAAGGATCCCTTTAATCTGAAATTAATACGGGAAAACCTCAGCTTAACGGGTGTTTATTCGCAAGCTGTAATCTTGCCCTGTGATGTTTACCGTGCCCTGAAAATTTTACACAAAAGAAGAGAATGTTTTCATGTTGCTTATCTCGATCCTCCATATTGTTTTGAAGGGGTGCTGAACATTTTAAATTTTTTACACGAAAACAGGATTATTTCCAGTAGAGGCATCGTCGGTGTAGAAAGAGATAGCCATAAACCAGGAACCTGGCTGGAGGATGCCCCCTTTCAGCCCTGGCAAAGAAAAATTTACGGTAATACTATGCTCATTCTTTTTAAAGAATTGGGCAAATCTCCTATTAATTAAATTTATTTGCTGAAGGGAGGCGTTACCTTGGTTAAAGCCATTTATCCCGGCAGTTTTGATCCTGTAACAAACGGTCATCTTGATATTATTGACCGGGCCAGTAAGGTGTTTGGACACCTGATAGTCGCTGTCTTAGAAAACCCCAGAAAAGACGTTATGTTTTCTATGGTCGAAAGAGTTCAAATGCTGGAAAATACCACCGGTTGCTATGATAATGTGGAGGTAGTGTGCCATCAAGGGCTGTTGGTAGATTTTGCCCAAAAACAAGGTGTCAGAATTATCATTAAAGGTTTGAGGGCAATATCCGATTTTGAAAATGAATTCCAAATGGCCCTGGTAAACCGAAAACTAAACTGTAATGTAGAGACCATGTTTATGGTGACTAATAATATGTATTCCTATGTAAGTTCCAGTATCGTGAAAGAGGTTGCCAGCTACGGGGGGGATATAAAAGATCTTGTACCCTCCCAGGTCTATGCGATGATTAAGAATAAGCTTTTTGAACGGATCCATAATAAATATTAAAAACCGGAAAATACCGGTTTAGATTTATTTTTTATAGTTTTTAATATAAGCGTATCTAAGCGCTTTTTTTTTATATAATCCTTCTGTATAGTAAAATGATAAAGAGATAACTATCAGTGCCAGCATTACTAAGAAAAAGCGTCCCCCCATAAAAATGGTTCTTTCAAACCAGTATGGCAGATTATTATTCGGGATAGTATGAAGGAATACAGGAATGGTTTGGGCGCTGAAGAGCGAAGCAAGCCGAAGCGGACCAGTCAATATTATACAGTACAAAACGGCGAGAATAGCTTGAATTAACCGACCGAAGATATAAGGTGCTATGCTGATATCCGTGCTGCTGATGATACTTGCCACCTGGGCATGAACTGACAGCCCGCTCCAGGCAATAATAGCGCTTACCGCCATAATTTTCTGATCTATTGAGATATCAGGGATAGTTCCGGCGACCTGGCATCCCAGATCAATTTCCATAAAGCCGTTAATCAAAGCCGGAGCAATTTCAGCGTCAAATCCCAGCGGTGCAAGGATCCAGGAGACGCAGAGGGCAAGGTAGCTGGTTACTCCTGCAAGGTTTAAAATTGACATTATGACCGAAAAAAGGATGATAAACCCTCCGATAAGCAATAAGGTGTTGATGGAGTCTCTGATGGTGTCTCCGAGGAGCTTGCCGATAGGGCGGCCGTCTTTTTCCCTGGCCTTGATCAGTGCTGTAAGCGCCTGCTGGAAAATATTCTTTTGCAACTTATTTTTAGTTCCAGCTGTCCGGCCGGAGATTTTAGTTCCGCGGGATTTATAAAAACGCATAATAAAGCCCAGGGAAACACTGGAAAGGTAATGGGCTGCTGCAATCGCTAAACCCGCCTCCGGTTGGTGAAGCATCCCCACGGCAACAGCGCCAAACATAAACAGCGGATCTGCGGTGTTGACAAAGCTAAGCAAACGCTCCGCTTCGGTCTTGTTGCATAAATTATCTTTCCTTAATTTTGCGGTCAGAACTGCACCAAGGGGAAAGCCTGAGGCAAGCCCCATCGCCATTACAAAAGATCCTGAACCCGGAACATTGAAGAGCGGGCGCATGATGGGCTCCAGAAGGACACCCAGGAAGTGAACTACGCCGAGACCGATAAGTACCTGCGAAAAAATAAAGAAGGGTAAAAGGGCGGGGAAAACAATGTTCCACCAGATAGCAAGGCCGTTAATAGAAGCTTCAAAAGCTTCCTTAGGGTAAAGGACCAGGCTGACTGTAATTAACACTGCTATAATAGCCGGTAGATAAAAGACGAACATCCTTCTATCAATTTTCATATTTTTATCTGCTCCGCATATTTTGCTTATTTTCTTTAATAAATTTACTGCTAATATTATATTAAAAAACTTTTTTTATAGACCAGTGCTCCCGGGATACTGCAGGTAATTATTAATAGAAGAAGAATAAAAAAAGATACCGGTTTTAATTATCGGTTACTTGGCGGAATAAACAATGCTGCTATTGATTAACAATAATAAAAAGCCGTTGCGCTCGGTGAAAGACTGCCCGCGAAGCTCTGCCCGAGGTCTCGGCACTAGTGGAAAGCAGGGGTATATTTGCGTAAAATATTTAAACTGATTATTGTTCTTTTTTTAATCATTGTACTGGGTTTTTTGGTTCCTACGGGATATTATATTATTAAGCCCGGATCTGCCGATGAGCTGGGTAGCTTGATTCAGGTTCAAGGGAAAGTCAGGGAAGAAGCAGGGGGTTTTTTTATGATGACCGTTGCCCAGCAGCCGGCCAATATATGGGATTTCCTTTACGGTGCATTGCATCCTCTTTTGGATTTACGGCCTCTTTCAAACGTAATTCCTCCCGATATGACCCCCGGAGAATATAATAAGCTTATGCAGAACTGGATGCAGGACAGCAAATATCTTGCACAGGTAATTGCTTTGCGCAGGGCGGGGCATGAAGTTCCCATCATCAGCGAAGGGGTAGAAATTGTGGATTTTATTCCCGGGAGCCCCGTGGAAGATATCTGGAACCCCGGTGATATTATCAGGGCAGTTGAAGGCAATAAAGTTAATCTTGCAGAGGAGGTCGTGGAAAGGATCCAGGAAAAAAAAGTTGGCGATAGTATTCGCGTTATCGTTCAGCAGGATGGGGAAATAAAAGAATACGAAGTTGTAACTGTTCCCCATGTTGATGATCGACAGAAAGCCGCTCTTGGAATATATGTCCGCACGTTAAACTGGCAACCGGTTCTGCCAATGGAGATAAAAATTGAAACCGGTCCCGTTATTGGCCCTTCTGCAGGTCTGATGTTTGTGTTGGAGATCTTCGACAGGCTGGTTCCGGAAAACCTTACTGGAGGGCATAAAATTGCCGGAACAGGAACGATCAGCCTTGACGAAAGAGTTGGCGGTATCGGGGGTGTAAAGCAAAAAGTGGCTGCAGCGGAGAGGGAAGGTATCAAGTTTTTTCTTGTTCCGGAAGAAAACTATGAAGACGCTCTGCAAGCTGCCGGCGAGATAGAAGTTGTATCTGTAAGCAAACTGGAAGATGCCCTTGATTTCTTATACGATCTTTCGTCTTAGGCTCTTTATTAGTGTCTAACAAATCCCGGCAGCTAACTTGACAGCGCTTAATTAATGAGTTAAACTATTATCAGGAGATAATCATAATGAGTAAACCGGGCAGTCGCGAGAGCATTTGAAGCTTTCGAGGAAAGTCCGAGCTCCGCAGGGCAGGGTGCTGGGTAACGCCCAGTGGGGGCGACCCTAAGGATAGTGCCACAGAAAGAAACCGCCGCTGGCGGGGTTTCAGTTTTAACCCCGGCAGGGGTAAGGGTGCAACGGTGCGGTAAAAGCGCACCAGGGGCCGGGCGACCGGCTCGCTAGGTAAACCCCACCCGGAGCAAGACTGAATAGGAGGGAGATGACGTTGCCCGCCGAATCCCTCGGGTGAGAGTCGCTGGAGGTGCCAGGCAACTGGTATCCTAGATAGATGACTGCTACTCTATTTTTTGGAGCACAGAACTCGGCTTACAGGTTTGCTCATTTTTCAAAAAAAAACATCATGCTAAAACATATGCTTTAGCATGATGTTTTTTAAATATTAAACAAAGACCACGTTTATTTTTACCAAAGGATTTTTTCCTTTATATGTAGAATGTATTTTTATTTTAAGATAGAATGTATTATCAGGAAGTAAGTGTCTATTTTTGGTTTTTACATTATGAAAGGCGTGAATAACTTTGGGCAACCAGTTTTCTCATATAACACCCCAGATATTAGAACTATCTGCCCTGTGCGAAAACAATAGTACAATCGATCCTGCGCTTTATGGTAAATATGATGTAAAAAGAGGGCTTCGGGATTTAAACGGAAAAGGCGTCCTTACAGGATTGACGGAGATTTCTGATATCGTGTCATCTAAAATCATCGATGGAAAAGAATATCCTTGTGAAGGCAAACTTTATTATAGAGGCATTGATGTGGAGAAAATCGTAGAAGGCTTGATTAGGGATAACCGGTTTGGATTTGAAGAGGTAGCCTATTTATTAATGTTTGGCCAACTACCCAATAAACAGGAATTAAACAATTTTAATCAAATATTGTCCGGTTATCGTACATTACCCACGAGTTTTGTTCGTGATATCATCATGAAGGCTCCCAGTCAGGATATGATGAATACGCTTGCCCGCAGCGTGCTGACGATGTATTCCTATGATGATTATGCCGATGATATTTCTTTGCCTAACGTATTGCGACAGTCATTGCAGTTACTGGCCTTGTTCCCTTTACTTTCGGTGTATGGATACCAGGCCTATTGCCACTATCATGACAATAAAAGCCTTTATATTCATCCCCCAAAGCCCGAGCTATGCACAGCAGAGAATATTCTGCACATACTGCGGGCTGACAGTCAATATACACCGCTGGAAGCAAAGATTCTTGATGTTGCTCTCATACTTCACGCTGACCATGGTGGTGGAAACAATTCTACCTTTACCACTCATGTAGTAACCTCCACAGGAACAGATACCTATTCGGCTATCGCAGCGGCAATTGGGTCATTGAAAGGTCCCAGGCACGGTGGAGCCAACATTAAGGTGATACAGATGTTTGAGGATATGAAGGCAAATATTTCCGATTGGACCGATGAATCCAGTGTGGCGGACTATCTCATACGATTGTTGAACAAACAGGCATTTGATCGTACCGGGTTGATTTACGGTATGGGGCATGCGGTGTACTCCCTGTCTGATCCTCGTGCAAATATTTTAAAGAAATTCGTAGAGAGCCTTTCAAAAGAGAAGAACCGCACCGAGGAATTCCAGCTATACTCATTGGTCGAAAGATTGGGACCTGAGATTATAGGAAAAAGACGTCGCATTTATAAAGGAGTCAGTGCAAATGTTGATTTCTACAGCGGACTTGTATACAACTTGCTGGATTTGCCCCTGCAATTATATACACCCCTGTTTGCTATTGCACGTATTGCAGGGTGGTCAGCCCATCGCATGGAAGGAATTATAAATGATGCTAAGATTATTCGGCCGGCTTATAAATCGGTTTCAGCGTATAGGGACTATATCCCACTAGAAAATCGCTAAGAGATGGAGACAGGTTTGTTTCCCAAACCTATTAAAGGGCAGGTTAACGGATAATGGAAGGCAAAGCATCTGATAAACAATAGTGGGAGAGGAATTCTATGGCAATAATGTTCAAATCACCCCTTTTTAGTCAGGATATTTTTCAGGAGATGGTCCAGACAGCTGAAAATAATAGCTATATCGATCCGCAATTGCATGAAAGATTTAATACCAAACGGGGATTGAGGAACAGTGATGGTACAGGAGTTCTGGTTGGCCTTACGGCGATCGGAGATGTCCATTCCTATATTATGGATGAACTGGAAAAAACCCCCGTGGAAGGCCGTTTGTACTACCGCGGAATTGAAATCAATGACCTGGTAAAAGGATTCCAAAAAGAGAAACGGCATGGTTTTGATGAAGTATGCTATTTACTATTATTTGGCCAATTGCCGACTGAAAAACAGTTAAATTATTTTAAGCAAATGGTTTATGAGAGCAGGTTGCTCCCCGAAGGTTTTACAGAAGATATGATTTTAAAAGCTCCCAGCAGGGATATTATGAATCAACTGGCCAGGAGTGTCCTGACCTGCTATTCATATGATGACAATGCAGACGATACAAGTGTTTCCAATGTCCTTCGGCAATCAATAGAACTTATTGCCCGAATACCGACATTAGCTGCCTATGGTTTCCAGGCGAAAGAATATTTTTTTAATAATCACAGTCTTTATATTCATAAGCCCAGGCAAGATTTAACTCCTTCCGAAAATTTTTTGTACATGATCAGACCTGATAACCAGTACAGCGAACTGGAAGCCGACACTTTAGACCTGAATTTAATTTTACATGCAGAACACGGGGGAGGAAATAACTCTGCGTTTACAACCCATGTTGTATCCTCAACAGATACCGATACTTATTCAACAATTGCTGCCGCAATAGGAGCCCTAAAGGGCCCCAAACATGGAGGGGCTAATATTAAAGTCATAGAAATGATGAATGATATCAAGAAAAACGTTAAAAACTGGGATAACGAGCGAGAGATTGAGGACTACCTGGTAAAAATACTCAGAAAAGAGACCTTTGATAAAAAAGGGTTATTATATGGTATAGGCCATGCTGTTTATACCCTTTCTGATCCAAGGGAACTGTTGCTCAAAGAGAAGGCCGGCGAACTTTCCCGGGAAAAAAACATGCAGGAGGAATACGGGTTATATGAACTTGTCGAAATACTGGCTCCTCAGGTGCTGGCTGAAGTAAAAAATATTACCGAGCCTATTGCTGTCAACGTTGATTTTTATTCAGGCTTTGTATACAAAATGTTAAATATCCCTTCCGATCTCTATACACCTATTTTTGCCATGGCCAGGATCGCGGGATGGTCAGCCCATAGAATAGAAGAAATAATAAGCGGCGGCAAAGTAATTCGTCCTGCTTACAAGAACGTGATCAAAAAAAGGAGTTATATACCCTTAATAAAACGCTAGTGGGGCAGCTGTTGCTGCCCCACCTAACGTAATGTTGGGAGAATTGTTTTAGTTCGATTTTAGTTCATTTTCAGGTCATTTAACTGCAATTAACGGAAAAACACGTGGTTACCGATTACTGTTGTAACTGGCTGCTGGCGCACCCATTGATTACTTGTCTTTCTCGGGTTGTAAAAGCCCAGCGCATTGTAAGAAGGATCCCAACCGCTTAGAGCATCATAGACTGCTTGATAAGCCGTTTGATTAGCCGGCAGGTTGATTCTCCCGTCCAGAACGGGGCTGTACTGGTAGTTGCCATTAACTACCTGGTAGATAACCCCTGAAAGAGTGTTTGGATATCGCGGACTTGCCACCCTGTTTAATACAGAGGCTGCTACGGCTACCTGTCCGATATAAGGTTCCCCTGAGGCTTCGGATTGAACCAGGCGCGCCAGGAGCTCGATTTCCCCCTGTGAATAGGATGAATAGTTGCGCCCTGCCCTTGAGGCCAATACTCCTGCCGATGCGTTGCTGGTAGGAATATTGATATTTTGCCCCGGGTAGATATAACTTCCACTTATCCCGGGGTTTGCTGAAACCAGTGCTTGCAGATTTACGCCATACCACTGAGAGATAAGCCAGAGGCTATCTCCGGCCTTTACAGTATGTATTTTTGCTGTTGCTGTTGGTACTGTCAGTACCTGCCCTGGATAGATTGTCGATGGATTTGAAATGCTGTTTATACTGGCCAGCTCATTTACCGTGGTGCCGTATCTCTGTGCTATGGCCCAGAGTGTATCATTTGGTGCGACCCGGTAGGTGCTGTTTGCCAGGGCGGCCTGTGCCAAGCCGAACAAGGCGATGCCAAAAATTACCATGACAATCACTGTTTTTCCCAGGTTCCTTTTTTTACATATCGTCATCTGGAAACCTCCTCTTATTCCTGGGGTCAAGTTAAACCTCCATTTTCAGGAATATATTATGTTAACCATATTATAACCAAAAAAAAGAGCAAGGCAAATCTATAAGCCGGCGCTCTGCTCTGATAAATTAAGGAAATATAATATTATGTTAACTTATCTTAGTACTTTTTTAATAATCCGCAACTATGGTAAATTGTGGGCGTAAATCTTTAGAATAATGAGCGAATAAAAGGGAAAAGGTGGCGGCTAATAAAATATAGGACGATGATTAAGCCTAATATCCATGCACCGTATCTGATAGCGGCATAACTTACCACTTTTGTTTCATCCTGCTTTTCTGTCATGAGTAATACACCTCATCATTTTATTTCTGTTATTAAGGTAAATAGCCAGAACGGATAAACAAGTAAAAAATGAGGGTCAGCTGCTAATTAAAGTTTTTCAGTCTGCTGTCCCTCATATCTTTTTATATATTTTTAGAATACTGGGCATTTAATAGTATCGTTCACTTAATAGTATCAGGCTCCCGATTAACTCTTCCTGGGTGAAAAAGATTGGTCAGACTCACTACAAAAAGACTGGCTTTTATTTTTTTGTTCTTTCAAGCCACTTTCAAGGTCCAGATCAGAACTTGTTTCCATTTGAACATTTTGCAAGCCTTTTTTAGAGTAATTAGGCTTCTGTTTTCTACTTTTATTATATTTTTTTGCCAATGTGGATCCCTCCTTTCTATAATATATCTTTGCCGAAAAAAACCTTTCTATCCCTTTTGTTAGGCATAAGGTTACGCATAGCGGCGTATCTTTTTAATTAAGAAAAATTTTCGTATAACAAACTACAGGCAGGGTGTTAAACATGTCTCCATTTTTGGCCGGCATTGTTTTTCTGCGCTTTTTATCGGGTAGTATTGAAATTATCGCCGCGTTTCTGATATACAGGTTTAACAATCTGGAACATGCTTTAAAAATTAATGCAGTGCTCGCCTCGGTTGGGCCTTTTATTTTCATGGCTGCTATGTTCCTGGGTTTAACGGGGATGACACAAAAGATAAATTATAATAAAATGATTATTATCTACCTGGGTGTTGCTTTGATATTCTGGGGGTTGCGGTTTTAAAAAAAAATCGTCTATTCTCTCCAAAGGCAGCACCTGTTTCAAAGGAGGCCGGCAGATGAGAGGCTTTTATGAGCCCGCTGAAGTGGTGGAGCGGGTTAATGGCCGAGGGGGAGAGCTGCAGCTACAGCGGCGCGGCCGGGATTATGAATTTATTTATAGCGGCAGCTTTTTGATGTCCTCTTATAACGGGGTAACTGAAAGGGATATGGTCCGCCAGGCGATCCGGGTTTGTTCTTTAGCAGCAGGGAATAAGGGACCTTACTTGAGAGTGCTGATCGGAGGGCTGGGATTTGGAATAGGGCTGCAGGAGGCACTTGGTTCGCCTCTGGTAAAAAGAGTTGACGTAGTGGAGATTGAAGAGGCTGTAGTCAGGTGGAACAGGGGGCCGCTTGCAGAGATAAACGGGAACGCCCTTTCGGATCCGAGGGTTAATGTTTTTGTAACCGATCTTGTAGATTTTCTGGTTAAACCCCCGGATAGCGGCGTTAATAGAGAAGGTTATTATCATGCAGCAATTTTAGATACCGATAACGGACCCGGGTGGCTGAGCCGCCCTTCAAATAGTTTTCTTTATTCAGGCGAAGGTACCGCTCTTATTAAGGGTTTGCTGAAACCTGAAGGAGCGGCTTTAAGTGTATGGTCGGAATCTGCAAATGATGCCTATCAGGCTCTATTAAAGAATTACTTCAATAAGGTTGTCGAAAAAAAAGCATACGAAAAAACAGGCGAATCTTCCTTCTATTACCTGGCCTATCATTAGCAAAAGCAAAAACAGCAAAAACAGGGACGGTTCTTGTTCTTGCCTGGGGTAATATGGAAGTTTGCACAAAAAAAGGATATTTTATAGGACAAGGTTCTTCTTTATAGTATTAAAAAGATTAAAGCAATAAAAAAGCAAGAACAAGAACCGTCCCCGATCTTGCTAAATATCTTCTTAATAAAAGGGCATTATATAAATGCCCTTTTTTGATAGCACGAGGAAACCATGGGAAGATAAGGATGCTGAATTTCAGGAGGCAAATATAAACCCTGCCGCTGAGGGGAAATTTGAAAGGATTTTGGGGCTATGGATGGAGAGGAAAAGAGGGGATGGAAAAAGAGTTATTGGGCGACGGGCAGCCGATGGCTCCGGTGAAAGGGTACTGGTTATGTTAAATCTTGAAGGCTGCGATTTAAAGGTAGGCATGCATGTTGTTTGCCCGGGCAAATGGGAAAAACTGGCGGATATTGATCATTTGGTGAATACAACTAACGGGCAAATGAGCAGGCCTCAAAATGGGGACAGGGATAGCTTAATTGCCGCAGTCAGAGGCCATTGTGCATGACTTTGTCCTGCCCCGCCTTACAGCGGATTTGTTTGCAAATATGCGCCTTAATGAAAGGATGGTTATTGTGAAAAATGTATACGTGATCCTGGCGTTCCATGCCCATGAGCTGCTCTGGGATTTGCCGGAGGTACTTCTTTCCGGACTGGATGACGGCAATCCGATGAAAAATACTATTCTGGACGAAAATTACATTAAAAAAAGAAAAGAAGAAGGGCGCGATATTTATTCCAGGAGCATAGAGTTTGCAGAAAAAATAAATGCTCCCATCTGCGTGGAATATACCAACGAGCTTCTCTGCCAGATAAAGAATGTCTTGCCGGATTCGTTTCAAAATCTGCGGGAGGCTTATGCCGGAAAAAGGCTTTACCCCATCTATGGCCATGCCCATCATACACACGTTTCGCTGCTGAAAAATGAGGAGATAACGCAGGAAATCCAGTGGAACATGGAATACCTGCATAACCTGATGGGGGTTCCTTATCCGAAATATAAAGGCCTTTTTGCCACGGAGGCTTCTTATGTGTTTGATAAAATGAAAGGTGTGGAGGAAGCGAACATTAATTATGTAATTTTCCCCCACCTCTCCGACGATAAGGTGTCCTTTCAATTCAAGGGGGAGGGCGACTATCAATATAAGCCCTTTCTGATAAAGACAGAAAAGCAAAATATCCTTGCTTTCCCCCGGAACTTTCCAATATCTCAGGAGATCTGGCGGCCGATTACCAAAATGAAGCGGGAAGAGGTCAAGTTCCAGGGATACAAGCTGGGCAACTACCCCGTGTTCAAAAACGAATACCTTTACGGTGAAGGGGAAAAGTACCCCATCAGTTTTGAAGAGGGTGTGGAAATTTATAAGGAAGTGCTTTGCCGTGAGTTGAATAACGCCCCGGAGGACGGTGTTCTTGTTTATCTACAGGATCTGGAGCTGATGGACTTTGGAGATATCGCCCTGGATATTATGGAAAAAGCCTGGGAAGAGGTGCTCGAGGAGGCGAAAGAAACGTTACGCGTACATTTTGTCACACCGGATGAGTACATTGACGAGGTAATGAAGCCCGGCAGGCTGGATAATTTGCCCGAGCTGTTTTTTGATAGTATAAACTGGGCTCCGGAGATCAGGTTAATCCTGAGAGTAGACGGGCATTATCCCCCTCTTGGAGTCTTCGGGGCGGGAAGGTATGAAAAGGAGAAAACCGGGCTCTACGACCACCCGCATATTTTCTGGGAAAATGGTAAATATCACTGCGGGATATTTGATACCCTGGTGGAAAATTTCAACCTGGCGGTAAATATCCCGGCGGACGGGAAACATTTTGATCAAACCGGGTATGAGCTAACCCGTGAAGATTCCGATATTCAGGCAATAATGTACCTGAGATTGATGAAAAGGGCCTGCAACTGGGGATGGAGGCCGACGGAGGGGAGGCAAAAAATTCCCTGCCTGAAAGGGTATTTAATTTGCTCGGTGCTGTTAAAAAAACTGGAGGATTCTTTCGCGGATTTAATTTGCAGCCGCTTTTTAAAAAGATTAGATGAGCGCAACCTTGTCGGCATTGTCCGAACGCTGGATGTTTTTATCGACAACCGTATTAAATATCTCCGTTATGGCATGGAGCGCTTCAGAGAAGAAGGGTGCGATCTGTCTTCAGCCGATAAAGAAATAGAAAATGCATTTAAGTGGAAAAAAGAAGCGCTTCAGAAAGCAGCGGAGTTGTATACGGTAAACAAAAGTCCGGCCGTGGATTATTTTACCCTGAAGAGGATGCTCCAGCTGATGCGGGATTACTGCCAGGCTGTTTTTATGGCCACCGATCATATACAGAAAATCTGGGGTGCGGTGCCCGATCAGGAGTATCTGGTGGATAAAATGTATGAGTTTCTTTACGAGCTATACCCACCTATTTTCCCTGCAATGATCCGTGAAATAGACTCCATGGGGAAGGGGGAGATTGAGGAATACTTCAATACCCTTCGGGAAGCGGTTTATGTATAGAAGTTGCGAAGATATTGCGGATATTGCACGAAGATATTGCGAAGAAACCTGAATGGAAACACATAATGCCTTAGGCCGGGGGAGGCATCAGTACGATATACGCATCTGATACGGTTTTTGTGCAGGGAAGCGTTATCCGTCCCCGGCTTATTCATCGATCTATAAGCATCTTAATCGATCATCTTAATCGTTTTCGTGATTATAGGGAAGGATGTTAGCTTTCTTCGAAGATAATCAGGTTGCCTTTATATAAGGTGGAACTATTTCCCTCAATTTTTCCACCGTATTGCTTCCATTCGGAGTTAAATATTTGACGGCTTCCGGTAACTTCGAGGGGGATCTCCTCTTCGCCCAGGTTTATAAGGGCCCTCAGCTTTTTATTGCTATTCCACCTTTTTACTTCAACCATTTTCTGTTCGCTATTTACCCTGACCTCGGTATTATCTTTTTCAAGGTGAAGCAGAGCAGGGTGATTTTTTCTCAGGTTGATCAGGTCGCGGTAAAAATTAAAAATCCACTGGTTTTCCTCTTTCCAGTTTTCCCTGGAAGTAAGTTTGGAGTTAAAAAAAGAGCGTTCATCCTGTGGATTGGGGATCTCGTCCCAGTTAAAGTCTTTAAATTCTTCACGACGTCCCTCTGAAACCGCTGACTGCAGTTTGCTGTCTTCATAATCGGTAAAAAACAGAAACGGGTTTTCTTCTGCATATTCTTCGCCCATGAAAAGTAAAGGTATATAGGGAGACAAAAAAATTAAGCCTGCCGCTGCTTTTAAAAAATGAAAATCCACCAGCGCGGAGATCCTTCCTCCGCAGGCCCTGTTGCCTACCTGATCGTGGTTTTGCAGAGAGACGACGAACTGATAGCCGGGATTTTGTGAAGCATCGGTGCCGCGGTTTTTCTGCCAGAACTGGGAAAATTCACCGGTATAGAGGTAATTCTTAAAAGCTTTCTCCAGCCCTTCAAGGTAGCCGTAGTCCTGGTAATATCCCCCTTTTTCACCGGTTAAAACACTGTGGATGATATGATGAAAATCATCCATCCACTGAGCATCAATGCCGTAACCTCCTTTTTCCGGCGGATTAATTATTTTAACATCGTTTTCATCAGTTTCTGCGATCAGGAAGATTTTACGTCCGGTTTTTTTGCCCACTTCTTTTGCTGTTGAGCTCATTTCCTGCAAAATATGGTTGCTGCTTTTATCCATGATCGCGTGAATAGCATCCAACCTCAGACAATCTATATGGTACTGTTCCAGCCAATAACGTACATTTTCCAGCACCATGGCACGGGTATATTCACTAAAGCCGTCGTCATAATTAACGGCTGCGCCCCATCCAGTCTTGTATTTTTCCGTAAAATAGGGCCCATATACCGGCAGGTAATTCCCTTCCGGTCCCAAATGATTATATACGACATCTAGAATAACGCCGATCTTTTTTTGGTGGCAGGTATCGACCAAAAACTTTAAATCATCCGGGGTGCCGTAATTTTTGTTGACACTGAAAAAATTTGCTCCATCATATCCCCAGTTCCACCTTCCCGGGGTCTGGGTGACGGGCATTAATTCGATGGCATTAATTCCCAGTTCGAGGAGATAGTCGAGCTTCTCAACCGTCCCTTTAAAAGTTCCTTCGGGGGAAAAAGTACCGGGATGCAGTTCATAGATAATGAATTTCTCCAAATCCCTGCCCTTCCATTGCCCATCGTTCCAGGAGTAGCTCCCGTGGTCGATAACCTGGGAAAACCCGTGTACCCCCTGCGGCTGGTAATTGGAATAAGGGTCCGGATAATCGCCTTCATTTTCTATGCTAAACTTATAAAGCAGGTCGAGCCCCAGACCTTCAACGACGGTACTGTAGATATGGGGTTCCTCCTGCTCCATAGGGATGGTTTTCTCCCCGTCCTTTGTCCGAAGCAAAAGGCTGACCCCTTTTTTCTGATAAGCAAAGACCCTGAATTCGATCCTGGCTTTTTCGCGATCGATAATATTGAATCCCATTTTTTCCATAGTAATAATATAACCATTAAGGGATAAATTATGATAAGAAATAACTTCTAAGAGGAGGAAGCCACCTTGCAGCTGGTAACAGTAGAGAAAAAAAGTATCAATGATTACCTGGAGTTTATTGATCAGAAGGCAGAGATCGAACTCAGGTATCTCATCGAAAAATTAAAAAATAAAAGGATTGCCATGATTAACGCCACATCCTACGGTGGCGGAGTGGCTGAAAAGCTGCATTCGGTAGTCCCCCTTATGAAGGATATGGGGTTGAATGTTGACTGGTGGACAATTTTGGGCCATGAGGAGTTTTATAAAATCACAAAAAGTTTTCATAACAGGCTGCAGGGGCAGGAAGGGGAGTTGCTCCCCGCTGATATCGATATTTATCTGAAATACAACAAGATGAATGCTTCTTATATGCGCGACTGGAAATATGATTTTATTGTTGTTCACGATCCCCAGCCTGCCGCATTGATAAAATACCGTGGTAAAAAAGAAGGGGAAAAATGGATCTGGCGGTGTCATATTGATACCTCAACTCCTAACCCTGAGTACTGGAACTTCCTTTACGAGTATTTGCTTGATTTTGATACCTGGATTTTTACCATGAAAGGCTTTGTCAACGAGGACTCCGAGTTTAAAAATATCGTCTATATTACCCCATCCATCGATCCCCTTAGCCCTAAAAACATTTCCCTGGAAAAAGAAGATGCAAAAGCGATTATCAATAAATGCGGCGTTGATACACAGAGACCGCTCATCTCCCAGGTTTCAAGGTTTGATCCCTGGAAGGACCCGCTGGGGGTAATTGATGCTTACAAAATAGTTAAAAAAGAACTGCCCAGTGTCCAGCTGGCGCTGATCGGTTCCATGGCAAGCGATGATCCGGAAGGCTGGGACTATCTGTACAGAACACTGCGCAGGGCAGGGGAGGATTACGATATCATTATCATTACAAATTTTAATGGGATCTCCAACCTGGAGGTCAATGCCTTTCAAACGGCTTCAAGTATAGTGCTGCAAAAATCAATCAGGGAAGGATTTGGGCTTACCGTTGCAGAAAGTTTATGGAAAGGCACACCGGTAATAGGAGGCAATGTTGGAGGCATTAAACTGCAAATTGAGGACGGTGTAACCGGTTACCTGGTAAACACTGTAGAGGAATGCGCTCAGAAAGCATTAAAATTGCTCAGGAATCCGCTGCTGGCCGAAGAGATGAAAGAAGCGGCAAAGGAAAAGGCAAGAAGAGAATTCCTGGTGACAAAAAATATCGCTGACTACTTGAGGTTATTCTATAATCTGAGCAACAATTAATCGTTTCAGTATAAAAAATTACTAAAAAAATTATGTTGCTGTGCCGCAAGCGGGAATATTTGTTATAATAAAAATAGTTGGAAGCTTATATATCTTTCTCATTTATTGGCTCCAACGTTAGGATGTGATGAGTTTGCTCCAGATGAAAGTGAAAGCAGTTACCGTAGATCAGGGGGGAAACTTTTTGGTATTGTTGATGGATGAGGAAGAGCGCAAGGTTTTACCGATTTCTATCGGTCCGGTAGAAGCTCAGTCAATTGCCCTGGCGCTCCAGGGTAAAACACCACCGCGGCCGCTGACCCACGACCTGCTTAAAATAATACTTGAAAACCTGCGGGGAAACCTGCAAAAAATAGTAATTACAGATATAATTGACAGTACTTTTTATGCGGAGATTTATTTGGAGCAGGATGGAGAAGCAATGGTTTTGGATTCCAGGCCAAGTGATGCTATCGCCCTGGCCTTAAGATGCGGGACCTCTATTTACATGGCAACAAAAATGGTAGAATTTACCTATGATTATGAGGATATTATCTCCGGGGGCGATGCAAGCGGGGAAACTCACTAACTATTTAGAAATCAAAAGGAGGTATCATCTAGTGACCACAGTGAATGAGGAACAGCTGAAGACCTGTGCCCGCTGGATTAATGGAAGCAAGAGAGGTGTGGTATTTACAGGAGCCGGGATCAGTACCGAATCCGGGATACCTGATTTCCGCAGTCCGGGGGGGCTCTGGGATCGCTTTGATCCTTCCGAGCTGTCTTTCCAAAAATTTCAATCTAACCCGCGCAGTCGTCGCGCTTACTGGGAATTTTACCGGGAAAACTGGAGGTTGTCCAAAGGTGTGAAGCCCAATCGCGCCCACCTTGCTGTGGCTGCCCTGGAGAAGCTTGGGAAAATAGTTGCCGTTATTACCCAAAACATCGATGGATTGCATCAGGCAGCGGGTAGTACAGCCGAAAGGGTTTTTGAACTGCATGGAAACATGTGGGAGGTGCGCTGCCTTTCGTGCAATGCCCTATACGGCTGGGAGGAAATTCTATCTGCGTTGGAAGAGGGTAAGCATGTAGAAGATTGCGGGTACTGCGGGGGATTATTAAAGCCGACCACCGTATCATTTGGACAGTCATTACCGCTGCAGACCCTTAAAGATGCCCAGGAATATTGTATGAGCTGTGATCTGCTCATCTGCATTGGATCATCCCTTGTTGTTTATCCTGCTGCCGGGCTTCCTGAGCTGGCAAAAAATTCCGGAGCAAGGCTTGTAATCATTAACAGGGAGAGCACCCCCAAGGATAGACTTGCCGATCTGGTTATCCGGGGTGAAGCCGGGGAGGTGATGAGTGCAATATTGAACTTGCTTGATGGCAGCTAATCATATTAAAAAGGAAGGTGAGTCCATATTGGCTAATCCTCAGGGGGCAGTCAGAAAAGTCCATTATGGGTGGATCGTTGTCTTAACGGGTATGCTTGCCACTATTGGCGCACACGGTTTTGGTAGAATGGCCTATACACTTATTCTTCCGGAAATGTGTGCAGGACTGGGGATAACCTTCACAAAAGCCGGTATGCTTGCATCCGGTAACTTAATGGGATATCTTATTTTTTCACTTGTCGGAGGAATTTTGGCTTCGAGGTACGGCAGTAGGATTGTTATCTCGCTATCGCTGTTGCTGATGGGTATCACCATGTTGTTGACGGGGATGGCTGCTACTTTTGAGTTTGCCCTGGTAATGCGTTTGCTGACCGGTATAGGAAATGGTGGGGCATATGTTCCCGCTATGGCCCTGGGGTCAACCTGGTTTGCTATGAAACAAAGGGGTTTTGCCACCGGCGTTGTTTCCGGAGGTATCGGTATCGGCACATGTATTTCCGGCATAATCGTTCCCTTGATTCTTATTGCCTATGGCACAAGGGGCTGGTCTTATGCCTGGTACTATCTCGGCGGGGCGGTGCTTGTTATCTCGGCTTTCTGCTGGATTTTTTTGAGGAACAGGCCGGCCGATCTTGGTTTGCAGCAGGTTGGTGCTGAGGAGTATAAGCCTTCGCCCCGGGCACCTGAAGCACCTGTAAAAAGGAATGTCGGCAATCTGCAATGGAGCCTTGTCTACAGGATGAAAGAGGTATGGTACATTGGCATCGTATATTTCATGTACGGCTTTTCTTATGTTATCTACATGACTTTTTTTAAAGCTTTTCTTATAGAGACCGGAGTAGCAGATGCCAGGGCCAGTGCCATGTGGGCCCTTGTTGGGGGGCTGAGTATTTTTTGCGGGGTTATCTGGGGGGGTATCTCCGATGTTTTGGGCAGGAATAAAGGCGCCGCACTTGCTTACCTTATTCTGGCATGTTCCTATGCTATCTTTGCCTTTTTTAACTCCATGGGTGCTTTTTACCTTTCTGCGGTGCTCTTTGGTTTGAGTGCCTGGAGCATACCAACAATTATGGCTGCCGCTGCGGGGGATCATGTAGGCCCCGATCTGGCTCCTGCGGGCGTGGGTTTTGTAACCCTTTTTTTTGGTATCGGTCAGGTGTTTGGCCCGACAGTTGGGGGTTACCTCAAAGACTTGACGGGAGCCTTTACGCTATCTTTTGTTGTTGCTGCAGTGATCTCCTTGCTTGGACTGGCGGGATCGCTGTTATTGATCAGGAAACCCCCGGTTGTGGTGTCGCAGGATTCCGGTATAAAGGCATAAAGGCGGTAAAAGATATTATTGTCTCTACCTTGTAAATGAGTTGTGCTATTTACAATCTTTGATGTTGAAATGCAGCTTCATGAATGTCTGTTACATGATTGTCTGTTACATGAATAATAAATTTTTGAATAATAAATGAAGGTAAAATGTTGCAAGGAGTGATATCTGTGAACCTGACCCCTGAACGTATTCTCGCCGATCTCATCCGTCTCAATACAGTAAATCCACCGGGAAACGAAAATAAAGTAGCAGGGTATCTGAAGGAGCTTTTTGATAGTTCTGGTATTTCCAATGAGATTATTGAATCCGAAACAAATCGGGCCAACTTTATTGCCAGGCTCGGTTCAGGTTCAAAAAAACTGCTTTTCCTTTCCCATTCTGATGTAGTTCCTGCAGGCGAAGGCTGGGATTTTGACCCGTTTTCCGGTGAAATTAAAAACGGGGTTGTTTACGGGCGGGGAGCGCTGGACTGTAAAGGGTTGATGGCTGCCCAGATCCATGCAGTTCTGCGGCTTGCCAGGGAGGCTGCACCTCTTAACGGTACGCTGATTTTTGCTGCCACTGCCGATGAGGAAAGAGGCGGCACCTGCGGCGTAAAGTACTTAATGGAGAACTGTCCGGGAAAAATACGTGCCGATTTTGCTGTCAATGAGGGAGGAGAGGAGCCTCTTATAATTAACGGGCAGATGATCTACTTCATCCAGGTTGGGGAAAAGGGAACCGCATGGAGCAAGCTGCGAGCACGTGGAAAATCGTGCCATGGGTCTGTTCCTACCCTGGGAGAAAACGCTGTGGTGAAAATGGTCCGTGCGCTTAATGCACTGGCTGACCACAAGGCGGAAATCAAGCTCATACCGGAAGTATCATTGTTGATTAAGGAGCTAATGCACATAAAAGGCATAACTGAACCGTTGACTGAAGACAACGTGGATCGCTTGATAGACTGCATTGAAGAGGACAAGGGATTCAGAGAAACCCTGCGGGCTATGACACGTATGACTGTATCTCCCAACATAATAGAAGGCGGCAGTAAAACCAACGTCGTTCCTGAAGACTGTTCTGCAGAGGTGGATATAAGAATTCTCCCCGGCCAGGATAAGGAATATGTCCTCTCGGAGTTGCAGCGTTATCTGGGCGATGAAATAGAAATAGAAGTAAATAATTATGCGGCACCTACTTTTTCCACTTCCCAATCGAATTATTACCGCTTGATTGAAAATGCCACTAAAGAAGTCGCAGGGCCTGATATCAACTGCCTGCCGCATATTTCTACCGGAGCTACGGATTCAAGGTTCCTGCGAAATGCCGGTATTCCCGCTTACGGAATTGGTCACATGGCAAGGGGGTTTGAATCGGAAGCAAGAAATACAGTTCACGGAAAAAATGAAAGGATAGATGTGGCCAGCCTTCACCTGAGAGCTGAGTTCCTGACGACGCTGGCTAAACAATACTTATCATAAAGGAGAGGTCAAAAAGAACGGGGCCGGGTTACAGCTGGTTTTAAATGGATGTAAGACCCGGCCTTAAATTATTAAAATATTCAGTAGAGATGGTTTCGGTAGAGCTTCAGATAAATAAATGCTCATGGAAGCAGGAAGGCCGGAACCTTTGCAGAATAAATAAGCATAAATAATAGCCAACCTGGGAAAATTTTCTTTGATCATTTTGTCGAATTGTTTCTATTTCCCGGAAAATACAACCGTTTATCCTGCTTCGGGGGCTTTATTTAGCACCTGCTATGAATTTCCTGCCGTCGGGTTTTACGGCATTTTTTATGTACGGAACTAATTGTGCTCTTAATACGTCATTAGTAATAACAGGTACGTCATTAGTATTATCAGGATGGTTTTTCATTTAATTATTTTTCTTTCATTTTTTTCTGCCCAATATAATTTAACTGAGAGGAGAAGTATTATGCTAAAAAAGGTTGCTGTATTTTTCATGCTTCTGGTTTTTGCAATTTTGCCTGTAGAACCGATTTTTTCAACAGAAATGCCGCGTATTAAGCTCGGCAATGAAGTGCTAATGAACAAATATCACTATTTAATTGAAGGGAAAAGTGTTGGGCTGGTCACGAACCGGAGTGGGGTAAACAGCCGGGGAGAGAGCACTGTTGAGATCCTCGCAAACGACAAAACGAGCAGTTTGGTAGCGTTGTACGCTCCGGAACACGGGCTTGAAGGAGCCGCAAGGGCAGGAGAGTACGTGGAATCCTATCTCCACCCACAGCTGGGGATTCCCGTTTACAGCCTTTATGGGAGTACCCGTATGCCGACAGAGGAGATGTTAAAGGATGTTGACGTGCTCCTTTTTGATGTGCAGGATATCGGAGCAAGAACTTATACATATATGTCAACACTGAACTACTGTATGGTTGCGGCGGAGAAATATGGGAAGCCTTTAATAGTGCTCGACAGGCCGAATCCCCTGGGAGGTGTGATCGTAGAAGGCCCCGTCCTGGAAGAACCTTATAAAACGTTTGTGGGTGTCGATACTTTGCCCATGGCTCACGGGATGACTGCAGGAGAACTGGCGAATTTCTTTAACCGCAACATAGGGGCGGAATTATTTGTTGTACCGATGGAAGGTTATAAAAGGAAAATGGTATTCCAGGATACCGGATTAGAGTGGATTCCAACGTCGCCGAATATTCCGGATTTGGATTCCCTTTTTGGATATATGGCTACCGGACTGGGGGAGGGGACAGGCGTCCGCCAGGCAGATCGGTTTAAGTGGATCGGCGGAAAAGGTCTCAATGCCAAAAAATATGCTGAACTGCTCAACGGTGCAGGGTTGGAAGGCGTTAATTTCATTCCGGAAGAAAGGCCGGAAGGAGGGGGCGTAAGGCTGAAAATCTTTGATTATCACACCTTTAATCCTGCAAAGACTGGAATATATGCTTTGGCGTATGCATTTTCTCTTGGTGATTTCCGTGTTCCAAAGGGCGGGCTGACTCCGCAGGATATGGTAATGTTTGATAAAGTAATGGGGAGTAATAAAATTGGCCTTTACCTGGAGGAGGGGTTATCGCCGCAGCAGATCGAGGCGAACTATGCCCCTGCGTTGAAAAGGTTTAAAGAAGAAAGAGAAAAATATCTCATAGCCGATTATGATCCGCAGACCGAGGGTATTAAGGTGCTGGTAGATGGCCGCTCGATAGATTTTGATTCGCCTCCTTTTATTGATACTAATAACAGGCTGATCGTTCCGCTGAGATTTGTAACAGAAGCTCTTGGCGCCGGAGTGGGATGGGATTCAGCCTCAAGGACCGTGACCATCATGCGGGAAGAAGATTTAGTATTATTCAGGATTAACAGCTCTTTGGCAGTTGTGAACGGTGAGGAAAAAGTAATGGATACCGTTCCGGTACTAAAAAACAACCGCACAATGGTGCCGGCTCGCTATATAAGTGAATATTTTGGCGCACTGGTTGACTGGAATCCCACTACCCGTATCGTATCCATAACCACAGCCCATTAATGCGACACGGGGACGGGGACTGCGACACCGGGGACGGTTCTTGTTGTCGCACTATCAAATTTCTATCAGATAAATATTGCAAGAAATAAGGCTTTTCGTATTATCAGTATTTCGGAGATTTATTTAAGGTTATATTCCGGCATTGAATGCGACAGGGAGAACCGTCCCCGGTGTCGCAGGGAGACCGTCCCCGGTGTCGCACCCGGTGCGCAAGAGAGGATTATTTTTATGCAAAAGCAGGAAAAATAGCTTTGATATAGAAATTTATTGCATAGGAAAAAATATTATATGAAGAAAATTATTGTAGGAGGAATAACTTTGCCTAAAGTGCATAACCTTTTTTCCGGTACCGATGATTATATTGCTTCAGAGGATTTGCAAAACAGTGTAAATATTGCCGCCGCCCTGGGGAGACCGCTTTTAATTAAGGGTGAACCTGGAACAGGCAAAACAATGCTGGCGCGCAGTATCGCCAAAGGATTGAATAAAAAGTTATTTATTTGGAATATCAAGTCAACAACGAAAGCTAAGGATGGCCTTTATATTTATGATACTGTGCAGAGGCTGTACGACAGCCAATTCGGTGACCATGATGTTTCCGATATTCGCCATTATATAAAGCTCGGCAAGCTGGGTGAGGCTTTTATTTCACCTGAACAGGTTGTTCTACTAATAGATGAAATTGACAAAGCCGACATTGAGTTCCCCAACGATTTGCTTTGGGAGCTGGATATTATGAGTTTTGATATAGCGGAAACCGGTGAAACGATAGCGGCCAAGCACAGGCCAATCGTTGTTATTACCAGCAATGCAGAAAAAGAATTGCCTGATGCATTTTTAAGAAGGTGTATTTTCCATTATATTGAATTTCCTGATGAAAAAATGATGTCAACAATAGTAAATGTTCATTATCCGGATCTCGAGAAGCAGTTGCTGAACGAAGCTCTAAAAGCTTTTTATTGGGTACGCAGTATTACCGGGCTGCAAAAGAAACCGAGCACCAGCGAGCTTTTAGATTGGGTGCAGGCCCTGACGGTTGGAGGCATCAGCCCTGAAAAAATAGCTAAAGAGCTGCCATTTCTCGGTGTTTTATTGAAGAAGGACCGTGATTTTAATGCTGTACTGCAGCGACTGCACAACCAAGGCACGCAGAAAAAAACACCTGCCCCCGGTTTTATGCGTAACTGGTAAGTGATATTATGTTTATTAACTTTTTTTATCTGCTGAGAAATTATGGTGTTCCCGTATCTATCAATGAATGGATGACCCTTGTCGAAGCGCTGAGCCGCGGGATGGCGTTTTCCAGCTTATATGGTTTTTATACCTTGGCGCGTTCTGTGCTGGTGAAAAGTGAAACTTACTTTGACAGGTATGATCTTGCTTTCCAGCATTATTTTTATGGAATTGAAACACCCCAGGAGTTAACCGAACGTGTTATGAAGTGGCTGGAACATGCACTGCCACCGCTGCGCATATCATCCGAGGATCGCAAGCAGTTTCAAGAATGGGACCTCGATGAGCTGCGGAGGCAACTGGAAGAGAGGCTTAAAGAACAAAAGGGCGAGCATCACGGTGGGGGAAACTGGATAGGTACCGGTGGAACGTCCAGATTTGGGCATTCGGGTTATAACCCTGCAGGAATCCGCATTGGGGGCGAGTCTGTTAACAAATCAGCGGTGAAGGTTGCTGCAGAACGAAAATATCGCGGTTTTCGTGCTGATGAAACAATTGGAGTCAGGCAGTTTGAGGTGGCGCTGCGCAAACTGAGGCAGCTCAGTAGCAAGGAAGAAGGACCTAAAGAAGAACTGGACATCGATGAAACCATTCGGGAAACAGGGGATAAAGGCGGGTTACTGCAACTGGTATGGTCCCGCGGGCGCAAGAATACTGTCAAAGTATTACTGATTATGGATTCAGGCGGTTCGATGATGCCCTATATGCGCATCTGCAGCCAGCTTTTTACAGCCATGAATAGAGCCAGCCATTTTAAAGATCTGCGTTTCTTGTACTTTCACAACTGTATCTATGATTATATTTACCTGGACCCGACCTGCCGTAAGTCCAATTCAATAAACACTAAAAGTTTCTTACAGCTGTTTGATCCGGAGTATAAGGTTGTTTTTGTAGGTGATGCCAGTATGGCTCCCAGTGAAATGTTGATGGTTAACGGGGCTATTGATTGGGATGTAATGAATGAAGAACCGGGTATAGTTTGGATGAAACGGATCGCCGATCATTTTGAACATACCATCTGGTTAAACCCTATACCTTCATATTACTGGGATCGTACTATCGGCTTTTATACAATCGCGATGATTAAAGAAATTTTCCCGATGTATGAGCTTACCCTGGAAGGTTTGGAACAGGGGATTAAAAAGCTTAAAGTTAAAAAATAAAGAGAAGTGTCGGGCTCAAGAACGTGTAACTGAATAACGATGTAGTATTAATTTGATAAAATACTCATTTGTTACCGGAAACCCCGAAAACGGGGTTTTTGTTTGCCCGAATACCCTTCAATAGGTAATTTTAGAATGAGGTAATTGTTACTGCTTGGTTGCATTTTTCTATTTTGTGGGGAGTATAATGTTTTATTTTATGCATAAATGACGATATAAGATATAAGCACAAGTATTTGTTGATTTTCTGGAGACAAAAAATGGAGAAAACAAGAAATGAACTGGAACTATTAAATAATCGTTTTATCTGGCTATACCGGCAAAAGCGGTATCCCGAAGCTATCAGGGAGGCGGAAAAGGGTTTAGAATTAAGCAAGGAATTGCCGTATCTCTATCAACCCTACAGGAATATTTTTAAAAACAATATACAAGCAGCCAATCTCAAATTTAAAAAGGCTGCTGTGAAAAGCGATGCCGGGTTGCAAAGAGGGGCTTTACCCCGCGCCAAAAAGAATTTCGGAAGAAAATTTATCCTGCGCGGACTACTCCTGGCCGTATGCATGTTCTGCGCGTTATTTATTTTCAGCTTTATGGTTTTACCATGTGGGCCGGGCCAGGATGGCTCAAGGGATGGTTCAAAGGAAAGTTGTTCATCTGTCTTCCAGTCTGTCGCGGATGCAGAGGGCCTTCCCTGCCTGGATGCCGCTGCCAGGGATAGGTTTGTGGCAAATCCGCATGAACTTAAAGAAAGCATCTTAATAGAAGCTCCCCATATACGGCAAAATCCGGAGCTGCCGAGGGGTTGTGAGGTAACAAGCCTGGCTATGCTGTTGCAGCATGCCGGTGTAGCTGTGGATAAAATGACCCTTGCAAGGGAAATAGTAAAAGAACCTGCTTTATACCGCGACATCAATGGCAATACTTTTTTTGGAAATCCTTACCGTGGTTTTGTGGGAGATATGTATTCTCGTGCTGAACCAGGTTATGGGGTATACCATGGACCGATAAAGAAGTTGATGGATAAGTATTTACCCGGGCAGACGATTGACTTAACCGGGTGTGACTTTAAAGATATCAAGGTTTTTTTAAGTTACAATGTTCCGGTGTGGGTTGTTGCGAATACAACTTATGCCGAGCTGGATGCTTCCAGATTTGAAACCTGGCGGACTTCTGAAGGCGTTGTGCAAATAACTTACCTGGAACATGCTGTACTGCTCACGGGCTATGATCAGGATTATATTTATTTTAACGATCCCCTGCGGGGATCACCAAACAGGAAAGCAGCAAAGGATTCTTTTCGGGCTGCCTGGGAGCAGATGGGCAAACAGGCTGTAAGCTATCTTCCCTTTTAATTCAAAAACATAAAGCAGGAAATATAAGCAGGAAAAAACAGGGTTTTTATCGAATACAACAAGTGAACCAAAGTGAACCGAAATATTATTGCTTTGGATTGTATTTGAGTGCACGATGAAAGGAGTGATCGGCGTGCGTAAACACCGGAGCTTGCAATGGTTGATTCTTTTGCTGTGTTTACTTCTTTTAGGTGCCGGTCCTTTATTAACGGGCTGTGGTGCTGACAGGGGGGGGACAGGTGCCGGAAGAAGAGAAAGAAGGGCTGGAAGCTCTTCCAAAACAGGAAG
This sequence comes from Dethiobacteria bacterium, assembly GCA_050948825.1. Lineage (GTDB taxonomy): Bacteria > Bacillota > Dethiobacteria > DTU022 > UBA8154 > DUQX01. The sequence continues at coordinate 112,673 of JBMNEO010000009.1, read as the reverse complement.
TATTGGAAGATGCAGAGGGCAATGCAGAAGATAAATCCAAAACAGAAACTGAAGAGGAGGTTGAACAGATGCCGGAGAAGGAATTGAAGATAACTTATTTGGGCCATGCTGCTTTTTTGCTGCAATCGGCTGGAGAAACCCGGATTCTGATGGATCCGTATGCGGCCGGAACGGGTGGATACGGAGCCCTGTCGCAGGAAGCCGATGTCGTTACCGTTAGCCATGAGCACAGCGATCACAATTATGTGCAGGCAGCCCAGGGTGATCCGCAGGTGCTGCGTGGGTTAACCGCTGACGGGTGGCAGGATACGGACTACTCCATTAACGGAGTTACATTTGCCTCCGTGAATACTTTCCATGATAATTCCGGGGGTCATGACAGGGGACGTAACGCTGCCTTTATTGTCAAAATGGACGGCCTGCGGCTGGTTCATCTGGGTGACCTTGGGCATCTCCTCAACGCAGAACAGATAAACGGTTTGTCTCCAGTGGATATTCTCTTAATCCCAACTGGGGGACACTACACAATAGATCCCTTGGAAGCCGATCAGGTAATAGAACAGCTCAGGCCCAGAGTCGTAATACCCATGCATTACCGCACTCAGGCGATAGCGGACTGGCCGTTGCAGGATCTGGATGTGTTTTTGCAGGATAAAGATAATATCAAGCACAGCGGCGAAAAATCGGTTACAGTGTCTAAAAGTACACTGCCGGAGGTAACAGAGATCTGGCTGCTATCTTATTAAGACCGGAGGTAGAGAAAATGACATTCCTGGAGCTGGCTAAAAAAAGGTATTCCGTCCGGAGCTATAAAAATATCCCCGTTGAAGAAGATAAATTGCATCAGGTTCTTGAAGCAGGAAGGGTTGCCCCTTCTGCGGTAAATTTCCAGCCGCTGCATTTTATTGTTTTCCGTGAGGAAGAAATGAGGAAAAAGGTAGCTGATACATACGAAATCGGTGCCTGGATCTATGAAGCGCCGGTGATAATAATGATCTGCGGCGATCACAGCAAGGCCTGGCGGCGCCCGGACGGCAAAGGACACTGTGATATCGATGCGGCCATAGCAGCGGATCATATGACGCTGGCGGCAGCAGAGCTGGGATTGGGAACATGCTGGGTATGCAATTTTGATACCAGGGCGCTGCATAAGCTTTTAAGGCTGCCTCCGCATGTTGAGCCTATAGTGCTGCTCCCCCTCGGTTATCCGGCTGATCAAGGAGATCCCGGGCGGCATGAAACAAAACGGAAAAAAATGGAGGAGATTGTACACTGGGATACCTTTAACAGATAATAATTTTATATTTCTGTTGGAGGAGCCAGTTAGGAATTCTTTTGAACAATAGATTTTGAACAATAGATATTGTAGAAACAACAAGCCCAAAAAGTATCACCGCAGGGCTTGTTGCTGTACCTGCATCTATGTTATTATGTTTTTTATGTTTTGCAGGAAAATATTTTATATCTATAAAAAAAGGATTATCCGCATTATATAACGAACAGAAAGAGGATAAGAATAAGTTGCCCTGCTTAAAGCATACAGTATGACAACGTGTATATTACTAGAAGGAGTGAAGAGATGGAGCCCGAGGAGAAAAAAAACGTATCCCGTAAGGGTTTTTTGCCGGTGGTTTATATAGTTGTTCTTTTAATAGTTCTGGCATCGGCGGCAGTATTAATAATTAATTTTGTCAATAATAATAATAATGAAAGTGAAGTAGTTGCTGCTGTGAATGGTGAGGAGATAACAAAAGACGAACTTTATGATGCGATGTTTACCAACGGCGGCCGGGAGGTTTTGGAACGTCTGATCAGCAACCGCTTAATTCTTCAAGAGGCGAAAGAGCTTGAGATAAGCGTTGATGAAGAGGATATAGATGCTGAAATTGGCAAAGTAATTAAGGAAAATTTCTATGGAGCAGAGGATTATTTTTATCAAGCTCTGGAACAATATGGCCTTACGGAAGAAGCCCTGCGAAAAGATCTCGAAATAGAACTTCTTTTTCGTAAAATAGTTCGCGAGCAGATTGAAATAACGGATGAGGAAGTAAGGGAATATTATACAGAAAACCAGTATTTATTTAACACCCCGGAACAGGTTGAAGCCCGTCACATTTTAGTTGAAACGCTGGAGGAGGCGGAAGACGTTGTTCAACTGCTGGACGAGGGGCAAGATTTCTCTGAACTTGCTAAAGAGCATTCTATTGATACCGTATCCGCCGAACAGGGAGGAAATTTAGGCTTCTTCCAAAGGGGAGAAATGGTAGCCGAGTTTGAGGAGGCTGCGTTCAATCTGGCGATAGGTTCTCGTAGTGCTCCGGTAGAGACTGTGCACGGCTTTCATATTATAGAAGTGCTCGATCGCAGGGAAGCTCACGAAGCTACTTTTGACGAGGTTAAGGAAGCGGCAGAAGAAAAATTGCTTGAAGAGCTTGTTTATGAAAAGATGGAAGAACAAATAAACCTGTTAAGGGAAAAGGCAGATATTAAATATCAAAGTTGACAGAAAGGAAAGGTGAGCATGATGAGAATAACAGCAGCAGCGGCAGAACAGATGAAAGAAGTCTTAAAGCAGAACGGGGAAGGGCTTTATATCAGGATTTATGTGGATGGTGTAGGCTGAGGCGGACCCCGGTTAGGTATGGCTCTGGAAGAGTCGGTTCATGAAGGCCAGGATAATGTAGATGAAATTGAAGGGGTTCCCATTGTCTATGAGAAAAAAATAACTGTACAGTTAAACGACAAGGTTATCGATTTCCATGAGGGCCCACGGGGCGGTTTTTCCATAACCGGTGAGGACTCCTGTTCGGACTGTTGCGGATCCTGTTCTTAAGGGCTTACTAAGTGCGACATTAGGGACGGTTCTCGCTGTCGCAAAAAATGCGACAGCGAGAACCGTCCCTAATGTCGCACGGGTGAAAGGTGGAACAATATGCCGACAAAATGTCTCATGATTCAGGGGACATCTTCTAATGCGGGGAAAAGCTTTTTGGCGACTGGTCTTTGCCGCCTTTTCTACCGGGAGGGTTTTAAGGTTGCACCTTTTAAATCCCAAAACATGTCCCTTAATTCCTACATTACGCAAAGCGGAGGGGAAATTGCACATGCCCAGGGAATTCAAGCCCAGGCGGCAGGGGTTATCCCAACGGTGGAGATGAACCCGATTTTATTAATGCCTAAAGAAAAAATGGTTTCTCAGGTTATAGTCCTGGGGCAGCCCCTTGCCGATATGAATGCTGGGGAGTACCGCAATAACTATGTTCCCAGAGGAATCGAGGTCGTCAGGGAGGCGCTGGGGAAGCTGCGCAATGAGTATGATCTTCTGATAATCGAAGGCGCCGGCAGCCCTGCAGAAATTAATTTAAAGGAGAAGGACATTGCCAACATGAAGGTGGCTTTTCTGGCAGATGCCCCAGTTATTCTCGTGGCCGATATTGACCGGGGCGGTTCTTTCGCTTCCATTATCGGGACTCTCGAGCTGTTTACCCCTCAGGAAAGGGATATGGTCGCGGGGTTTGTCATCAATAAGTTCAGGGGAGATGCGCAGATCCTGAAGCCGGGCATTGATTATTTGGAGAAGCGTACCGGCCTGCCTGTGCTTGGAGTTATCCCGTACGTCAGCAACCACGGGATTGAAGAGGAAGATTCCGTTTCAATTCAGGATAGGAGCGGCTCCGAAACTAAAAAATCCGGGAAGATAGGGAAGATAACGGATCTGCTGGATATAGCCGTGATCAAACTGCCGAGGATCTCCAATCATACGGATTTCGGTCCGCTGGACGCGGAAGAAGACGTTGTGCTGCGCTATGTAGATAATAAAAACTCTCTTGGCTTTCCAGATGCTATTATAATCCCGGGAAGCAAAAACACCACCGGAGACCTTTATTTTTTGCGCGAGTCCGGGCTGGCAGGCAGGATCATGGAGCTAAATGCCCGGGGGGTTCCTGTTGTCGGTATTTGCGGTGGTTTCCAGATGCTGGGGAGGGAGCTTCATGATCCGGAAGGGATCGAGAACCAGGATATCCAGGTTGCCGAAGGGCTGGGTTTACTTCCGGTCTCAACAATTTTTACCCCTGCAAAAATAACCCGCCGGGTTAAAGCCAGGGTTTCTTCACACGCCAGCTGGGGGTCATGTGCAAACCTTGAACTTGACGGGTATGATGTCAGGCACGGGAAAAGTGAGATCCCTGCGGATGCCCCGTGTATCAGTATTATCGCGCCTCCGGGTATCGAGGAAGAATTAATCGGAGCATCATCCGTTGATTTACCTGTTTGGGGAACCTACCTGCATGATATATTTCACAACGACCTCTTCCGCCGGCGATGGTTAAATATTCTGCGAAAAAGAGCAGGCCTGCGGCCTCTTGCAGAAGAGGGCGGGCTGGAAATACAAAAACATCGCGAGCAAAGCTATGATAGCCTGGCTGCGCTTCTCAGGGAACACCTCGATTTGGAGAAACTTTTTAAGATTATCGGAATGTCTTCTTCTTGATATATGTTGAATATGTTTGTTATATGTTGAAAAAATATTTTATTATCTACGGTTTTATTGATATACGGGTTCGTATTTTGCCCTGGCGGCTACTTTTACTTCCTTCCGGTTTTCCAGGGAGTCTAAGATGGCAAAAATAACCATTGCATCACCGTATTCCAGTTCGGGGGTAACTGCAAGAGGCTCCTCGCCCGATGCCGCTTTATAGAAATTCAACAGTTCGTGATGGAACCCCATCTGGGGCTGATATGGAATTTGCTTGCTTTCCCCGTTATTATAAAAAACGTTAACAGTTCCGCAGTCCCTCCCCTCAAGATAAATCATGCCGTTATCACAGAAAATACGTAAACCAAGCAGTGGTCTTTGTATTTCTTTACCCGCACAGAAGAAGGTAAAATGGCCGGTAATGCCGCTTTTAAAAAGAAGATTAGTCTGGATAACAGAATAAGGGGAGAAATCTTCTTCCTGTTTAACGCCGAAGGCATGGACGCTCTCTATAGCTCCAAAGATATGCTGCAGGGCTGCTATTTCATGCACAGCGGTATCATAAAAGACTCCTCCGGGGAACTCCGGATGCTGCCGCCAATCCCTGGCGGGAAATTTATCTTTTGTCATTTCAGCAGGAAAATCTACAAACCTGTTTTGAATAAAGTAATATACCCTTCCCGTCTCCTGTGTCCTGATAAGGTCGCGGATAATATTAGTGTCATCGTTATAACGGTAGTTTTCGGCAACCATGATCGGGATATTAAACCTTCTCGGCAGCTCCCTGGCGGCGAAAGCCTGCTCTTTTGTGGCTCCCAGCGGTTTTTCGGTGATGATAGGCCTTCCTGCCTGCGCAATCTCTTCGGTCACTTCATAATTAAGCTCTATGGGAACCATAATATCAAAAGCATCCAGGTCTTTGCGCCTGATCATTTCATGAAAGTCGCTGTAACTGTCCCCAGGGTGCAGATTAAGGAGCTTGCGCCATTTATCCGCCTTTTGAAAATCAGAATCACAGAGTGCTGCTATTACGAACTTATCACTTAATTTTTGATAAGCAGGGTAATGCAGCTTTTCAAAAGCCATCCCTGTTCCGATAATACCCATTCTTAATTTTTTCAAGGTCTATCCCTTCTTCTTTGTAAATTTTCATAGTTAACCCTTCGGAATTATATTTTCTCAATTTAAGTAAAAATACACTTGTAAAATCATGCAAATGATGGATTAAATATATCGGCTTTTATTACAGCAGTCTTTTAGTATATTGGCACTTATAACAGATTTTTGTCAGCTCCCGCAATTTTTCCGCTATTTTAGTTTATATGAATCATGAATAAATTTAAACTTAAGATAACCCCAGGTAACCAGCGTTGTAAATATTTGTAGAGGTCTATCGAATGATAAAATAATTATAAATATTTACTTACATTTAGAAGGAAAACATCTTTTATGGTGGAAATTATATGGTGAAAATTAAATTGGTAAAAGTTGCATACTAATTGGTTTATCAAAATACGCGACGACTAAGGGAAATAACATGCTGTTTCCAAACTATGAAATAATTGATCTTATGGCTGAAACCCAGTTGACTGCAATATATAAGGCATATCATAAAAAAAATCCTGAGTGTTCCCTGATACTCAAGGTGCTGAAATCAATTAAGCCGGCAGAATACACGCTCGCACAGCTCAGGATGAAAATCGAGCGGCTCAGGGTTTTAAACGATCCTCTGTTGATTGTACCTTTTTCTGTTGGCGTGACAGATGGTGTGTGTTATATTGTACAGAGCTATTATGACGGCTTAACTTTAAATCAGTTAATGGAAGATCACGCCAAAGTAACCTTGAACAATTTTTTCTCCATTGCCTGTAAACTCGCCTATGCTCTTGATAAGGTACACGAAGCCGGAATAATTCACGGTAACATTAAACCGCATAACATAATCGTTAACCCAGATAATCTAGGCATCCGGCTGATAGGCTTTATCAGCGGAGTCGATGTGCGAGATATAAGCCACTTTATTTATGACCAATCTTTTGTCCGAGAAACCCTGTCTTATACCTCCCCGGAGCAAACCGGGCGCATTAACCACAGGGTGGTTACCTCTTCCGATCTGTATTCCCTGGGTATTGTCTTCTATGAGTTTTTAACCGGACGCCTTCCGTTTGTTTCCGGCGATCCGCTTGCTTTAATCCATTCGCACCTTGCTGAAGAAGCGCTTGCAGTTCACGAAGTAAACCCGGAGATACCTTTAGCCTTAAGTAAAATCATCAACAAGTTACTGCTCAAACAGCCTGAGAAACGTTATCAAAGCAGCAAAGTCCTCCTGGCCGATCTGACGCGCTGCCGTGATGAATATGAGGCTTCCGGCACAATACGCTCTTTCCCTCTGGAAAAAAGCATTTGCGAACATCGGTTCACTTTCATATCCAAGATGATCGGGCGTGACCGGGAAGCCCAAATCATTTTGAAAGAATACGAGACGGCAGCCACAGGGGAATTTCGCTCATTGTTCATCTCCGGGGTCTCCGGCATCGGCAAGACCCGCCTCATCCAGGAGCTGCAAAAACCGATTGTAAGGCACAGGGGTTATTTTACGTCTGGTAAATTTGATGTATATCAAAAAAATATTCCATACAGTTCCCTGATCCAGGCCTTTAGAAGCTTAATACACACTTTTCTGACCGAAAGCGATGAAAGGGTTGCAGAATGGAAAAATAAAATCTTAACAGCAGTGGGGAAAAATGGAAAGCTCCTCACGGATGTTATCCCGGAGCTGGAAATTCTGATCGGCCCGCAGCCGGGGGTCAAGCAGCTTCCCCCGGTGGAATCACTGAACAGATTTCATGATCTTTTCGACCGCTTCCTGACCTGCCTTGCAAGTGAGGAGAATCCCCTGACCTTGTTTATAGATGACCTGCAGTGGTGTGATACGGCATCATTCGAATTCCTGGCATATTTATACGCTAATTACCAGGATCACCCTTATCTCTTTTTCCTGGGTGCCTACCGTCACAACGAGGTGGATTCCGGCCATCCTCTCTCCAGATTTATCCGCAAGGCCGGGGAAAACCGTCAGCCATTGAAAGAAGTCAGGCTGGAGCCGCTGCGGCCGGAGCATTGCCATGAAATGGTTGCCTATATTCTTGACACTACTCTGGAACAAACTAAAACGTTAGCTGATTTTATTTGCATACTGAGCTGAAGGGAATCCGCTCTTTGTCAGTGAAAGCCTCTTTTATCTTCATCATGAAGAACTCCTCTTTCTTGATGAAGACGGGCAGTGGCGCTGGGGCCTGGAAAAAATCCGGCAATCCTCCATGCCGACCAACGTAGTTGCCCTTTTCAGTTCTAAGATACAGAAGTACCCGCCGGAGTTAATCGGCCTGCTGGAATATTGCGCGTGTATGGGGAATACCTTTTCTGCTGCCGAGTTAGCATTGATAAGTGATAGGTCCCTGCTGGAAACTTTCTCAATATTGAAACCGGCCCTGGGGCAGGGGCTCCTGGTAGAAAATAAGGATCGGCTGCAGTTCATCCACGATAAGGTCCAGGAGGCAACGTTATCAGCCATACCGGCGGAAAGGCGCCGCCTGATCCACTGGCGGGCAGGCAATCGCCTTTTAGGAGCCACGTCCGGGAAGGCGCTCGCGTATGCAGAAAAACTCGACAACCTGTTTACTATCGTTTCTCACCTCAATTTGGGGAGAGATGCTAATCCGGATAAGGAGACCGCTAATTTCCTCTCCCGCTTAAACTATCATGCCGGTAATAAGGCGCTGGCTTCCCTGGCTACGGAAGCGGCCAATGAGTATTTCAAGCTCAGCCGGGAGCTATTGCCGCCTGACTGTTGGGAAGAGGGTTACTATGAGGATACATTCAAAGTCTATCAGAAAGCCGCAAAAACGGAGCTGATGTGCGGGAATTATGAGAATTCCGAAATTCTGTTAAGTGAATTGCTGGCACATGCAAAAACCGATCTGGATAAGGCGGAATGTTTGGCGGAGCAAACAACCACGCTTTCATCAATAGGGAACATTAAAAAGGCAATTGATACAGCAAACAGGGGGCTCGCCTATTTCAATAGGGACATACCTCATAATGCCGGTAGAGCAACCAGGAAAAGAAAAGAACTGATGCAAAAAATAGCATTAAAAGAAGAGGACGTTTGGGATACTATCTTAAACATGCCTTTTACAACGGACAGGAAAAGTAAAATTGAGCTTTCCATTTACAGCGAGCTTATTCCCGATCTGTATCTGTCCGGCCGCGTGCCTCAACTTTATCTTGCGGCTGCGCAGTCAACCTGGCATTGTTTATCAGGGGGGATGGATGAATCTGTAATCTATGCTTTGAGTATCATGGGGCTGCAGCTGGCAGAAGAGGGGAAGTTTGAAGAGGCGTTCAAATACGAAGATCTTGCCCGTGATCTTTCTGCAAAATATCCAAATACCTTTGGCGCTACGCGCGGGATGAACGGGATTGTCTGGTGCAATATGCATTCCAGAAACCACCCGAAAGAAATCGTAGAGTATTGTTTAAAGTCCATCCAGTGCGGGAAAAATTGCGGCGATCTTTATAATGCCGGCCTTTCTTACGGACCTTTGATGTGGAACCTTCAGGTTCAAGGAGCGGATCTGTCTGCTATCGAAGAATACGCTCAGGAATGTCTGCAATTCTCCAGAAGGTATCATTTGGCCTTTTCGGTAGGCCTTGCTGAAGCGATGCAGGCAGGCTGGATAGAACCCATGAAAAAAGGCTATTCCCCTATGCCTATGGAAGAAAAACTAAAACAATGGGAGGCTGATAACCATATTGCGTCTGCAGGAAGTTATTATGTCCATATGGCCCTGACGCACTATTACCTGGGAGAATATAAAGAAGCCGAAAGATGTCTCATTATGGTCCGCAAGTATCTTTCAGGCCTGACGGATAATGTGTTGAAGAGGCAGTGGCATGTTTTCCTGGTATTGAACGCCCTTAAAATGTATGAACTTGGTATACGCTTCAATAGTAAAGAAGAATTACTGAAAGAAATTCGGCCTGTTATCAGAACGGTTGAAAAATGGGCTGAACTGGGGCCGCTATTAAAACCCTACCTGGCTTTACTTTATGCCGAACTGGAAAGGGTAACCGGCGATTTTAAGAAGGCCCATAGCCTTTATCTGGATGCTATAGAGATTGCACACGCACAGGAGTATACATTTTTAGAAGGGCATCTTTATGAGTGCCTCGGTGAACTTGTTCAGGGAGCGGGTCAGTGCTCCGCCAGGGTTTATTTTGCCGAAGCGGTGCGTTTGTACAGGAAATGCGGTGCGGGAAGAAAAGAGTTCAAGCTCATCGAGAAATTTCCCGAGTACTTTGAAGAGGAGAAGCACTTCTATCCTCACCTGCCTTACCTGGGCAGGGAAAACCCTTCTTCCAGGCTCCTTCCCAATCTTGACGGCGGGTATCTTATGAAGTCAGCCCTTGCTATTTCCGCAGAAATTGAACAGGAAGCGCTATTGAAAAAAATCATGCACGTGGTTATTGAAAGCTCGGGGGCGCAGCACGGGTACCTGTTAATGGAGCAGAAGGGCAGTTTATTTGTCCGCGCGGAAAGCCATATTGGACCCGGGCAAACAGTACAGACAGTTTATCAAAAGCTGGATGATGCCGGCAACATCTGCAAGGCAATTGTACGCTATGTGTACCGAACCGGAGAGAAAGTAATCCTTAATAATGCCTCCCGGGAGGGCCCGTTTAAAAATAATACCGAGGTTCAGCACATGCAACTGCGTTCTGTTCTTTGTCTCCCTGTGCTCAAACAGTTAAAAATGATCGGCATGCTTTACCTTGAAAACCGCCTGGCGGAGGCGGTATTTACAACAGAAAAGATACAGTTAATCGAGCTGCTGGCGTCGCAGGCCGCTATTTCACTGGAAAATGCCCGGCTGGTGGAAGAGATGAAACAAACACAGGAAGCGCTGCGCCGGGCAAAGGACGAGTTGGAGATGCGGGTGCGGGAAAGAACTGTGGAGCTGGCGCGGGTAAACAGACTTCTAAAGAACGATATTATCAAGCGCAAGCAAGTCGAGAAGTCCTTAAAAGCGGAACGGCACCGGTTTAATACTGTGCTGGAGATGCTCCCTGCTTACCTGGTGCTATTGACGCCGGATTATCATGTAACCTTTGTTAACCGCTTCTTTCGGGAGCGTTTCGGTGAGCCCCGGGGCCGGCGCTGTTTTGAGTATCTCTTTGGACGCAGTGAGCCCTGCGAGAATTGCGAATCCTTCATTGTCCTGGAAACCATGGCACCCCATAACTGGGAATGGCATGGACCGGATGGCCGCAACTACTATGTTTTTGATTTTTCCCTGACCGACGTGGATGGTTCTATAATGATTGTAGAAATGGGCATCGATATTACCGAACGCAAAAGAGCGGAGCAGGAAATACAAAAGCTTAACAGGGAGCTTGAAGAGCGTGTTAACGAGCGCACGACCCAGCTGGCAGCAGCCAACAGGGAACTGCATGCCAGTGAGGAGTATCTGCTCAAAACCCTGCATGAAAAAGAGACGCTTCTTAAGGAAGTACACCACCGCGTAAAGAATAACCTTCAAATTATCCACAGCATGCTCAACCTGCAGCTATCCTATATCAAAGACGAGCAGGCAAGGGCTCCCTTCAGGGAAAGCCAGGACCGCATTTATTCTATGGCCCTAATCCATGAGAAACTATACAAATCCGAATCACTGGTCAAGATCGACCTTGCCGAATATATTCGCAGCTTGACCGCCAACCTGTTTCTCTCCTACGGGGTAAATGAGCGAACCATTAGACCTGAGATACATGTTGAAGAGATATCGCTGAATATAAACACACTTATCCCCTGTGCTTTGATTGTCAACGAACTGGTTTCCAACGCTCTGAAGCATGCCTTCCCGGATGCAGCGAGGCTTGTGGATGAAACAGAAACGGTTGGCGAACTCCGCATTGACCTGCGCAGGGTTAATAACCGGCAGTTCATTCTTTCCGTCAGCGATAACGGCATCGGCCTTCCCAAAGGCTTTAATATTGAAAGCTGTGAATCACTGGGATTAAAACTGGTCAAAGTACTGGCCAAGCAGCTTAAAGGGACTATTACCTTTCGGACAAACGGCCGGACTGAGTTTGCAATTACATTTACAGAATAGATAAGGAGGTAAAATAACTATGCCCGCAGCAAAGATACTAATAGTTGAAGATGAAGGCATTGAAGCACTGGACTTGCAACAAAGGCTGATAAAAATGGGATATCCTACCCCGGTTATCGCGTTTTCCGGAGAAGATGCTCTAATAAAAGCAGAGGAAATGCTGCCGGATCTGATATTGATGGATATCAGGCTTCCCGGGCAAATCGACGGGGTGATGGCTGCCAGGCAAATTCAGTCGCGTTTTGGCCTCCCAGTGATCTACCTGACCGCTTATGCAGATGAAAATACATTAAAACGTGCCAGGATTACGGAGCCGTATGGGTATATAATTAAGCCTTTCAGGGAAAGAGAGCTGCACATAACAATCGATATGGCGCTGTACAAGCATAAGATGGAAAGGAAATTAAAAGAAAGAGAAAAGTGGTTCTCTACGACGTTGAAAAGCATTGGAGATGCCGTGATCACAACCGATGCAAACGGTATGATAAACTTCATGAACCAGGTTGCCGAGGAACTAACGGGTTGGAAACTGGAAGAGGCCTTACATAATAACCTGACACAGGTATTTAAAATAATAAATATGTACTCGCGCAAACCGGTGGAAAACCCGGTAGCCAGGGTATTGGAGGAAGGCACTTCCGTAGGCCTGGCAAATAACACATTGTTAATAACACGAAACGGTACAGAAATTCCGATCGATGACAGCGCGGCTCCGATCAAATATAATAAGGAAAGCATAGCCGGAGTAATCCTGGTATTCCGCGATGTTACAGAGCGTGTGCAGGCAGCAAAAAAACTGCGCCAGAGTGAAATGCGTTACCGCATACTTGCAGAAAAGCTGCGTCAGTCCAATAAACGCAAAAACGACTTTTTGGCTGTTCTTTCGCATGAGCTGCGCAATCCGCTCGCCTCCATCCGCAACAGCCTTTCCATCCTTGACCAGGCTCAACCCGGAGGTAAACAGACCAACAAAGCAAAAGATATCCTCAAGCGGCAGGTTGGGCAACTCTCGCGTTTGGTCGACGACCTGCTCGATATTACCCGTATCTCGAGGAACAAAATTAAGTTGCAGAGGCAGCAGCTTGAGCTCAACGAGCTTGTACGGCAAACGCTGGAAGATCACCGGTCACTTTTTGAGATTAACGGGGTTCAGCTGGAAGCAGCATTTGCCCCGGAGAAGATTTATTTGAATGCTGATCGGGCGCGTCTGGTACAGGTAGTAGGAAACCTGCTTCAGAATGCGGCCAAATTTACCGGAAGCGGCGGATTTACACGAGTGTCGACGGAGAGCGATGTATCCGGCAGGCAGGCCGTTATCCGCATAGTTGACAGTGGTATAGGGATAGCAGGGGAGCATCTTTCTCGTCTTTTCCAGCCTTTTATGCAGGCGGAGAAATCCCTTGAACGCAGCTGTGGAGGGCTCGGGCTTGGGCTGACTTTAAGCAAGGGTTTGATTGAAATGCACGGGGGTAGTATAAGTGCTTCCAGCGCCGGGCCGGGGAAAGGATCGGAGTTTGTGGTATCTCTTCCAGTGGAAAAAATTACAAGTCACGAGCTGCAGCGACCCCTCCGGGGCATAAAATTCCGCAGACGGAAAGTCCTTATTATTGATGACTATGTCGATATTGCCGATTCCCTGAGCGAACTGCTCGAACTGGATGGTCACACAGTTGAAGTTGCCTACAGCGGCCCGGAGGGGATTAAAAGGGCACGTGAGTTTTATCCCGAAGTAATTCTGTGCGATATCGGGTTGCCGGTAATGAACGGTTATGAAGTCGCCAGAGCTTTTCGCCTGGACAAAAAGCTAAAGGACACACTTCTCATAGCTCTTACCGGCTACGCTCTTCCCGAAGATATACAGCAAGCTGCTGCTGCCGGCTTTGACTATCACCTGGCCAAGCCTGTGGATCTGGCCAGGCTGAAACGAATACTTGCCCGGCAATCGCGTGATAAACGTTTTTCTGCTGATAATTGAACAGGGAAAGAACGGATATTTAACATCGCAAAGCGTATTTAGTACCAGTTACGGTTAAACCATCTGACGCAATGGCCCCACCGGATCGATAATGGATTTTACATAATTATAAGCAACCGGAAATTCCAGAATTCCATAACTCCGCGGGGCAAGTTCAGCCTCCTGAAAATAAACCATCAAAGCTTCCTCAGTTAGATAATAAGGATGATTGTCCGGTATGAGTTTTAAATCGACAATTAAAGGTATCTGCTCCCTCTCAATTTGTTTGAGGAGAAAATTTGTAATCACTAACGCATGAGCGCTCATGCTTCTAAACAAATGATAGAGCTCGTATTCCTGGCCGGTGTTCAGATCCACCGTCAGTGAATCTATCATCGTCGATGGATGGGCAGCCATTCTTATTTGGGCGAACATTTCAAAGCGCAGGCTGAGCAGGCCCATTTGATTTAAAGTTGCCTCATAATCCCCTCGCAGTTCCTGCAGGTCTTTTTGTCCGCCCTGGATAAGTATTAAATCATTTACTTTTCTTTCAATAACCAGGTTAATCTTTTCCTGGATACTTTTATCCCCTAAACCCTGGACCCGGGGATAGAGCACGTGGACCGGGGGTTTATTCAGAACCTGCCCCATAATTATTGTCGAATCAGCTCCGTTAGTCATAAGATCATCCTTCCCATGGTTACTTTTTAGAAATTATGCAATCTTGCGCAATGGTTTAATTGGGTTAAATTCTTGCTCTAGGCTTTTGTTGTTCTATTCTTTTTCATTATAAGATAAATATCTTCTTTTCTTGAAATTTACCATATAAACCCAGGCAAGTTCAGAACCGTCCTCCCAACCTTGTTAACCTTGCGCATTTTTTTACAAAATTATAATATTCGAAGTTCGGTTTATTAGTGATAATCCTGGGAACCATTTTTTTGCTTCGGCCGTCTAAGGGATAAAAATACTGCAAAAGGAGGATTTTTATGGAGAAGAAAAAGGTAATAATTGTGGCCATTGGATTACTGCTGTTAGCAGCAGTGCTTTTGCCGGGATTAATTGATTCGCCTATTGCCGGAGCGAGCCCCGCTGAGGACCAAGGTATTATCAGTGTCTACGGGGAAGCGGTGATCACGGCGCAACCGGATTCTGCCCGGGTGGTACTGGCGGTAGAAACCACGCACGAACTGGCAAAAACGGCAGCGGAAGAAAATACCCGCCTGACAGACGCAGTGCTCAAAGCTTTAGCAGCTTCAGGCATTGATGAAAAGCAGCTCAAAACAAGCGGCTATCGGTTAAACAGCTATAATCAACAGGTTGATCCACAAAACAGGGAAAAGTATATTACAAAATACAGGGCTTATAATGAGCTTACTGTAAGCCTTCATAACCTGGATGAAGTTGGTAACGTAATTGATACCGCCATTCAAGCCGGAGCCAACAGGGTTTTATCAGTTTTTTTTGAATTAAAGGAGGCGGAAGCCTTGAAACTGCAGGCTTTACAGAATGCCGCAACCCAGGCCAAAGCCAAGGCAGAAGCAATTGCCCGCAGTGCGGGGGTTGCCATCAAGGGAATTAAGGTTATCCATGAAGAGATGTCCGGTTATACCCCTTACCGTGCTGCTATGGAAGAAAGTGCTAAAATGATGGATGCAGCAGGCCCTACGCCTATTCTCCCGGGTGATGTTGAAGTGACGGCAAGGGTCAACGCCGAGTACTATTTTTAAGCAGATTCTCTTTATAGTTAATATAATGTTGGGAATGTGAATCCGTACGTGCCATGGAATATAATCGGATAAGAAGAGAATAGCCTTGAGGATAAAATATCCTGAAATAGGAATATATGGGCTGGGACAGGGGGACAGGTCCCTGGTGGTGGGACAGGGGGACAGGTCCCTTGTCCCAGCTGGCTCGGTGGGATTAGCATCACCGTTTTACTTGACCTCGCAAGAATGAGTGTTGGATAATAATGACATGGCTGTCAAAAGCTTTAAGCATTACTCCCATTAGTTTATAATGTATACAGTGAGATCGCTAATGGGGTGATAAGATGTACACCGTTA
Organism: Dethiobacteria bacterium; assembly: GCA_050948825.1. GTDB lineage: Bacteria > Bacillota > Dethiobacteria > DTU022 > UBA8154 > DUQX01. The sequence goes on along the minus strand of JBMNEO010000009.1, from coordinate 97,001 downwards.
TGATTGTGGAAGATGACCGGGCCCTTTGCATGCAATTAGCCGAAGGATTGCAAAAATGGCGGTTCAACGTAACGACCGCGCAGGATTTTGAGCATGTTGTCACCGAATTCGGCCGGCACCAGCCCCAACTGGTGGTTATGGACGTGAATCTGCCCTGTTTTGACGGTTTCTACTGGACGGAACAAATCAGAAAGATTTCCAAAGTTCCCGTGCTCTTTCTCTCCTCGCGGGATAACAACATGGATATTGTCATGGCAGAGGAGGATCCTCGGGCTGTAAAACTGTCCATCCGGGATAACGGTATTGGTATCCGCCCGGAAGACCAAAAGCGTATTTTCGATAAAGGTTTTACCGGGGGAAACGGTCGCCGGACGGCAAAATCCACGGGTATGGGGCTCTATTACGCCAAGAAAATGGCGAACAAATTAGGGATCGGCATCCATGTCCGTTCCCAACAAAATAAATATACGGAATTTGTGCTCAGCTTCTATAAACTGCGGGATTATTACCAAAGTGACATGAATGTAACCTAAAGAAGGAAAATGTCATCTAAAGCAATGGCAGAGTATCTGCCATGCGGATACAATATATTTACATCCTGCTTTTGGGGAGGTAATATCCTGTCAGGAGGCTGTTCTTATGGAAACAATTCTTACCGTATGCGGATTAAAAAAAGAATATGGAAGTCGGGGCACACGTTTCGCTGCCTTGCATGATGTGGACCTTGAGGTGCAAAGAGGTGAGTTTTTAGCCGTTATGGGTCCCTCCGGCTCGGGCAAGACGACTTTGCTTAATCTTATGTCCACCATCGATAAGGCGACGGCCGGCGAGATCTATTTTGAAGGACGGAATCTGGCCATGTTGAAGAATAGCGAGCTGGCCAAATTGCGCCGCCATAAAATCGGTTTTGTCTTCCAGGATTTTAACCTGCTTGACAATATGACCATTATGGATAACATCGCTTTGCCTTTGGCTCTCAACAGGGCCAACCACAAAGTAATAATGGCGGCGGTGGAGGAGTTGGCCGCTTTCTTCGGCATAACGGATCAACTGCCCAAATACCCCTATCAGCTCTCAGGTGGACAAAAACAAAGATCCGCCGTGGCCAGGGCTCTCATTACCAGGCCTGCTGTTGTCTTTGCCGATGAACCAACAGGCGCGCTCGACACAAAGGCGTCCGCGGAACTATTGGAATGCCTGCGCGGTCTCAGGCCAAAGTATGGGACAACGGTTGTTATGGTTACGCATGATGCCTTCTGCGCTAGTTTCAGCGACCGGGTGATGTTTTTAAAAGACGGCACGTTACATGCCCGCCTGGATACAAGCGGCAGCAGAAAAGACTTCTACCAAAAAATCCTGGAGATGGTGGCTGCCATGGGAGGGATCATTAATGAACGCTTTTAGTCTTGCTTTAAAGCTCTTCCGCAACAATGTAAAAACTTATACTTTTCATATTGTGGTCATGACGGTGGCTGTTGCCGTGTACTACGATTTTATGTCCCTCAAGCACAATCCGGAGGTGCTTCAATCGCAGGAAGTCCTTCTCTATGCGAAATCAGCGGCGCAAATTACTTCAGTCGTAACTCTAATCGTACTCGTGTTTTTTATGTGGTATTCCAGTTCATTTTTTTTAAAACAGCGCACAAAAGAGATCGGGATCTATGCTCTGGCAGGAATTAGCAATGCCAAGATCGGTCTTGTCTTTGCCGTGGAAAGTATTTTTACCGGCTTAACCTCACTGGCCGGGGGCCTATTATTTGGTATTCTTTTTTCAAAATTATTTATGATGGCGCTGGCAAAAGCCGCGCTGCTAAAAGTAACCGTACCCTTTACCATTCCCAAAAGTGCGGTTACAGAAGTAATCATCACTTTCGGCATCATTTTCCTAGCTATGTCGGCCGGCAACTTTCTGCAGGTCGTAAGAAAACCGCTCATTGACTTAATTCATCAAAGCAAAAAGGATGAAGCCTTCCCGCGGTATAACATTCCCAGCGGTATCCTGGCGATCCTGCTTCTGGGCAGCGGGTACTATTTAAGCGCCAACGTATTTGCTCTGCCCAATTTTTTGTTGGGAACCCTGGCCGTTGTTATTCTGGTTATCATCGGCACCTACTTCTTTTTCGGTTCCTTCCTCTCTGTCTTCCTGCGCTATTTAATTAACAATAAGAAAATCATGTATCAGGGTGTGCGCATTGTGGGTATTAGCAATATCGCCTTTCGGCTGAGGGGAAATTACCGCAGCCTGGCCATTCTGGCGGTTATGGCAGCAACGGCAATCACCGCCTTTGGAACCTCGCTTTCTTTAAAATATTATGTGGATCAAACACATGCCATTGAGTTTCCCTATTCTTTTTCCTATATTTCGGAAAACGAAACACTGCGGGAGGATGTCCTGCAAACCATCCGGGAATCGGAGCACGCATTACAAGCGGAAGTGCAGCTAAAATATCTCTATATACCGTCGGCACGCATCACAAAGGATGTGTGGAGCACAAGAAGTTTTCTAGCTGTTAAATACCCGGACTTTGTCCAAGTCATTACAACCCTGAACCCGGAAAACGCCGAAAAAATACTCGAACAGGCCAAACCCGCCTCAGGTGCTGTCACGTTTATTGAAGCACCGGGTGTCATTGCCTCAACATACAGGTACACAGGCAGCATTGTTCAAATGACCTCCCGCGAATTTCTCATTGAGGATTATCTGAAGGCACCTCTCTTGGGAAGCGGAGAAAATATGCCGGTCCTGGTTATGAGTGACGAAGATTACACCATGCTGCAAGCGGATTTTACGCAGATTACATTTAACGGTTTTTTGGTGGAGAATGCGGAAAAGTCCATTCCCCTCGCCCTTGAACTCAGAGCTCTCCTGCCCGAGAACAGTCATTTCTTTGCCTACGCCGGTGCCTATCAATCGTCGTTCCGTTTCATTGGACTATTCTTCTTCCTGGGCGGTTTCATGTCCATCGTCTTTGTCCTGGCCACCGGCAGCATCATGTATTTTAAACTCCTCAGTGAAGGACTAGCCGATAAAGAAAAGTACGATTTGCTGAAAAAAATCGGCATGACGAAGGATGAAATAAAGCGAGCGGTTTCCGCTCAAGTTGGTTTGTCCCTGCTCCTGCCTCTTCTCCTGGGCATTTTGCACAGCTTATTTGCCATCAATGTGCTCGAAAAATTTCTCAATTACAACCTGCTGTTGCCCACACTCGCCGCCATTGCTGTCTTTGCCTTCTGCTATACCGTCTTCTTTATGGCAACAACAAAAAAGTTTTTACAGATTGTCTGGGAATAGGATTAGCAGTGTTGCGCAAAGTTCCCCGTAGGGTTTTCCCGTCGGGGGAACTTTGCGCTTTCCAGATCTCTTGAAGATTAATGATGTAAAAGTTCCATTCCGCTGTAAACCAAGGGAAGATTTTTTTAAGTTCGTTGAACTCGTTTATCTGTTATAAAACTCCATCTTTTGTTTAAGCAATTTTTCCTCCCAAATCTCCGGTGCTTTCCAGATAGCACTTATTGTTGAAATTGGCACGGATGAAAAATATACCCATTTCAGGCTTCATTTGTTTGTATTGTCCCTTTAACAATTTTCTCCTGTCCAAGAGTTAATACCCCATTTCTTTCAGTATTCTCGATAAGGTAGTCAGGCGTTCTCCGATAAGCTCGCCATCGTTGCTGAGTGTCTGGTTGAAAAGCTGAATATCTTCGTCAATTTTTTCGTTGTCTGTACAGATGGCCACCGTCATGGCATCCCCCTGCAAACCAACCCGATCGATGACGGGATTTTCCGTATTGTATAATTTTTCATAGCGGTAGGCCTCCCGGAAATGAAGGGCTGCTCTGCAGACAAGAATGGCCAGATCCAGAACACGGTGCAGAGGGAGTTCCTCTGATTGCCTGGACCATTTTTGACCAGTGTATCTCCATACTTTTGCTGAAATATCCACCTTTCCTCTATCATTCCATTGGGCAAGTCCCAGGGAAAGTCCCTTGGCATCTGAGTTATAGGCATACCTGCCGTCAACATTCTCATAGTTTTCCGAGACAATAACTGGTTTATGCTTTAGAGTCGTCGGTATTTTCATTATCGTAGCCCCCCATTGTAATTTACTGGTTTACTAACTTAGTAAACATTTATATTATACAGGGGTTGGTCTTATCTGTCAATGCATGAAGAAGATGGGCTGCTCTATGAAAAAATAACGGTCTTCTTTTATTTGCCCTCCATTATTATTTTGAAAGGGTTTATGAGCATATGAGTAGAAAACATGAAAGGATTGAAAAAAGAGGAGACGGCAGGGAATAATGGAAGTAAAGAGGCAGGGAAGGGACAAGTGACTTTTCCATCTAATCCCATGGGGGAGGGACAAGGGATCTGCCTCCCTGTCCCGCACCGCTGTTCCACCACCTTTGTCCCAAACCTGTCCCTCTGTCCCAAAAAAGGAGCGTGTACAATCTCATGTCATACTATTATCTTTTGGATGAGCCCCTTATTTTGCGTAATGCTTTTTTCCCCCGGCGGGGGCTGAGGCGTTGTCCAGAAAATGCTTTCGATCTTCAAATATCTGTTGGAACGGGTATTTCGTTGCACTGCCGTTTTTACAGCAGAGGCCCCACTTATCCCACTATTTTGTTCTTCCATGGAAATGGGGAGATTGTCAGCGATTACGATGGTTTTGCAGCGCTGTACAACGCTGCAGGGGCAAACCTGGTGGTGGCCGAGTACCGCGGTTATGGCAACAGCGGCGGGACCCCTACTTTTACTGCCCTGCTGTCAGATGCCCATGTTATTTTTGATGCTGTGAAAAAAGAGCTGGCCGGCCGCAAATACAGTTTAGAGCTTTATATAATGGGCCGCTCCCTGGGGAGCGTTTCCGCCCTGGAGCTGGCAGCTGACCGTGCCGGAGAAATTAAAGGATTGATCATCGAAAGCGGTTTTGTATGTGCTTCCCGCATTGCCCGGAGGCTCGGGTTTTCCGGGGAAGTGCTGGAGCCGCTTGAGGAAGAGTGCCGTCAAAAAATACAGCGTATCCGCGTACCTGCTCTAATTATTCATGGTGAAGAGGACAATCTGGTGCCCCTGACGGAAGCTGAAGCGATCTATTCATTGCTGAAGACGGATGAAAAAAAGCTGGTGATAATCCCGTATGCCGATCATAACAGCCTAATTTTTGAAGGCGAGGAAGAGTATTTTGCCTCCATAGCTGCATTTATTAAATGAGTATCTATGATCAAAACTATGATTGTACCATCCTGCAATAGTCCAATCAAACTGTCACGGGCGAAGGAAATCATACATACAATATGATGCACCTGCAAAAATGTGAATATAAAACTAAAAAACAAACCAGTATAATGAGGTATATACAGGCTGTTTAAAATAACTTCTCTTCGGTTGCCGTTGACAGTAATTCCCTATTGACAATAATTGCCTGGTTGCTCTATAATAAGAATAGGCTTACAATTCAGACAATTTATGCATTAGAGAAGCTTCGGCCTGTATAGACCGTTTTTTCGCTATTTATTGTTGGGAGGTATAATTATGTTAGCGAGAAATAATCAAACCCAAACGACGGAAACTGCCTTATCAGCTGATAATATCAAGCCTTATCAAAAGTTGGAAGATGATGAAATCATTGATGCTCTTTTAATTATTAGCCGTGTAACTTCTGCGGTAAGCGGTTTATGTGAATTAAATGCTATTTTGAGAGTAGGGCTGGAAAAGACGCTTGAGTATATGGGAGGGATATGCGGCGGGATTTTGCTTCTGGACGATCGGGATAAATACCTCACATATTGTGTTTATCGCGGCCTTCCCGATGATTTTGCAGAGAATATATCCGTTAAAATAGGAGAAGGTGTAAACGGGAGGGTTGCGCTAACCGGGAAGGCTATTCTGATGAATGACATTTCAAACGAACCGGAAGTTGCTTTATCCTGCAACCTTATCAACAAAAAAAGTTTGCGGTCTTTTATCAGCGTTCCTTTGCGTTACAGGGAAAGAGTATTGGGGGTGTTAAACTGTGCAAGCCCGCTTGCACGCCAGTTCACCGAAAAGGATATGCATCTTTTGCACTCCGTGGGCGACCAACTTGGTTTGGCTATTGGTCAGGCCAGGTTGCATGCCAAACTGCTGAATAAGAGAGAAAAGATCCGGCAGGTAGCGTTACAGGTTATCACTGCTCAGGAAGAAGAAAAGAAAAGAATATCACAGGAACTGCATGATGAAACCTGCCAGATGCTGGCCGCTTTGACCTTGAACTTGCAGGTGCTGATTGAGATGGCTGAAATAATCGGGATTCAGGATAACAAATTCAAAACTATGTTAACAAAAACACATGCTTCGACTATTCAGATAAACAATGAGGTTAACCGTCTCGTCTCTGATCTCCGCCCTGTACTCCTTGATTTGCATGGGTTCATCCCCGCAATTCGCCATTATGCCGAATCCTGCCTTCTTCCGCTGGGGATCAATGTCAATTTTGATATAAAGGAAGCAGGTGTCACTCTTTTGCCGGAAATTGAAGTTAATCTATTTCGCTGGGCGCAGGGGATGATCGGAAATGTTGTGCGGCACTCCCAGGCCCAAAATGTCACTATTTCTATGATGGAGAAAGATCACAAGCTGGAAATATGCATTCAAGATGATGGTATAGGTTTTGACGTTACGCAAATAGGAAAAATAATTCCTAAAAAAAGAAAAAACGGTATGGGTCTTATGATCGCCAAAGAAAGGATGAAACTCTTCGGCGGGGATTTAACAGTCCATTCTCAACCGGGAAAAGGAACCACGGTAATCGCAGTTATTCCCTTGCGATAAAGTTTTTCTATTGATTTTAGGTCCCGGGGCTTCCCCAAGGCCCCAGGGCTTCTCTGAAATTGTAAAGGAGTTTCTGATATGCGTAAAATCAGAGTATTACTGGTCGATGATCACACCATCGTGCGGGAAGGTCTCTGTGCCTTGCTGGAGCTTTCACCTGAAATAGAGATTGTCGGAGAAGCCGGCAATGGAAATGAAGCCTTGGAAATCGCCGGTAAGCATAAAATTGATATAGTGCTTATGGACCTCTCTATGCCTGGAATGAGTGGTCTTGAAGCAACCCTTGCTATGTGTAAAGAGTTTCCTGGGATAAAAGTAATTATTCTTACCCAGTATAGTGATGAAGAACATGTTTTTTCTATTCTTGAGGCCGGCGCTCACGGCTTCCTCAATAAATCCGCAGCCTCATCCGAACTTGTTTCAGCTATCCGTTCGGTCTACCGTGGCGATTCATATCTTTCTCCGTCAGCAACGAAGCATTTGATCAAAAACTATCAACTGGAAGCTAATATAAAAAAGAAACGCGATCCCTACGAACAGCTTACCGGGCGAGAGAAAGAGGTGCTGCGTTTGCTGGCCGAAGGGCATACGAATAAAGAAATTGCAAAGATGCTCGTCATCAGCCCTAAAACTGTAGACAGCCATAAAACCAGGCTTATGGCCAAACTTGAGCTACGCAATCGGGCGGAGCTGATTAAGTACGCCCTGCAAAAAAAGATTATTTCAATGTAAGAATTTAATCGGATTTTTTCCGATCCCCTAAGAAAAAACCTTAAAATTCGGTCTGATTCCTTAAGAGAAAACCTTAAAAAAGGTTTCTTTTTCTTTATTAAGACGATTATTATTCAGGTGATCTTCCGGAAAATATAGGGCAAGACGGCCATCAATATTCAGGTCTATGCCGCTTTACACTATTGAATAACGAAGTTAGAATATATTTAAAGAAAAAATTCAGAACATAAAAAATTTTAAATATAACTCTGAAAGGAGGTCGATGAAAGTGAAAGAAAAAATTCTCATTGTCGATAAGGAAGTAGATTTTACTGAGGGTCTGCGGGCAGAGCTTGAAAAAAGGAACTATGATGTTTCTATTGCTATTCATAAATCACAAGCCGAGGAAATAGTACGTACACGTAAGCCCGACTTTATTGTTTTGGGTGTAATTTCTCCTCGCGGTGATGCTTTTCAACTGCACCAGTGGTTAAAGGCAATGCCTGTTACAAAGAATCTGCCGATTGTTGTCGTTGATGCTCCGCCGGAAAAGCAACTGGTCAGTGGATGGAGGAGGGATGAGGGGCTCAGGCTGGAAGTTGAGGATTATTTAAGCAGACCGATAAAACCTTCATTTCTGGCCAACGTAATCGAGAAACTGCTGGATGAGACTACGAGAAAGATCAAGGTGCTTATTGCGGATGATCATGCCGTAATAAGAGAAGGGGTATCCGCCCTTCTAAATTTGCAAAAAGATATCGTAATAATCGGGGAAGCAACAGACGGTCAAGACGCTATTGAAAAAACTACAAAACTGCTGCCGGATGTAGTGCTTATGGATCTTGCAATGCCGGCAATGAACGGTATTGAAGCAACGAAGCAGATCACCCGCAATTGTAAGGAGGTGAAAATTCTAGTTTTAAGTCAATATGATGATGAAGATAATATTGCCGCCAGCAAACAGGCCGGAGCCTTTGGCTTTATTTCCAAAAAAAGTATCGGTTCGCAACTGGTGGAAGCGATCAGGGCGGCAAGCTAAAAAGCAAAATATTTTTTGTATGAATTAGACCGGTCTAATCATCTTTTTAAGGATATGAACAAAAGCGTATTTGAAAGGAGGATTTCGTTTGCAACCGGTAACGTTAACTATTAATACGCAAGAAGTTAGCGGCCATCCAGGGATGACAATTCTGGAACTTGCCCGGGAGTCCGGCATAAATATCCCCACTATCTGCCATCATTCCAAGCTCACTCCCATTGGGGCATGCCGTTTTTGTCTGGTGGAGAATGAACAAAACGGTGCTTTGCTGGCATCCTGTGTTACCCCTATCGCACCGGGGATGATTATCAACACCGAGTCTCCGCGAGTTCTGGAACATCGCAAGATGATCCTCAAGTTAATTCTTGCCAGCCATCCCGATTCTTGCCTGGTATGCGATAAAGGAAACCAGTGCCAACTGCGCCAGCTGGCTGCGGATTTAGGAATTGGCTTAATTGAATTAGACAGAATTCCGCAGCCGGCTGTTACCGAAGAAGTAAACCCCTTTATCGTCAGAGATATGAGCAAGTGTATTTTATGTGCCAGGTGTATTCGGGCTTGCCAGGAGCTGGTTATTGAAGGTGCTTTTGATTATTTCGGCCGGGGGTTTAAGGCAAAGCCGGCTACCTTAAATAATTCTCCCCTGGAATATTCGGAATGCACATTTTGTGGAACCTGCGTGGCTCTATGTCCTACGGGGGCTTTAATGGAAAAAGAGGCGCTGTACAGGGGGGCTATCGGAAATGCTGTTCAAACAACGTGTCCCTATTGCGGCTGTGGATGCAGCATCTCGCTTGAGATAAAGGATAACCAGGTTGCCCGGGTAAAGCCGGCATTTGAAGAGCAAGACAATCAGGAGGCGCTATGTGTTAAAGGCAGCTACGGTTGTGATTTCATCCATAGCCCGAAGAGGTTGAGCAAACCATTAATAAAAGTAAACGGTGATTTTAAGGAGGCAACCTGGGAAGAAGCCCTGACGATGGCGGCGGGGGCTTTTGAAAAGATTAAAGAAGAACATGGCGCGGACAGTTTGGCGGTAATAGGCTCCGCCAACTGCACCAATGAAGAAAACTACCTGTTACAGTTGTTTGCACGGGGCGTGCTGGGTACAAATAATATCGATAACGGCAGCAGCCTTTATTATAATACAACACTCCGGGCTTTCAGCGACACTTTTGGTTTTCCCGGCATTACACAAAGCCTGAAAAATTTAGAGCAGGCCGAAGTAATCCTATTAATTGGAGCTAATCCGGAGGCTTCAGCTCCTTTGGTAAGCTATCAGATTAAACGGGCAGTTAAACTTCGCGGAGCCAAATTGATCGTGATCGATCCGCGCCGGACAAAGCTAACCTTTTTTGCCGATTGCTGGTTGCAGCCCAGGGTGGGCACCGACCTGGCACTGCTGAATTGCCTGGCCAAAGTGATTATTGAAGAAAATCTGATCGATCGGGAATTCGTAGCCCGGAAAACGGATAAATTCCAACTGTTGGCCGAAGCACTGAGCAACTATCCTCTGGAAACAGGAGAGGCCGTAACAGGCGTTGGTGTGGAGCAGATGCGCTACGCCGCCAGGCTTTATGCTGCAGCCGGCAAAGCGGCGATTGTTTATGGCACTGGGATCACCCAGCAGGAACTGGGGGTGGAAAACGTAAAAGCACTCATCAACCTTACCTTGCTGACCGGTAACACCTGGCGCAAAGGCGGCGGGCTGCATGCACTCCAGAGGGACTGCAATGCACAGGGTGCCTGTGATATGGGAGCGCTGCCGGATTTCTTGCCGGGCTATCAGCATGTAGGGGAAGCAGAGGCCAGAAATATATTTGAAGCACGCTGGGATGTGCTCCTGCCTGCCAGACCAGGGGCAGGTGCTTTAGAAATAATCAAACAGTCCGGGGAAGGAAAAATAAAAGGGCTGTATATAGCCGGTGAAAATCCTCTGGCCGGTTTTCCCCAGGCCGCTCTGGTTAAAGAAGCGCTCGCTTCTCTGGACTTCCTGGTCGTTCAGGATCTGTTTCTGACAGAAACAGCCAAACTGGCCAAAGTTGTTTTGCCCGCGGCCGGCTTTGCCGAAAAAGAAGGAACCTTTACCAACCTGGAAGGCAAGGTGCAAACTATCCATAAAGCGATTGATCCTGTGGGCGAAAGTAGGCCCGATTGGGAGATAATACTGCAGCTGGCTGAAGCTATGAAAAAACCACTGCCGTTTTCTTCTCTCCAGCAGGTTATGGATGAAATCAGGGAATTAGTGCCGTTATATAGAAATGAACGCGACGTAGATAGCCCGGAAGAGCAAGAGTTATGGAATACAAGGTTTGATTACAAGCTGCCTTTAAAAAGTTTCCCCTGTTTCTCACTGGCGGAATATAGCCCCCCGGCAAAGGCGTCGGATGATAGCTATCCTTATATTCTGCTGGCAGAGACTTCCTTGTATCACTCAGGCAGCGGGGTTAGAAGTGCAAATTCCAGGAGATTGAGCAAATTTTCCCCTTCTATTAAGGTGCGGATTAATGAAGCTGACGCTCAAAAGATGGGGCTGCGCTCAGGGGATCAGGTCCGGGTTGTCTCACCTGAGGGGCAACTGCAGGCGGTGGCGGAGATCGTCGGTTCGTTGCCGGAGGGGACTGCTACACTTCCGCGCTCTGCAGCAGAACATTCCATATCCGGTCTTTTCAGTTTTCTCCCGGAAACGCCGGCTAATACTTCTGCCCGAAAAACATGTTATGTCCGGATAGAAAGGGGCTGAATCCATGCATAAGGAAAAGGAAGTGCAGGTTGATTGGACGCGTTTGCATGAAATTGTTGCGGAGTACAGCGATGAGCAATGGTCTCTAATTCCGATGGTGCAGAAAATCCAGAACGAGCTCGGTTACATTCCTCCTCAGGCAATCCCGGTTATCGCCGACAAACTGAAACTATTTCCCAGTGAAGTGCAAGGGGTAATCTCCTTTTATGCCCAGTTGTACACCGAACCCCGCGGCAAGAAAACGGTGCGGGTCTGCCGGGGGACAGCCTGCCATGTCCGGGGTGGAAAAACTGTCCTCAAACTGGTAAAACAACATCTGGGGGTAGATGAAGGCGAGACTACAGATGATCTGGAATACACATTAGAGACAGTGGCCTGTCTTGGCGTTTGTGCGCTGGCTCCCAGTTTGGTTATTGATCAGCATGTCCATGGCAGAATGAACCCTAAAAAAATTGGGCGGCTATTTAAGCAAAAGGGGGAGCAACATGAGTCAACATAAAATTTTTATCTGTCAGGGAACAGGGTGTCAGGCCAGCAACTCCCATGAAATCTATGAGCTGCTCAAGGCCGAAGTGGCAAAACTTGAGCTTGCCGGAGTTACAGTGGACTTTACCGGCTGTCACGGTTTTTGCGAGCAAGGACCAATTGTCATTGTCGAGCCGGAAGGAATTTTCTATAACAGGGTAGAAACGGAGGATGCTGCAGAAATTGTTCAATCCCATCTGCGGGACGGCAAACCTGTAGAGCGGCTTTTCTATCACGATCCGGTAACCGGTCAGGCAATCCCGCATTATGCTGAAGTCAATTTTTACAGGCAGCAGCAACGGATTATTCTCCATAGATGCGGCCACATCAATCCGGAGAAAATTGACGATAGTATCGACTGGGGCGGATATCAGGGATTAAAAAGGGCTCTTTTAGAGCTGACACCACAAGAAGTGATTGATGAAATAGCCAAAGCAGGCTTGCGCGGCCGCGGGGGTGCCGGCTTTCCCACTGCCCGCAAATGGGAATTCTGCCGCAGTGCGCCCGGCGAGAAAAAATACGTTATCTGCAATGCAGACGAAGGTGATCCGGGCGCTTTCATGGATCGCTCTATCTTAGAGGCGGATCCGCACGCCGTGGTCGAAGGCCTGGCCATCGCCGGCTATGCGATCGGGGCGGACGAAGGCTATATTTATGTCCGTGCCGAATACCCCCTGGCGGTTAAACGCATCCGTGTAGCCCTGGAGCAGGCACAGGCAAAAGGATTTTTAGGTAACGATATCCTCAATACGAATTTTAATTTTAAAATCAAGGTGAAGGAAGGTGCCGGGTCTTTCGTTTGTGGTGAGGAAACAGCACTAATAGCTTCCATTGAAAGCCGCAGGGGGATGCCCCGTCCCCGTCCTCCTTTTCCGGCACAGTCCGGCCTGGACGGCAAACCGTCGATCATCAATAATGTCAAGACCCTTGCATCTGTTGCAGCTATTCTAGGGCGCGGAGCGGACTGGTTTGCCGGCCTGGGTACAGAAAGAAGCAAAGGTACGGCAGTTTTTGCCCTCACCGGTAAAGTCAATAACAGCGGATTGGTGGAGGTCCCCATGGGAACGCCGTTATCCACCATTATAAATGATATAGGCGGGGGTATACTCCGCGGGAAAGAGTTCAAAGCGGTGCAAACAGGCGGCCCATCAGGCGGCTGCATCCCTGCCCGCCTTATTGATACACCCGTTGGCTATGAAACCCTTTCCCAACTGGGGTCAATCATGGGTTCAGGCGGTATGGTTGTTATGGATGATGCCACTTGCATGGTGGAAATTGCCAGGTACTTCATCAGTTTTACCCAGTCGGAATCCTGTGGAAAATGCATTCCTTGCCGCCTTGGCACCAGGCAGATGCTGGAAATACTGACCAGAATTACCCAGGGGAAAGGACGAGATGGGGATCTGGATACTTTGAAGCAAATAGCAAAAACAGTGAAGGAAACCTCCCTTTGCGGGCTGGGGCAGACCTGTCCCAATCCGGTGCTGACCACGCTCAAATATTTTGAAGATGAGTATAAGGCACATATAGAGGAAAAGAAATGTCCTGCAGCAGTATGTGATACCCTGATGGTTTCCCCATGTCAACACACATGCCCGGTTGGTGTGAATATTCCCAAATATGTGGCGCATATTGGTGCCGGTGAATACCTGGAAGCTGTGGAAACGGTTCGGGAGCGCAATCCGTTTCCCGCCATCTGCGGCCGGATTTGCCATCACCCTTGTGAGAACAGATGCCGCCGCGGGGAACTCGACGATCCGGTAGCGATTAAGGCGCTGAAGCGCTTTGCCGCTGACTGGTACTTCGACAATATCGAGCAGCTGCCTCCACCGGAACCTTTTAATGTTCTTTATCACCAAAAGGTAGCGGTTATCGGAGCCGGACCCTGCGGGCTTACCTGTGCATATTTTCTTGCTCAAATGGGTTATCCGGTTACTGTGTTTGAGGCTCTTCCCGTTGGCGGAGGCATGCTCTCAGTTGCCATTCCGGACTTCCGCCTGCCGCAGGAGGTAATCAATAAAGAAGTAGAATATATTAGCAGGCGCGGGGTAGAAATTAAATACAATACCCCCATTAATATCAACTTCACGATCGACGACCTAAAAAAGGACGGTTATGAGGCTGTTTTTATCGCTGCAGGTGCTCAAAAAAGTCAGCGTATCGGTATCCCGGGAGAGCTGGAAGACCTTGAGGGCTTTTATTATGGGCTGCGGTTCTTAAGGGATATAAAAGTCGGGAAGCAGTTTGCTATAGGGCGGCGCGTAGCCGTGATTGGCGGCGGCAATGTTGCCCTGGATACTGCCCGTACCGCATTGAGGCTAGGTGCTGAGGAGGTAACCATATTGTACCGCCGTTCCCGGGAAGAGATGCCCGTATCCGACGCGGAATACGATGAAGCCCTGGCTGAAGGGGTAAAAATGCAATTCCTGGCAGCTCCAACCAGAATTGTAAGTGATAACTGGAAAGTAGCAGGTTTGCAATGCACGCAGATGCAGCTAGGTGAACCGGGCGCTGATGGACGCCGTCGCCCTCTCCCCATTCCCGGTTCGGAATTCTTTGTTGAGGCCGATACGGTCTTTGCCGCTGTGGGCCAGGCGCCGGATCTGTCGTTCTTGCCCCCGCACAGTGCATTGGAGCGCACCAGATGGGAAACACTGGTTGTCGACAAAAACAGCCTTGCTTCCAATGTGCCCGGAGTATTCGCCGGGGGGGACTTCGTTTTTGGGCCGGATATGGTGATAGAGGCTGTTGCCGCCGGTAGAAGGGGGGCGCTGGCGATCGATAAATTCCTGAAAGGCGATCCTTCCCGGGTTGAAATGTATGACCTTAAGCCCGACGTTATTGAAGAAGAGAGTCCCATTGGCACAGGGGAAGAGGATAACTGGGAGCCTCAATTCAGGCCGGAAATACCACGGCTCCCGTTTGAAGAGAGGAAATATAGTTTTAAAGAAACAGAGCTGTGTCTTGAGGAAGAGCGGGCCATTCAGGAGGCCGGCCGGTGCCTGCGCTGTGATTTAGAAAAGTAAGGAGGTTTACGATGAAATCGATAACCAGGCAGAAGCCCTATGATGAAGTGAAACAATTGAGTGAGGATTTTAATCGCATTTTTCTCATTGGCTGTGGTACCTGTGCAACTATGGCTAAAACCGGGGGGATAGAAGAGGTTCAGGCGATGAAAGAGAGCTTGCAGGGTGAGGGCAAGCTGGTTACAGGTTGGATAGTAATACCCACTGCTTGTGACGAGATGACTGCGGAGGTTATCAATGAAAATGCAAGAGCCATTCAGGATGCGCAGTGTATTATCGTTATGGCCTGCGCGCTGGGCGTGCAGCGGGTCAACTCTTATTTAGTCAAGCCGGTTATCCCGGCTCTGGATACCCTTTTTATCGGTATGGAAAAAAGCCCGGGACATTTTATCGAGGCCTGTGCCCAATGCGGCCAGTGTATTCTGGGGGAAACAGCAGGAATCTGCCCGCTGACAGCCTGCCACAAAGGTTTATTAAATGGGCCCTGTGGCGGTACGAACAAAGGTAAATGCGAGGTAGATAAAGAAAAAGATTGTGCATTTACGCTTATATATGAAAGATTAAAAGAACAGGGTCGGCTGGATTTGATGCGCAAATATCACCCCCCAAAGAACTACCAGGTTATACCACGGCCCAGGATGACCAGTTTATTATAAAAGGGTTATTACAGAACAGGGAGGGAAAAAGGATGGTCTCTAAGTTTAAACAGGCGCTCGAAAACGGTAAATTTGTAGTCACCAGCGAAATAGGCCCGCCCAAGGGGACTAATATTGAGCAGATGAACCATCACATTGCGTTGCTGAAAGATAAGGTTGATGCTTTAAATGTAACCGATCATCAGAGCTCGGTCATGCGTTTCCCATCTATTGGAGGCTGCCAGTCAATTATGGAGATGAATGGTGAAGCCATTTTACAGATGACCTGCCGCGATCGCAACCGTATCGCTCTGCAGGCCGATCTGCTCCTGGCATACAGCAGAGGTGTCAGGAATGTCCTGTGCCTTACAGGTGATGCCGTTCCTGTTGGTGATCATGGGGCGGCCAAGGGCGTTTTTGACCTGGATTCTGTTCAGCTGCTCAATTTGGTCCGGCAGCTGGAGGCCGGGACTGATCTCGGGGGAAACAAACTTTCGGGTGCTGTCCAGTTTTGTGCCGGGGCAACAGTTACCCCTGAAGCCGATCCGCTTGAGCCCCAACTAATTAAGTTTGAAAAGAAGGTGGATGCAGGAGCAGAGTATTTTCAGACCCAGGCAATATATGATCTGGAGAGGTTTGCCAAATTTATGGAATATGCCCGCCAATTTCCGGTAAAGATCCTGGCAGGGATTGTCCTGCTCTCATCTGCCAGGATGGCTAAATTCATGACTGAGAATGTTCCGGGAATATTTGTACCGCAGAACCTGATCGACGAGCTGGCCAAGGCACCAAAAGGCGGGGCGCTCAAAAAAGGCATCGAAATCGCTGGGCGCACGATTGCTGCCATTAAGAAAGAATCGCTATGTGATGGTGTCCATATCATGGCAATAAACAGGGAGGAAGTTGTTCCGGATATCCTGGCGGCCGCAGGTTTCTAATATGAGCAAATGTAATACATTGTTAAGTGCGTAATCCGCAATAATATAGCCCGGCTGGCTTTCAGCCGGGCTTCTACTCGATGGTAAAACTGGTAAATATTAATTTTTGTTTATTGACTGTTTTCCTTTTATTAGTTAACATATACCTGAGTTAACATATGCCTAATCGGTTAATAAAAGGATACGTGGTTATCTATGAAAAAATTCATCATGCTTTTTGCATTATCTGCATCCTTGGTTTTGATTTGCGGCTGCCAGGCCGGCAGGACGCTTGATCCCAGAAAGCCTGTTATCCTGACTATCTGGCACAATTACGGCGGTCAGATGAAAAACACTATGGATGAAATGATTGATGAATTCAACGAGACCGTCGGTGCGGAAAATGGGATAATCCTCAGCGTTACCTCTATCTCGAGCTCAGCCGCTCTGCATGAAAAGCTGACAATGGCGGCTAATCAGGATCCGGGTGCACCGGATCTGCCGGATATTACCACGGCTTATCCGAAAACAGCGCTTATACTTGCAAACAAGGGTTTGCTGGCCGATATTGGAGAGCAGTTTACGGATGAAGAGCTGGCAGCCTATGTCCCCCGTTTTTTAGAAGAAGGTAGATTAACAGACGACAAGCTCTATGTTTTCCCGACAGCCAAATCAACGGAGGTATTATTCGTAAATAAAACAATTTTTAACCGGTTTGCCAGTGACACTGATATGAGATTTGAGGACCTGCGAACCTTCGAGGGGATTCTTGAGGCAGCGTCTGCCTATTATGAATGGAGCGACAATCAAACACCCGGCATAAAAAACGACGGTAAAATGTTTTTTATGCCTGATTCGCTTTTCAACCTTTTCTTAATCGGCTACCAGCAACTGGGGGATGATTTTCTAAAAGACAACCTTCTAAACCTATCTTCTCCTTTATTTAACAAATTGTGGGATTATTTTTACCGTCCGGCAGTATATGGTCATATTGCTGTTTTTGACGGCTATTCATCAGACCTTGCCAAAACAGGTGATATTGTATGTGCATTGGGCTCTACTGCCGGGGTATTGTTCTATCCGCCTGCAGTTACCTATGAAAACAACATCACGGAACCGGTAGAGTATGCCATACTGCCGTATCCGGTTTTTGAAGGGGGTAAAAAATTAGCCATACAGCGTGGAAGCGGCATGTGCATTCTAAAATCGAACAGGGAGAAGGAATACGCGGCAGGAGTCTTTCTCAAATGGTTTACCGAACCGGAAAAAAACTTGCGCTTTGTATCCTCCACCGGATATCTTCCGGTAACTCAAGCGGCCTTTGGTGAAATGATGGCCAAAGAAATCAAAAATATTCCCGACAAAAGTATTGCGGAGCTTTTCAGAGCGGTAATGGAAATGCAGCAGGAATATGATTTTTATATACCTCCTCTCTTTGATGACTATGACAGGCTCCAGAACGGTTATGAGGATAGAATGAAAAAAACAGCCTCGGCTTCAAGAAAGAAATATCTGGAGCTTTTGGAATATATGGAAGCTAATGCGGCTTATGACGAGATTAAGTACACGCCTGACGAAGCCAGAAAAATTTTTCTGGAACAGAATGAGGCGGGATAACTCAGGGAGCAGGAAGAGCCAGGATAGGGATAGGTTTTGACCGCTGACCACTTTAAACAGCGCTGACCAGGTCTTAATCTTATGCCCAAGAGATATTAAGCACAGTTAATCGTCAAATCCTGAATGGGTGAGAAACCTTGCCGGAAATTCCTTACAAAAAATTTCAGAAAGTCAAAAAAGCGAGGGCATTAGAACTCTCAATGCCCCTGAGGCTCTTTCTTTTCCTGGTAGTACTGGTTTTTATTATGGTGCTTGGAATTGTAATTATTTTTGCTGTTACAGGCACCTTTGGAACAAGACTAAAAACGTATGAAGAACTGGTTAGAAATGAACTTAACCACGCCCATTGGAGTATTTCAGAAAAATATGGCCGGCTTTCGGTGCAGGCGGTAGAATTTTCCAGGGACCTCGCGTCAAGCATAGAAAGAAAGTTGCTGGACGAGGGGCTTAAGGTATCTGAACTTCAAAATAACCCCGGTATTCTGGAAGAATTGCTGGCCGGGGAGTATGAGCGTGCTCTATTTTCGTTACAAAAAGCCAATAGCAGTGGAGTTTTTGTTATTTTAGACGTAACTGTTAATCCAATGCTGGAGACCGCTGATAAATCCAGGGCGGGTCTTTTTTTAAAGAATATGGAGCCTAATATTTTAAGCTCTACTTCTCCCACTATTACTCTGTTGCGGGGTTTCCCGGGTATTGGCCGCAATTTTGCGGTGCCCCTGCACGCCCAATGGAAGATGGAGTTTGATGTCAGTGATGCGCCATACTTTTGGCTTCCCAAGGAGCAGGCGGCCGGAAAGAAGCTCCCGCTGTCACGGCTCTATTACTGGAGCCTTTCAACTATTCTGCCGGGAACAAGCGAAGAATCCATGCTTTGCTCCGTTCCACTGCTTGATTCCGATGGGAACGTGTTCGGGGTATGCGGTTTTGAAGTTAGTTCCATGCTCTTTAAACTAACGCACATGCCTAACAATGATACTTGTTCCCGTATGTTTTGTATGCTAGCGCCGTTTTCCGGGAATGTTTTTGATACTTCCGGAGCAATGTTTGCGGGTGGTTATTCTGCACGAAATATTTTCCTGGATAAGCAATTGTTCCTCATTGAAGAAGATGATCATTCCCTTTTCCGGTATAGCGGGGCAAGCGGTTTCCCTTTCATGGGATTTCACCTTCCGGTGAGGCTTTATCCAGAGGGTTCCGTTTTTTCGGACAGGGAATGGGTGGTTGCGCTGCTGGTCCCTGCTGAAGATATTGAGTATTCCGTTACCGGTTTTCATTTACATTTAACAAAGATGTTTATTTTTCTATTGGTTTCGGGGGTCTTTATCTCTTTTATTTTGAGCAGGCGCTATATTAAGCCGATTTCAGCCGGACTGGATATAATTAAATTAGATAATCTTGCCGAAGCGCCTAAAACTAATATTCCCGAAATAGATGATCTGATCGAGCACCTTACCAGGAAAAACGAAGAGTTGAAAAAAACAAACCAGACAGGCGAATCTCCTGCGCTTCTTAATGAATTCCTAAATAAGGTGCGTACCCTTTCGCCTGCTGAGCGTAACGTATTCAATCTCTATGCACAGCAATATAATGCTAAAGAGATCGCGGGAATATTATGCCTCAGTATAAACACGATCAAAACGCATACCAAACGCATATACGCTAAGCTTATGGTCTCTTCCAGGGAAGAACTGCTGGTATATATAGATCTGTTAAAAGAGGCCGGTAAAAAATTTAATTAATCCAAAGCAATTTCGGGGACCAATTTCGCAATTTCGGGGACGGTTCTTGACTTGCCTGGGTTAAAATGGTAATTATTTCGAGGAAAATGATTTTTTTCTAATAACCCGAGGTTGGCGTAAGAATCTTCCAGTTTGCTGCCACAGCATCAATTATTGAATTGCACCTTCCAGACTTTTTTGATTGCTACATAGCGGTGGAGGAAATGGCATGTTTAATTACCTATGGCCGATTTTAGTGGTAATCGGGGCTAACACATTATATAATATTTCGGCAAAATCGACCCCAGGAAATGTGAATTTGTTTGCTTCACTGACAATAACATATCTTGTAGCCGCGGCTTTGTCGATGGCAGGGTTTTTTACTACAGCACAATCAAAAAATATATTCGTTGAATGGGGCAATGCCAATTGGACAGCAATAGTCTTTGGATTTTCTATTTTGGGACTTGAATTTGGGTATATCAATGTTTATCGTGTAGGCTGGAAGTTGAGCACGGGCTCGGTTGTTGCCAATATTGGGTTAGCTTGCGTTTTACTCCTTGTTGGGATCCTGTTTTACAAGGAAGCAATATCCGTTCGTCAAATTGTCGGAATGGTTATTTGTGCCCTAGGACTTGTTCTTATTACTAAATAGCAAGCGTCAAATAAGACGGTAGATAAAAACTTCTTATTCGTGAAAACGGGCTGCGCGCAGCCAAGATTGGCAAGAATTGGCGAGTCGCTGGCCATGACTTAAACGTTTTTGCTCGGGAACGACCATGACGAAAGGCCCAATGTGGGGAACCGGCCAGCCCACATTTCTGCCATGTGAAGCCGGATGACTCCCTAGTGAAGACCTTTAATCAGAACGGGCTGGCAATCTTAACCAGCAACAGATTAACTGACAAACGGTTAAAAATTAGAACCGATGCTATTTAAGCGCCTGAATGACATCGGTTCTTCTTATACCTTTATCCAGTTAGTTTCCCTTTATTGCGATATTTAACCTCCCGGCATCCTTTTTTAGAACCATCCCTAAACTTGTTGACTTGCCTGGGTTAATATGGTAAATTTTGTTTCCCTAATAATGAAAAATATATAGGCCGGTAAAAGGCAAGAACAAGAACCGTCCCCAAACTTGAGAACAAGAACCGTCCCCAAACTTGGAGGCAAGAACAAGAACCGTCCCTAAACTTGCGCGCTAGAACTTGCGTAAACTTGCTCTAAACTTGCCAAACTTGCACGAACTTGCACAAACTTGCACAATTTTAAACTCAAAATCAAGACCACCCCAAAATCACCCCAAAATCACCCTTTAATATTTCCCCGGATCACCCTGAAGATGATTACAAAAATAAATTCAGCCTGCACAATATACTCTAGAGCTTGATATTTTAGAGCTCTGGGTTGAAGGTTGGGAAGAGAGGGGGTGTAGTTTGGCTTTGTAAGCTAAAAGCAACAAAGGGGCTGTTAATTATGCTTCAATCATTTACGAAAAAGTATACCGATCTGTCAACTGAAGATGAGTTTGCGTTTATTTTCTATTGCGACTTGTGCGATAAAGCCTGGAAAAGCGTTCCGATTCCATTCAGCCGGCGAGGACGGAAGAACTTTTTTAAAAAACTATTCAGGGTTTATTCCTCATTATGGAATGCAGAGCACAAGGATGCTTTTGAAAGAGCAAACAGGGAAGGAATGCTTCATTTTAACCGCTGCACTGTCTGTAACAGGTGGGTTTGTGATGACGATTTTTCCGAAGAAGAAAATAGTTGTGCCTACTGTTGCCAGAAATGACTCCATTAAATAATGAATGATGTAAGACGAGAAGCTATTTTAAAATTAAGTTAATTGAACTGTGTAAGGGGGTTTAGCAAAGTTGAGATTAAAGCGGAATACGATGGGGATGCCGACTCACTGCGACTTGAGGCGTACAAAGACGGTGTTCCGCCCTGATGTTTGAGTTCGTTAAGATAGCGGTATGGAATAAAAAAAGGAGGCTTTAAAATGTTTAAGAAAGTAGTTTTACTGGCACTTTGCTTTATGCTAATATTGCCTGGGCTGGTGTATGCCGATGGGGAGGAGCACCCCGCCAGTCTGGAAAAGCCGGCCAGCCTGTCTGTCCGACCCGGTGAAGTCGATGAATTGCTGATTAGGCTGACACAGCCGCAAAGTATAATGAACCAGATGGATGACGAATACTGGATTTATTATGAGTTTGACTGGAAGATTAACGACGGCCCGTGGAAGTTTGACAAAAGCTGGGATAGATCCGGCGATGTATCATTAGCTGAATACTACGAAAGCACGTATGATTTATGGGACGTCCAAGGTTGTTTAAGCAATATAGGCCATGACGAAAGAAACTCCATAGACCGTTGGGTTTTCCCGGAATCTCTTGAGTTGGATGCCTTTGATTTGCAGAATAATACCTATTCTTTCCGCTTTAGGTATGTCTTTGAATATGATGATGGGGATGGGTACAGTCATATTGTATCCCCCTGGTCGGATGTGGCATCCATTGGCAAGACATCCGCCGCCCAGATTCCGGACAGCCTGGAAGCGCCGCAGAATCTTACCGGCGAACTAAGAAAGTGGGAAAACGGCCAGCCCTATTTCCATTTCACTTGCGATATCCCTGAAAGTGTTGAGGAAGCCAACAAGCTGACCAAGGTATGGAACGCCCTGGACTGGAAGATTGGCAGCGGCAGTTGGGCGACCGAAAGCGGGAGTCTGCCGCTTGAAAAGGCTGACCATATGCTGTTTGATAATGTGGACATAGACCCCATCGATGAAGGCGGCTGGGGCGAAATAAACATTAAGGAGAACACGTATTATTTCCGCATGTTTTTTGAACTGCAAAAACCTGATGGAACAAGGGTGCGATCCCCCTTCTCCAATGTTATTGAGATAGGCACCCCGGCCTTTTACAGCGGCGCCAGCAGCTGGGCAACGGCGGAACTTGACAAGGCGGCCGGATACGGGCTCATACCCGATATCCTGAAGGGTGCCGATATGACCAGACCCATTAACCGGGAGGAGTTTGCCGAGCTTGCTCTTTTGCTGTATGAAAAAACTACAGGCAAAACAGCACAGCCGGCTTCTGCGAATCCCTTTACCGATACTTCCAATCCGCAGATATTAAAGGCTTTTTCACTGGGGATTACAAAAGGAACCTCCGCCAGCACCTTTTCCCCCAAAGTTTTAATCAACCGGGAGCAGTGTGCAACGATGCTGTTTAACACCATTAAGATCATGGCTCCTAATGCGGATTACAGCATTGCCGGGGTTCCGGATTTTCCCGACCAGAAGCATATATCCGCTTGGGCGGTAGAGGCAACGAAGTACATGTCCAAACTGGGCATTATCAAAGGCGATTTGCAGGGGAACTTTATGCCGAAAGCTACAACTACCGTACAGGAGAGCACCGGTTACGGAATGGCCACGCGTGAGGCTGCGATTATCATGACCGTGAAAACCTATGAGGCGATGAAATAAGTATGTGAACCGGGGTTACCTATTTCCAAATAGGCTTGCCGGGTTTTCAAATGGGTGTGCCGGGGGCCCCGGCTCACCCCATCAAGTAGCTTTAACGGATTTTAAAGAAAGGGAAAGAGGGGAATGAGAAAATGAAAAAAATACTGATTTTATCACTGATAATAGTGCTTGTTTTTACACTGGCAGGCTGTGGTGGAGTAAAACAAAATATCGAAAAGAAAGTCGGCGAAAAAATTACTGAAACAATTATTGAAAAAGCGGTCGGTGACGAGAACACCCAGGTAGATATTGATGGAGAAACAATTACAATCAAGGGTGCAGATGGCGGTGAGGTCAGCCTGGGTGGCTCTGAATGGCCGGCAGTTGCTGGTCTCCCGGAGTTTAAGGGCGGGGAGATCATCAGTGCAGCCAATGATGGTGAAGGCAATGTGATGATCATAATGGAGGATGTAGAGGAAAACGATTTTAAGAGCTATTTAGAGGAAATCAGTAAGGATTTTACAGAGGATGTCATGCAAATGGAAGCGGATGAATACATTCTGTTTGAAGCAAAAAACAGTAAGGGGTATAAGGCGGCAGTACAATATTTTCGCGAGGATAAATCACTTTCGATTATTGGCAATAAAGAAAGCCAATAAAAAGGACTTGAAATACTAAAATGTCGAAACGAAGGGAGGGTAAAAATGGCAAAGATAAAAAGCAGTGCCAGAATAAATAATACCGGCTCTATTTATATAGAACCACATCCGGTTGACCCTACTATCTATGATGATCCCGTAGCCCTTCGAACCGACTGGAAACCTCTTAACTATGATAGTGCCAGCTTTTGCACTTACAGGCTGACAAGAGTAAACAGCGATCGCTTAGCCTTCAAGCCAACACCGCAGACCCTGGTATTGTTTGGCGTTTTTCCTATTGCCGGGATAGTGCTCCTGTTATATACATTTTCGGGTCATCTGGAAGCTTTTCCTCTGCTGTTAGGCCTTGGATTTTTACTGCTGGGATTTTATCTGCTGTACTATCAAGCGGCGCCGATTGTGTTTGACAGGGGGAGTGGGCTATTTATAAAAGGACGAAAGAGAGCAGAACGGGTGCCTGACATGGAGAACCCCAAAAACATTATTGATTTTGACAACGTTCATGCACTCCAGCTTATTTCTAAAATCATCTATAGGAAAGTACCTTATCTTTGTTATGATTTGAACCTTGTCTTGAAAAACGGGAAACGTATTGCTGTCCTTTCCCATTCTAACAAAAACAAAATCAGGGATGACACTCTTATGCTTGCGGATTTTTTAGATAAACCCCTCTGGGAGGCGATCGATTAAGACATTAAAATCCATATATAGCAGTGGAAGCTGGTTGAGATCAAATAAACCGGGTGTTCGATGTTTTGTAATGCAAGTTTAATTAAATGAAGGAGGTTAATTGTTGATGCGCAGAGCTCATGAAATCGATTACCAAATTTATGGAGATGATATGCAGTTTGTGGAGATAAGCCTTGATCCGGGAGAGACTGTTGTTGCCGAAGCCGGGGCCATGATGTATATGGACGGTTCAATCCAGTCCGATACGGTATTTGGAGACGGCTCCGACAGGGATAAAGGCAAAGGCCTCATGGATAAGGTGATGGGCGCCGGGAAACGGGTGCTGACCGGGGAGAGCCTTTTTATGACTACTTTTACCAATCAAGGCTCCGGTAAAAATGTGGTAGCCTTTGCAGCCCCCTATCCGGGCAAAGTAATTCCCATGGATCTTGCCGATTGCGGGGGGCAGATTATCTGCCAGCGGGATGCTTTTTTGTGTGCCGCCAAAGGTATTGCCATTGAGATAGCATTTCAGAGAAAGATCGGAGCGGGGTTTTTCGGCGGAGAGGGCTTTATCATGCAGCGCCTGGTAGGTGACGGCCTGGCCTTCCTTCATGCCGGCGGCACCATTATACAAAAAGAACTTCAGGCCGGCGAACTAATCAAGCTTGATACCGGCTGCCTGGTAGCGATGACAGCAGGAATTGACTATGATGTGGCATTTGTCGGCAATCTGAAAAGCGCCATCTTCGGGGGGGAAGGACTGTTTTTGGCTACCCTTAAGGGGCCCGGCCAGATCTGGCTGCAATCTCTTCCCTTCAGCCGCCTGGCCAACCGTATGATTGCAGCCGGGGGCAGGGGAAGTGGAAAAAACAAGGGTGAAGGCGGCCTGCTGGGCAATGTGGGATTGAAAAACCTGCTGGGCGGGGATTAATCTACATAATTACAGGGCCTGACAATTACAATGCCTGATTGAAGAAACCCACACTTTTTTCGCAAATGGCTAAAAATTGTGTGGGTTTTCCTGGTTTTGCTTGGAAAAATAACCTCTTTTACAGAGGCAGCTTTCGCATATTTAGTTTATTTCACACAAATACTATAACCATCAAAAAACTATATAAAATAAAGGAGATGCGACATGGACGTTTTAAGAGCCCAGGAAATTGCTAATTCGCCGGTTATGGTAAACGTCACCTATAACGGGGACCTGGTTTATATTGAACATGTGGATCGGGAAAAGCAAACAGCTACAATACATAGTTTAAATAACCCGAATATTAAACAGAGTGTTTTTGTGACAAATCTGCAGGAACAATGATAATAGCAAAAGCCTGAGAAACCAACAGTAATAAAGTTATAGAAGGTTTCTAAATTGTGGCGGAACGGAGGAACACCTTTGTTCAAAATAAAAACTTTAACGGTTTTAATAATAATTGGTATGTTTGTCCTGGTTATGTTAACAGGATGTTGAATACTCTGCTAACCGGCCTGCCGTTGGCAGAACCCGTTGTCGTGAGCAACAACTATAGAGCATTGGTTGAAATGAAGCAAAAGGAGGGGGTCGAGACTAATGAAAGCTTATGTTAACGAGGAATGTATCCTGTGTGGCCTTTGTGCAGATACTTGCCCTGAGGTTTTTGAGCTGGGAGATGAGAGAGCTGAGGTTATAGTGGATGAGGTTCCTGAAGAGCACGAGGAGTGTTGTCAAGAAGCGGCGGAGGGCTGTCCTACAGATGCTATAGAAATTAATGATTAGCACATCAATTTTTATTTACCAGGCCTATTTAAGAATTGGTCCATAAAGTTGTTTTTTTCGATCATTAAAAATATGCATTTCGTATTTATGGGGGATGACGATAATTCTTTTGTTATCTGCCTGATGCGGTTCTATGATACAAGAAATTATTTCTTCTTTATCTGAACTTGCTTCCGCCAAACAATTGCCTGAAGGATCAACTATTTGCGAACGACCAACGAATACAGAGCCTTTTTCCTCACCAATGCGGTTGGCCGAAATGATAAAAACCCTGTTTTCACATGCCCTGGCCTTTAAAAAGAAATTGAGATGCGCTTCTCCCCCTTTAGATAAATTAGTAGGCAGCAAGATGACCTGGGCACCAAGCAAGCTCAATATCCTTGCAGGCTCCGGGAAACGTAAATCATAACATATCATCAGCCCAATTTTACCTAACGGCGTATCTATAATTTTATAGGGATTTTCACCTGCGGTGACAAAGCGGTCTACGCCCAAATATGGAAGATGCGTCTTGCGGTAACAGGCAATAATACCATCCGGCCCTAGAAGAACCGCTGTATTATAAATGTTACAATTATCGGCCCGTTCAAGCAGAGTATAAACTGTGTATAGCTGCATTTCTTTGCATATTGCGGATATTTTCTTCAAACTGGGGCCTTGCAGACTTTCTGCAAAATACTCAGCTTCCTCTTTACTGTCATACAAATAACCGCTAAGGGCACATTCGGGGAAAACAGCAAGGTTTGCTCCCGCAGCAGCTGCCTGTTTTAAATAATGCACTGCCTTGGCTAAATTCTCTTCTTTATGGCCAATATTTATATCAATTTGGATTGAAGCAACTTGAAAGCTTTTCATCCAGTCCAACCCTCCAAAGTATAATTTTATATAATCCATCATAAAAATTAATAGCGAGCTAACTGTTCCGACACCCAATGTTATTAAAAATATAGGGTGTAATCTTTTTATAAGGAAAAAAAAATGAAAAGAAGAGCATGGATCGTCATACTGCTTCCCCGAAGGATAATAGGGTATGGTTTTATATCTTTAGCCATTATTTTGTTCTTAATCTTTTTCACACGGCCTTATGACTATTTTGCCGTAAGTCGAGCAACAGTTTTAAATGAAATTACGGTAATAATTGATCCGGGGCATGGCGGGATTGATGGAGGCGTCAGCCGTGGTGACGATTTGCTGGAAAAAGATATTAACCTGGAGATTGCAAAACTGCTGCGGGCATGCCTGATAAAAAAAGGATGCAGCGTAAAAATGACCAGAGAAACGGATAAGGATGTGAGCCATCTTATTCCAGGCGGTCCTGAAACCCGCCATCGCCGGGATGTTCACAGCCGTGCCAAATTTATCAATGAAAGCAATGGCGACTTGTTTATCAGCTTGCATGTAAATTCCTGCGATGACCCCTATACGAGAGGGGCTATAACTTTTTATGCTGCACATAGCGAGGAAAGTTTAATCCTGGCGGAGATAATCCAAGGTTATTTAAACCTGGTTACTGTAACAGACCCCGAATCAGGGGAATATTACCACAAAGGGATTAAAACAGGAGACCTGTACATCCTAAACAACACCATTATTCCCGGGGTGCTCGTTGAGGTAGGATTTATCACAAACGACAACGACAAAAAATTGTTAGGCACGCGGGAACATAGAAAAAGGCTGGCGGAAGCAATTTGTAACGGCGTTGTTGCATTTATTACAGGCTCTTCTGAAAGCGTCCCGTAAATTAAATTTTTATTTTTGGAAAATCCTTTTTACACCTGAAATTTTAAGCCGCCATCTGTCTTCAGCAAGGCTGTACCTGACAACGCCCAGCTTGCTGGAAGCGTTAATAAAACTTTGTCCCGCTTCATAAATACCAACATGGGTGGGCTCATCTGCATCATCCTCATAAAAATAAATAAGATCGCCGGGGCATATCTCTTTCACTTGTGCCGGCAAACCATCATATTTGAGCTGCAAATCCGTATCCCGATGCAGGCAAAATCCATGTAAAGCAAAGACCGTATAAACAAGCCCTGAACAATCAATCCCATCGGGGGTAATCCCTCCCCACAGATAGGGAGCGCCTAAAAATGTGCGCGCTGTTTCAAGAATTTGTTCCCCTGTTGGATAATGGGCAGCAGAAACAGGTTTTTCCCAGGTTACGTCTTCCGCTTTAATCCAGGCCATCCCTTTTTCCGGGAGCCAGACTGCAAACCAGCCTTGTTCTTTTTGGGTCACCAATAAACGCGTATTTATGGCCAAATTTATAATTGTTATCCCGTTTTTTAATGGCAGATCTTTTAGTTCTGCCAGGTGTTTTTGCACGATAATCTTCCCCAGATGAACATGCGGGAGTCTTCCCAAATAAACCATCTCTTTTTGCACCCAGCCCGGATAGTTTTGCTGAAGGGGTATCTGAATATTATACCAGCAACCTTTTTCATCCAGGATTTTTATTTCTGTGGCAAATGTTGCCTGGGTAACCATTTCAGATGTATGCGTACAGTCAAGGTGGATATCGGCAAGGGGCACTTTAATAATTCCTTTCATCATGAATCTCCTTTATAATAAGTAATTGAATAACGTAAATAAACAATTACAGTTTAACGGACAATCTCTTTAAAACTTTTTCATGCGCCCTCTTTTCAAGTTGATTGTTCAGCAATTGCAACCTGATTCCCGTATATTTTCTTTTGAGGGCCTTTTCCAAAAGGTAATCGGTTAGCCACGGGTTTTTGGGAAGGAGGGGCCCGTGTAGATATGTCCCGATAACGTTTTTGTATACCGCTCCCTCTTTGCCGTCCTGGCCGTTATTCCCACAGCCCTTCAAAACCACACCTAAAGGTGCGGTTTTGGCTCCCAAAAAGGTTTTCCCAACATGATTCTCAAAACCCACAATAGTTTTATCCAAGCGGCCCAGCTTAGTCCTGATGGCAATGTTGCCGATCATCCTTTTTTTCCCTGCAACCGTCCACATATCCAGCAAGTTGAGCCCTTGCAATATCTCCCCCTCAGCCGTAAGATAATATTTTCCTAAAAGTTGAAAACCCCCGCAAATAGCTAATATAGGGATACCCTTTTCGGCACAATAATGAATTCCCGAATTTTTTTTCAGCAGGTCTTTACTAATAATCCTCTGTTCGCTGCCCTGTCCCCCTCCCATAACGATGCAATCGATTTTGTTTATCTGAAGTTTCTCCCCAAGGGAAACTTCCCGGACTTCGGTGGAAATCCCCCGCCATTTAGCCCGCATCGCTAGGGCAACCATATTTCCCCTGTCTCCATAGAGGTTCATCAGGTCGGGGTATAAATGGACAAAATGTAACTTTAACCCTTGCATTTTTTAACACTCCCAAAACTTGCTTCCGTAGCCCATTTCATTTATTATTTTCCTTAATTCCAACAAGGCCGTATATGTAAGCATTAATTGCAATACCCCGCCCTTCGGTGTCTGATTTAAACCTTCTATAAAAGCTTTCCTCATGTCCTTTTCGTATTTGATCAGCTTCGTATCAATGCCGGCGTACTTTAACCTTACGGCCATATCTTCACCCCTGGTTCCGGAACAAAAGATAAACCTGATTTTATTATGTGGATCTGCCAATAGCTCAAAATCTGCATCCCAAAGCCAGGATACATCGGTACCATCGGCATATCTGTCATTAATAGCAAATATTAATGATGTCTCGATATCTTCCTCCATGAGTGTCCGTAAAACTTCGTTTGCACCGGTGGGATTTTTAATTAAAATAAGATAAATTTTTTTACCATCGATATCCAGCAATTCCATACGGCCGAAGGCAGCTGTAAAGTCTTGCAGGCTTGATTTAATTACATTCTTTTTTACACCCAGCTCCAACGCACAAGAGACGGCAGCAAGAATATTATATAAGTTATAGAAGCCTGGAATCTTTACTGGAATACGAAAAAGGCTGCCCGGGATTTTAATTGCAGCCTCGGTGTTGTGATTAGGTTTATTAAACCGGGATATTATGGAATATTGCGGGCGGGGACGACTCAAGCCGCATCCCGGGCATTTGTATATCCCCAGGTGAGAGAAGTGTGTATGTATATATTCGTATTTATTCCCACAACGGTAACACATTTTTATATCAGAAGCGTGGCCGTTTAAACCGGATACCTCTTTTACATCATCAATGCCGTAATAAATAGTCCTTACATCTTTCTTCAAACTTGATACCAGGGGATCATCAGCGTTTAACAGGACAAAACTATTCTTATCCAAACTGTCAATTCCCCGAGCAATTAAATCCAGGGTATATTGCAGTTCTCCAAAACGGTCCAGCTGGTCTGGGAATAAATTTGTTACAATAACCCCTTTTACGGGTAACTGGGAGGCAACTGCAGGCATTGAGGCTTCATCCACTTCTAAAACTCCCACATCCGCTTTTATTTTCCCGACATATGTACTCTCCGCGATAAAAGGAGTCGTAACCCCGAAAATAAGATTGGCACCGGTTCGGTTATGGATTACTTTTTTGCCGGCGCGGGATAAAATGCCGGCCAGCAGGTATGCCGTGGTTGTCTTACCATTTGTACCGGTAATGAGAATACTTCCTTCTTTAAGTTGCGAAGCCAGAATAGGGAGGAGATGTGGAGATATGCAGGAGGCAAGCTTGCCCGGGAGGGTGGAACCCCCGAAGTTGAAATAACGGCTAAAAGTAATACAAAATTTACCTACAAAAAGGCCGGGGATCACTTTCATGTAATCTTTAAATAACACAGGAATCACTCGTTTTTAATGTATGATATGGCGTTGAGGGAGAAAAAGTGAACCTGCGCTTTTTTATATTAACAAGGACAATATGCAGCAGCGGATTTACCTTTGCTAAAAAGTTTGGTCAATAAAATTTGCTTACAATACCTGAATAAATTCGGCAAGTGTCATTACACGTAGCAGAGGATACATAGGGCTCGCCTTCAATACTGCAATTACACGACTATGTATCTCTCTGAAACGTGAAGCACAGCAGTCTTCGAGGACAATTACTTTAAAATTATGGGAGATGCCGTCATATGCCGTTGATAGCACACAGACTTCAGCGGCAACCCCTCCTACTACAATTGTATCAACATTCCATTCTTTAAGGGTAATATCAAGATCTGTTTTGAAAAAGGCGCTAAGCCGGCGCTTGTGTACAATCAAGTCAGAGTTCTCCGGTTTTAGCTCGTCAATCACTTCTACCCCGGCCGTGCCCCGGATTCCGTGTGGTTTCATACGTGATTTAAACATAAAATCATTCGGCAGAAGAGCATCATTGGCATAAATAATGGGTACACTTTTTTCACGGCAAACGCTGATTAATTCTTGCAATCTGGGAATAATCTTAAGACCTTCTTCGCCGACAGGCAAAGGCCCGTCCAATTTTATAAAGTCGTTGACCATGTCTGTAATAATTACTGCCGGTTTCATCATTATCTCTCCTTTGTGTAATAGAGCAAGTATTTGGCTATCATCGCCATGAGTAAATGCATGGGTTCCTTACCTTCAACTGCAGTTATTTTAACTTTTTACGATAATATTTCAGTGCTTAATTACAGCAGCCTCAATGCGGTCAAGCTTTTTTGAATTCAGCTTGTACCCATCAGATAGTACGCCCAGCTTTTGGCCACGGTCGTTTTCTATTTTGACAACAATCCCCTTTGCCCATTATTATACCTTTCCATAAAGGAAACTTAAATAGTGTTACCAGAAAGAATTTTTAATAAGGGCTGGTGAACCATTGATTTTATCCTGAATATGTGCCTCGATGAGC
Organism: Dethiobacteria bacterium; assembly: GCA_050948825.1. Taxonomy (GTDB): domain Bacteria; phylum Bacillota; class Dethiobacteria; order DTU022; family UBA8154; genus DUQX01. Next base: position 64,915 of record JBMNEO010000009.1, on the reverse strand, counting down.
ACACCTCCCCGATACCAGAAAATTAACCTAACAGCGTACACAATATCAATATCCTTGCCATCTGTTTTGGAAAATATATCCTTTGTGTAGTATAATGATAAACAGTGTAGAAAGTGTCTATAACGTTCCATACTTATATTGGCACTGAGTGGCACAGTATTCGTATTATAGGCAAGTTGTATTATTCTGCTAGGCTAATAACTGGAATGTAAAAAACAAAGTAAATTCCTTTAACGAGCGTGCATTCATTTCCATGAATAAGCAGCAAATAAATAAAATGGAGGTCGACGACGGAGACAGCATTGAAACCATTAAAATTGATAGCGATGATTACGTCCGGTATCTTTTTTTTAGATATTTGTAAAACACCAAACCGAGAATGGAATCAGAGATACGGTCTTCGTGGCAAATCGCCATATTAGGGTTTTATCACGATAGTATCTGAGCTGAACAAACCAAAAGGTAGTAAGAGAAGATATTTTAATCTTTAGATAAGCTAAAAAGAATAACTATGTAAGAAATATCTGAGAAGAAATTATAGAGTTAATTTGTTAGAATCACTTATATAGGAGGGGAAAACGTATGCAAAAATCTATAATTAAACTAAACTTTACATTTGCTCTGTGCGCGGCTTTTTTAATTTTTTCGATTGTCGTTCCGGCCTTTGCAGCTTCGGTGAATAGCGTGGACAAAGTACCGCAAGTAAATGTTGGATATGAGTTTATTGATGGCGGAACGGCTCCGCAGCTAAGGATTATGGAGAAAAATTCAGGTGATTTTACAAGTGGTGATTGTTTTAGGCTTGCCCTCTCTAATGCCGAGTGGCTTGAAGATGAGATAACAACAACAGAAGCAGTTTATGCTTCTGGTACAAACGTTGATTTGGATTATCTTTCGAAGACAATGTTGGAAATTACTATCAAAAATATTACAGGCGATGAAGATAAAATAGGAATCAGGATTCCTTTACTGACAAAAATTATTGCAGAGGGCGAAGCAAAGGTAACCGTTGACTGCCGCGATAGTGGAGTCAGCAGCGGGACATATGTTTTTGCTATAGCTGCAACAGGCAAAGCAATCACCACTATTGAAAGAATAGAAGAATTTTCCCGCGTTGGAAGCCTGGCTACTATTATTATTGATGAAAACCGTATTGGAGCGTTGGGTAACACTACCGGACAATCTATAAAATTAACGTTGCCCCCGAATTTTACCTGGTCAAAAGCCGATGAGGCTAATTTTAACTGTTCTGGTGGATTAACTGACACTGTAGTTAAATACGAAAGAGGATTAAATACAAGAACACTAGAGCTATCTTATGGTCCTCCAACCTCACCTCGCAACGTTCGCGGTTCCATATTCCTCCAGGGCCTGCAAATCCAAGCTGACCCGTTTGCGCCTTGCGGTGATGTCGTTGTGGATGTAGAGGGAACCAGCATAGAAGCAACCAGATTGATTGTGGCCAGGCACGTGTTCGGCAGTCTTGCCGAAGCCCACTTGTTCGGAACTATTACAGGTGCAAAAAAATTTCCTGCCATTGGAGCATGGGAATATAAATGTAATACTGCGGAACAGATTTGGGCCCTTGAGTTATCAGTTATTGAGGAGGCAAATGATGGACCCATCAGCCGCAACTTTACAACAGTGGGTTCATATAGCGGGGCAGCAAATGGCGAAGAAGGCTTCAATTTTATTCATACGGCAGAGATGAAAATGCTTCTAGGTGGGCTTGAACATACAGTATATGCTTTCGCCTGGGGGGATGTTTCTGTTTTTGAAGCTGCCTTTTTGCCTGATACTGAAGATAGTAAAACACAATTTTTTAGTGTATTTGGTTTAGACCATGAGTCGGCACTTGCTTATATTAAAAATGTCATTGCAAACAATGATGATATCGTTTATGGAACACCATCAATCATTTATTCGCAAGGGCAACCCATCCCCCCTATTACGTCCCCCTTCCTGATTCAGATTTCAGCCAACTCAGCAGCGGGCGGTACTGTAACCGGTTACGGAATTTATAAGTACGGAAATAACATCACCGTTATAGCAACTCCAAATAACGGCTATAAGTTTGACAACTGGTCAGCCGTGGTAGATATTTACCGCGGACTGATATTAACGGGGATATTGTCATTACTACTGATGGGCAGACTCCGTTTAGATTTGAACCTGCTCCAACAGTGCCGGTCACTTCAGGGCCTGTAAGTGGTGTTTTTGTAGGGATTATTAAATTGGATAAATACCAAATATCTCCAGAACTCAGGAGGCCGCAACAACACCAAAGCTAAGGGTGGCTACAGTGAATAGGGCACTTACCAGCTTGTCTATCTTTTTTAAATGGGCTCTTGCTCAAAAGCTATTCCCAGATAAACCCCAAGAAGGAAATTAGTCAAAGAAGAAGCCGTGGAGTCGATAGCAGGAATGAAGCCATGAATAAGCGAAATCATTACTCAGCAGAATCGAGCATGTTCTAATTACATTAAATGTTTAAAAAGCTTCCAGCGATTTTACTGGAGGCTTTAGAGTAAAAAGGGAATATGCAATATTATGATGAATCTTAATATAGTAATATTTTTTTGTATAAAAGAAATTAAGACAAAAAACACGTGGGAGGAAAATGATCATGAGCGATATTCCACAAGGATCAAGCGAAGTTCGAAAATATGGAAAAGAGAATATCGAAGTATTCTATCGGAAAACTACACCGATAAAGGAATCCGGAGGTAAATACCCCGAGTTAGGCCCGTGCACAAAAGTCGAAGACGGTATTTATCTTGAGCGTGATGTGGCAGTGACTATGCGCGACGGCACTATAATATACACTGATATTTATCGCCCTGAAGGTGCCAAAAAGATACCTGCCATTGTGGCATGGAGTCCTTATGGAAAACGGGCAGAAGGCTTTCTGGGTACTGGAATGCCTATCCCTGGAGTTCCTCCAGGAACAACTTCCTCTATGGCGAAATTTGAGGGTCCGGATCCGGCTTACTGGTGCAGATACGGATATGCCGTAATCAACCCTGACTCCCGTGGTGTCGGTAACTCAGAAGGGGATATTGTTTTCTGGGGCAAGCTGGAGGGGCAGGACGGCTATGATCTTATTGAGTGGGTGGCATCTCAAAATTGGTGTAACGGAAAAATAGGGATGTCTGGGAACTCTTGGCTGGCTATTTCGCAATGGTTTACAGCTGCGGAAAAACCACCGCACCTGACTGCTATCGCCCCCTGGGAAGGGTTTAATGACTTATATCGCGACAGTGTCTGCATAGGCGGTGTTCCGGAGGTTGGTTTTATAGAAATGGCAATGCGTGGTTTGTGTGGGCCTGGCCGTATTGAGGATATTCCTGCCATGATCCGTAAGTATCCTTTAATGAACAGCTTTTGGGAGGATAAAATCGCTTGCGTCGAAAATATTGAAATCCCTGCCTACGTTGTTAGCAGCTGGAACCCCCTTCATGTGCACGGAACTCTGGATGCTTATCGCCGAATTTCTTCTTCCAATAAGTGGCTCCGTATTCACAATGTTCAGGAATGGGCTGACTACTATACCCCGGAAAATCTTGAAGATTTGCGACGTTTTTTTGACCGTTACCTCAAAGGTATTCGAAATGGTTGGGAGTTGACTCCACGGGTTCGCCTTTCCATACTTGACCCCGGTGGCATTGACCAGGTAAACCGTATCGAACAGGAATTTCCTCTTGCTCGCACAGAATATCAAAAACTATATTTAGATGCAACTGCAGGGACACTATTACCTGAGCCGGTAAAGCAGGAGTCTCTGGTCCGCTATCAAGCAGACGGCAGAAAAGGACAGGCTGTTTTCACCTACAAGTTTGAAAAAGATACGGAACTTACAGGGTACATGAAACTAAGGCTTTGGGTTGAATCCGAGGGTGCGGATGACATGGATCTTTTTGTATATGTATCAAAACTTGATGAAAAAGGAAATCCCCTTCCAGCCTATGTTCTAGGCGTTCCCAATCCGGGAGCACGAGGATTTCTCAGGGTTTCACACCGTGAACTGGATGAATCTTTATCTACTCCTTCCGAACCCTATCTTACACATCGACAAGAACAGTTATTGACTCCCAAGGAGATAGTTCCAGTCGAAATCGGCATCTGGCCCGTTAGCATGCTATGGCACAAAGGCCAGCAGTTGCGCGTCGCTATACAGTGTTATGCCGCCAATTGGGTTGAGGATGTGTTATTGCCTGGAGGACCAATATTTCGATATGAAGTTCGCAATCGAGGCCACCATATCATCCATACGGGTGGGGAGTATGATTCACATCTGCTTGTTCCTGTGATTCCTTATAGTATATAAAATATTTCTGATTAAGCTCGGGGGGTACTGTCAGGCTACAGGGGAGGAAGAAGAACTCCGACCAACCTAATTTGATTGTAAACAGATAAGCCCCCTGGCAAGTGCATCTTCTCCTTAAATTATTTGTACCGCTATAGCGGTGGATTGGAGGATAAAATGATTAATTATGACATTCAACTGAAAGTTGCTACCACACAAATTGAATCTGTCTGGTATGATGCGCATGAGACTATCACAAAAATGATTGGATTTGTTGAAGAAGCTGCCAATAATGGAGCAAAATTGATTGCTTTTCCCGAATGCTTTATTCCAGGTTATTTTTATCACATCTGGACGGAAACCGCATTTGATGGTTTAAGATTGTATGACATGAAATTGATGCAGAATTCATTAGAATTAGATGGACCTGAAATGAAACGGATCATGAGAGCCGCTAAAGACAACAATATTTATATTGTCACCGGATATGTTGAACGTTGTGGCGCCAGTAGATATATGAGCCAGGTAATTATCAGTAATGAAGGCGAAATATTAGTAAATCGCCGCAAACTAAAACCTACGCATGCTGAGCGTACTATTAGTGGTGAAGGAACTGGCGCTGATTTAAAGGTTGTAAAGACGCCATATGGTATAGTGGGAACAACGGAATGCTGGGAGCATACACAGCCGTTGATTACCTATGCGATGGCCTCAATGAATGAGCAGATACATATTGCATCTTGGCCAGCAACGGCATTTGACAATCCCGGCCATCTTTCTGGTGGAAGTAAAGGCCCAATAACTCTAACCAGAACATATGCAATGCAGACTCAGACTTATACCTTGCTTTCAAGCGGAGTTATTGGAGATGCCGCTGTTAATTTTTTTTGTGGCGATAATGATGTTAAGAAAAAAATCTTGGGACGTGGTGCAGGTATAGCCCGTATCTTCGATCCAGAAGGCACAGACCTTTGTGAACATTTGCCGGAAGATGAAGAGGGTATTATTTATGCCGATATAGATTTGAATAATATTCTAAGAACAAAAGCAATGTTAGACCCAGTAGGTCATTATTCCCGTCCAGATATTTTTTGTTTGCATATTAACAAAAGTCATAATCCCTTTACAAAAGTGACCAATGAGCCAGAAGGTGATACGCAGGTCGATGCTGTTAATGTTGCTTTTGAAAATGAAATTGGCAAAAGAGAGTAGAATTAAAAGCATGTGCAATATTGCTTGGTCAACGCTCCGCGTTGACCACATACAACCCCTGCTGCTGTAAAATATTTTTCAAATTTTTAAAGATCAAAAACCAAAAAAACAGGTCAAACAGGAGGTGCGATCCACCTTATACAAGGCCAAAAAATGTCTTAACAATGTTAGCCACCTTAACCAGAAAGCGATAGCATTTCCCGTACAGTTCTTCCTTAAATTCGTGGACGCGGTAAAAAGCGCCATCTTTTTTATCGGAAAAACGTCCCAGCTCTTTATAATCATCTTCTTTTTTAACGCAGAGGATTGAAAATAAAGTTAACGCTTCTAATTATTTTAAAGATATCAAAATCGGTTTAAGTAGTGGTATGGCTATTTTCCCTGAAGACGGCGAAAGTCTCGATCAGCTGTTGGCTGCAGCTGACGCGCGTATGTACGAAAGAAAAGAAGAAAGATAGTTTTGCTGCACGTTTCTAGCAAGGGGGCAATTTAACTGTTCGTGACTACTTCTTCAGGCAGGGTCAGGTAAATCATGACTTTGCCGTTCAGCTGGGAAAGGGCCATGTAAGCAAAGCCGGCCTGTTGGACAAACATCTTTATTTTCTCTGGTGCCGATAAATTTACGCTTCAGCGCTAGAAGTATGTCAATTCAGAATATATTGCTGTTGATCATAGGTACATGTTTTTTTAATATTATTGTGATAAAATAATGATGCTAAAATAAAATAAAGCTTCAATATTTGGGAGGTAAATTGTTATGGATGAACAGCCCCAAAAGCTTCTCCAAAGAATAACCATAGATCCTAAAATTATGGTGGGTAAACCTGTAATCAGGGGCCTTAGGATAACGGTAGAGCAGATACTTAAAGCACTTGCCGGGGGGGTGTCCCAGCATGACCTTTTAGAAGATTATCCTGAGCTTGAGCAGGAAGACATACAGGCCGTTCTTCTTTATGCAGCTGAGAGGATTGGAGAAGAGCGCGTCTTTTTGGTTGACGCAGGGAATTAAAATGGGGGAAAAAGGGCTTAAATTTTTAATAGATGTTGGTGTAGGGAAAAAAGTAGAAAATTGGCTTAATGCGCAGGGATATGACACAAAGAGTATTAGAAAACTGGACCCACGTATGCCGGACGATGAAATTTTAAAACTCGCAACCCGAGAAAACCGAATGGTTCTTACTATGGATAAGGATTTTGGTGAATTAGTTTTCAGTTCCAATTTTTCTCATGCAGGAATACTAATATTGCGTCTTGAAGATTTTAATTCTGCCCAGAAAGTGAATGTTGTCCAAAAAATTATGCAGCAATATCAAACAAAAATAATCGGGAAATTCTGTGTTTATAAAGATAACAAATTAAGGATCAGGTGAAGATTTATTAAAGAAAAGCATAATTAAATTTAAATATGGCAAATGAATTAGCAACTTCCAAAAATCGGGCACCTGTGTTAGGTGCCCGATAATATCATCCTACCAAAAACCGCGGCAAAACCAGAGTCCGTCCTCTCCTAAATCCCATACCAAGCCGTGGACGACCGAAAGAGCGACCATGGGGAGTATTTTGCCCAGGAGAAGCACAATAACCACGGCCTCTGCCTGTCATAACACCCTGACCTAAAGGACCGGTACCATTGAAACCTGGCGTTTAATACACCTTCAAATTTAATTAATCTATGTTAGTTTTAAATCACAAGTACTTAATATACTTATATGTCAAATATTCTTTCGTTGTTTTATCTTAGCCGGGATGGCTTTTAATTGTAATATTAATATTAAGCTATTTTCTTACCGACACTCAATACCGCCTCAAAATATCTCGAAGCTCTTATCTTAAATCAACCTCGGACAAAATAACCGAAGCATTATACTATTCCGGCAAAAGTGTCAAGACAGTCTTCGAATGGCCCTACAGCGAATGAAGCTCCACACAGGGCACGGATGACACTTTTTGGATTTTTCTTTGTTTAAGGTTTGTATTGGCATGGGGGATCAATCATTCGAGCTTTTTCACCAGGTGATGATGCTGTTGGAGCAGTTTTGGCTCATTGCTTGCTTGCTTACTAACATTCCAGAAACCTCGGACGAATCGCCAGCAATACAAATAGAACCTGAGGATGAAAAACCGTAATTGCTAAGACAATAATTTTTGGGTTTGGCAGCATCTTTTGTGTAACATTTTACAGTGAAACGAAAATATTTGAGGCTATTGTAATAGGCGTAGCTTTAGGTTTGAGTGCGGTAGGGCTATTTTCGGGGCAAAAAAACATTCGAGAACGATATACTCAAACTAAACAATAAAACCAACAAACAAATAGGCCTCCTTTAGTTAGGAGGCTTTTGGTGTTTATTGTGTTTCTTTTAGTAACTCTAATATAAGTGAGCATAACGCTGGTGTCGGGGATGGGACTCGAACCCACACGGTGTAACCACACGCCCCTCAAACGTGCGCGTCTGCCTGTTCCGCCACCCCGACAGGCTTTCTTTCAAGCTATATTTTAGCATATTAAAAATGAATAATCAAGATGCGGAAGAAAGTTTGTGTGTTTAATCTGAAACAATGACATAATATCATCTTTAATGATCGTTAATGTTCATAATAAAAGATCACTTGCAAAAGGCACTGGTCTTAATATTTTACATGATGCAATTCAAAGAGTAAGATTATTGAAGGTATTGAAGGTGTATAAAAAAACTTATTGAATATAAAGCTCAATGCTAAAAATAATTAAAAAAATTAGAAAGGGAGAATTAATATGCCGGAAAGGTTTGTTTACTGGACACAGGAGGATGATATCACTGTAGTTGTGATTGATAATCCTCCCATGAATGTCTTGAGCATCGAAGTTATTGAGCAACTCGATGATTGCTTCAGGGAGATGAACAATAATAGTTTTTGCAGAGCAATGGTTGTTACCGGGGCAGGCGAAAAGGCTTTTATGGCTGGTGCGGATATTAATGACCTTGCAAATATAATCAGTAATTCCGCATCCTCTCTCTTGTATACAAAAAAAATACATGATTCATTTAATCTCCTGGAAAATTTGCCTATTCCTACGCTGGCGGCAATTAACGGTTATGCGCTGGGTGGCGGCCTGGAACTTGCCCTTGCCTGCGATATCCGGCTGGCTTCAGAGAAAGCTCTGTTGGGGTTGCCGGAAATTAAACTGGGGCTATTCCCCGGCGGGGGAGGTACGCAGAGGCTGCCACGCTTGATCGGCACATCTCTGGCCAAAGAGATGCTTTTTTTAGGTGAGCCTCTTACCGCCTCCGCGTCTTTAGCCGCCGGTCTGGTAAACCGGGTCGTTCCGCACAGCGAACTCCTTCCCGCCGCCAAAGAACTTGCACACCAGCTTGCTTCCCGGCCCGGCGTTGCTGTAAAGCTTGTTAAAGAAACGGTTAACAGGGGAATATGTTCCTCCCTGGAGGAAGGCTTAACAGTGGAAAGAGACCTGCTCGACAGAGCCTTTATGACGGAAGATGCCCGCGAAGGAGTGGTATCATTCCTGGAAAAAAGAAAGGCTCATTTTAAGCACTGTTAATTTTAAAAAAAACACAGGTGGCGCTATGAGGCCACCCGTGTTGCTGTTCAAAGAACTTATAACAATATTGTTATTAAGGATGCAAAAGATATTACACTTATTGTTTTAGTTAACAATTAACAATAATGGGGGATGACTTGTCTGGAAATAGCGCATCTAAGATTGTTGGACGTCCACGTTTTTTCGTGCGAAAAGATAGTATGCATTGTATACAGCGACAATGACTCCTATAATAACGTTATTCCAGGCCAGGGTTGTAGAACTCATGACTGGAGAAAAGTTAACTATTGCTAACCAAATGCCTACAATCAGGTGAATAATATGAAATGTGGTCATCATAGAATATCCCTCCCTTCCGCAAATATCATTGCCGTTATTAAGGAAAAATATACTTGGCCGTGGCAAAAACCCGCCGGAACCGATGATTTTTTTACTAAACTTTATAGAAAACATTACAGGAAAGCTTTTTTATTTAACCAACTTTGTGGTATATTGTATTATGTTGAGCTTAGTAGAAAAATATGGTGATTATGTGGATACAAAGAAAAAGAATATCCATCAAGGTGACTTTATAAAGTTTTTGGGAACTGCAGGTGCGCGTTTTGTCGTTTCGAGACAGTTGAGGGCATCCGGGGGCCTTTGGTTTTCATTGGGCGGAGAGGCAATTTTGGTCGATCCCGGCCCCGGGTCACTTCTCAGGTGCTTTTCGTCCCGCCCAAAACTCGATCCTTCCACCTTAAACGGGATCATTTTAACTCACCGCCATCTGGATCATTCCAACGATGTTAATGTAATTATTGAATCCATGACCAATGGTGGTAGAAATAAAAAAGGGTTTTTATATGCTCCCGGGGATGCTCTTAATGCTCCGGATCCTGTAGTGCAGTTTTATGTGCGGGAATTTTTGGACGAGATAGGAAATCTGAAAGAAGGCAAAATAATAGATCGCGTGACTTTTTCAGTTATGACTCCCGTAAGGCATCAACATCCCGTAGAAACATACGGGGTAAAATTTTATTTACCGTACGGCTGTATATCTTTAATTTCAGACACGGCTTTTTTCCCCGAGTTAATAGATTATTACGGAGACGCCGATCTGCTGATTATAAATGTGGTAATTTTTCAGGATTACGTCAATGAAAATATTTTTCATTTAACCTTCAACCAGGCAAAAAGAATAATTGATGGGATAAAACCGAAAACAGCTATTTTAACGCATTTTGGTATGACCATGCTGCAGCAGAAACCCTACCTCCTTGCCCGGAAACTCGAGGAAGAGCTGGGGGTTAAAGTAGTCGCCGCCGCAGACGGCTTGAAATTTGAGCTGGCGAATTTATTTTTTTCTTGATACTTGAATCTTGTTAATGATAACGATGTGAAAGCGGAAGGAGGAGTCAGCCTTTTCCTGCCTGGTAAATGGCCGGCATAATCTGAGTTATGTTTGTAGGTATTTGCAAGCTGGAGCTGCACTTAATGGATGGCAATTCTTTAAAAGAAAAAAGGCAAATTATTAGAAGCATAATAGAGAGGTTAAAACACCGCTTTAATATTTCTATTGCTGAAGTTGGATATCTTGATGTAATAAGGAGATCAACAATAGGTTTTACAGTTGTAAGCAATGAGAAAGCTTACATTGAAAGGCTTATGGGAAAAGTTATCAATTTTATCGACCAGGATTCGCACGTCCAAATTATTAATCTTGAAAAAGAAATATACTGAGCAACATTCCAGTTAGTAACAACCCAAAAGGAAAGGGTATAATAACCTTTGTATTTTAAGCCCCCCAGGGGAAAATATAAAGGGTGATTTAATTGACTATTATTGGTATTGTTTGCCGGACCTTATTTATCTATCTCTCTGTTTTGTTTGTAATGCGTTTAATGGGCAAGAGAGAAGTGGGCCAGCTTTCAACTTTTGACCTGGTTGTAGCGATTATGATTGCTGAAGTGGCGGTATTTCCATTAGAAGATTTGGCGGTTCCGCTCTATATAGGTTTAGTTCCCATGTCAGTCCTCGTTAGCGCAGAGGTTTTGCTTTCTTATTTATGTTTAAAGTTTAAATCCTTAAGGAGAATTGTTGATGGTTGCCCAAGCGTTCTTATTTTCAGGGGAGAGATCATGGATAAGGAAATGCGCAGGCAACGGTATAATATCAATGATTTAATGGGCCAGCTGCGCGAGAAAAATATTTTTAACATCTCCGATGTGGAATATGCGATCCTTGAAACAACCGGAGAATTGACCGTTTTAGTAAAAAGTACGAAAAGGCCGGTCAACCTGGAAGATTTAAATATTACTCCCTTACACGAAGATATTCCTCTTCCTCTTGTATTGGACAGTGAGGTCATTCAGGAAAATTTGGGCTATCTCAATTTAAGCCATTCCTGGCTGGAGGATGAATTAAAAAAACGCAATCTAACAATCAAAGATGTTTTATATGCCGGCATGGATTCTCAGGGAAACTTGTTCATCAGCAAGAAACAGGTCCGGGACAGGAATAAGGAAATGATTTTGACTTGAAAGGTTTTTAAAACACCCTAAAAAGTTCCTCCTAAAAAGACCATTCTACTTTACCGTACTGAGGAACGAGATGGATCCAGGTATTTCCCTTTGATAGTTTAATATCCCGTCCGTTTTTATCCAGGAAACGCGTTCTTTCGCTGTAACTGTCCTTTTGCCACATAATTTCTTGCACACTGCCTTCTGAAAAATAAAGCCCGTTTCCTTTTCCTAGCATTGTGATATTCAAATGGCCTTCATCGGTAAATGTCCTGATATCGACAAATTGAATAATGATGTTTTTGACCTCAACCGCTTCACCGTCGTTGGCATCAATAAACAGGCTGCCTCCATTGTATCGGGTATACATTCCCTGCGGGTTCCAGCGGTATTCTACAAGGTTGTTAGAGATGAAGCTTATAGAAATTTGTGATACTATATTCTCGGGTACTTGCTTTTCTTCAAAATTGAAAAATGGGGCAACGGTTACATCCTCAGTTTGCAGATAGTTGAATTTTTCTGCACCCTGGCTCAGCCTGGACAAGTTTGTATATAAGTTATGAGGCATGTTTCTGCTTTTTTCTCTTTTGAAATACAGCGAGTTAAAACGTTCATCTATATGTTTTAAATTAATTTCTTTAATTACTGCTTCTGTATGGACAGAATATCCACAGTGCGCCAGGATGGCGTCCTGTTCTTTCGCAAGGTATGCAAAATACGGCCTGGCACTGCGGACGGGCCCGATATCTTTTTCATAAGGTGTCAGCCAGAAGGTTATAAACCGTGTGGTTCCCCCTTCTACAGGAACTTCATAAACCAGTTCTGCATCCTTTAATCCTGACTGGGGTCTGGCCGCGGGAAGATTATCGATCATAATTGCATAAGGGCGGCCAAATATCTCGTCAACAGGAAGCCCGGTGTAGGGGGACGGGTCTCTTTCATCAACCGGGGGCGGCTCAATTATTTCGGGATCTTCTAATTCAGTATTCGGGTTTTCTTCTTCCGGGCTGACGGGGTCTTCTGGAGTGGTATTACAGCCCGCCAAGAAAAAAGTAAAGATCGATGCACTAATTAAGCATAGCATTAGCAGCAATAAATAAATCTTGTTTCTTTTCATTCTATGTCATACACCTCACGAAGTAATATAAATTAAAGAATCGAACCAAAGGGGGAGAATTATGGCCGTTATTAATAAATCAGTCCTGATGGCCAGGAAATATATTTCATCCTGTGTTTCAGATGGAGATCGGGTAATAGATGCAACGTGTGGTAATGGCCATGATACTTTATTCCTGGCCGAAATTGTTGGTGAAAAAGGAAAGGTATTTTCTTTTGATATTCAGCCCGAAGCTCTGACAAACACGCGCCGGCTTCTGGAGTCGAATAATTTAGCGGATCGTGTGCACCTGATACAATCAGGTCATGAACATATGGATAACCATGTTCATGAAAAAGTCGCTGCTGTAATGTTTAATCTTGGTTACCTGCCGGGAGGTGACCATAGAATAATTACCCGCCCTGATTCTACTGTAGAAGCGCTTGCAAAAAGCTTGCAGCTGCTGTGCGCCGGTGGAATTGTTACCGTGGTTGTCTACAGCGGCCATGAAGGGGGCAGGGAAGAAAAAAATACTCTTCTTAATTATTGCAGTAATTTAAACCAGGAGCATTTTACAGTGCTCCAATATGCAATTATTAACCAGATTAACGAACCTCCCTCCCTGCTTGTTTTAGAGCGGCTCCTCTAGTTTAGCCGCGTATTTTTTCCCGTTAAGTTTACCATTTGTTGATTATAAAAGCAAGTAATGGGAAACGCAGGAAAAGCCCATGACAATGGATAATAATAGACCTAAAAGAGGCAAACGATGATCATAAAACCATAAAAGTCATTGCTTTGTCTAAAATGAAAATATTTACTTATAGGAGGCAATTAGGAATTGATACCGATATTTTCTATAGTAGGCCACAGTAAAACAGGTAAAACGACATATATCCGAAAACTAATAAAAGAATTGCGCTTAAAGGGCTATAAAGTGGCGGTAATCAAACATGATCCCCTGGACCACGGTGATGTGGATAGAGCAGGCAGTGATACTTCTTATTTTTTTGAAGAGGGAAGCAGTGCAGTTGTACTTTCGTCACCATCGAGGCTGAGTATTTTTCGCCGGATGGATAAGGATACTCCACCTGAAAAGATAGTTCCTCTTTGTGGGGACATCGATTGTGCAATATTGGAAGGTTATAAACGATGGGATTATCCAAAAATCGAGATCTGGTCAAGGATAAAAGGAAAATTAGAGATTAATCCGAAACAATTGCTTGCAATAGTCTTTGATCAAGAGGAAGACAGAGAAGCTTTGATGGATATTGTGCCGAAAGCTCTTCCTGTTCTATTAAAAGACGATTTGGAAGGTATGATCAGCTTATTAGAAGATTCTATACTAAGAAAAGGTGGTGAACAGTAATGGCTCATAAATATGCGCCAAAGTCGGTTGTCAGGCGTCTGCCCGTTTATTTGCGTATACTTGATAATCTTATTATCAATGATGTTGAAATAATATCTTCTAAAGAATTGAGTGAGGAGACCGGTTTTTCCGCAGAACAAATAAGGAAAGATCTGGCCTTTTTTGGTGCCTTTGGTACCCGGGGCAGCGGCTATAATACTGTTTTCCTGCGAGAAAAAATCCTCAAAATCATTGGTCTGGACGAACAAACCAATATAACAGTTATCGGCACCGGGCATCTGGGTATTGCACTAATCCGCTACAATGTTCAAAAAAATCCTTATGTAAATGTTGTCGCTGCATTTGACATAGATGCTTCTCTCGTTGGCCAGAGGATACTTGATGTTGAAATAAATGATATTTCCAAATTAGAAGAGATCGTTAAAAAATACGATGTTAAAGTAGCCGTGACGACGGTTCCTGCCGAACAGGCCCAGTTGGTAGTGGAAAAGGTTATTGAAAGCGGAATCAATGTCATCTTTAACTTTGCTCCCGTGAAGCTGCGCGTCCCGGAAAATGTCCATGTTCGTAATGTAGACCTGAGTATTGAGCTGCAAAGCCTTATTTACTATGCAACGGCTAACAGATAAACTGCAATAATACCTTAACCGCCTTTGCATATTTTTTCGGACTGATATATTTTTAACATCCTGATCTAAGTTTTATCTGCTCAGGATGACATTATCACAGAATGAGCACATTAAATGAACACATTTTTTATCCGCCCGGGGAGTTGACTTTTCTATTATAATTGTGTATACTATGTTTCGAGGTGGAGCTGTAGTGTAGTGGCCTAACATGCCGGCCTGTCACGCCGGAGATCGCGGGTTCGACCCCCGTCAGCTCCGCCATACATATGCCGAGATAGCTCAGTCGGTAGAGCAGAGGACTGAAAATCCTCGTGTCCCCAGTTCAATTCTGGGTCTCGGCACCATCTATGCGGAAGTGGCTCAGTGGTAGAGCATCGCCTTGCCAAGGCGAGGGCCGCGGGTTCAAATCCCGTCTTCCGCTCCATTTTATTTATCAGGCGACATAGCCAAGTGGCAAGGCAGAGGACTGCAAATCCTTTATCCCCGGTTCAAATCCGGGTGTCGCCTCCATTTTTTTTGCCGGAGTGGCGGAACAGGCAGACGCAAGGGACTTAAAATCCCTCGATCATCACATGATCGTACCGGTTCAAGTCCGGTCTCCGGCACCAATACTTTTAAACCACGCGATCAGGATAATAATCAATCCTGATTTCTTTTATATTTCGAACTTTTTCATTATTTAAAGATAATAATCATACAATAAATTTGCGGCTACTGGGAGGTTTTCCTGAGATGGCAATTATCCCGATATTTGATAATTAGTTTGTGGATATTTAATCTATCCATTGGCAGATTGCCGGACATTGTCTAACATCCCTATTTATGAAAAGTAACAGTATTATAGGAGGGCACTGTCGTGAAAGTATTACATATCGGAATTGATGTGGGTTCAACCACGGTTAAAATAGTTTTATTAGATTATAAGCAAGAACTAATCTTTAGCAGGTATGAAAGGCATCATTCGGATATTATAAGTGCAGTGACCAGATTAATAGAGCAAGCATTTGCCATTTATCGAGATTCTATTGTCACAGTTATGTTCACAGGCTCAGGCGGAATCGCCATTGCAGAGGCTTGTGAGGCGGAGTTTATTCAGGAAGTGATCGCCTGTACATATGCGATAGAAGTGGTTTGCCCGGAAGTAGATGTTGCGATCGAGCTGGGAGGCGAGGATGCCAAAATCACATACCTTACCGGTGGCCTTGAGCAGCGTATGAATGGCACCTGTGCCGGCGGGACAGGCTCTTTTATTGATCAGATGGCTGTTTTGCTGAACACGGATGCTCAGGGTCTCAATGATCTGGCCAGAAACCACAGTACAATTTATCCAATTGCCGCCAGATGTGGTGTGTTTGCTAAAACTGACGTTCAGCCCCTACTTAATGAAGGTGCAGCAAGGGAAGATATCGCCGCTTCGATCCTTCAGGCTGTGGTTATTCAAACCATAAGCGGACTGGCCTGTGGCCGGCCGATCCGTGGAAGGGTTGCCTTTTTAGGAGGGCCGCTTTATTTTCTGTCGGAGCTGCGCCGGCGTTTTATAGAGACGCTGCAGTTAACAGATGATTTAGCGGTGTTCCCCCCTAATTCTCAGGTATTTAATAGCATCGGTGCTGCCCTTGCTTCAAGAAGGCAGTTGTTGGTGCCGTTTAGTTCATTCATGAAGAAAGTATACAAGCTAAGCAGTGCCGCGATTGTAGAGTCGCATCGGCTTGCTCCACTTTTTGCTGACACACGGGAGCTCCAGAATTTCCGAAACAGGCATGCCCGGAACAATGTGAACAGACGAGAACTTTCCACCTTTAAAGGTGATTGTTTTCTAGGTATTGATGCTGGTTCTACTACAACCAAGCTTGCACTAATCGATGATAAAGGTGCGCTGCTATATTCATATTATGGCGGCAACCGTGGAAGTCCGCTTCAAACTGCCATCTATGCTCTTAAAGAACTGTACGGGCTATTGCCTGCAAACGCGCGCATTTGTAATAGTACTGTAACAGGTTATGGAGAAGCATTGGTTAAGGCCGGGTTGAAAGTAGATCTGGGTGAGATTGAAACGATTGCCCACTATAAGGGCGCTGATTTTTTCTATCCCGGAGTGGATTTTATTTTGGATATCGGCGGTCAGGATATGAAGTGTCTGCGGATTAAGGATGGTGTAATTGAAAGCGTCCTTCTCAATGAGGCATGTTCCTCGGGATGCGGTTCGTTTCTTGAAACTTTTGCCTACTCTTTAGGTTTAAATGTTTCCGAGTTTGCCGGGACTGCTCTGTCTTCACAAAAACCTGTTGATCTGGGCTCGCGCTGTACTGTTTTTATGAACTCTCGTGTAAAACAGGCCCAAAGAGAAGGGGCAAGTGTGAGTGACATTTCTGCTGGACTTGCCTGTTCAGTAATCAAGAACGCACTGTTCAAAGTGATAAAAATTCATCAACCGGAGGAGTTAGGTAAAAGGGTGGTTGTACAGGGCGGAACATTTTATAATGATGCTGTTCTGCGCAGTTTCGAGCTGCTAACAGATAGAGAGGCTATCCGCCCCGATATTGCGGGGATTATGGGAGCTTTCGGTGCAGCGCTAATTGCAAAAGAGCGTTGCCCGCAAAATCATATCACTACCCTGCTGACCCCCGATAAACTGCAAAATCTGGAGGTTAAGATAGAAAAAACACGCTGCGTCCGTTGTTCGAATAACTGCTTACTTACAGTGAACTGCTTCCCTGATGGCGAACGGCTTATCACCGGTAATCGCTGCGAAAGAGGTGCCGGAAAAGAGCCTAACCCTCTGTGTTTGCCCAATTTATACGCAGAAAAATATCGGCGTGTATTTAATTACCGGCCACTGGCACAGGGGAAGGCACCTAAGGGGAGTATTGGAATTCCTCGCGTACTAAATATGTACGAGGACTATCCGTTTTGGTTTACTTTTTTTACTGCACTCGGTTTTCGGGTGGAATTGTCTTCCAGATCATCGAAGAAACTGTACGAACAAGGGATCGAGACTATGCCCTCCGAATCAGTATGCTATCCAGGAAAACTTGTTCACGGACATATTATGAATTTGCTTGAACGGGGCTGCACTACGATTTTTTATCCCTGTATCGTCAATGAACAGCAGGGACAGTTAGAAGCAGATAATAATTTCAACTGTCCAATCGTGACGTCTTACCCGGAAGTAATAAAAAATAATGTGGAGCGCATTCGAGAGGAGAATATTACGTTTCTTATACCATTCTTGCCGCTTGATCGCAAGCAACGTCTTATCAGGCGGCTTGCTAAGGAAATTGGAAAATATTATGGAATTTCTTTTAAGCAAATTAAACAGGCAGTAGAATTGGCATGGCAGGAGCAGGCTAAGTTCCGGCAAGATATGCAGGAACTGGGGGAAAAAGCCCTTGCCCGTATGGAAAAGGAAGGAATTACGGGGTTGGTGCTGGCAGGAAGGCCGTATCATACAGACCCTGAGATTCATCATGGTATTCCTGAATTAATCAACACCCTGGGTATGGCGGTTCTAACTGAAGATGCAGTTTCCCATTTGGGCAGGGTGGAACGCCCATTGCGTGTTGTCGATCAGTGGACTTATCATTCCCGTTTGTATGCTGCCGCTGAGTTTGTCTCTACACGTCCAGATTTGGAATTAGTACAGCTCAATTCTTTTGGCTGCGGCCTCGACGCCATTACTAGCGATCAAGTACAGGATATCCTCAAGGCTCGCGGCAAAACCTACACGGTTTTAAAGATCGACGAAGGCAGCAATCTGGGGGCATCCCGCATTCGGCTGCGCTCCCTTCAGGCTGCTCTTAATGAAAGGGCAAAACAGGGCGTTGTACCCAAGAAAAGTTATCGTTTTCAAAAAGTATTTTTTAATAAAGAAATGAAGGACAAGCATACTATTTTGGTACCGCAGATGTCTCCTGTCCATTTTGAATTAATTGAAACAGCATTGAACGCTTCCGGTTACAAATGTGTTGTTCTGCCTTCAGTGAATAAGGAAGCTATAGAGGAAGGCTTGAAATATGTAAATAACGATGCGTGTTATCCTGCTATTATAGTAATCGGTCAAATAATTGAAGCCCTGAGTTGCGGTAAATATGACCTTAATAATACTTCGGTCATGATTTCACAAACAGGTGGTCAATGCCGCGCTACTAATTATATCGGTCTGCTGCGAAAAGCGCTTTTTGATGCCGGTTTTTCGCACATACCGGTGATATCTTTAAGTGCTCAAGGGCTGGAAAAGTCGGGATTCAACCTTACGCTAAGCCTTATTGGCCGTATACTGATGGCTCTTGTATACGGAGATTGTTTAATGCAGGTCTTATGCCGGGTCAGGCCGTATGAACTTATCAAGGGATCGGCGAATCAGCTCTATCGTGAATGGGCAGAGATCTGCAAATATTCTATTCGGAAGATGAGTGTTGCGGCTTTTGCTGCAAATATTCGCAATATGGTTCAGGAATTTGATAATCTTGAACTGGACAATGTAATCAAACCTCGGGTAGGGATTGTCGGTGAAATCCTTGTAAAGTATCACCCTGTAGCAAACAATGATATTGTTGAGACAATCGAAACGGAAGGGGCTGAAGCAGTTGTGCCGGGCATTATTGATTTTCTCAATTACTCTCTTTTGGGATTAGATTTTAAATACCGTTACCTGTCCGGTTCGAAACTATCACAGCTGGTTTCCTCTTTATGTATCGACACTCTTGAGCTGTTTCGTAAACCTTTGAAGGATGCACTCGCTCAAAGCCAGCGGTTCTCAACACCAAGAACCATCAGGCAGATTGCCCAAAAGGCAAAAAAAATCCTCTCCCTTGGGCATCAGGCCGGGGAAGGCTGGTTTTTAGTCGGGGAAATGGTTGAATTGCTCGAAGAGGGGGTTGAAAACATTATTTGCTTGCAGCCTTTTGCCTGTCTGCCCAATCATATTACCGGAAAAGGAATGATTAAAGAAATAAAGCGCGTTTATCCACGTGCTAATATCATAGCAATTGACTTTGATCCCGGGACCAGTGAAATCAACCAGATCAATCGTATCAAACTCATGCTTTCCAGGGCATTTAAGAATATGAATTATTCTATGCCGGAACAAACAGCGTTTCGCGTCTTTGATCGAGGAAAGTTGAAACGTACGAATTATTCAGCATCCGGTGTGAATTTGCCCCCTTCATAAATGAAAGGGGTTTATTTATATTTTATGTTTTTACTATTATTTACAGGTATTTACTTGCCTTCAACGGGGGAAATATAAATTAAGGAGGTGGACCCGCGTTGTTTATGTTTATGGATCGTTTTCAAAAAAAACGTAGCTCTAGTATTAGCAGCTGGTCTGTAATTGGTCTGGGTACATTGGTAACACTTTTGGGATTTTCCATGCGTAATAAGAATGAAAAACTTCAGGCGGGAATTACCGGTTTTGGGTTGGCTCATATTCTTTTGGGTGCGCTGGATATGCTTCGACAATGCCGTTAAGCAATAACAGCGTATCTGAGCATTCTTTGCTAATATTATTGTTTGGCGATCCCCGGGGTTTTTACTTTTCATATCACCTTGGAGCGGGTGGAGCTATTTCCCCCCTACTATACAAATCTGACTAACCAGTGAACACTTCGCCCGTTCCTCTGGTAGTAGCAAAAACAAAATAAATCCTTGATTAAGAGTACCTCATATGATAAACTTAAATAAGTATATAGTTTTATTATTAGCCGTGCTAATGGGAAAAGAAAGCAGGCGGGCGTGTAAAATCTGCAGATAAACATGTGAAATGTTTATATTTTATTTTTTTGTCATAGCCGGAAAAGGCTGGAAAAGCCGGAAAAGAGTTGGTTTGATAGAAAACTGGTTAAAAAATAAAAATTCTTGTTCCTAAGCAACGGCTAACAGCTATCATTAATTCAATTAGGTTATAATGAAATCCTTTGAAATTTATTGGCTATTCAATGCCTTTATATTAAACAAGGGAGGTTTTATAAAATGAGTAGAATTAATGTAAAAGTATTGGAGCCCGAAAAAGAAAAATGCGAGGCGTTGCTTATGGAAGCGATCCATGCGCTTACCGGAATACCCATTTGTTCTGAAGTAGAGAAGATTCATGATAAGGATAAGATAAAGAAGTTTAATGTTGAAAAAACACCCGGACTAGTTATCAATAATAAAGTTAAGGTTTTTGGCAGATTCCCTGAAAAAGAAGAAATTAAAAAGTGGATTCTGGAAGAATATAATCTCTCTTAGGGTGTCGGTTACCGGTTGCCGAATATAGCCTCCAACAAATTTTCTTTTTCCCTTGCTTTTTAGCCTGTTATTTGTTAAAATTAATATGCATGTTAATTGGGTCCTTAGCTCAGTGGGAGAGCGCTTCCTTGACGCGGAAGAGGCCGTGTGTTCGATCCACACAGGACCCACCATTAGGCAAACATCCAGAACCCCTGTTTATGCAGGGGTTCTTTTGAATCTAACTTGACATGATGAAGTAGAACAATTATGATTTATAAAGAAAAAGCAAGTACAAGATTATGAGGCCCTGTTTCCCGCTTTGTATGTGTTTTTGGGTCAGTAGGGCTCACAAAGGGGGTAAAGGAAGAGATGGAGGCAAACCGAAGTCGCGATACAGCAAAAATAATTGTCCAGATCGAAAACTGGGGTTCAAGAGAAGTGGCTCCGGGAACGACTGTTTTAGAACTCCTGGGGGATGTAAGCGGAAAACTGCAAAAAGAAGCCCTGGCGGCCAGAATTAACGGTAAAATTGTTGAGCTTTTTACCCCGCTTCAAACTGACTGTACTTTGGAAACGGTAACCTTTGAAGACCCTGAAGGAGCTGCGGTTTACCGCCATACTGCCAGCCACGTGCTTGCTCAGGCAGTGAAAAGGATTTATGAGAAAGTGCGCCTTGGGATAGGGCCGTCGATCAGTAACGGATTTTATTATGATTTTGATTTTGAAGGTAATCCGATTAAAACTGAAGATCTTGAGAAAATTGAAAAAGAGATGGCGCAAATCGTTAAAGAAGACCTGCCTCTGGAGCGCCTGGAGATAAGCCGTGACCAAGCACTGCAGATGTTTAAAGAAAAGGGCGAGGATTACAAGGTAGAACTGATTAACGATTTGGATGAGGATGCAAAGATCACTTGTTATAAGCAGGGTGATTTTATAGATTTATGCGCAGGTCCACATCTTACTTCAACGGGCAAACTAAAGGTGGTTAAATTATTAAACCTTGCCGGAGCTTACTGGCGAGGTGACGAGCGAAATGCGATGCTGCAGCGCATTTACGGTACAGCTTTTCCAAAACAGAAGATGCTCACCGCGTATCTGGATTTTCTTGAGGAAGCTCGCAAAAGAGATCACCGCAAACTGGGCCGTGAGCTTGATCTTTTTAGCTTTCACGAGGAGGGCCCCGGGTTTCCGTTTTACCACCCTAAAGGGATCATTGTCAGGCGCGAACTGGAAAAATTCTGGCGTGAGGAGCATCGTAAGGCGGGTTACCTGGAGGTTGAAACACCGATTATTCTCAACAGGCGCCTTTGGGAAAATTCCGGTCACTGGGATCATTACCAGGAAAACATATATTTCACCAAAATAGACGGCCAGGATTATGCAATAAAACCGATGAACTGCCCCGGTTCAATACTTATCTTTAAAACTGGAATGTACAGTTATCGCGATTTACCTTTGCGAATGGCGGAGATGGGACTTGTTCACCGGCATGAAAAATCCGGAACCCTGCACGGGCTGATGCGTGTGCGCAGTTTTACGCAGGATGACGCCCATATCTTCATGCTTCCCGAGCAGATTGAAGATGAGATCGCCGGGGTTATGGAACTGGTGGATAGGTTTTATAAGGTGTTTGGTTTTAACTACTTTATCGAGCTGAGCACCAGGCCGGAAAAATCAATGGGAACCGATGAAATGTGGGAACAAGCTACTTCTGTACTGCAATCGGTTTTGGATAAGAGGGGGACACCTTACAAAATTAATGAAGGCGACGGGGCTTTTTACGGTCCCAAGATTGATTTCCATCTGCAGGACTCTCTGGAGCGCACCTGGCAGTGTGGGACGATCCAGCTCGATTTCCAGATGCCGGAGAAGTTCGACTTGAGTTATATAGGTGCGGACGGGCAGAAGCATAGGCCCGCCATGCTTCACAGGGTGGTTTACGGTGCGATGGAGCGTTTTTTTGCACTGCTCATTGAGCATTATGGCGGGGCGTTCCCGCTCTGGCTTGCCCCGGTTCAGGTGGTGGTTATCCCTATTACGGACAGGCAGCATAAATATGCAGCAGAGGTCAAGAGTATGCTTTGGGAAAAAGGCGTAAGAGTCGAAACCGACGATCGCAGCGAAAAAGTAGGTTATAAAATCCGGGAGGCCCAGGTTCAAAAGATTCCCTACATGCTCATTGTTGGGGAAAAGGAAGTCGACAGCCGTAAAGTTGCGGTGCGGCAGCGGGAACAGGGGGACCTGGGGGCAGTTGATCTGCAAGCCTTTACGGATAATATTATTGAGGAAATAAAACAAAGAAAATAGCGGATTGAAAATAAAAATATAAAAATATTGCGGGTTGGTTGATCTATTTTAAGAAAAAATGTTTGACGATAATTTTCCTTTATGATATATTTATTGTTGTCTATTAAGTAGAAGCCCCTGCTTCTCACCTTGAAACGCATTTTGTTGCTGTTACCAGGGTTATTCAAGAAAAAGCTATGGACACAGTTGCGATATTCTTGGCAGGTGGGGACTCTACCTGCTTTTTTTATAATTATCTTCAATATAACAAACCGGAGGTGAATCTAAGATTAATAAAGAAATACTGATTAATAACAAGATTAAGGCCAGGGATGTCAGGGTGGTCGGCATCAGTGGTGAACAGCTGGGGATTATGAAGCTGGAGGAAGCGTTAAAACTCGCCCAAGAAAAAAATCTGGATCTGGTGAACGTAGCTCCCCAGGCAAAACCGCCCGTATGCAGGATTATGGACTTTGGCAAGTATAAATATGAGCAGAGGAAGAGGGATAAGGAAGCTCGAAAAAAACAGCGGATTATAACAGTTAAAGAGGTTAAAATGCGACCCAATATTGAAACCCATGATTTTATGGTTAAGGTTCGCAATGGTCAACGTTTTTTGCAGGATGGGGATAAAGTAAAAGCTACTGTTATTTTCCGCGGCAGGGAGATTACCCATTCCGAGCTCGGAAAGCGACTATGCTTGCAGCTGGCCAAAGAACTTGATAATATCAGTGTTATTGAAAGAGAGCCGCGTATTGAAGGAAGAAATATGGTAATGATCCTGGCTCCCAAATAATGTTAATGAAGGCTGTAATTTTCTGGTAAAGGAGGAATCAATATGCCTAAAATGAAAACGCATCGAGGGGCGGCTAAACGCTTTAACAAAACAAAGAGCGGTAAGATTAAACGATTCCGCGCTTTTCACAGTCATATTCTGGGAAAAAAGTCACCCAAAAGGAAACGCCGGTTAAGAAGTGCAGCTACTGTTTCTAATAGCGATCTGCGGAGAGTAAAGGAATTAATACCGTATAAATAACGTCTCTATTTAATAAAATCATCAGATGAAATTAGGGGGTTCTGACAAATGCCCAGGGTAAAAAATAGCGTAGTGACCAGGAAAAGAAGGAAGAAAATCCTTAAACTGGCCAAGGGGTACTTTGGAGCGAAAAGCAAACTATTCAGGGTCGCCAATCAGCAGGTATTGAAATCCTTATCATATGCCTACAGGGACCGCAAAGGCCGCAAAAGGGATTTTCGTAAGCTGTGGATAGCGAGAATTAATGCTGCTGCCAGAAACAACGGTCTTTCATACAGCAAATTTATGGGAGGGCTGAAAAAGGCAGGAGTGGAAATAAACCGCAAGCTTCTGGCAGATCTGGCTATTAACGATTCGACTGCTTTCAGCGAACTCGTCAAAGTTGCGCAGGAGAAGCGCTAAAAGGGAAAGACCTAGAAAATAGGTCTTTTTTCTTATTCAAATACTTAAGACACTGATAAATTGCCAAATGAAGCTTATAATACTCCTTAAGGGAGTTGTTATTTTTATGAAGCTATTAAGGTTAAACCGGTTTTCACCGGCCCGTTTTCTTGCGGGAGGATTTGCCGCAATGATTATTGCCGGGACATTTTTGTTGTTATTGCCGGCAGCTACAGTAACCGGAGAAAACACATTTCTTAACGCTTTATTTACGGCAGCATCCGCTGTATGTGTTACAGGGTTGGTGGTAGTCAATACGGGTGCTTTTTACAGTGTTTTCGGACAGTGTATTATCATGCTTCTAATCCTTGGTGGCGCTCTTGGTTTTATGACGTCCGCAACATTAATTTTCATCTTGCTGGGTAAAAAAATTACGTTGAAAGACCGGCTGATCATTAAAGAGGCCTTGAATACTGAGAATATGCAAGGGTTGGTGCGGTTGGTAATCACTATCGCCAGGATGTTTTTTCTTGTCATAACTGGGGGAAGTATACTGCTGGGTATGCGCTTTATTCCCCAAATGGGCTGGGGCAAGGGACTTTTTTTTTCCTTTTTCCACTCAGCCTCTGCTTTTAGCAATGCCGGTTTTGATCTTTTCGACAAATACCAGAGCCTTGCGGGGTATGCTGATGACTATCTGGTAAGTGGAACCATCCTGTTACTCTTTATTATTGGCGGCCTTGGTTTTACTGTAATCCTAGAAATTACGCAGAAGAAAAAATTTATCTTGTACTCACTGCATACAAAAATCGTGCTGGTTTTTACATTATTTCTTCTTCTATCGGGGGCGCTTCTGGTTTACCTTCTGGAGTATAACAACCCTTCAACGCTTGGAGGAATAGGTACAGGTTCACAGTTATTTAGAGCTTTCTTTATTGCGGCTGCCCCCCGAAGCGGAGGATTTATTATTGTGTCGCCGGACAAACTTACGACAGCTTCGTTATTATTACTGCTGATCTTAATGTTCATTGGCGCCTCGCCCGCTTCTACTGGAGGAGGGGTTAAAACGACAACATTTGGGCTTTTAGCTGCCGGCTCCAGGGCTATGATCATGGGATCCGATGAACTGGTCCTCTGGGAGAAAAGAATACCGGTTACTTTGATTTTGAAAGCGCTTACTATTGTATTTTCTTCGGTATGCTTGATATTCTTGATGGTTTTTGTTATGACTATAATTGAAGATAAACCTCTTTTAGATCTAACTTTTGAAGTCTTTTCCGCTTTTGGCACTGTTGGTTTGACTACGGGTATCACCCCTGATTTAAGCAGTGTCGGTAAGGTAGTGATTATTTTTACCATGTATGCCGGACGCATCGGTCCCTTAACGATGCTTTATGCTCTGACGAACAGACTCAAGCCTGCGGGTGTGAGATATCCCGAAGAGAAAATACTAATTGGTTAAAAGGAATAAAAGGTATGAAAAAAAAATCATTTGCCGTAATCGGCGCGGGGCGGTTTGGCGAGAACCTTGCCCTGTCTCTCTCAGAGATGGGGCACGATGTTCTGGTTTTAGATGCTGACGAAAAAAAGGTTCAGGAGCTTTCTTACCAGGTTACCCATGCTGTCCAGGGCGACTCCACTAACGAGCAGACCCTTAGAACATTGGGAGTATCTAACTTCGATGTGGTGGTAGTAGCCATCGGTGTTGATTTGCAGGCAAGCATCTTAACTTCCCTGATATTAAAGGATCTGGGTGCAAAGTACATAATAGCCAAGGCCCAGACTGCCCTCCACGGAAAGGTGTTGGAAAAAATAGGGGTAGACCGTGTAGTCTTCCCCGAGAAAGATATGGGCATACGCATTGCCAGGCAGTTGGCGGCTTATAATGTTCTGGATTGTATAGATTTATCGCCTGATTATTCCGTGACCGAGTTCATTACACCCAAAAAGATGGAGGGGAAATCCCTTGGCGAGCTGGGGTTGCGGGCAAGATACGGGATCAATGTTATCGCCATTCGTTCAGGCGAAAAGATTAATATTTCTCCGCTTGCAGATGACTTAATTTCAAAAGGTGACCTTTTAGTTGTCCTGGGTGAAAATAAAGTCATGGAAAAATTGATGAAGGAACAGAACTAAAATGCACCCGAACACTTCCTTAACTAACAAAATAATCCGCGAATATAATTTACTTGGGAGCCGCAAGTTCAGAAAAAAGCTGGGGAAAATAATTTTGGAGGGTTCTCTTCTTCTGGACGAAGCTGTTAAAGCCGGCGTAGTGCCGGAAACCGTTCTCTATACCCCTGGGCTTAAAAATACCGGCGTCATCCGGGAATTGCTGGCCAGGTTAAAAAGAACCGGTTCCAGGATGATTGAAGTGCCGGAGAAGACATTTAAGGCGATTGCCCAAACGGAGAACCCGCAGGGCATAGGCGCTATTGCGCGTATGCCGGTCAAATCCGGGCCTGAGCTATTGCAGAGCGGCAGCATATATTTTATGCTTATTCTTGACGGGATTCAGGACCCGGGCAACCTTGGCACCATCATTCGCACAGCCGCGGCGGCTTTTGAAAGCGGTGCCGGTATTATTCTGTTGCCGGGAACGGTAGAGCTATATAACCCTAAAGTACTCAGGGCATCGATGGGAGGTGTCTTTAGTCTTCCGGTGTTTGAGATTGCCGGGCCGGAAGAATGCCTGAGTATACTCAGAGAAAAATCTATGCAGCTTATCGCAGCTGATCCCGGGGGAACTGTTCCTTATTATGATCTGGATCTGAAGCAGAAAAAAGCGGTTATTATCGGAAACGAAAACAGGGGAATAAGTGATCTGTTACTGGCCGGCGCTGATGTCAAGGCTTATATACCTTTAAAGGGGAAAATAGCTGCACTTAACGCCGCCATGGCTGCTTCTGTTTTTATTTTTGAACACTGCAGGCAGCTGGAAAAAACGGTATAATTCTTGCTGAGCACATTAAGGTGAACATTGTTTTTTAATTACGGTTATGCTATAATTTATCATGGTCCCTTAAAAAAAAATGAAAGGGGTCCTTGAAGATGATGACCGCTGAGTTTTTCTGGATGATTTTTGAAAATACAGGCTCCGTTGCCGCTTATTTGCTTTATAAACGCCTTCTTGCTTTATCTTAAAATATAATCAATAAAAAACTGTGAAGGGGAAAAGTAAGCCTGCACAGAATCTGCAGAGAGGGAGGTCTTTGTCTGTGAGCCTCCTGAGGATGTCCCGCTGAAGTTCGCCCTGGAGTTGACGGCTGAAAGCCAGTAGAGCATGGTGTGTAGGCTGTTTCGGTTTTTACCGTTATTATACTAATGAGGGCTCCACTGGGGTTGAATATTGGGTGGTACCGCGGAAAACTTTCGTCCCATTAAGAAGGGCGAAAGTTTTTTAGCTTAAAAGACAAATTCGGGAATAGATGGAGGGCCATAAGATGCATGAAAGGATAGAAAGGCTGAAGGAAACACTTGCTGAAGATCTGAAGTCTGCTGTTGATTTAAAAGAACTTGAGGCTTTGCGTGTTCGTTACCTCGGCAAAAAAGGTGAAGTAACCTTACTGATGCGCAAAATGGGCGAGGTTTCCGCCGAAGAAAGGCCGTACTTTGGCAAACTGCTCAACGAGCTGAAAAAGAGCGCTGAAGGATTGTTTGACAAAAGGAAAGGTGAGCTTGAAAGCAAAGATGCTGCCAACCGCTGGGAAAGGGAGCGTATAGACATTACACTTCCCGGAAGGTCTTTTGGCGTCGGGCGCAAACATCCCATAACACTTGTTCTGGAGGAAATCGAAGAAATTTTCACCTGTATGGGTTTTAAAATTGCAGAAGGGCCTGATGTTGAACTGGACTACTATAATTTTGAGGCGTTAAATATGCCGCCGGAACACCCGGCCAGAGATATGCAGGATTCTTTTTATATAAACCCGGAGGTCCTCTTGCGCACCCATACCTCTCCCGTAGAAGTGCGTACTATGGAAGTCCAGGCCCCGGAACTCCCCGTGCGGATTATCTCTCCGGGCAAGGTATATCGCAGGGATGACGATGTAACGCATTCACCAATGTTTCATCAGGTAGAGGGCCTGGTGGTGGACAGGGGGATTACCTTTGCCGATCTTAAAGGAACGTTGCTCCTGTTTGTCAGGGAGATGTTTGGAAAAGACAGGGAAATACGCCTGCGCCCCAGCTTTTTCCCTTTTACGGAACCCAGTGCTGAAGTAGATATTTCATGTATCGTTTGCAACGGAAAAGGATGCCGTGTCTGCGGGGGGACCGGGTGGCTGGAGATACTGGGTTCCGGGATGTCGCATCCGCATGTTCTAAGAATATCCGGCTATGATCCGGAGGAAGTTACAGGATACGCTTTTGGTATGGGCGTGGAACGAATTGCCATGCTCAAATACGGGATTGACGATATCCGGTTATTCTACACCAACGATTTACGCATGTTAAGCCAAAGATAAGGGGGTATTGCCTAAATGAGAGTACCATATAACTGGCTTCGGGATTATGTGGAAATCCCTTATTCTCCTGAAGAGCTGGCAAACCGGCTGACAATGGCAGGGGTGGAAGTGGGGGATATCCAGGTTTTTGCTCCCCTGGACGAGAGGATTGTGGCAGGGAAAATTGAAGCTCTGTCTTTGCATCCCACTAACAAAAAGCTTCAACTGGTGAAGGTTAATGCTGGAGGCGCGCCTTTGTCGGTTGTCTGCGGAGCATGGAATATTAAAATAGGCGACCTGGTCGCTTTAGCGCTTCCCGGTTCTGTTTTGCCTGGAGGCATGGAAATCCGGGTTTCCGAAATAAAAGGTGTATCCTCCGAAGGGATGCTCTGCTCCGCGGCTGAGCTGGGGCTTGAACTTACCGACGGTGAGAAAGGGATTCTTGTTCTGGATGAAGAATGCGCCCCGGGGACGAAGCTTGCAGATATCCTCTTTGTTAACGAGCCTGTTCTGGAGCTCGATCTTACTCCCAACCGGGCTGACTGTCTGGGACTGCTGGGTGTTGCCCGTGAGGTTGCCGCACAAACAGGGGGGGGAATCAGGCTGCCTGAATGCTCGGCCGAAGAAACAGGCCGGGATATTTTTGAACTGGCGGAGGTTAAAATTCTGGAACCGGAACTTTGCACTCGCTATACGGCAAGAATGATGGAGGGATTTGCAATAGCCCCGTCGCCGGTGAATATGCAGTTGCGATTGCTTGCTGCCGGGATACGCTCAATATATAACCTGGTGGATGTCACGAACTATGTTATGTGGGAAACGGGTTTTCCCATGCACGCTTTTGATTACGACAAATTGCAGAAGGGCAGGATTATTGTGCGTCGCGCAGCCCCCGGGGAGGAAATTGTTACATTAGATGGCGTTACGAGAAAATTGGATCCCGGGGTGCTGGTTATTGCGGATGACCAGGTGCCGGTGGGCCTGGCAGGTGTCATGGGCGGTGAGAATACCGAGATCACACCTTCGACAAAACGCCTGCTGCTGGAAGCGGCCTGTTTTAATCCTATGAACATCCGTATGACAGCCCGTAATATGAATTTGCCTTCGGAGGCATCCCAGCGTTATGAGAAAGGCGTAGACCCCGACGCCGCGATTTTTGTCCAGAACAGGGCGGTACGCCTTATTCAGGAAACGGCCGGGGGTGTTATCTGCCGCGGTATTATCGATAATTATCCCAAGCCGTATAGCATACCGCGCATAAAGTTAAGAACATCCAGAGTTGAAAAGGTGCTCGGCTACAGTGTTGATAAAGAAGAAATCAAGGATATTTTGGAAAGATTAAGCCTGGATGTAAGCTCCCACACTGAAAATGCAGGTTCAGGCGCCGGTTCTGATGCTTCAACAGGTGCTGTTTTCATGGTTAATGTTCCCTCATTCCGCAGGGATTTAAAAATAGAGGAGGACCTTATTGAAGAAATTGCACGGTTAAAAGGTTATGATAAAATTCCTTTAACACTTCCTGTAGGGGTGTTGACTGCCGGGAGGCCTTCTAAAAAGAGAAGGGTAATGGACAAGGTTAAAGATACCCTGGTTGCCTGCGGCCTTCAGGAAATTATCACCTTTTCTTTTATGAACCCGCGGCTTTTTCATGAGCTCAACCTGACAGCGGATGATCCCCGGCGCAAAGCGGTAAAAATCCATAATCCCCTTTCTGAGGAACAGGGGGTATTGCGCACCACGCTGATTCCCGGCATATTGCAGGTAATGCAGTATAATTTTAACCGGCAGATAGATAACCAGCTCCTGTTTGAACTGGGGAAAGTATTTGATCCCCCCGTTGATAAAGCAAAGCTGCCCGTTGAAAAGATGATGGTTGCACTTGCGCTCAGCGGCAAAGCACCGCAAAATGACTGGCAGGTGCCTCCGGCTGCAATTGATTTTTACTATTTAAAAGGTATCCTTGAAGCGCTGCTGGATAATCTCGGGGTGACAAACTTCCGCTGGGAAGAGGCGAAACTCCCGCTGCTCCACCCAAGCAGAGGGGCAAGGCTGTTTGTGGAAAACCAAGAAGCTGGATTCCTGGGGGCCTTGCATCCTGCGGCAGCTGAGAACATGGATTTAAAACAGGACATTTACCTGGCCGAATTGGAACTGGATGCCTTTTTAAACTCTGCATCCCTGGTACCTTCTTTTAGGCCGCTTCCCCGTTATCCTTCGGTTTACCGGGATATAGCATTTATTGTGCCCGATACATCAAAGGCAGGGAATATCCTGCAGGAGATTAAGGAGTTAAGCGGTGCCTGGCTGGAGGATATCAGGTTGTTCGATGTTTACAGGGGAAAACAGATAACGGAAGGGCAGATAAGCCTTGCTTTTGCTCTTACCTTCCGGCACAGCGAGAGAACCCTTAAAGATAAGGAGATAGACGAAATACTGGATAAAATAGAAAAGGAACTCTTCCGGAAGTATAAGGCGGTTCTCAGGAAAATATAAAAGAAGGAGTCGGATTAAAGCTTAGCGAATAGTATAAAAAATAAAGCGCCATTATTTCGTGAGCAGGGGAGGGGTTTATTTGCAGTGTATCTTCCAGCGTAACTGGCACTCTTCCGTCCGTAAGGAGGAGCAAAATCTGTTGTCGGAGGTTACTTACTGCGGTACTGATCGTGAGGTATGTGCCCGGTTGATTATTGACCCAAAAACTTTTATTGTAGAAAAAGCACTTTGGGAGATATACCGCACCCCCGAAAGGGCAGGCTTCAGAGCCCTGGATATACCGGGGATGGTGGGAATGGAGGCCTATTTCGGCAGTGGCGGTAACCTGCGCAAAGCTCTTCAACCGCTGCAGGATTCCTTTGCCGGTGAGCTTTTTGCAGAGGCCGTCCGGGCAATTATCCAGGCTGAAACCTTTCTTTTAAACGAGAGGGGATATACACCGGAATCCTACGAGCAGTACTGGATAGATTTTTACAAGGATACCTGCTGTTTTTTTAGTAACCTTGACCGGGTAACCCTTGGATGGTATGAATATATCGGCTACTGTACACGCAGTGGAAGCCTTTTTAACCGCATGAAAAGCCAGATTCTTACCCTGCATAATAATTCTTACTTTCTAAGCGGACACTTTAATGATTCTTTCCACGGAATCGCCGTTGGTCTGGAGCTGGAAAAGGATACCCGCCGTATTAAGGATGCCCGGGGGAGCTTTTTAAGGGCTCCTGATCCCGTCTGTAAAGAAGCGGCTATTTATATGAAACAGTTGGAAGGGAAGTTACTGACCGGAATATCGAAGAAAGATATCGCCCATCTGCTTGGTGCATCGAATGGTTGTGTGCATATGATAGATCTGGTTTTTGACGGTCAGGAAACCTTGACACTTAGCGAAAATTTGCAGGAGGGCAATAAATGACGGAAGAGCAGGAGAAAAAACGGGTTACATTAGATATTTTGGGTGAAAAATATATTATTCGTAGCCCGTCTTCTCATAAGCATATCTTCGAGGTTGAGCGATATGTAAATGCATTAATGAAAGAAATATCCGAGCGATATCCACAAATGAGCCTGCACAGAATTGCTGTTTTAACCTCGTTAAACCTTGCCAGCGACCTCTTATCATTAAAGAAAGAGAAAAAAAAGAAAAGGTGAATATGCGTATTGAACTGGCTTGATTACGTGCTCATTTTTATTTTAATTTTAAATTTATATAATGGATTACGGTATGGTTTCATACGCCAGATTGTTGGGATGGCAAGCATCTTTATAGCTCTTTACCTGGCCCTTCTCTGGAGCGGCAATATCAAAATCTATCTGGAAAAGCACCTGAGACTGGGCGATGTAATCACCGTCTTAGTGTCAAATGGCGATACCTCCCTTTGGCTGACCGGAATCTTGTTAAACATTATCTCTTTCTTGTTGTTGTTTGTGCTGATATCTTTTATCCTTGTCTTTTTGTCCGGTAAGCTGAAATATTTAAACAGAATTCCCATTATCGGTACTCTCAATGTTCTATTGGGAGGTCTGTTTGGTGCAGTAAAAGGTATTATCATTGTTTTCCTGATCGTAGCTCTAATTTCGTTAATTCCCACCGAGTATTGGATAGATACTCTTGATGCATCTGTGGTAGTAGCCCTCTTTGGACACTATATGCCATTATTATATACCCTTTTTGTAGACTATATTTCAGGCAGACTGGTGTAGACACTTGGAAGGAAGTTTTATCTCTTCCAGACAGCGGAGGTTAATGAACAACCAGTGAAAACGGGTGGCAAAACATATTTTGTAGATAGTGCTAGGACCGTCCCAGCGTTTCCTTCAACCATGCTTCGAGGAGAAAGCATTAGAAGAAGCATTAGGACCATCCCTGCGCTTCCGCGGGAATATTATATCGGCGATACTATACAAATAGCGCATTCATTACTCGGAAAGGTGATGGTTCATTTATCTCCGGAAGGTTGTACTTCCGGTATTATTGTTGAAACGGAAGCATATCTGAGTAAAGATGATCCCGCCTGTCATGCTGCCAGGGGAAAAACTAAACGAAATGCTGCAATGTTCGGCCCTCCCGGAAGGGCCTATGTTTATTTTATCTATGGCAATTATTATTGTTTTAATGTCGTCACCAACATGGAGGGAGTAGGGGAGGCTGTTCTTGTGCGCGCACTGCAGCCCCTGGAAGGCCTGGAGCTAATGCAAAAACGGCGCGGTAAGCCGCTAAAACCCGCCCATCTGGCTAATGGCCCCGGCAAATTGTGTATCGCTATGGGAATAACCAGGGAACATAATACCATTTCTTTGCAGGATCCCCCGCTTTTTATCACGAAGGGGTTCAAAATAGACGGCTCGCTGATCGGATCTTCCGGCAGGATCGGCATTAAACAAGGGCAGGATAAACCATGGAGGTTTTATATAAAGGGAAATACTTTTCTTTCAAGGCGGGGAGTATAAATGGAAAAAACCAGGCGTATCCTGGAGTTCGATAAAATTAAAGAGCAATTAAGGGGTTTTACAAGAACTGCTGCAGGGGAGCAAAAAGCCTCTGCCCTTGCCCCCCTGGACGATATGGATAAAAATATTTCTTTGCAGAAAGAGACTTCGGAAGCAGTACAATTGCTATTGCATTACGATTTAATATTCAAAGGTGTAAAAGACCTGAAGCCTTCTTTTCAAAGGGCTGAACGGGGCGGGGTTTTAAGCCCCGGCGAACTGCTTGAAATAGAAAACTTTCTTAAAGCACTGGAATCAGTCCGGAACTTTTTTTCCAGGGAAGATGAAATGGAGGACAAACTCCCCCGGCTTTTTGATCTTGTTATGAGATTTCAGATATTTCCCCACCTGATCTCCCAGTTGGAAAAGTGCCTCAATCCCCAGGGGGAAATAAAAGATAATGCATCTCCGCTTCTTTCCTCCCTGCGGGTGGAAGAAAAAAGGCTGCAGGAAAAAATTCATCGCTCGCTGGAATCCTACCTGCGAAACCCGCATTACCAGAAATACCTGCAGGAGAATATTGTGACGGTAAGACATGAGAGATACGTTCTTCCGGTTAAACAGGAATTCCGCAGCCAGTTTCCCGGAGTTGTTCATGATCAATCCGGAAGCGGCGTTACCCTTTTTATGGAACCTCTTCCGGTTTTGGAGCTGAATAACCGCCTGCGGGAAGTCAGAAGCCGGATCGAGGAGGAAATAGAGCTGATCTTGCGCAGGCTAAGCGGCCTCGTGGGCAGCCATTATGCGGAGATCCTTTTAAGTTATGAGTCTTATGGTGAGCTGGATTTTATCCTTGCGCGCGGCAATCTGAGTTTAAGACACAGAGGAACGGAACCGCTGTTTAATGACAGGAAGTATATTTCCATCGTACAAGGCCGCCATCCCCTGCTGCCTCCGGAGAGTGTTGTTCCTGTGGATGTCCAGCTTGGCAAAGATTTTAACACGCTGGTCATTACAGGACCCAATACCGGTGGTAAAACAGTAACCCTGAAAACCATAGGTTTATTAATAATAATGGCCCAGAGCGGGCTGCATGTTCCCGCAAAAGCAGGTACGGAGCTGGGTGTTTTCCATCATGTTCTGGCTGACATTGGAGATGAACAGGATATTGAGCAATCTCTGAGCACCTTCTCCGGGCATATGAAGAGCATTATTGATATTCTGCACAAGGCCTACCCGGCAGCGCTAATTTTGTTGGATGAGCTCGGTTCGGGAACCGACCCTTCCGAGGGTTCTGCCCTGGCCATGGCTGTTCTTGAAGAATTGCATTCCCGTGGAGTGAGAACAGTGGCGACGACGCATATAAATGAGCTAAAAGTATTTGCACACACCAGCGAGGGCATGGAAAACGCCTCCATGGAATTTGACCCACTGACATTAAGTCCTACTTTTCGCTTGCTTATCGGAGTCCCGGGCCAAAGCAATGCGCTGACTGTTGCGGAGAGGCTGGGCATGCCGGCGGGGATGATCAATAAGGCGCGATCCTATATGCGCAAGGATTTTCTCGACCTGGATAAGGTTGTCTCAGGCCTGGTGGAGGAGAGAAGCAAGCTTTCCCGGGATAATGAAAAAATTGAGGAGATGAAAGCAGAGCTGGAGCACCTTTTGGAAGAACTGGAAGAAGAAAAAAAAGGATTACAGAAAAAAAGAAGGGAAATATTGCACAAAGCCCGCGAAGAAGCAATTGGAATCGTTGGCTCTGCTCAGAAAAAAATCGATGATATTTTAAAAAACCTGCATAGAGTCGAACGTGAAGAGCGTGGGAAAGAAGCCCTTTCACAAGGCGAAGCGGCCAGAAAAGAAATAAGGGCTATGCGGGATGAATACCGCACGACTCAGTTCTTTGAGGAGGAAGAGGTTAAACCCATCGGATTCGATGAGATCCGGGAGGGCCGGTTTGTATATGTCAAAAGCCTGCGTTCCCCGGGCGAGGTTATCAGGGTTGTCTCCGAGAAGGAAATTCAGGTCAGGGTTGGTTTGCTCAAGGTTAACACCGAAATAACCGACCTCTGCGAATACAAAAAAAATGGTAAACACAATGAAGAGAAGGGTAAGGAACTTCCCGCTAGCTCAAAACTGATGTGGGAGAAAAATGCAGCCGTACAGCGCAGGCTGGACCTGCGGGGCCTAAACCTTGAAGAAGCGATCCTTCGGGTTGACAAACACCTTGATGATGCTCTTTTGGCGGGACTGGATACAGTAGAAATCATTCACGGTAAAGGCACCGGTAAGCTGCGCAGCGGCTTGCACCTTTATTTGCAGGATAAGAATGAGATCAGCGGTTATCGTCTGGGTGGTGAAGGTGAGGGAGGCAGCGGGGTTACCATAGTACGCCTGGGCAGATCATAGCGCCTGCCGGCATAGTGCCGGGCAGGCGCTTCGATTAAACCGTAGTGAAAGGGATAAATCTGCAACGTTTATAAAATCTTATTTTCATACCTCATCATTACCCCATCATTAATGCCTGTTATTTCTGTCCCTGCGATCCCTGTTTTCATTATTATCCGGCGGCCAACGGTCAGGATCCCTTTGTGGAGGCCTGTCATGGCCATCATCATCATCGTCATCCCGGTGATGATCGCGATCATCACCGCTGCCGCCTTCGTTATCGCTGTCGTCATTGTTATTACCATTGCCGTTTTGATCACCCGGACTGTTATACTGCGGGATAAAAAGCACCCTTCTCAGGGGAGCGGATTTTATCCCCTCAGTGTTTATCGCCACCAGGGAATAGGTATATTCTGTTTCGGCCTCCACCCAGCTGTCCAAATATTGAGTGACGGTGCCTGGCAGCGTTTGCAGCAGCAACTCTTCATTAATTCCTGCTCCCTCATTTTCCTCACCTGTGTTTTCTTCTTGATTATTCCCGCTGGTTTTACCGGAGACCTTCCTGTAGATTCTGTATTCTACAATATCGCGCTGAGCATTCCACCGCAGCAGCACCCTCGGGGGATTTTGCAAGATATATCCGTCAAACCCTGACGGTGCCGTTGCAGGGACGGTGTGAATATCACATTGTTCTTCCGGAGGCATCTGCGCAGCATCCTGCGGCCCTCTTCCGGCTCCTCTCCACCGTTCATCGGTGAGCTGAAATTCCGGCCTGTTGAGGAATATGCGTGTTTCAATTTCCTCTTCCGGACAGAAATCACCGGGAAGAAGCTCGCTGGCGCTGCATATTTCCATTTCAAGATGAAGATCACACGTCTCCTGGGGCACCATCCCGGCAGGGAAAATTTCACTGACAATAGCCTCATCGGGACAGTGAGGCCCCGGCCTCAGCCCTGATTTGTTGCAGATACTGATCGGCCCGGTAATTCCCGAAGGGCGTTCAAAGTCCGATGGGGGTATATCTTCAAGAATTGGTGGAAGTATTTTGTTCATGTAATCAACCGGTGTTCTACTCCCACCCGGAACAGTTCCCAATTTTTGTATATCATGTCCGATCCAGAATGAAACAACGATCTCCGGGGTATACGCTACCAGGTAAGCATCCCGGTCCTCATTGGTAGTCCCTGTTTTTGCAGCCACAGTACGCCCCACCCTCAGGGCTCCTGCAGTTCCCCTGCGCACGACGTCTTTGAGGATATCGGTTATCAGAAAGGCGGTTTGCGGGGAAAGGACGGCCTCCGGCTCGGCACGATGATCATACAAAATATGACCGTCACGGTCTTCAATTCTTTCTACAGTAAAAAAGCTCACCTTTACACCTTGATTTGCCAGAACAGCGTAAGCCTGCGCCATGTCGAAAGCTGTTACCCCGTAAGTTAATCCTCCCAGCGTTGTGGCCAGGTTATAATCATTTTCATGAATGGTGGAAAGTCCCATGCTTTTTGCATATTCAAGCCCGATCTGCGGAGTTACCATCTCAAAAGCTCTTACGGCAGGAACGTTCCATGAGCGTACCAGGGCTTCGCGTACTGTAATTAGCCCCCTGAAGGCGCGGTCGAAGTTTTCCGGAGCCCAGGTGCCCCGGATAAAGGGGGAATCGTCAATAATTGAACCCGGTGTTAAAAGGCCTTCTTCCATTGCCGGTGCATATGTTACCAGTGGTTTCATGGCGGATCCCGGCTGCCTGCGGCTGATAAAGCGCAGGTCTTGATTGTCTTTCCCGTAGTCTCTCCCTCCGACTAAAGCCAGGACTTCTCCGGTGACCGGGTTGGCAGCTACTGCTGCTGCCTGCGGTTGAAGGATTCCGTCCTCAGAGATTACTTCTTCCGGGTAACCCTTTAAATCCTCGTTTTCCAGTATCTGTTTTAATTTGGCCATATCGACCCTTATATTCCGCGAACAAAGGCTCTCATCGCTCAAAATATTTGTTACCGCTGTTTGGGCATCTGTATCCAGGGTGGTGTAAATCTTTAGCCCCATATTGTAGATAGCCTCGTAGGCTTCCTCGCGGCTTTCGTATCCGGGCATGGTCAAGAGAATATCAACAAGCTCATGATGCAGGACGTAATCTATAAAATAAGGGTAAGGATATTCTCTGCTTTGAAGTTCCTCCAGCACTATTTCCTCTTCTTTTGCTTCTGTCAGCTCCCTGTGGGTGATATAACCGAGTTCATACATTTTGTTGAGCACCAATGATTGTCTCTGCAGCGATTGATCCAGATTTTTGTATGGGGAATAATAATTGGGCGCACGCGGCACCCCCGCCAGTAAGGCCGCTTCGGCTATGGTCAGCTCACCGGTGCTTTTATTAAAATAGGTGTTTGCTGCAGCCTCAATGCCATAGGCTCCATGGGCAAAGGGGATGCGGTTCAGGTACATTTCCAGGATCTCGCTTTTAGAATACTGCCTTTCCAGCTTCAGTGCAAGCCATGCTTCCTGTATTTTGCGTCGAAGCTTTTTTTCCGGGGTAAGGAAAGCATCTTTTATTAACTGTTGAGTGATAGTGCTGCCTCCCTGTCCTGTCAAGCTGTTCTGGCGAAGGTTAACCAGTACAGCTCTCAGGATTGCCATGGGATCTACCCCGTAATGATCATAGAACCTTTCGTCTTCAATCGCAATAAAAGCTTGCTGGACGTGTTTAGGAATCATCTCCAGGGGTATTTCTTTTCTGTTTTGCTCGTCATAGAGCTTGGTTATTTCGTTCCCCTCGCGATCATATATGTAAGATGTAACCGGAGGATTCAAATTGTCCACATCAAGCTCAGGTGCATCTTTCACATAGGAATATGCAACGGCCAGCAACCCCATTCCTGCCAGAACAACAGCGATGAAGAGAAGTAGAATTGCTATTTTGAATAACTTAAACAATACCTTTTTAGTGGTTTTTTTCTTTTTATTAGACTTCTTAAGCCCGCCGGTATTATTTTTCTTCGGCATAAGCCCCCTCCTCACTGAACATATTATATCACAAGACCAGACGTGGGAAAATCTCTATATAATAGACTCAAAAACAAAAAAAAAGTTTCTTTGTTGATTAACAATAACTTTTCATATATAATTTGCCTTGGATAGTTGCTACAAAAAAATACATAGATAGTAAGTGCAAAGGAGTTTTAAGAATGGATATCCTGCAAGATTTAGAGTTCAGAGGAATGTTATATCAGGTAACCGACTATGATGAACTCAGGCAAAGGCTGAACTCGGGGCCGGTATCTCTATATATCGGTTTCGACCCCACCGCTGACAGCCTGCATGTTGGAAGCCTCCTTCCCATATTAGGCCTCAGGCGGTTCCAGCTGGCAGGGCATAAACCCATTGCCCTTGTAGGTGGGGGCACCGGTCTTATTGGCGATCCGAGCGGAAAATCTTCAGAAAGGGGATTAAATCCCGAGGAAGTGATTGATGAGTGGACAGTGAAGATCAGGGCGCAGCTTGAGCGATTCCTTGATTTTCATTCAACCCAAAATCCTGCCCGTATAGCCAATAACTATGATTGGCTGGGAAAACAGGAATTGATAACTTTTCTCCGCGATATCGGCAAGTATTTTTCTATCAGCTATATGCTCTCCAAAGATGCTGTTAAATCAAGGCTTTCAACAGGTATTTCTTATACGGAATTCAGCTATATGATCTTACAGTCCTATGATTTTTTGCGGCTATATGAAGATTACGACTGTGAAATGCAAGCGGGGGGAAGCGACCAGTGGGGGAATATTACTGCGGGGATCGATCTGATCCGCAGAGTATCCAATAAAAAAGCATACGGCTTAACATTCCCCCTGGTTACAAAGAATGATGGAACAAAATTTGGTAAAACAGAATCAGGCACAATCTGGCTTGATCCGGCCAAAACAACCCCGTACCGGTTTTTCCAGTTTTGGATCAACACTGATGACCGGGATGTCGTCAAATTTATTAAGTATTTTACTTTTCTATCCCACGATGAAATCATCGATCTGGAAAAAGAGGTTGTCGACAACCCTGGGAAAAGAGAGGCTCAGCGCGTTCTCGCGCGGGAAGTAACCGCGCTTGTTCACGGAAAGGACGCTCTATCAAGGGCGGAAAAGATATCCCAGGCACTGTTCTACGGTAATGTAAAGGACCTGGCCAAAGACGAAATAGAAGAAGGATTAATGGATGTTCCCTCAGTAGCAATAGAGGAAAGAGAAATCGGTATTGTTGATTTGCTGGTTACTGCCGGAATATCACCTTCAAAAAGACAAGCCAGGGAAGATCTAAAAAACAGGGCGATTTATATTAATGACCAGTGCGTTACAGATATCAACAAAATGCTAGGGTATAACGACCGGCTGCGTGAAAGATATACGGTTATACGCAGGGGGAAAAAGAACTATTTCCTTGTTAAATGGCTATCTTGAGTTTTGGTTTTCAAAAAGCCTCCTTCGGCATAAATATAGAAGGGGGTTTTTTTATGTTTATCAGGCGCAAAAGGTTTCTGCATCGGTTTTTTAAAGACCACATATATAACGTCAGCGTGGTTTCGTTTATTCTGCTGTGCCTTGTCCTGTTCTTGCTGAGCCGGGGTTTCTGGGTAATGGAAAAGAATTTGCGTCCTGCCATTCTCTCAATCGCTGAAGTCAAAGCTAATATTCTGGCTACCGAGGCTGTAAACAGGGCTATTCTTGAAGAAGTGACACAGGGAGTAAAATATCAGGATTTAATTTCAATCAGCCGGGACGAAAACGGTAAAATTATTATGGCGCAGATTAATACTATGGAAATAAACCGTTTGATGGCGGAGACAACACTGGCAACACAAGATTCCCTGAAGGCTATTGAGAAAGAGCCCTTAAAAATTCCTTTTGGCGAAGTATTGGATAGTTATCTCCTGGCGACTTATGGACCTGAAATACCGATAAAATTAATTCCTGTCGGCAAGGTTAATACCTATCTTAACGACTCGTTTGAGGAAGCGGGTTTTAATCAGGTGCGCCATAAAATATACTTGGAAGTGTTTTCAGAAGTAAGGGTGGTTGTTCCCCTGATTTCTACAAATGTTGAAGTCCATACTACAGTACCTATTGCGGATACTGTTTATCCAGGCGAGGTGCCGGAAACGCTGATCAACTTGAATATTGGAGCTATAAGCCTTAAAGAAAATCTGAAGCTTATTCCCTGAATTAAGGATACCCTGTGGCCGAAAAATTTAGATTTAGTTAGAAATATTTATTATTAAAACGAAAAATGCCATAAAAACGTTTCGTATCAAATTTAAATGTGAATAGAGTCTCTTGTGTCCTTGCATAAATCATGGTATAGTATGAAACTGTGATGCACAATTACTGTAAGAAAGCTGGAAAGCAACGGTATGCGTGCCTGGACCTTAGAAGTTTTAAAGAAAGAAAAAAAGTCTTGACAGATTAAAATGAATGTGATAAAATAAAAATCTGTGACGCAAGACAAA
Source organism: Dethiobacteria bacterium (assembly GCA_050948825.1). Classification (GTDB taxonomy): domain Bacteria; phylum Bacillota; class Dethiobacteria; order DTU022; family UBA8154; genus DUQX01. The sequence continues at coordinate 23,119 of JBMNEO010000009.1, read as the reverse complement.
CTTTAAAGACGCAAGACAAACTTTAAAAGTCAGGCGTCAAAAGATGAAGGAAATTAAAAAATTTAGAAGCACCTTGACAAGATAAAATGAATATGGTAAACTTAAAGGTGCTGCACAAGTTCTTTGAAAACTAAACAAGGATAAAAGGAGTCCCTGTCAAGGACTCAAATCAGCCTGACTTCATGCTTAACAACAATAGCTGTTAAAGAGGTTGGGTTGACCTAAGAGTAATTAATAATGCTAGGAAACTTAAAAGTGGAACAATATGTATCCTGCCTTCAGGCAGGTGATTGCATATAAGTTTAACTGGAGAGTTTGATCCTGGCTCAGGATGAACGCTGGCGGCGTGCCTAACACATGCAAGTCGAGCGGTCCTTATTTTCTTAGCTTGCTTTGATTATAAGGATAGCGGCGAACGGGTGAGTAACACGTGGGTAACCTGTCCAAAAGATCAGGATAACAGCTCGAAAGGGCTGCTAATACTGAATAAACTTACCATGCTGCATGGCAAGGTAAGCAAAGGTTGGAAACTTCCGCTTTTGGGTGGGCCCGCGGCCCATTAGCTAGTTGGTAGGGTAACGGCCTACCAAGGCTACGATGGGTAGCTGGTCTGAGAGGA
>JBMNEO010000009.1:0-20000 GCA_050948825.1 Dethiobacteria bacterium | reverse complement strand
GGGTAGCGGTGAAATGCCAATCGAACCCGGAGATAGCTGGTTCTCCCCGAAATAGCTTTAGGGCTAGCCTCAAGAATTTAGAATTGGGGGTAGAGCACTGATTGGGCTAGGGGCCCTACAAGGTTACCGAATTCAGTCAAACTCCGAATACCAATTCTTGTATCTTGGGAGTCAGACTATGGGAGATAAGTTCCATGGTCAAGAGGGAAACAGCCCAGATCATCGGTTAAGGTCCCAAAGTACAGACTAAGTGGGAAAGGATGTGGAAACGCTTAGACAACCAGGATGTTGGCTTAGAAGCAGCCATCATTAAAAGAGTGCGTAATAGCTCACTGGTCAAGTGTTTCTGCGCCGAAAATGTAACGGGGCTAAAGTCTGTCACCGAAGCCATGGCATCTGGTAGAATTACTACTGTGTTTTATTCTGGGAAAAGGTGTATAACATTTCGTCACAAATTTACCTTAATGTTTAAATCAAAATTTGTGACCAAATGGTTCCCAGGGGATAAAGTTCTGGGGACATGGTTCCCAGGGGATAAAGTTCTGGGGACAGAGGATAAAACCTGGTAGTAATTCTACCGGATGGGTAGGGGAGCGTTCCGGCAGCATCGAAGCTGTACCGCAAGGAGCAGTGGAGCTTCCGGAAGTGAGAATGCCGGCATGAGTAACGATAAGGCAAGTGAGAATCTTGCCCGCCGAAAGCCTAAGGTTTCCTGAGCAAGGTTCGTCCTCTCAGGGTAAGTCGGGGCCTAAGCTGAGGCCTAAAGGCGTAAGCGATGGACAACTGGTGGAAATTCCAGTACCACCTTCAGCCGATATGAGCGATGGGGTGACGCAGAAGGGTAAGCGCAGCGCACCGTTGGTTGTGTGCGTCTAAGCGTGTAGGGAGTGGAGATAGGCAAATCCGTCTCCACCTAATCCCGAGGCGCGATGGGGAGCGAAATTTAAGTAGCGAACTGGCTGATCCCATGCTGCCAAGAAAAACCTCTAGCCAGGCTGCGGGTGCCCGTACCGCAAACCGACACAGGTAGGCGAGGAGAGAATCCTAAGGCGAGCGGGAGAACCCTCGTTAAGGAACTCGGCAAAATTACCCCGTAACTTAGGGAGAAGGGGTGCCCCATGTAGGGTGAAACTATATCTTGTGGAGCCCGAAGGGGCCGCAGTGAACAGGCCCAAGCGACTGTTTAGCAAAAACACAGGTCTCTGCTAAGTCGTAAGACGATGTATAGGGGCTGACGCCTGCCCGGTGCTGGAAGGTTAAGGGGAAGGGTTAGCATTTCGGTGCGAAGCTCTGAACCTAAGCCCCAGTAAACGGCGGCCGTAACTATAACGGTCCTAAGGTAGCGAAATTCCTTGTCGGGTAAGTTCCGACCCGCACGAAAGGCGCAACGACTTGGGCGCTGTCTCAACGAGGGACCCGGTGAAATTGTAGTACCTGTGAAGATGCAGGTTACCCGCGACAAGACGGTAAGACCCCGTGGAGCTTTACTGTAGCCTGATATTGGATTTTGGTATTGAATGTACAGGATAGGTGGGAGGCTGAGAACTCCGGGCGCTAGCCTGGGGGGAGCCAACCTTGGGATACCACCCTTTCAATGCTGAAGTTCTAACCAGAAACCGTGATCCGGTTTTGGGACAGTGTCAGGTGGGCAGTTTGACTGGGGCGGTCGCCTCCCAAAAAATAACGGAGGCGCCCAAAGGTTCCCTCAGCGCGGTCGGGAATCGCGCGTAGAGTGTAAAGGCAGAAGGGAGCTTAACTGCGAGACAGACATGTCGAGCAGGTGGGAAACCAGGGCTTAGTGATCCGGCGGTGCCGAGTGGAAGGGCCGTCGCTCAACGGATAAAAGCTACCCCGGGGATAACAGGCTTATCTCCCCCAAGAGTCCACATCGACGGGGAGGTTTGGCACCTCGATGTCGGCTCATCGCATCCTGGGGCCGTAGCAGGTCCCAAGGGTTGGGCTGTTCGCCCATTAAAGCGGTACGTGAGCTGGGTTCAGAACGTCGTGAGACAGTTCGGTCCCTATCTGTCGCGGGCGCAGGAGACTTGAGAAGATTTGCCCCTAGTACGAGAGGACCGGGGTGAACGAACCTCTGGTGTATCAGTTGTTCTGCCAAGAGCATTGCTGAGTAGCTATGTTTGGAAAGGATAAGCGCTGAAAGCATCTAAGTGCGAAGCCTACTTCAAGATTAGGTCTCCCATTCCTTCAAGGAAGTAAGATCCCAGGAAGATGACCTGGTTGATAGGCCGGAGGTGTAATGGTGGCGACATCTTTAGCCGACCGGTACTAATAGATCGAGGGCTTAATCTGTTAAAAATTATCCGCTGTATAGTTTTGAGGGAGCAATATAAAATATAAGTAAACAATAATATATGTTAGCCAAAAGTTTCCGGTGGGAATAGCGGAGGAGATACACCCGTTACCATGCCGAACACGGAAGTTAAGCCCTCCAGCGCCGATGGTACTTGGGACGCGAGTCCCCGGGAGAGTAGGTCCCTGCCGGATAATTATTAAAAGCTCTTTTGAAGCAGTTATTTGCCACAAAAGAGCTTTTTATATTATATATAATATCATTACATATATAGTATTTAATAAAAATAATTATCAACTATGATTTAAAAAGGTTGACTTAATTATCATAAAAGGAGATAATTAAAATTGTAAAGAGTAAATACGAAATATAGTGTTTTATAAAATATTTTTAGAAGAGGTGGTCGATAGTGTTTGGTAAAATTGGAATACAGGAACTGGTATTGATTCTTGCTATTGCTCTGATTATTTTTGGCCCGCGTAAATTGCCCGAAATAGGCCGTTCTCTTGGCAGAGGATTACGGGAGTTCAGGCAGGCTACTCAAGAAGTTCAGAAAAATATAAGCCTGGACGATGACAATCAAGAAAAAGAAAATACAAATGGGAAAGTATTAGAGGAAAAAGCTCAGAAAAAAGGAGATAATGTGCTCAACAGCGAAGAAAAAAACACGGAGAATATTGAAGTAAAAGAGCAGCAGGCGTAATATTATACTCGTTTTATTTGCATGGCAAGGGGGAATGCTTTGATGTTATTTGGAAAAATCGGCTGGTTGGAAGTGGTGTTGATCGTTGGTATAATATTAATTATCTTTGGTCCTGGTAAGCTGCCTGGATTGAGCAAGGCGCTGGGACAATCCATTAGAAATTATAAAGACGGATTGAGCGGTAAAGACAAAGATACCGACATAGGGAAAAATAAAGATAAAGAGTAGCATGGGGCGGGACAGGCATTAGAAGTGTTCTTTGTTATAATAAGGGGGAAGGGTATGGCACCCGGGAAAAAAAATATTGAGATGGAGATGTCTTTTTACGAGCATTTGGATGAGCTTCGTAAAAGGCTTATCATTATAGCAATTATTATTTTTGTTGCAGCGTTAGCCTGCTTTGCTTTCATCGATGATATTATATTCTTCCTAACAAGTAAAGCCGAAAACTTAAATCTTATTTATACTACCCCGGCTGAAGCTTTTATGTCGCAGATACGCCTGTCTTTTCTCTCTGGTTCGTTGCTGACCTTGCCTTTTACCCTTTACCAGGTTTTGGCCTTTATTATGCCTGCCCTTCGTAAAAAAGAAAAGAAAGCGGCTATTCTTCTGCTCTTTTTTATGGTTATACTTTTTTATACGGGTTTATTATTTGCATACTATGTTGTGTTTCCTTATGCTTTATTTTTCTTTTTAGGTTTTTCTACAGAGGGACTATTGCCCCTGTTTACTATCAGCAGCTATATTTCCTTTGTAGCATCCTTTTTGATTGGATTTGGTTTGGTTTTTCAAGTGCCCCTTATATTCTGGTTTCTGGGCCGTCTTTCGATTGTATCCTCGGCCTTTTTAAGGACGAACAGAAAATACGCTTTACTAGTTATAGCGATTATATCAGCGGTGATTACTCCCCCTGATTTGTTTTCAATGCTGCTAATGATGGGGCCGCTGCTGCTGCTTTATGAAATAGGGATATTGCTTGTCCGTCTTACCGAGCGCCGTAAGCTTCGGTATGGGGGCTAAGTGGCGCCGGATATAATTAGGGTGCCAGCTATAAAGCTTGTCCCAGGATCGATTGTCAGTTGCTGCTGGCTTCTAAAGGAGAGTATTAATATTGTGGCTAAGTTGCCCTTTTCCGCGGTAGTTCTTGCCGGCGGGGACAGCAAACGCATGGGAACAAACAAGGCCTTCTTGAGGTTGGAAGGAAACAACCTCATTGACCTGGTTTTTAACAAAGTAAACAGTCTTTTTGCTGAAACAATCGTCGTAACAGATCGTATAGAAGAACTGGCTTACCTGCCGGCAAAATTAACAAGGGATTTATTTGTTGGGGTTGAAAAAAATGCACTAAGAGGCATCCATGCGGGTTTAGCCGTTTCTTCTTATCCCGCTTCCTTTGTAATCGGATGTGATATGCCTTTTTTTTCACTTACTTTGATTAAATATATGTCACGTTTTGCAATTCAATATGATGTTGTTGTGCCACGGCACGGTGAATTTTTTCAGCCGCTTTTTGCCTTTTATAATAAGACAACCCTTGGCATGATTCTTAAACAGCTTAAAGAAAAGAAATTAAAAATTTCCGATCTCTACCGCAGCCTGTGTATAAAGGAAATTGGCGAAGATATAATAAAGGATTTTGATCCGCACCTTATTTCTTTTAATAATATTAATACCAGAGATGATTATTATAAGTTAAAAAAAATACTGAATTCAAAAGCTTGCCTTTAGGCCTCGTCGTTAGGCTATGAAGAAATTTAACAAGAGGAAGTTCTGGAAAGGTATCTGCTCAGGGGGTGTTTAATATGGAAAAATTTATTGACCCGTATGGAAGAGATGTAAACTATCTCAGACTCTCTGTTACCGAGCAATGCAATCTAAGCTGTTTTTATTGCCGCTCCAACCCTCTTGAATGCGGAAAAAGTGGAGGAAAGGAGCTTCTCACCGTTCAAGATATAACAAAGATCGCGGAAGCTGCTGTTGAACTGGGAATAACCAGGATCCGCCTTACTGGAGGCGAGCCGTTGATAAGATTTGATATTCTCAGTATAGTAGAAAGTATGTCAGCTATCCCCGGTTTAAAAGATCTTTCACTGACAACCAACGGGATTTTACTGGAAAAAATGGCCGCTCAGTTGGCTGCGGCAGGGTTGAAAAGGGTCAATATCAGTTTGGATTCGCTGAATGAGGCTAATTTCAGCAATATTACCAACGGAGGAAAGCTTCAAAGCACCCTAAAGGGGATAGATAATTCCTTGAAAGCGGGGCTGACCCCCTTAAAGATTAATATGGTTTTACTTAAGGGTATTAATGATCACGAGATAGAAAACTTTCTATCCTTGACGATTAAGGAGGAGCTCGATGTTCGCTTTATCGAATACATGCCTACACAGGGGGCGGAGAAATGGTCCCATTTCTTCCTGCCGTTGCAGAGTGTTGTGAAAATAGCGGAAAAAATTGCTCCTTTGGAGGATGTCCCCGGGGAACATGGAGGAGGCCCCGCACATTATTTTCGCTTAAAAGGGGCGCTGGGCAAAGTAGGGTTGATCTCGCCTATAAGCCGTCATTTCTGCCATCGCTGTAACCGGTTGAGGGTTACTTCCGACGGGAAGATCAAACCTTGTCTTTTTTCCGGTGACGAGATTGACCTGCGCGGCTCACTATCCAGCAAGGAAAAAATAAAAGAGAAATTTTTTGAAGCGTTAAAGAAAAAACCTGATCCATATAAAGCTGCTGCAAATCCTGCCGATCGGGTCAGGCAATATCAGAGCAGTCGTTCCATGTCCCAAACCGGCGGATAAGCAGGGTAGGTGAAGACATTGCGGTCATAACATCTTGATAGAGGTGATAATTTATGGCAGGCCATTCCAAATGGGCTAACACTAAGCACCGCAAGGCCAGGGCAGATGCTCAGAAAGGTAAAGTGTTTACTAAAATTGCCAGGGAGATCATTGTTGCCGCCAGAGAGGGCGGCCCCGATCCGGAGGCGAACTTTCGCCTGCGCCTGGCCGTACAGAAGGCCAGAGAGGTGAATATGCCCGGTGACAATATCAATCGGGCTATTCAAAAAGGTTCAGGAGAAGGGGATAGTATATCCCTGGAGCAGATAACTTACGAAGGGTACGGCCCGTCCGGAGTTGCTGTATTACTGGAGATAATGACTGACAACCGCAACAGGACCGCTGCAGATATCAGGCATATTTTTTCACGGCGCGGGGGAAGCATGGGTGAATCCGGTTGTGTTGCCTGGATTTTTAACCGTAAGGGTTATCTGACAATTGATCATACTGAAGGATTGCCTTCAGAAGATGAGTTGATGATGCTTGCGCTTGAAGGCGGGGCGGAAGATTTTCAAACAGAAGAAAACAGTTATGTAATCCTGACTTCCACTGAAGATTTTGAAAGAGTTAAGGACACCTTCATGAAAGAAAACATTGAGCTGTCAACGGCAGAAGTAACCATGGTACCTTCAAATCTAGTTCGTATTGAAGATGCAGACGAGGCTGCCAAAGTGCTCAATCTTCTGGAAGCCCTTGAAGAACATGATGATGTTCAAAACGTTTACGCCAATTTTGATATACCTGATAAAATAATGCAATCACTCCAATAATAATGCGATTAGTTTTATAAATAAGGATTAATTTTTGTCATTCCGGAAATAATATAATAATTCATTTCCGGGAGGGACGTTTATGCGTAAGAAATATTCCGATTATTTGCGTTATGGGACCTGTTTATTTATGGTCTCTCTTTTTTTAGCAATGTTACTATTATACTTCAACGTTTTTGGGGGCGGCTCCGGTTCTGGAAACGGCCATGATTCAGGAGGCGGCTCCGATGGTACCGGTGACTTACCCTTTATCGTTCGCGAGGATTATGGAAGCGGTGAGTTTTTCCTTGAAGAGGGCGGCAGGGAACCCGATCGGGTTAAAAAGGATAATAACCCGGAGGCCATAACGCCGGAGGAAAAAATGTTACTCGGAATCCACAATGAAAAAATTGCTGTCTTTACAGAAGATCTCTCCGGCAATAAAGTTTTAATAGAGGTCCTGCCTTATAACGTAAAAAAGGTATATTATGAGGAGCTAAAGCGAGGAATACCTTTTTGCGGTGAAGAGGAAAAAATGAAGCTGCTCGAGAACTATACATCTTAAATAGCTTTCTTCAGCCAATAGCAGGTAAAAGCCGGGCCTATGTAGAATATGGAAACAAGGTTATACCTTTGCAGATTTACAGGTACCGTACCAGGGGTTACAGGAGGCGCTTGTTGATGCGTGTGATTGGGATCGATCCGGGTCTGGCCACTGTCGGCTATGGCATTGTGGAAAAAAACGGGGATCTGTACAGGGCAATTGATTACGGTTATATCGGGACCCCGGCTGGCCTGGAGCTATCCAGGCGCCTCTTGGATATTTATTATAGCATTAAGCTGCTAATTGATAGGTTCTCGCCCGACGAGCTTGCAATAGAGAAACTTTTTTTTTGTAAAAATATAAAAACCGCCTTGCAGGTCGGGGAAGCCAGGGGGGCAATATTAACCGCGGCGGCGGAAAAGGAGATTACTATCTTCGAATACACCCCACTGCAGGTAAAACAGGCGGCGGCAGGTTATGGACGAGCAGGGAAAAAGCAGGTACAGCAGGCCGTTTGCCTGCTGCTCGGGCTCATGGAAATTCCAAAGCCCGATGATGCTGCGGATGCCCTGGCCATAGCGCTTTGCCACCTGCAATCTTCGAGATGGCAGCGTTTAATTGGGGAAAAAGCGGACGCAAAATATGATCCTCCAATTTCAGGGGATAGATGAACTGTTATAATGAAATGGCAATTCATAAGCTGTATTATCTCGCGACTGCCCGGCAGGTATGTTGGTTATCTGGATAATATATTGGCCGGATGTCGCGAGTGCAATAAAAACCATGGGGCGGTGTAAAAGTGCTCTCTTTCCTGCAGGGGACGCTGAAGGAGTGTTATCCCGAATATGTTGTTGTGGAGATTATGGGAATCGGGTTTCATATTTTAATCCCGGCATCGTTCTATTTTCAGCTGCCTCTTCCCGGCAATACTGTTACTATTTATACACACCTTTTTGTTAGGGAGGATGGTTTTTTTATATATGGCTTTCGCAGCAATGAAGAGCGGGATTTCTTTAAGATGCTCCTCGGGGTTACCGGAATTGGTCCCAAGGTTGCACTGGCTGCGCTGGGGCATCTCTCGCCAAACCAAATTTCAGCCGCTATCGCAGATGAAGACCTGCCTGCGCTGACAGGCGTTCCGGGGATAGGAAGCAAAACCGCAAAACGGCTTATTTATGAATTGAAAGATAAAGTCAACGCCCAGAGAAAAAAAGACAATGCTTTACCCGGAGGAGAAGGGATTAACCCCGTTGAATGGCGCGACGTGCAGCAGGCTTTAACCGCACTGGGCTATTCGGCAGGAGAGGTGGAGAGGGCAAAAAAAGCACTTACCGCTGAAGAAGCGGAAGGGGTTGAGGTTCTTTTTAAAAAAGCGCTCGCTTTCCTTGCACACCGCTAAGGGGGAAGAACTTTGAGGTAAGTATGCTTTTGCTAGCTTATCCCGGCAGTTCCGGACAGAGGGGGATAAATTGATGGAGGACAGGATTGTTTCTTCCCGTTTAAAGGGTGAAGATGTATCGCATGAGAATAATCTGCGTCCTTTAACCTTGGAAGAATTTATCGGACAGGAAAGTCTGAAGGAAAAACTGAACATTTATATCAGGGCCGCCCGTGAGAGGGGGGAAACGCTGGATCATGTTCTCCTGCACGGGCCGCCCGGATTGGGCAAAACAACGCTGGCTTTTATTATTTCTAGGGAGATGGGGGTTAATTTAAGGGTAACCTCCGGTCCGGCTATAGAAAGGGCAGGTGATCTGGCTGCCCTTTTAACCAACCTTTCCAGTCATGACATTCTTTTTATAGATGAAATCCACCGCCTGCACCGCAGCGTGGAAGAAATACTCTACCCGGCGATGGAGGATTATGCCCTTGATATAATTATTGGCAAGGGACCAAGCGCCCGTTCCTTACGCCTTGATCTCTCCCCGTTTACTTTAATCGGGGCCACGACGCGAGCAGGGCTTATATCTTCACCTCTAAGAGATCGTTTTGGCATCGTTGAGCGGGTTGAATTTTATTCTCCGGAGGCGCTTTGTTCCATCCTTTCCCGCTCGGCAGGGTTAATGAGGGTGGAGATGGACCGGCAGGGAGCGATGACGATCGCTCTCGCTTCCAGGGGAACGCCGCGCATAGCCAACAGGCTCCTGAGAAGGGTCAGGGATTATTCACAGGTCAGGGCAGAGGGGGTCATTACAGCAGAGGTGGCGATTGAAGCGTTAAAAATCTTAGACGTTGATAAAATAGGTCTTGATGCTACCGATTATCTCCTGCTGGATACGATTATCAAAAAATTTGACGGTGGGCCGGTAGGATTGGAGACGATCGCCGCTGCTATAAATGAAGAGGCTTCAACAATAGAAGAGCTTTATGAACCATACTTGATGAAGATCGGTTTTTTAAAGCGCACTCCCAGGGGGAGGGTCGTTACCCGGAAAGTGTACGAACATCTTCGTTAGTAAAATGAATCCTCCTGAAGAAATATGATCGCAAAAGGCAAAAGCTTCAAAAAGAATATTAAGAAGGTGAACGTATAAAATGAATTTGCTTTTGCATATCTGCTGCGCACCCTGCAGCCTCTACAGCTGGCAGGCCTCTTGAAGAAAAGGGTCATAATATCTGCGGCTTTTTCTTTAACCCCAATATCCACCCCTACCGGGAGTTTAAGAAAAGGAAGGAAACCCTGCGCTCACTCTCCGAACAGGAAGGGAAAAAGATGATCATCGATGAGCGCTATCTGCTGGATGACTACCTGCGCGCAGTAGTGCATCATGAAGAACAGCGATGCGAGCTTTGCTACCGGATACGTCTGGAAGAAACGGCGCGCAGGGCTAAGGAGAAGGGTATGGAAGGAATTTCCACAACCTTACTCATCAGCCCTTATCAAAAGCACGGCTTATTGCGTGAGATGGGGGAAAAGATCGCCGCGGAACAGGGTTTGAAGTTTGTATACGAGGATCTGCGTCCGGGTTTTCGCACCAGTATGCGCCTGGCTGCTGAGAAAGGCCTTTATAAACAGGGTTACTGCGGGTGCATTTACAGTGAAAAGGAGCGTTATAGTCCTTCATAAATGCGACAGAGAGAACCGTCCCCACTGTCGCATGTGCGACAATGGGGACTGCGACAATGGGGACGGTTCTCTCTGTCGCAAAAAGGAACGTTACAGTCCTTCAAAGTCGAGGTGATTCTTTATGCCGGAAAATATCGGCAGGTTTCTGTTGATCGCTGGAGTAATTTTGGCTGCGATCGGGCTAGTATTTCTTGTTCTAGGCCGTTTTGGCCTGGGGCGCTTGCCGGGTGACATTCTCATTAAAAAGGAAAACCTGACAATTTATTTCCCGATTACGACGATGATTATTATCAGCATCCTGTTAACGCTGCTTTTCAGTCTGTTTCGGAGATAAAACGGAACAAAGTAAAATGTATAAAGGATTTAGGAGAGATAGTGAAATAGAATAGCGAAGTAAGAACCGGGAGGAGAAGCAGAAGATATAGAAAAGCTGGAGAAATAAGAGGTACTAAGGGGGGTATGAGAGTTGTGCATATTGGCTATTAGCCTTTTTCGTAGTATGAGGAAAATTATCCCTGTGCTGTTACTTGCTTTTATTTTTATGATGTTTTGCCGTTCTTCGGCCTATTCCGCCGCGCCGCCCGAAGTAAGGGTTGGCCTTACCTTATCGGGAAACGCTATTGAGCTTTCCTTTGACAGCGGTTATGACATATTCAATGTGGCTGCCGGAGTTCCCCTTCAGTTGTCTCCCGGAAAGTATAAGCTGGTTCCCGTACAGGACGGCGTAAAAGTTCTGGATAGTCAGGGCAGCGACTGCGGGGTTTACAAAGGGCCTTTATATCTCAGGCCGCATCCGTCCCAACTTTCCGGTGCTACGTTTTTTATGCATAATGCTGTTTACGGCAGTGAGTACCGCGGAGCGCTGGAAGTAACTGCGGCGGGCGGCAGCTTGAGGGCGGTAAATGTCCTTGATCTGGAGTCTTACGTACGTGCCGTTGTCTCGCTGGAGATGCCCTCTGCCTGGGGCAATTACGGCGGGATGGAAGCCTTGAAGTCGCAGGCTGTAGTAGCCAGGAGTTATGCCATTTATAATCTGGAGACCCGGCGGCACGGCGGTTATCATCTCTGTGATGATGCTCTGCACTGCCAGTACTACGGAGGGAAGAACGCTGAAACAAACAACACGGACAGCGCCGTCAGTCAGACCTGCGGGGAGGTTTTGACTTACAACAGCAGCGTTATTGAGGCTCATTATTGCGCTTCAAACGGCGGATATACCGAACTCCCCCAGAATGTATGGTCAAGCGGATTGCCATATTATAAAAGCGTCCACGATCCCTATGACGACCCTTCCAATCCCCTGGGTCTCGGCAATTTTATTGTTCACCGCTACAGCACCTGGGAAACCGCTATGCCCTTAAATTCCCTGGGTTCCATGCTTGCTGCAGGCGGCTACGGCAACCTGGGAGAAGTAAAAAGGGTTTACGTTGCATCAACGTTTGAAAGCGGCAGGGTCGGTGAACTGCGTGTCGAGGGAACAAATGGCACCGTATCTCTTTTCAAGCAGGATGCACGGTTTGCGCTTGGTCTGAGAAGCCAGCTTTACACCGTTAAGGAAAAACTCGAACCTTCTGTTTGGGTCGCCTCTGCCCCTGGTTCCGTTGCGACTAAAAACAGTTTTAAAGAACTGGAAGGAAAATGGGTTGCAGGTGGGTATACTATAAACAGTATGCTTACCGGTGAGCGCTTTGCTGTCGTGGGCGATGGAGTCAAAGGGGAAGTTCCGAATCTGGGATATATCTTTTCCGGGAACGGTTCCGGACACGCTATAGGTATGAGTCAGAACGGGGCTTATAACCGTTCCAGGGCAGGGCATTCCTACCTGGATATCCTTTCCTTTTATTACCCGGGCGCTGAGGTTTCGATCGGTTATTAAGATCCCTGATAATTGATCGGTTTTAAGAAATTAATCGGCTTTATGATTCGATCGGTCTTAAGAATTGATCGGCTTTATGAAAATTGATTATGAAATTGATCGGCGTTCCCAATGGAGGTAAAGTGAGAGAAGAGGTCCGCTCCAAACTTAGAACCGATGACTTTGATTACAGACTGCCCCCGGAGCTAATAGCCCAGGAACCGCTTGAAAAACGGGACAACTCCAGGCTGCTGGTAATGGAACGCAGCAGCGGGGACATGCACCACAGCTCATTTGACAGGCTGCCCCTTTACCTGGAGGAAGGGGATCTGCTTGTTTTAAACGATACAAGGGTGCTTCCCGCCCGCCTCCTGGGGAAGAGGAAGGATACCGGGGGGAAAATCGAGCTTTTGCTTTTACGCCGGCTGGAGGGTTCAAAGTGGGAGGCACTTTCTTCGCCGGGTAAAAGGGCCATGCCCGGAACGGTGCTGGTGTTTGGGGATGGGCAGCTGGAGGCGGAGATCCTCGAAAGGACGGATTCCGGGGGGAGAATAGTCCTTTTTAAGCCGGCGGAGCCTTTGTTGAGCAAGCTTCTGAAGATGCTTGGGGAGGTGCCTCTGCCTCCTTATATTAAAAAGCAGCTGCAGGACGGTGAGCGTTATCAAACAGTTTATGCCAGGAAAGAGGGCTCTGCCGCCGCGCCTACGGCAGGGTTGCATTTTACACCTTTTGTTTTTAATGAACTGAGCCGGAAAGGGATTGACTGGATTTATCTTACGCTGCATATCGGAACGGGTACATTCCGTCCCGTAAAAGATGAATACGTGCAAAACCATGTTATGCATAGCGAATACTATGAGCTCTCCGCTGCGGTAGCAGAGAAAATTAACTCTGCAAAAGAAAAGGGGAGAAAAGTAATCGCTGTAGGAACTACTTCCTGCAGGGTTCTGGAAACACTGGGCGGCGAGAACGGGAGGCTTTGCGAGGGGCGGGGGGAGACGGATATCTTCATCTATCCTGAATACAGGTTCAAAATTGTGGATGCGCTGATTACAAATTTTCACCTGCCGCGTTCAACCTTGCTTATGCTTGTCTGCGCCTTTGCCGGCAGGGAGAATACCTTAAGGGCTTATGCAGAAGCTATTGAGCGCGGTTACCGTTTTTACAGTTTTGGTGATTGTATGCTGGTTATCTAAGTTGCACTATTTTTTATGTTAATCTAGAAGATATGTGTAAAAAAGGTTAAGTTTGACAACAACCCTTAAATAGTTTAAATTATAGCGTAGGTAAAAATAAATTATGGCTCTATCATTAACAATCACTGCAAAATGTGGAAATGCGCGTGCAGGGGAAATTCTAACGTCGCGGGGTATTATTGAGACACCCGCCTTTATGCCGGTTGGGACTCAGGGTACCGTAAAAGCGATGACCCCGGAAGAGTTGCGTGAAATTGATGTCGGGATCATTCTGAGCAATACTTACCACCTTTATCTTCGTCCGGGGACGAAGATTATTGAACAGGCCGGCGGCCTGCACAGTTTTATGCATTGGGATCGCCCCATCTTAACGGACAGCGGCGGGTTTCAGGTATTCAGCCTCAGCCCTTTGCGTAAAATAGAGGAACAAGGGGTTACTTTTCGCTCCCATATTGACGGCTCGACTCATTTTTTCTCTCCTGAAAAAGCGCTGGAAGTGCAAAATATTCTGGGATCGGATATTATTATGCCCCTTGATCACGTGGTAGCTTACCCGGCAAGCTATGAGGAGACGCTTGAGGCGATGGAGAGGACTGTACGCTGGGCACGGCGCAGTATGGATTATTATCAACAAAATCGGGCGTCGGAAGAACAGGCACTTTTTGGCATTGTCCAGGGCGGGATTTATGAGGATTTGCGGGAGCAGTGCTGCAGTGAGCTTGTTGCCATGGATTTTAATGGGTATGCCCTTGGCGGATTAAGCGTCGGTGAGCCAAAAGAAACCATGTATCATTTGTTGGATAAAACGGTTCACCTTTTACCTTCGGAAAGGCCCCGCTACCTTATGGGTGTAGGCTCTGCCGATGCACTGGTGGAAGGGGTCAGCAGGGGGATCGATCTTTTTGATTGCGTTCTGCCGACGCGTATTGCCCGTAACGGCAGGGTTATGGTTCCGGAGGGTTATTTAACCCTGCGCAATGCCGAATATGCACACGATATGCAGCCGATTGATCCGGAATGTTCATGCTATACTTGCCGTCATTACAGCAGGGCATACATCAGGCATCTGCTGAAAGCAAATGAAATACTGGGGGTACGCTTAACGACTTATCACAACCTGTACTATCTGACAGAGCTAATGCACGGGATGCGGCGTGCCATAAAGCGGAACAACTTCGGGCAGTTTTATAAAGGTTTTTGGGCCAAATACAATCCAGGCCGCTAAAGAATATATTTTGAATTAATGAGGAGTGATAAGAAGTGTCAACAGAAGCACTGGTAGGTTTTTTACCGATTATACTGCTGTTTGTAATATTTTATTTTATGCTGATCAGACCGCAGCAGCAGCAGCAGAAAAAGAGAAGAGAGATGCTCTCCAGCCTTCAAAAAGGGGACCGCGTTGTATCTATCGGCGGGATCTTCGGGATGATTAAAGAGCTTACCGAGGATACGGTTGTCCTGCGCATAGCCGATAACGTTAATATTAAGATGGCGCGTACAGGTATTGACCGTGTTTTAAAAGATGAGTAGGAAGTATATTTAGTAAAAGAAAGACATATATAAGCAGTAGGGAACCACATGGTATTGCGGTGTTCTATTCCCTAAAATCCCTTGTGGAGGTGCGATCATGAATAACAGTACCGGACGCTCCTCGGGTCAGGGCGGGTTAATCTTTTTTTCTCAGGGCAGCGCATCATCATTAGTTGCCCGGGGATTGCTGGTTGCCCTGCTGCTTTCGTTTATTTTTCTGGCGCTATATACGTTGCTTTTGTATTTTTCCCCTCTTTCAGAAGCCTATGTTCCTTATCTGGTATACGGCGGAACCTTATTGAGTATTTTTTTGGGATCTCTATATGTTGGGAAGCGGACCGAAGAAAAGGGGTGGCTGCGAGGCGGCCTGACCGGGTTAATTTATGTCCTCACGCTCATGCTTTTTTGTTTCCTTTTCAATGTAAGTTTTGAGCCGGGTATAAATATCCTTACCAAGCTGTTTCTGGGGTTTGTTTTCGGGACGCTTGGCGGGATCCTCGGGATTAATTCATAATCCCGAGGTGAGGTTTCTCTTTGAAATTACTTCTAAACCACATCTAAATTACATCTTTCCCGCAAGGAGCAGGAAGCCGATTACTATAAAGGCTACACCGGCTCCTTTTTGTATGTATTGGGGCGGCAGGTAGCGGGAGAGGATGGCACCAAGAAACACTCCCAGAAGGGAGGTGAGAATAAGGGCAACGGCAGAACCGAGAAAAATCCCCCAGATGGGACGGTCCTGCGCTGCAAGGAGCAGGACCGAAAGTTGCGTTTTATCGCCCAGTTCGGCCAAAAAAATGAGGGAGAAAGTGGTAATGAATGTTTGCCAGAAGCTCATGTGTTTCGTCCTTTCTTCTTTGGTTATTTTATTGCTCAGTCCGAAGCGGCTGCGATACTGCTTTTAATAGTACTATTTCGGTGCTCTTTCATTCATTCCTTTTATCCTTAATAATATTATCTGGCAATAGTTGCAAGAGTATGTCCTTCCGGCAGTTTTACATGCCCGCACTATCGGTATCTGCAGCTATTTGGGCACTTTGTGTTCTTTTTAAAGCACATTCATTAACATCGCACACCGGTAAACGAGAAAACAGATTAACACTGCGGTAAATGTGGTAATCAGAGCGGCGGCAGCGGTCCATTTGATACTGCCTGTTTCTTTAAAGATAGTAAACAGCGTTGTTCCACAGGGAAAATGCAGCAGTGAAAAGAGCATCATATTTAAAGCCGTGGCCCAGGTCCAACCCTGCGCGATGAGCAGTTCCCTCACTGCATTCAGGCTGTTGATTTCCAGCATCGTGCCTGCAGAAAGATAGCTCATCAACAGGATTGGAATGACTATTTCGTTGGCCGGGAAGCCCAGAATGAAAGCCAGGAGAATATATCCGTCAAGCCCGATTGCGCTTCCAAAAGGATTTAACCATGCGGCTACATGATTAAGAATGCTCTCTCCCCCTATGGAAACGTTTGCAGCAATCCAAACAACCGCTCCTGCCGGGGCGGCGACGATTACTGCCCTGAAAAGAACGAATATGGTGCGATCGAAAACTGAACGGATCAGCACCTGCAATACCTGCGGTTTTCTGTAAGGTGGTAGCTCAAGGGTAAAAGATGACGGTACGCCCTTGAGCAGGGTTCTTGACAGTATCAAGGAAACGAATAAAGACACCATTATACTGAAGACTACCAGCAAAACAACCAATCCCGCAGCAGTGAGAGACCCGAGGCTGCCGGGGTAAAGGGCGGTTCCTGCGCCCATTAAGAGGGATGAAACCGCCAGAAGCGTGGGAAATCTGCCGTTGCAGGGTACATAGTTATTGGTTAGAATGGCGATCATGCGCTCCCTGGGGGATTCAATAACCCTTGCAGAAATTATTCCGGCTGCATTACATCCGAAACCCATAGCCATTGTCAGGGCCTGTTTTCCATGCGCCCCGGCTAATTTGAACAATTTATCGAGGTTAAAAGCCACCCGGGGCAGGTATCCCAAGTCCTCCAGCAGAGTAAAGAGAGGAAAGAAAATTGCCATAGGCGGGAGCATTACTGAAACTACCCAGGCCAGGGAGCGAAATATACCGAGGACTACCAGGCCGTGGAGCCATTCCGGAGAATTCAGGAGGGAAAAACCCCGGCTCAGAAGATTTTCCAGGCGGGAAAATAGCCCGGCAAGCAGATCGGAAGGATAATTGGCGCCGTAAATAGTTAGCCAGAAGATAAAACAAAGTAAAAAGAGCATTAACGGGAAACCGAGCGCTTTGGAAGTAACAATGTCATCGATTATCTTATTCCGGTTCCAGGTCTTTTCTTTTCCCTTCGATACGACTTCACTGCTGATCTTTTCAGCGTGGCGATAGATGGCTGTGGCAATTTCATCGCGTATCCTATCTCCCCAGGTTTGCCGGATATTACGTGCTTTTTCGGCAGCTTTCTTTAACAGCTTTTCCTCCGATATCTGCATTATTGCTCCGGTCGGCGGTATTTCTCGATACGTTTCTTCATATTCGCTCATTCGGAAGATCCCCCGTCTATTTGTTTGCCGGCTAAATATTTTTCAATTCCGTTTATAAATGCACTATCCCCGGTGAGAAGCTGCAAGGCCACCCATCTTGGGCTTAATCCGTTAGTTACAATTGGTGCTAGCTCAATTTCCATCTCGCCAATTGCCTTTTCTATCTCGGCAGAATAATGCAGGCGGTAGGGCCGGGTGGTTATCCTGCCGCTTATTAAGTCGTCCATTGTGGATTTCAGTATATTTAAACCCTTGCCGCTGCGCGCTGTAGTAGGAATAACAGGTATCCCCAGTTTCTTTTCCAATTCATTGATCTCGATAAGCAGGTTTTTCTTTTTTGCTTCATCCATCAGATTGACACAGAGGATGACTTTCGATGTGATCTCTAAAACCTGCAGGGTAAGATTTAAATTTCGTTCCAAACAGGTCGAATCAACTACTATTACAATAGCATCCGGCCGGGCAAAACAAATAAAATCGCGGGCAATTTCCCCTTCAATCGTATTAGTAAGCAAGGAGTAAATCCCGGGCAGGTCGACAAGCGTCACCTTTTTGCCGTTCAGGTTACAGCTTCCACTATTCTGGGCAACAGTTTTCCCCGGCCAATTACCCGTATGTTGCCTGAGGCCTGTAAGGGCGTTAAACAACGTGCTTTTCCCTGTGTTGGGGTTGCCCGCAAGGGCAATTATGTACTTCTTGCTGTTTATAGATGGGTTGGGAAAACCATTTCTGTTTGCACAGATACTTGACGGAAGGTGCGACAAGGAGAACCGTCCCCTAGTGTCGCAGAAGGTGCGACAAGGAGAACCGTCCCCTGTGTCGCAGTCCGAACCGGTTACTAAGGCTCAAGGCATTTTTGCCTCCTTCCTATTTAATGTAACAAGAATTTTATCCCCTTCTTCTGAGCGCAATGCAATTACTGTTCCCCTGATCTGGTATGCCGTAGGATCTCCCAAAGGGCTCCTGCGAACAGGCTCGACGACAGTACCGGGCACAAAACCCAGATCTAAAAGCCTGCCGCGTAAAAAGCCTTCCGCAATTATTGATGCTACTATCCCCTGTTTTCGCAGGGGCAAACTGCTGAGCCTGAAGTAGTATTTGTTATCCATATTATCAAGCCTTTATAATATTCTCATTTAGATTATGAGCAAAATGATGAAGGTGTTCCCTGATAAAAACATAAAAGCAGCTCGTGCTTGACAAAAATTACATTTTAGAGAAGAATGGTAAAGAGAAGATTGTCTTGAGAGAGATAGCTCTAACAATTTTAAAGGGAGAATGCAGAATTGGCTCCATTGATTGAAGAAGCATTACCGGAAATTTACAGGATAGAAGTGCCGTTGCCGGGAAGCCCTTTGCAGAGCGATCTTATAAACACCGATGTATTCACTGTTTAGAAGGGGTCATTTTGAAATCCAACTTTTATGGTACTGGCTATGCCAGGTTAGGATTATTATCAGGATTATCATTGACGCTGAAAAAGGTTGAGTATAGAATAATGCTAAAGGAAGGATGTGACCTAAATGAAGCATATCAAGACAATTATTAAAGGTAACCTGCAATCGTTGGAGGACAGGGGATGCCGGGAATGCCAGACCTCGTGCCAGTCGGCGTGCAAAACCTCCTGTACAGTAGGAAACCAACTCTGTCGCCATTTGCAGGACAAGTAAAAATGGTTTAAACCCGATAAAGTTATTTTTTAAAAATTGCCTGGAGGGAACAGGTCGTTTGGACAGTTTTTCTAAAAAGTTGCTCTAATTGCGGGACGAGGGACCTGCCCCTGTGTCCCGTGTTCCTGTGTCCCACAACCCGTGTCCCATGTGCAGCTTGTTAAACAGAGGAGGACTTTTATTGCCGGAGAGGATCAAGAGAGAACCGGAAGAGATCAGTAAGGAAGATGTACATATATTTCAATACGGTGGATTGAAGCTTGTTTACGATGTGAACAGCGGTTCTTTGCATCAGGTTGATGATCTTGCCTGGGAACTGATAACCCTGCTGCTGGAAGGCAGAAGCAAAGGGGATACCCGGCACGCGTTATTAAATCAATATCCCGCGGGCGAGACAGGAGGGATAGGCGAGATAGAGGAAGCTTTTCGCCAAATAGAAGAACTGCAGGAAGAAAAACTTCTTTTTTCACCCTCTCCGCCGATAGACAAAGAGAAGCTGCCGGCTTCCGGTGTAAAGGCGCTCTGCCTTTTTATCTCCCATAACTGCAACCTTTATTGCCGTTACTGTTTCGCCCGGAAAGAAGAGGGTTACAAATTGCCGCAGATGAGCTGGGATGTCGGTAAAAAGGCGGTGGATTTTCTTCTGGAGAACGAGGTCGGCCGCTACAGGGAGATAGATTTTTTTGGCGGTGAGCCCCTTTTAAATTTTCCCGTGATCAGGGAAATCGTAGCATATGCCAGGAAAAAATCGCAGGCAAAAGGACAGATCTTCGGTTTTACGCTGACCACCAACGCGGTACTGCTCACTGATGAGATAATCGATTTTCTAAACAGCGAGGGTATTGATGTTATCCTCAGCCTTGACGGTCGCCCGCAGGTTCACGATTGCATGCGCAGTTTTAAAAATGGCAAAGGGTCGTATGAGGTTGTGCTGAAGAACATTAAAAAAATCCTGCAGGCAAGGGGAAGAAGGCAGAACGATTTTATTCGGGGCACCTATACCAGGTTTAACCTGGACTTTTGCAGCGA
>JBMNEO010000008.1:0-66200 GCA_050948825.1 Dethiobacteria bacterium | reverse complement strand
CTATCAACTTTTATGTATGTAGGGTTAGTTATTTCTTTGTATTTGCTTTTTGCTGCCTTACTCTTGTCAACACCTTATCATAAACCGAACGCTTCCCAACCTGATCTGGCTTTTGTTGTACATCAAACATTCCCCTGTGGTTACCTTCAATTAGAACCACTCCCCTATCTGTAATAGCAATATCCCATCCAACATAACGAACTTCTGGTATAATTAGAGAACTTCCATTACTAATTTTATAACCTCATCCCAAAAAGGAATTTGAAAACCTACTATCATTTTTCCTGTAATTGGATGTTTAATATAACGATTTTGGTATTTATCAACCCCAGTAGTCATTACAGTCCCTGAATTAATATCAATTGCAGCAGCAATTCCTCCAGCTCCATGATTATCAACAACACTGCCTTTATTTCCCATTCTAAACGCAGCATTCATTATTTTAACACCATCGTCAGTCAAAACCGAAGTAACACGAACTGTATTAACAGATTCAGGATGAAATGCTGACATTTCACAATGCTGTACAAGATATTCCTCTAAAACAACATCTTCCTCAATCAAATCCAAATACCATTCTCTTAAATTTGTTTGATGATTTACTATTACTTTCTTAACGCCCCTACCAAGGCTACTACAATGCGGTTTAACTATAAGTATACGATGCTTTCGGCAAAATATTTCAAATTGCTCAAAAGAACAGTTCTTAATGTATATCCATTTTCTCCCCAAATACTTACTAAAATTTTTATAGATTTCAGCCTTATCATTAAGTTTATGGACATAGGTATTATTTTGGAGAACTTTAAAATAGTTTTGTGCTCGACGCCATGTAACAAACTGTTTCTTTTCATAATTTCTTTTCTTATAAAACTCGTAATCAAAATAATCCCTCAGGCTAGATCCATGCATAATAAAACAATAAATTATATCCCCTAAATATACTGCCTTACGGATTACTCCCCCCCCGATAATCCTGTCAAAATTTTCATTAAATCTAGTAAATAAGCTCTTAATAAAGTCTATCTTCATAAAAAACATCCTTTGTCAGAACAATGGATATTGCGATATTTACCTCCATAACCCAACTCAAATCCCCCATCCATAGCCCCTTTATTAGGACCTGTCCATCGTTGATACATTCCGTCCGGTGGACACCAGCAAAGTGTAATACCCCCTTTGCCAATACACGGATTTGAAAATTTAAGTTAATCTCCTTACGTACAATTTATGTCTCCATGGATTGTTGATTTATGCTTAGTTATAAAGTAATCAAATAATGATTCTACAATTGATTCCATATTATACCTTGGCCTCCAACCGGTATCCCTATAAAATATGCTTGAATTCATTCCTAAATCTAGATGAACATCCCTATTCTCAATTTCAATGGCTACAGGTACCGAAGTATATTTTATAGCTATCTGCTTTACTAGGTCAGCAATTTGACATATTGAATACCTAAATTCATTACCCAGGTTATATGTATTTTTCCAATTTTGCATATCGGTAGAAAATTAAAGAGATTAACCCTTCTGATGCATCCCTGACATCTAAGAAAGATAGCTTTTGCATACCACCAATAATTTTAATTGGCTCATGCTTAATAACTTGATTTACGAACCTCGATACTAATCTAGCATCTAAACCCGGCCCTAAAAGACTATCTAATCTTATATTTGTACCAATCATAGTCTTTTGATTACATATAGTATGGGTTAATATTTCTGTTGCATATTTTGCCATTGCATAGGTTGAATCCGGTGATACCGGAGTATCTTCGTTCCATAACGGTTTTGACTTATTTCCATAAACACTTTGAGAAGAAATATTAATAATTCCTTTAACACAATTAATTTTTGCTGTCATAAATAAATCTTTAGTAAATTTAATTGCTTTTGCTAAAGAAAAACCCATCATATGATCTAGAAAAAGCACAATGGACAATTAAATCAATAGAATTCCAGGGTATTTTTTCTTTTTCCCATCCTTCAATGTTATAACATACAAGTATATTTTGATTTTTATATTTTCTATAGATATCTTCCTTTTTAGAAGTAATACCAACAATATTATAGTTTGTATTGTTATATAATTTATTGAGTAGTTCTCCACCTAGAAAACCGCCTGCTCCGGTCACCATTATTGTACGAATATCTTTGTTATTCATAACGAAAATCCTCGGTATTTAATTTATCCAACAACATATTTTCCCCGCTTATCGATGTTACTCTTATAACATCATGAATTTTCTCTATTACTTTAATTAATTCAGCTTTTGTTCTTGTGACAGCAAAGACTCTTAATACAACTTGCTGAAGCGTTCCTTTAGCAATATCCGGAATAACATCCCCTTCTTTGTATGATGGAAAAACATCAATTACTTCAGGAAATGAAAAGAGTGTTTTAATACCTTCTATTTTACCGATTTGACCCGGGCGAGCCAATAAGGTGATATTGCAACCATAAGAACTATACTTTGGGTTCAAATTTTTAAATAAATCTGTTTCTCCCATTTTTCCTGTTATAGAAAATTCAATCATCAATTCAAGGTGATTTATTCCAATTAAAGGTTCCATAATTTTGTATTCTAATGAACCTGTCAATCTAAAACCCATCTCATAAAAAATATACTTTTCATCTTCTATAAATGATTGAATAAATACCATTCCATTTTTCATCTTTAATGAGTTAAACATTTCAATTACTTTTGAATTCTGTTCTTCTAAATAATTATTTAAATAACGAGATGGGAATATATAAGCAACCGGTAATGAAATAAAACCTTCTTGATTATTTTTGGTGTGTCTATCGCCAATACCCATAAGAAATATTGCCCCGTCACGAAACACATAAAAAATTGTAGCCTCTTTAGCTCTCATATAACGTTCAACAATTACCGACTTACTTTCTGAAAATGATAATGCTTTTTCATATGCCCGAATAAATTCCTGTCTATTGTTACAAATTGAAATCCCCCTAGCACCACTGTTATCTACTGGTTTAATAACAACTGGAAACTTGAATCCTCTTTAGTTGATTAGAATCAAATATATCATCAATACAATACTCTTCTACCACTGGTACATTGTATTTCTTACACATATTCTTAAATTTCCGTTTGTCTGTAGAGATACCTATTTGTTCTGCTGTCGCATAACAAGGAAGCTCAGCCTTTTCACACACTTTCTGATAATATTGAAGTGTCGAGTCAGTAAATCCTGTTATTACACCATCAATTTTTCTCTTGTCTTATCAAGCTTACAACAGCATCAACATCAGAAGTGCTGATCATAAATGATTCATCAGCAATCTTTTTGGCTGGCGATAAAGATTCTGGATACCAATCAGTAACTATGGTATAAATTCCTAGTAACCTGGCCTTTTTTACTATGTCGCAAGCAAGAGCTGGCCCACCCATAATTAAGAGTTTTTTACCTTTTAGTTTCATATCTTTCTCCAAATGTAAAAGGACTTTAAATTAATAATTTGATTAACGCTACCTTACTGGTATATGTTTATAAGTATGTACCGTAATGTATAACCTCAGCCTGCTTTACATACATTAATATACAACCTTCTTATAATCTCAACTACTCTCCCCAAATCCTCATCTGTCATCTTGGTATCGCTCGGCAGGCAGACACCGTTCTCAAAAAGCTTCTCGGATACATCTCCGCCTATATAATCATATTCCGCAAAAAAACGGCTGCATGTGCATCGGTTTCCAGACCGGCCTTGATTCGATATTTTCGGCTTCTAATGCTTCCATAATATCAAACGGCCTAATTGGGCCGTTGAGAGTCAGGCAGCTGAGCCAGTAGTTCGGTTCATTCCACTCGTTGATCGGCATGAACTGTACGCCAGCCAGCTCGCCAAGTTCTCTTTTGTAAAACTCGAAAATGTATTTTTTCTTCGCCACCCTTTGTTCCAAGACCTTGAGCTGCCCCCGGCCGATCCCGGCAACGATGTTGCTCATGCGGTAATTAAACCCAAGCTCGCTGTGCTGGTAGTGTCTGGCGGGGTCCCTGCTCTGCGTGGCCCAGAACCTCACTTTGGCAATTCTCTCCTCATTATTGGAGACGAGCATCCCACCGCCCGAGGTGGTAATTATCTTGTTTCCATTAAAGGAAAAAAACGCCGTAATCACCGACGGTGCCGGTATGCCTTCCTTTATAGTAAGCTCCCAAGGACTCAGCGGCATCTTCGATCAGCGTAACATTATGTTTTTTGCAGATTTCAACAATCCTGTCCATATCTGCAGTTAGGCCGTAAAGGTGAACCACTATGACAGCTTTAACATCGGGATATTTTTTAAAAGCTTCTTCTAAAGCTTCGGGAGAAATATTCCAGGTTTCGTAGTCGCTATCGATAAACACAGGTATGGCATTCTGGTAGATGATCGGGTTTGCTGTAGCGGAAAATGTCAGTGTCGGGCAGAAAACCAGATCGCCTTTCCCCACGCCGGCAGCTATGAGGGCAAGATGGATGGCTGCGGTCCCGGATGAAAGCGCCGCGGCAGCCTTACTTCCTACTTTTGCGGCCACTTCTTTTTCGAACCCGTTGACGTTGTTGCCAAGAGGGGCTATCCAGTTGGTGTCAAAAGCTTCCTGTATGTATTGCATTTCATAACCTTCATCGCTCATGTGCGGCGATGACAGGTATATTTTCTTTCCCATTTTCAGAATATTCCTTTCTATTTAAAAAGACCCGCGCACGCTCTATAGCTTTTCCCATCTACCTTGAGGTATTGCTTTCGTTTAATAAACTCTTTATGAAACTTGCTCTTTATGAGACTTGCGTTTCGTTTTATACATAATGATTCACCCTTTCTGAAAAGTCTTCACGTACACGCCAAAACAAGGGCTCCCGGAAAGCTTTTCGCACATCAGCAGCTAGAAAATATCAATACGGAAAATTAATTATCTCAATGTTCAATGTTCAATGTTCGCTCACAATTCAATGATTGCTGCTCAATAATTTTTTGTTCATCACATGAACAGATTACTAAATCAAACAGTTTTTGTCAAGGTGCGCTAAATTAAATTATTTATACTTAATCGTGAATTCGGGGTTGCGTATTTTCCCTACGGTATTGTAGGGGGTTAAATCCAGTGCGTCTAAATAACTCCTGCGTCCCAGCATCTTCTCCTTTTGCCTGGCCTTTTTTTTGCGTTCTCGCAATACCCTGCGATCCGGGTGTCCCAATGAAAATACCACCTTTTATAAAATCATCTATCGCTTAATGATCCTAAGACGCTTATTAATCCTAAGAAAAACTCCTGTCAGCTCAGCTCTTTGAGAATGTTGACGGTGCGGTAAGCGCCGGACAGTTTTTCTTCATCTTCCAATCTCCAGACCAGCACCACGTTACCGGCAAAATCGGGGTTGCCGTTATTATCCGGCGGACGGCTCTCCGTTCGCGATACGTAGGTATATTTTATTCCCTTCTGCTGCTGCAGGGCAAGCTTAATGATTTCGTACATCTCGTTGCGAGGCCCGTATAAATAAACAATATCGGCCCTTTGGAGATAAGCCGACTGCAAAATATCTTCTACTGCCCTGGTAACGGCGGTAATATGGTCATAGGAGCGCTTAATGTATTTGTATGTCCGCTCTGTTTTCTCTTTCAAGCCTTTGGGAGTAAGCATATAGCGCAGGGACCTGGCGTTCAGCCTCTCAATTTTTACCAGGCCTTTTTTGATCATTTTCTTGAGCAGGATGTTGACAGTCCCCAGGCCCATGCCGGTGTCACGGGCAATATCCCGCTGGGTAGCGTCTTCCTGCTGCTGGATGTATGAAAGGATGAGGTGTTCCTTTTCCATTTGTGTAGCCCCTACTCCCAAGCAAAAAAAATAAACATAAAGTTCAATTATAAAGTTCAACCATAGAACAGTTTATCTAAAAGAGTAGCATTTTGTCAATAGAGGAAAAGTCTTTTATATAACCTTTTTTATCTTGCCCTGGTTTAGAATTTTATTTTACAGATCAAGGAGGTAGCCCTTGGTCACTTATACGCCGGCCCTCCAAAAAGCGGTATTATTTGTAGCATTTTTATGCTACAATATAGTTATACCCGCTGAAGGAGTGATAAAATGGCTAAGAAAATTATTTTACGCCAGATGGGCGGATCCATTGGCGCCACAATACCTAAAGAAATTGCCGAGCGTTTCCACCTTAGTAAGGGGGATGAAGTGTTTGTTTCTGAAACCGACAAGGGTATCTTGATAACACCTTATGATCCAAATTTTGATAAAGCCACGGCCGTTTATGAAAAAGGTGCAAAAAAATATCGTAACGCACTCCGCAAACTCTCCGAGTAGGTGCAACAAATAGGTGCTTATATGAAAGAACCGATTTGGTTGACCAAGGCGATCTTAGAAGCTATTCACACCAGTCAGATTCGGGAACATGGCGGGCAGTATGGAATCAGAGACACCAACCTTTTGGAATCTGCCCTTGCGCGTCCAATAAATCTATGGGCATATAAGCAAGAATCAGACATTGTAATTTTAGCGGCAGCCTATGGATATGCTCTGTCCAAGAATCATAGTTTCATAGATGGTAATAAAAGGACCGCCTTTATGGCTATGTATACTTTCCTGGGCCTTAATGATTACGAAATTGACGCAACAGAACCTGAAGTTGTTACTTTAATGCTTGGTGTTGCAGACAGCAGTATTTCTGAAGAACAATTAATACGCTGGCTACGTACGCACACTAATAGGGACTATAGGGTATAGGAGAGCACAGAGCAACTTATTTTGTCCCGTCACATCCATAAGCGATGGCTGCGGCGACAGCGTAGGGGCCGTCGTGAGAGATGGTGACCTCCACGCCTGCAATGCCGTGTTTTTCCGCCCAGCGCTGTGCGCTTCCCGTCAAATGCACTACGGGCTTTCCCCTCTCCCCGGGGAGGATCTCCAGCTCGCGCCAGCGGACCTGTCCTATACCGCAGCCCAGGGCTTTGGCAACCGCCTCCTTGGCGGCAAAACGGGCGGCGATGGAAGGGGACAGTTTTGCTTTTTTAAAAAGTGCCTCCCTCTCCCGCCCGGTAAAGATGCGCTGCAAAAAGCGCTCCGGCCTGCGGCGGTATGCGCGGTCAACACGCTCCACACGTATGATATCAATGCCCACCCCCCTAATCACCTGGCCGACTCCCCTTTCGCTGCGCACATTTTCCCCTGCCAGGAGCCGCGCGCTTTCAGCTCCCCCTCGACCAGCTGTGAAAAACGGGATCTGCCGATATCCCAGCGCGGGGCGATCAAAAGCTCTTCGCTGGCTGCCTCGCTCAGCAGGCGATGCACGACGATATCGCCGCGCAGCAGCTCCAGCTGGTCGCAGAGGATCTCCAGGTAATCCCGCAGGGACAGAAGCGGCACTTCGCCTTTTTCGTAGAGGCGGGCCAGGGGCGTGCCCCGAAATACCTGCAGCTGGTGAAACTTGACCCCGTGCAAAGGAAGGCTGTTGATCTTCGCGATTGTCTCCAGCATCTCCGCGCGGCCTTCTCCCGGAAGGCCGTTGATGAGGTGTGCACAGATATAAGATTCCCCGGTCCCGGCTCTTCCAGAACCGCCTGTTCAAAGTCACGGTATGTATGCCCCCTGTTAATCAGCCGCAGCGTGCGGTCGCTGGAGGATTGCAGCCCCAGCTCCAGCCAGATATGGTATTTTTGCGCATAGCTTTGGAGCAGCTCCAGCACACCGGGCCCAAGGCAATCGGGCCTTGTGGCGATGCTCAAGCCGACGATCCCGGGGGCCGACAACGCCTCCTCGTAGAGCTTTTGCAGGTGCGGCAGGGGTGCATAGGTGTTGCTGTAGGCCTGGAAATAGGCAAGGTACTTGCGCCGCGGCTGAAAGTTCTTTGCATCAGCAGGTGCCGCAGGTGCCCCGGACTGCCGCCTGGAGCAGGAGTTACCTGTAGTTTCGGGATCACGCTGTGCGGCTTTTCTTGAACTTTCGGTACTGCGTGACACCGGGCAAGAGCCTTCCCATGGAGTAACCTTATCATAACGCGCCGGGCAGGAGCTTTCTGCTGTCTTCGCTGCTTGCATTTCATGTGCTTTATACCCTTCATGTTTTTGAAACTCTTCATGCGCTTTCTGCCGCGCTTCAAATTTATTTCCTTTCTTTTCCGCCCTCAACTGAAAGGAGCGGATCTGCTCCCGGACGGAAGGCAGCCGTCCTTCCCTTTCCCCGGCCAGGGCGGCGGGGCTGAAGCTTGGATTATAGCAGAAGATGCACCCCCCGGTAGAGATGGTGCCGTCCCTGTTGGGACAGCTGAAACCGGCGTCTAGAGGGATCTTATATACTTTTTCGCCAAAAGTTTCCTTGAAAAAACGGCTCAAGCGATAATACCAACCCGGAGAAGGCAAGAGCGCTCCCCCCTTTTACAAATTGGATTGCCACAGGCATTTGTATTCAGCCGTGACTTTGATAACTCTCTAAAGAATCTGGAACAAAGCTTTGTAGCATGCCAATATTTTTATAAGCGTTTTTATAAGCGTTGGAAGTAACGCCTTCATCCACGCTGCAAGCTGCAGGATTTCGCTATTTTAGTGGATAACAAAATCACGGGTTGGCACTCACCCGTGGCATTTATGAACTTAACATCTTGCTTAGCCCCTTGTCGAAAGTATAGACTTCATAGCCTTTCACTTTATGAGCTCAACTTCATTGGGACAAACACTTTATTATTTTCTAATATCCACGCAGCTTTTTCCAACAGTTTTTTTTGCCTCAACTGTTTTCATATTTTTCCACCGCAGCATTTGACCAGGTTGCATTTTCCTTTTTTCGCCTTCTTCCCTCCAGGCGCAGCGCCAGAAAGGAGATATCCGCCGGGGTCACCCCATCCAGGCGCGAGGCCTGCCCCAGGGTGCGCGGCCTGATCTCTTTCAGCTTCTGTTTGGCCTCCGTAGAAAGGTTAGTCAGCTCGTCGTAGGAGAAATCCGGCGGGATAACCCTGGCTTCAAGTTTGGCCAGCTGCCGGACGCTATTTTCCTGCTTGATCAGATAGCCCTCATATTTGATCTGGGTTTCGACCTCCCGTACGATTTCGGGGTCTGCCAACGGCGAAAAATCATCCTCTTCGCCAGCTGCACCGGCGGCACCCGGCTGCATCAGCTGCATCAGCTTTATCAACTGCATCAACTGCATCAGCTGCATCAGTCCCAACTGCGCCAGCCAGAAGAAAAAGATCATTGTAGCTCAATTCCGGCCTCTTGAGAAGTTCGGCCAGGGTCTGCGGCTTGGAGAGGGGGGCGGAGCCCGCTTTTTCCAGTGCCTCGTTGAGAGCCGGCGATGGGTTGAGGCGAATCTGCCGCAGCTTTCTCTTCTCCGCCTCCAACATCTGCTTCTTCTCCTGGAAGAGCCGGTAGCGATCTTCATCGATCAAGCCCAGGCGGTAGCCTTTCTCCGTCAGACGCAGATCGGCGTTGTCGTGCCGCAGCAACAGGCGGTACTCGCAGCGCGAGGTGAACATGCGGTACGGCTCGGTGACGCCCTTGGTGATCAGGTCGTCTACCAGCACCCCTGTATACGCCTCTGTCCTGTCCAGGATAAAGGGTTCCTCACCCCGGCAGAGCAGCGCCGCGTTGATCCCGGCAAGCAGCCCCTGGGCCGCGGCTTCCTCGTAACCGGTGGTGCCGTTAATCTGGCCGGCAAAGAAAAGCCCGCCCACCTTTTTCGTTTCCAGGGTGGCTTTGAGCTGCGTCGGGGGGAAATAGTCGTACTCGATAGCATAGGCCGGACGGCTGATAACAACCTTCTCCAGCCCCGGTATGGTGCGCAAAAATGCGTACTGCAGCTCCTCCGGCAGCCCCGTGGAGACCCCCTGCAGGTACATCTCCTCCGTCTCGTCGCTCTCGGGCTCGATAAAGATGGGGTGCCTTTCCCGGTCGGCAAACCTGACTACCTTATCCTCGATGGAGGGGCAGTAACGCGGCCCCTTTCCCCGGATTAAACCCGAATAAATGGGGGCATAGTTTATATTATCCAGAATAAGCCGGTGTGTTTTTTCGTTGGTATATGTCAAATAGCAGGAAACCTGCTTGAATTCCTTATTTTTTGTGGTATAGGAAAAGCTGCCGATATTCTGCTCCCCGTCCACGGTGACAAGTCCTGCAAAGTCGATACTCCTTCTATAGACGCGCGGGGGCGTACCCGTTTTAAAGCGGTCCATCTCAAAACCGAGGGAGAGCAGGTTGTTTGCCAGTCCCACGGATGGGCTCTGATTCCCCGGGCCGCCGGGAAAATGGTTGTGCCCCAGGAAAATTTCCGCATTGAGATACACCCCTGCTGCAAGAACAGCGGCGCGGCAGAGGTAGGTGCTGCCCTGGCGGGTTTTAACCCCCCGCACCTCGCCGCCTTCACAGAGCAGCTCCTCCACGGCGGCCTCCCGCAAGGTCAGCAGCGGCTCGCCCTCCAGGAATGCTTTCATCCCCCGCTGGTAGGCGTTTTTGTCGATTTGTGCCCTCAAGGCCTGGACTGCCGGCCCCTTACTGGTATTTAACCTGCGCATCTGCAGTGCGTGGCGGTCGGCATTGATGCCCATAATACCGCCCAGCGCGTCGATCTCCTTAACCAGGTGCCCCTTGCCGGGACCGCCCAGCGAGGGGTTACAGGCCATCAGGGCAGGATGGTCCAGAACAGGGGTGATGAGCATGGTGCTGCAGCCCATCCTGGCAGAGGCGAGCGCCGCCTCGCACCCCGCATGGCCCGCGCCGATCACGATCACATCAAATTTAGAATCCAGGCTGCTCATCCGCATCACCTCCATGTTTGCTTGTTACAAATTATACCACAAATAGCACCCCCTGATACCATCCCTGCTCCCTTTCAGAAAAAATAAAATGCTGTACGGGGAATACCCTGCAGGAAGTTGTTCTTCTAAAAAAGAAAAATATAAAGATGCAAAGGATTTTTTTTAACTATTTCCGGAAAGATATCATAAGATAAAATGCACCCGGCAGTATAAAGGGGGATGGGAAAATATGAGCGGTTTTTGTGGAATTCTGCAGGACAGCGGCCCCGTAAAAGAACAGCTGATTACAAAAATGAGGGAACAAATGTATCATCGGGGGCCGGATGAAGGAAGAAATTATTTGGATAATGAACACCTTGGTCTCGGCTTCCGTCATCTGGGAATTATTGATCCGGCTGCAAGCGGGCAGCCCATAAGCAACGAGGATGGGAGCCTGTGGTTGGTTTTTAACGGACGTGTTTATAATTATAAGTCTTTGCGCCGCCAGTTAATGGAGAAAGGTCATAAAATGGCCACTCAGAGCGATGCCGAGGTAATCCTGCATCTTTATGAGGAAAAAGGGACCGCGTGCCTGCAGCTGACCTGCGGGGAATGTTTGCCTTTGCCCTCTGGGACAAAAAACGCCGGCTCCTCTTTGGCGCCCGCGACAGGTTCGGCATCAAACCTTTTTACTACCTGGAAAGACCGGGCTCGCTGGTTTTTGCCTCGGAGTTAAAAGCCATGGCCGAATTGCCCGATTTTCCGAGAGAAGTTGACGAAGAATCATTTATTGATTACCTGACTTTTCAATACGTTCCCGAACCCAGGACGATGTTCTCCGGTGTTTACCGCTTGCCCCCCGCCCATTTTTTCCTTAAATCGCCCGGGAAACCGCTCGAAATACAAAGATACTGGCACATAGAATTTACACCGGGGGAAAAACCTTATTCCTATTACCTTGATGGAATTAAAGAAAAGCTGAAAGAAGCGGTACGCCTGCACCTCGCCGGCGATGTCCCCCGCGGAGCTTTTCTCAGCAGCGGAGTGGACTCCGCCATCACAGCCGCCCTGGCGCGCGAGCTGGGTCCCATCCCTACCTTCAGCGTAGGGTATGCGGAAGAAAAGTACAGCGAGCTGCAAAATGCAAGGGAGACGGCAGAGTATCTGGAGACGGATCATCACGAGTACATTATTACCCCCGAAGAATATCTCAAATCCCTGCCCAAACTGGTCTGGCATTTAGATGAGCCTGTGGCGGACCCGGCAGCCATCTCCCTGTTCTTTGTCGCGCGTTTAGCCCGCGAAAAAGCAGTCATAGCGCTTTCCGGAGAAGGGGCGGATGAAGTCTTCGGCGGTTACGCGATTTACCGGGAACCGTCCGCCCTGGCCCCGGTGCGGAACCTGCCCTCTCCCCTTCGCCGGTCCCTTTACCTGCTGGAGAAGATCATCCCCCCGGGAATACCCGGAAAGAACTACCTGGCCAGGGCACGCCACCCGCTGGAGGAAAGATTCCTGGGCAACGCAAAGATTTTTTCCTCTGCGGAAAAGAAAACGCTAACCCCGCTGGAGAATAATCCCTCTCCCTTCAGGATTACGGCTCCCCTTTACCGCCAGGCAGCCCATCTGGACGAGGTCACACGCATGCAGTACATTGATTTAAACACCTGGATGCCCGGGGACATCATGGTAAAAGCAGATAGGATGCCCATGGCCAATTCCCTGGAGCTCAGAGTGCCCTACCTGGACCACCATCTTTTTGAATTTGCCGCTACGCTGCCCCTGGAATACAAAGTTCATGGCAAAACGACAAAACGGGCGCTGCGGGATGCCTTCAGGGATATGCTGCCGGCAGAGGCCATCGACAGACCGAAAAAAGGGTTCCCGGTGCCTACCCGGGAGTGGATGAAGCGCCCGGACTTTCAAAAGCTTTTCCGGGAACTTCTCGGAGAAAAAGGAGGCACCTGGTTCAGGCGTCCGGCGGTCAAAAGCCTGCTTGCCGGTCATCTCGGCGGCAAATACGATGCAAGCCGCAAGCTCTGGACGATCATGATCTTTTTACTCTGGCATAAAGTCTTTAACCTTAATGAAAGATAACCTCAATGAAAGAGAGGGTTAACGCTGACAGGGATAGCTACAACAGGAGCAATCTTTATTATCAGCCCTAACCCTCAGGCAGGTCTACATCAATTGTATATCCGCTGCTCATCGATTATCCCCGGACTCAAGTTTTTTTGCTTTCGCAGCTTGTATGCGGCCCCACGCCATCTCAATCGCTGCTTGTTGCGTTGTGATTCCTTTTTCCCGGGCAATTCTGTCAACCTCATGCACATTGTCCTGTACTATATCAATTTTTTTAAATGCTTCGTCATATGTTAAACCATAAATCTCGGCAGTGCCCATTGTCACGCCCCCACAGTTGACAATAAAGTCCGGTACAAAGTAGATATCTCTTTTTTTAAGCAGATCTGCATCAGAATCTTTTAGAAGCTGGTTATTGGCCGCACCGGCAACAACTTTGCATTTGAGTCTGGGTATCGTATTTTCATTAATTGTTCCGCCAAATGCTGCAGGAGAAAAAATATCACAATCAACATCATAAATTTCATCCGGCTGTACAGCATTAACACCATATTTTTCTTGGACATTAGCAACACTATCCTGATTTATATCTGCAACAGTGACTTCCGCTCCATCTTTGGACAACAGCTCAACTAAGCATGTCCCGACGTGTCCAACACCCTGTACGGCTATTTTTACGCCGGCGAGTTCTTTAAGCCCAAGTTTTATCTCTGCACCGGTTTTAATGCCCAGGTATGTGCCATACGCGGTCGGCATGGAGGGATCGCCATGTGCTCCTGGAGTTTGGTCGCCACCCATCGCATATTTTGTAAATTGACAGATATAGTTCAAATCTGCAACTGTCATACCTACGTCTTCTGCTGTATAGTAGATGCCCCCCAGAGAATCTACTGCAAGGGCAAACGCCTTCAACAGTTCAGGGGTTTTTTCAGTTTGTGGATCGGCAAGGATGACGCTTTTCCCTCCGCCTACTCCGAGATTTGCAGCGGCGTTTTTAAGGCTCATGTTTTTGGAAAGCCTCATGACGTCAAACAGTGCATCCTCATCGCGATCATATTTTCTCATTCTGCATCCCCCGACCGCAGGCCCGAGCACTGTGCTGTGTACAGCTATAATAGCCTTTAAACCAACGTCACCATCATAACAATATACAATTTTTTCATGCCCATATTCAGCTATTGTTTCAAACATCGTTTAAGGTCCCTTCCTCCAATTAATTGTTTGGTTTTTAGCAAATTTCCTCTTTACTAACCCTGAATGAACTTTAACAATTCATCTTTTTCCATCGCATCTATCCCCAGTTTTTGGAGTGTACGCCCTGTCTCCCAATAATTTGATTTACATACTATACAGCCAATGTTGATTAACGCATCTATTACCGGCGTTTTTACCCCTAATTTTTTACCCAGTTCAGACATAGGAACCAGGCCATAGGGTAGATCCTCGGTAATATACCTGTCTTCGATTGTCCGGGGGCCTTTTACACGGGTTGCCATTATACCGAGAGTATCAAAAGGTGCTTGAAGTGCAATGCTCATAATACTTGCCGGAGTCATAAATTCATGATTTTCATAATGAACAATTTCGGAATCAAGCGCTTCAGCCAGGGCCAGGGTTTCCTCATAAACAGATTTAATAACTCTTGCTACAGCCTCGGTAATTCCCTCTTTATACATGTAAAATTCACCTTTTGAATATTGAATTCTTCCCGTATTGAGTAAGGCCCCAGGGGGATGACAGAGGGGATTCGGATTGCTAAGAGCAGCCGCTATTACGTTATCTGCTGCGACCAGGCTGGGCCAGATACTTTTAGCTTTTTTTAATACTTTTTCCGTTTCTGTTGCCGGCAAAGAAGATATAAGCACTTTAGGGGCAAAAACATGGTAGTCTATCCAACCTTCCGGTGTAATTCTTGCACCATAGGGCAAGGTATTAGTTTCTGCAACTATCACTTTTTTTTCCGGGCACTTTTTTTGTAGCATTTTAACAAGTTGAATTGAACCAAAATCTCCAGCCCAAATGATAACGATTTGTTCATCTTGCAAAAATGGAATCATTTCCTCAAAGAATATTTCATGTGCAAAAGATGGCGTTATAACGTTGATTATTTCAGCATTCTCAAGGGCTTCTTCAATTACAGTGGTTATTTTATGAATTTTAGCAGCCCCAGAGACGTCTATTCCCACTAGATTAATAACTCCGGTTTCTTGGATCGTTTTAATTTTATCCTCAAAATTAGGATGTTCATAAAAGTTAACTTTATATCCACGTAATGTTAAATCAGCCGCCATACAGCGTCCCCCGTTACCCCCACCAAGCACTGCTACAGGTTTATACATTTAACTCACTCCTTGTCTAATTAACGTTTTAAATTAGTTTATAAAAACTTATGAAATGATTGCTATACCCCTTACCACTAAAATGTTAAAAAAGCAAGTTCGGTAGAAAAGTGGCGATTGAGGGAATAAACATTAACAAGAAAAAGAATGCCCAATCAGCTAATATGAAAGGAATCATTCCTACGACGATTTTTTCGAAAGGCAACTCCGGCATAACCCCTTTTATAACAAATATGCCCATGCCCACCGGGGGGGTTTCAGCACCCATGGATTCTATCACCACAGCAACTATTCCAAACCAGATCGGGTCAAATCCGAGGGCCAAAACAACGGGGAAAAAGACAGGAACTGTAAGCAAAATAAGCGCAAAGGCATCAATAAAACATCCAAGTACCAGGGTAATGCCGATTATTCCTGCCATTACCAGGTAAGGATGCACGCCCGATTCCAGCGCCAAAGAAGCAAAATCGAAGGGAATGCGCGTTACAGCAACAAAACGCCCCAAAACTGTCGCACCAAAAATCAGAAGGAAGATCATGGCAGTCAGCTTTGTCGTATCGGCCAGTGCTTGCTTAATTTTTGTCCAGTTAATCCTTTTTTCAATAAAGGTTATTAGTAGTATGCTAAAGCTGCCAACTGCACCGGCTTCAGTAGGTGTAAACCAGCCCAGAAATAAACCTCCCAGTGTTAAAGTAAACACGAAAAGAACCTCAATAATCCCTCCACCAATATTTGCACTGCTTTCTGCCTTATCTCCCTGAATTGCTATTGCTTTT
Source organism: Dethiobacteria bacterium (assembly GCA_050948825.1). Lineage (GTDB taxonomy): Bacteria > Bacillota > Dethiobacteria > DTU022 > UBA8154 > DUQX01. Next base: position 50,263 of record JBMNEO010000008.1, on the reverse strand, counting down.
GGAGTGGGAGGGAAAATGGCCGGGTTGATCCTGGTTAGAATAATAACAGCTCCCATATAACAGAGCATATGTACAATCCCCGCAGTAATTCCCGCTGCAAAAAGTTTGGCTATTGGTTGCTCCGTCATAATTCCATAAGCGATAAGAGTTGAACTCGGAGGTATTAAAGTTGACAATGAACCACCGGCGGAAATAGCTGCAGCAGAATAATGCATGTTATAGTTACGCTTTTTCATTTCCGGCAAAGCGATACTTCCAACTGTAGCAACACAAGCGATCATTGAACCACAAATTGCTCCAAATAATGCGCTGGCGGCTTGTGCTGCTAAAACCAGACCCCCTCGCAAATGTCCTAAATACCTGCTGGTTAAAGAAAATAGATTTCCCCCTATTCCCGAATAAAAAGCAATATACCCCATGAAAACAAACATCGGCAAAACAGTTAAACTATAGGAAGCAAAAGTAGCAAAGGTCTCTATCCCCACAAGGCTTAAAGCTGCCGCAGGCGAAACTAATAAACTGTATCCCACAAAACCGACAACGGCCATGGCATAAGCAATAGGCATCCTAAATATTAAGATAATAAACAGCAAGCCAATTAAACCAATTAATCCCATGAGTGTTGGAGTCATCGCTTTATCACATCCTTAACTATGCTCATTAAATCAACTAAAATTATCAAACATAATAACAAATATCCTAAGGATGCAATATAGATAAAAGGATAATGGGGGATTTTGAGCGTAGACGTCACATCTCCGCTAACGGCTGTGATATAAGCATGTTTTGCAGTATGATAAGCAAACAAGGAGATAAAAATTAAAGAGGTTAGATTCATAATGATGTCAATCAATTTCTGTAACCATAACGGAAACCGTTCTACTAAAAAATCTATCGCTATATGCCCCTTTTGGATAGCACAATTGGCTAAGGCCAAAACAACTGCGATTAATATTAATACGGATACAAGATCATAAGCACCGATGAACGGTTTATTGAACAATCTACGCATTAAGATGTTTATTACAATAAATAACATTAATCCAAACATAGTCATTTTCGCCACTTCATCCAGCAGCTCCGACATTTTTGTAATTCCTTTTTTTACAAGAGATTGTTTTTTTATCATATTAAAACCCCTAATCAATGAGATTTATTAAGATGTTGATAATTGCAAATCACGGCCCGGGCATGAAAGCCACAGCCCGAGCCGTGATCCTCTCTTTTTAATCGAACATTTCGCCATATTTGGCAATCCGACTCTTAAATTCCTCAGCAACTTCCCTTCCTGGCAGACCTTTACTCTCCATTTCTTCTATCCATTTTTCCTGAAGCGGTTCTAAAATTTCTCCCATCCTTTTCTTTTCAGATTCTGAAAGTGTAGTAACGATCTGGTCTGTTTCTTCTATAGCATATTTAAGGGATGATTCATCTACTTCATCCCACAATTTGCACGAGATCTCTTCATGTACCCGTTGGCTGGCGCTCTCAATTGCCTGCTGAATTTCCGGTGTTAGGGAATTCCAAACATCTAAATTCATTGGGAAATAATGAAAGTCAGTAAAGAAAATAGGAACGATAGTAGTATATTTAGTAACATCAGCTATATTCCAACCCTCTAATACTTCAGAAGCAACAAGAGCGCCTTCAACTACTCCCTTGCTCAAAGCTTCATATGCCTCAGACATGGGCATGGCTATGGGAACAGCACCTAAAGCCTCCATTGGCTCAACGGCAGGCGCCGTAACCCTTATTTGCATCCCCTTAAGATCTTCTAAAGTGTTAATCGGTTTTTGGGTATGAAAAGCAGCAGATGTTATTCCGTATACAAAAGGAACTTTTACATCTTTTAGTTCTTTATACTTTTCTCCACCTTCTTTAACCATCATATCCCAAGCTGTATAACTGCTAGCCTTAGAACTTAACACCTCAACACCCGGCAAACCAACTACTTGCATCAAAGGCAAACGCCCAACATCATAAGTAACGCAGGTATGACCTATGTCAGCAACCCCTGATATCACTCCTCCTAAAATGTCATCTGCCTTAAGCAGCGTCTCGCCTGGATAATGTATTATCTTTACTTTGCCATCTGTAGCTTCTTCAACAGCATCTATCCAGCTTTGAACATTCACAGTTACAGCTACGTGGTTAGCGGGAAAAAAATCTGCCATTTTTAATTCAATTGGTTTTTGTTCCTCAGCGGCTTGTCCATTATCAGCATTACCTTTCCCGGGCCCGGCAGCAGGGGAAGAACAACCAACTGTATAGCAAAGCAACAAAATCACTAAAAGGAATCCAATTAAAAAATTTCTTTTGCTTTTCATAAAAGTACCCCCTTAAATTTGTTAATAAACCCCTAACCTGAACGGAAAAATGCCGTAGCGATTATCCGCCCGACCATCTGAACAACCTAAATCTTCCCTCCCTTCTATCATGTTTACAACATTTCAATACTTCATTTTGTAAAAATATTACTTCATAACACTCCCGTTCATCTCATCCAGGGCTTTTTTTAACCCTGAATAAACTTTAACAATTCATCTTTTTCCATCGCATCTATCCCCAGCTTTTGGAGTGTACGCCCTGTCTCCCAAAAATTTGATTTACATACTATACTGCCAATGTTGATTAATGCATCTATTATTGGCGTTTTTACCCCTAATTTTTTACCCAGATCAGACATAGGAACCAGGCCATAGGGTAAATCCTCAGTTATATATCTATTTTCCATTGACTGGGGGCCTTTTACACGGGTTGCATGTATAGTTAGAGTATCAAATGGCGCTTGAAGTGCAATGCCCATAATGCTTGATGGTGTCATAAATTCATGATGCTCATAATGTATAATTTCGCAGTCAAGCGCTTCAGCCAGGGCCAGGGTTTCCTCATAAACAGATTTAATTACTCTGGCTACAGCCTCGGTAATCCCCTCTTTATACATGTAAAATTCACCTTTTGAATATTGAATTCTTCCCGTATTGAGGAGGGCCCCTGGAGGATGACAGAGGGGATTTGGGTTGCTGAGAGCAGCCGCAATCACATTATCAGCCGCAATGAGCCTTGGCCAGATGTTCTTAGTCTTCTCCAATACCTTGTCCGTATTTATTGCCGGCAAAGTGGCCATCAAAATTTTTGGGGCAAAAACATGCCAGTCTATCCAGCCTTCCGGTGTAATTCTTGCACCATAGGGTAGAGTATTGGTTTCAGCAACCAACACTTTTTTTTCCGGACATTTTTCTTTAAGTAAATTAACAAGGCGGATCGAGCCAAAGTCACCGGCCCATACTATAACGGCTTGTCCGTCTTTCAAGAATGGGATCATTTCCTGAAAGAATGTTTCATGGGCAAAGGATGGCATAACAATGTTGATCAGGTCCACATTTTCAAGAGCCTCTTCCATTACTGTGGTTACTTTATGAATTTTAGCGGCCCCGGAGACATCTAATCCCACTAAATTAATAATGCCCGTTTCCTGGATCTCTTTAATTTTGTCCTTAAAATTTGGATGCTCATAAAAGTTAACTTTATGCCCTCGCAATGTTAAATCTGCTGCCATGCAACGTCCCCCGTTACCTCCCCCAAGAACAGCTATGGCTTTATGCATATAGCTTCGCCCCTTTTTCAAAATTTTCTTTTTAATTGTTGCGCATTTCAACCCGATTGCTATCAGGCGGTTTCAAACTGCTTATCCACTTTTTCCTGGATAGCCGCAATTTCTTCGTCTGTTAACCTGGCAAAGCGCTTCTGCCTTTTCAGGTATTCGGTGACAGGCTTGCGCTCTTTTATGTTGCGCGTGATCCTTTTCTCGCCGTCTTTTATTTCAAAAAGGCTCCACAGGCCCGTCTCCACCGCCAGCCGGGCAATAGTGATCATGTCTTTGGTCTTGAAACCCCAGCCGGCATTGCAGGGCGCATGGACATGGATAAAGCATGTCCCGTCTATTGTCATGGCTGTTTCTACTTTTTTGACCAGGTCCGGAATGTAGCCGGCGGATGCGGTCGCTATATAGGGGATGCCATGTGCTTCGAGGATGCGCGGCATATCTTTTACCTTGCCTTTGTTGCCGCCCGGGGTGGTGGTGGTCCATGCCCCGGTGGGTGTGGAGCCGCTGCCCTGGATTCCGGTGTTCATATATGCTTCGTTGTCGTAGCAGATATAGATTATTTTTTCTCCTCTTTCTGCTGCTCCGGAGAGGGCCTGCAGGCCGATGTCCACGGTGGCGCCGTCACCGGCAAACCCGATCAGGTGGATATCTTTTTTACCCTGGGCGTTCAGCCCGGCGCGTATGCCGGTAAGGTAAGCAGCGGTGGCTTCCAGGTTGCATTGGAAGCCGGGGATCTTTAACCCTGTTCCCAGGTCATAACCGACCAGCAGGGCTGCGCAACCAGGTGGTATGACGATCATTGCTTTTCTGCCGACGACTTTCAGGATCGTCCTCCCCACTAACTCCATTCCACATCCACCGCAGGTAGAAACGCCGTGATGGAGAATTTCTTCCTTTTCCCAGAATTTAGCCATTCTTCTTTGCTCCTTCCATTTCTTCATCCAACCAGATCGCGCTTGTCCTATCAATGCTGTCGATTTGGGTTAACGCTTCTGCTACTCTGTTGAAGTGAGCGGTGGTAACGTCCATGCCGCCCAATCCGGTGACAAAGCTCAGCATGGCCGGGGCAGCGGGCATGGTATTTAAAAGCGCGCCGATCTCTGTTGCTACCTGGCCTTTTCCTGTACCGAGGCTGACGCTTCTGTCTACTACGGCTACGGCTTTTACGCCTTTTAGGGCCTCTTTGAGCTGCTGCTCGGGGAAGGGGCGGAAGCAGAGTATCCTTAATAATCCTATTTTCCTGCCCTGCTCACGCAGTGCGTCAACGGCGGCTTTGGCTGTGCCGGTCATCGAGCCCATGGCAATGATTACTGTTTCGGCATCTTCGCATTTATAGCTTTCGATTAGATCGTATTTGCGGCCGAATGCTTCGGCAAACGCTGCTGCGGCTTCGTTAAAGACTTCCGGGACACGTCCAAAGGCTTCGTTCTGCTGGTATCTTATTTTGCTGAACCTGTCCGGTGGGGTCAGGTTGTTGATTACCATGGGGTTTTCTATATCGAGGAAGAGGTTGTGAGCTTTAAAAGGCGGCAGGTAGCTGTCGACTTTTTCCTGCTCCGGGACCAGGACGGTCTCGCTGATATGGGAGAGGAAAAATCCGTCTATACAGACCATCGCGGGTAAGAGTATCCTGATATCTTCGGCTATGCGGTAGGCCATGATTACCAGGTCCAATGCTTCCTGGCAGCTCTGGGCATATAGTTGTATCCAGCCCGAATCTCTTTCGCACATGGTGTCGGAGTGGTCGCACCACAGGTTCCACGGGGCTACCAGTGAGCGGTTGACCACGGGCATCACTATCGGTGCCCGGCAGCCGGAAGCGACCATGAGGACTTCGTGCATGAGCGCAAGCCCCACGGATGCTGTTGCTGTAAAGGCTCTTACTCCTGTTAAGGAGGCGCCGACAACTGAACTCATGGCGGAGTGCTCCGATTCGATGCGGATATATTCGGCATTTAGTTCACCGTTTTTTACATACTCGGATAATATTTCGGCTATCTGGCTCTGCGGGGTTACCGGGTAGGCGGAGATGACCTGCACCCGGGATAGTTTGGCCCCCAGCGCCGCTGCACCGTTACCGTCTAATACCTGTCTTACCTGAACCATAACTAATCCTTCGCCTCCTCATTTTGCGGCTCCTTGATTATTTCCAGCGCTTTTTTAGGGCATATTTCCACACAAATGCCGCAGCCCTTGCAATATTCCAGGTTGACGCTGCTTTTGCCCTCAACGATTGTGATCACTCCGCTGGGGCAGTACTGTACGCATATAGCGCATCCGTTGCATTCTCCTGTAAGTACCGGCCGCTCAAGGCGCCAGAGGCCTGTTTTGGTGTCGTCCGCTTTGTAGGCAACAGGACCCCATTTAGAGGGAAATTGTTTTAACTTCGTTATAAGCTCTTTTTGCTGCGCGTACATTTTTTTCACCACCCTGTCCCGGCATTAATTTTTGCAATGATTTACACAGTGAGTCCAGTGAAAGCCATCCGGTTACGGCGCAAAAGGCTCCCATCATGGCAGCGTTGGGCGGCACGTCACCTATTTCTTCCCTGGTAATGGCTATGGCATCGACCCAGCCGATTTTGCCGAATTTGCCCTTGGTCAGTTCTTTCCAGTCCCGGTCGCCGTTGGCTACGAGGATGCAGCCGGGGACTGCTCCTTCTGTAAAATCCACACCCAGCTCGCCGATATGGGGATCAAAGAGAATCACACATTCAGGGTCGTATACGAAGGATTTTAGCGGTATTTGCTGCTCGTCCAGGCGGGCATAAGCATAAACCGGGGCACCCCGGCGCTCATGGCCAAAGGAGGGCAGCGCCTGTGCGTACTTGTCTTCTTCGTTAGCCGCATAGACCATCATTTTGGCTCCGGTGACTACGCCCTGACCTCCCCGCCCGTAAAATTTAATCTGTTTCACGAACTATTCCCCCTAAACAATTATTTATTACAGAAAAATAAAACTTAAAATTATTAAATCTCCTTATTTGCTTCCCTCCTTATAAAATGCGTATAAGAAAACGCATTTCTTGTTATTTTCCCTGCCATCCGCCTCATATAGGTTTAATTGTTCCATTATGTAGGACTGAATTATAAAATATAATAATATAATACTATTATTCCATGTATATTAGTAAATGTCAATATACTTAACCGCATTAACTATTTGATATGTACTTTTTCTTATAACTTTTCTATTTTCATATAAGTTATTATCTATATAAATAACCTAATATTAGTGGCCTTTTCTACTTTTTATAATTTATTATTGTATTGCGATAACCTTTAACAATATCCATTGGAATAACTCCAAAACAATTGAGTTTAGTTTTTCTGACTATAGTAAATTTTCGGATATCGGAAGCGATAACAATGGCCGAAGCATTCAATCAAGGATACCAGAGAAATTACCATAAATAAACTACTGGTTTTTAGTGTAGCAGGGAGTTGAAAGCCTGTTATTAACATCAAAAAATTAACATCTTAATAATAAAAAGCTGGCGGGTGCAATTACCTTTGTCACCGCCAGCTTTTTTGCTTTTTTCCCGGAATCATAGGTGCTTGAGCACGAAACATTCCCTGCGGCTGCCGGTGCCACCGGCAGCAGGCAGGGAATGTTTTTTCTTTACTCAATGACCGCTTTCTCTGCATTTTGGTAATAATCCACTTTTTCATCGTCCAATTCTACTCCAAGCCCCGGGCCATCGGGGACTTGCAATTGGCCGCCACTTATTGCAGGAGTATTTTTAAGAATATCCTCCTTAATGGCAGCGGTCGATACTCCCCCAAAAACTGTTAAAGTACCAATAAACTCGCAGCAGAACTGCTTTGTTATTGCCTCCGAGGAAATACCAAAATGCGCGTTGGCTGCCGTGCCTAACCCTAACTCCAGCATAAAACTCCCGCTCGTTAATAATCCCAGCGATTCCGAAACAGCCACTATTTTCTTCGCCTTGAGCAACCCGCCGTGCTTCAATACTTTAACCTGGACGGCATCGGCTGCCCCTTCCCTGGCTATCCAGTAGATATCTTCAGGGCAGGTTACAGCTTCATCTGCGATGATAATCGTATTCACAGAGTTCCTGATAGTTTGCATCCCTCTAAGATCTAAGCGGTTTATCGGCTGCTCTGCCGCCAGAAGATTAAATTCCTCCATTCCCCTGATGGCCTTCAACGCATCTCTCGTAGAGTACCCCTGGTTGGCGTCCACCTGCAGGGTTATTTTTTCGCCAACTTCCTGACGGATCTTCTTTACCCTTTCAATATCCTGGGCAGGATCCCGGCCAACTTTTATTTTCAACGCCGAATATCCTTCCTCTGCATAGGCAAGTGCTTCATTGATTGCTCCATTCATATCCTTGGCACCGACAGTGCCGACAAGAGGAAGGGTCTCCCGGCATCTTCCTCCTAAAAGCTGATAAACCGGTGCCTGAAGTATTTTCCCTTTCAGGTCCAGCAAAGCCGTTTCTACACCTGCTTTAGCACAATAATTTGCATAAATCACCTGGTCAAAACGTTTAAGGAGCGTTTCTGTATTACAGGGGTCCTCGTTTATTAAAGCAGGGCCCAGATAGTCTTTGATGACCGAGAGAGCTGTTGACTGTGTCTCGCCGGTGTAAGCCGGCAGCAAGGGCGAAACCTCTCCTATGCCGACGAAACCTTCGTCCGTAAAGATCTTGATCACAATATTGTCGGCGTTCACCTGAACCCCCAGCGATACAACAATCGGCCTTGCATATGGAACGCTGATAGGGATAGCTTCAACGCGGGTAATCCTCATGATTGGACCTCCTCTTCATCTCAAGCTAAACGATCTTTAAGACTCAACCTTTTTTTATCCACCTTTCCAATTGCACTCCGCGGTATTTCGTCAATAAATACTATCTCCCGGGGAGCTTTGTAGTTTGCCATCTGGCTGCGGCAGAGGTCTATCAGTTCTTTTTCTGTAACCTGTTGATCTTTGTTCAACACAACCCACGCCTTGGGTATTGATCCTTTTACTTCATCCGGAACACCCACCACGGCACAATCGAAAACAGCAGGATGATCTTTTAAAACCTCCTCCACTTCTTTGGGAAAGATTTTAAAACCCGCACAGTTTATGACATCGTCGATGCGGCCGGTAATATACACCATACCCAGCTCGTCTTTTTTGGCCAAATCCCCGGTATAATAATAACCGTTTCTGAGCACCTTTTTCGTTAACTCCGGTTCTTTCAGGTAACCCTTCATCATTCCCGTTCCACGCCAGATCAGTTCACCCTGTTCGCCTGCCGGCACCTCATTGCCCTGCTCATCTACGATCTTTATCTCGGAACCGCGCACAGCCCGTCCGACAGAGTAGGGCAGATAACCATACATATAATAGTCGCTCAGATGAGTATTGGCCATTCCACCTATAGTCTCGGTTGCACCATAGAAACGAAGGTATACTACATCGGGCAAAAGCTCTCTTAAACGCTGCAGATCTTTTTCTGCCTGCGGCGCAGCCGAAGCAATAATCAACCTTAGAGAATCCAGGTTGTAGCTGGCGGGATCTTTTTCAAGTTCATCGATAAGATACAGCACCATGGTGGGAACACCATAAAAGATTGTTACTTTTTGTGATTGAATCAACTCCAGCGCTTTTTTTGCGGAGAAGCGCGGCAGCATAACAAAAGGAGTCCTTGAAGCCACCATTCCAAAGATTGTCACCTTGCTAACAATCGAAGAGCACGGAACTCCCGAGAGCATTATATCTGCAGGAGAACTGAATATTTGCTCCGGCACCAGCGCCGTATGGCTGCCAAACCCAAAATGGCTCATCAGCACCCCTTTAGGAAGCCTCGTTGTGCCGGAAGTATACCAGATAGCACAGGGGTCGTCCGGCTCTACATCAACGGCAATGTACTGATCATCCATTGCTCCGATAAACCGGTCGAATTGCACGTAGCCTTTTCCCCTATCTTTGCCGGCAATATCTCCTACGACAACAACATTTTTCAGATATGGGGAGCTGACCCCCTCTAAAACACTTACAATCTGATCCTCGATAAATAGTGTATTGACTTCCGCATGCTGCAGTATATAGCCTACCTCTTCGCCCTTATAGAAGGCCCCTATGGGAACCAGCACGGCCCCGATCTTGGTTAATCCAAACCAGATCGCCACCCATTCCGGTACATTGCTGAGCATAATCGCTACTTTATCGCCACGCCCGACGCCTAATGACTTCAGCCCGTTGCTGACCCTGTTTGACAGCTGATTTAACTCTTTGTATGAAAAAGAATCCCCGTCATTATATATTAATGCCCGGCTATCGGGAAGATCCCTGGCAGCCAGCTCTAAGATGGAAGCGATATTCTTCATTCTTCTTCTCCCCCTTCCGCACCGGAACCATTCCTTTTAATATAGCGAACCCCCTCATCAAAATCCCACTGTGCTGTTTGTCCAAACATATGCACTCCATAACCTCCGCTTCCCCCGACATAGCCGCGGGCCACCGGTAAATGATGTTTCCGCAACAGGTCATAGGCACCCCTGGTGGTCTTTAGAAAATAATCAATTGGGGGAGGATAAAAATCCTGCTGGCTTTCCCATAGGGAGGAACCTGCTTCAAGAGCCCAGATATCAAAGCGGGGAGTAACGCCGTATGACATTAAATAATCCCAGGCATTCAAAGTTGATTCCACCGCAGCATCAACTTCTTTAAAGCCATAGGGTTGTGCCATCTCAACCCCCTGAACAAATACCGGAACAACATTACCCATACCGAAGGCATCTACCGATTTAATCAACCGTTTAATCCACTCATCCCTGCCAACATATTTTTCTTTTCCCGGACAAATCCACTTAAACAGATGCGGCTCCCATACTTCCAGGTTTGCCTCATGGATATCCACCCCTGCTTCAAATAGCTCCACACACTTATCATAAGGCAGGGCAACAGTCTGCAGGTGAGTGGCATAACGCCGCCCAAAATTCTTTTTAATAGCCTCGGGGAATCTCATATACCATTCCAATCCGCTCATGCCCTGGATTTTATCCAGAACAGCACCGCCGGATAAAAAGATTACTTGTAAATGGTTTTCCTTCTCCTCTTGTGCCGCCTTGATCGCCTCTACCAATATTTCCGGTGTTTTGGTAGCCGGCATATTGATTCCCTGTTTGCGCAGGTTTATTACAATGGAATTCAAGTCGCAAAACTTGCACTGCAAATCCCCCTGCCAGTATTGACAGGCCCTTAAAAGGCAGCAATAAAGTTGTTCTCCCCAAAATATCAGCGAGGCATTATTTGTGAAAGGTTCTCCATTTGAATCTGTTTTATCATTAAATTCGGGTTTTGAATCAAACTCTATTTCTACAATCGCTTTTGGTTCTTTGTCATCGGGGAACTGTTCGCACAACATCATCTTCCCGTTAATTAATTCAAAAAAGTAAGGGCTGTTATTTTTGGGGCGCACTTGAACAACAGGCCCCAAACGATGGTTATCAATATTCTTTAACCTGAAGTAGGTTGGAATTTTCCCCAGCTCTTCATCCATATCATCGGTCTTTTCCATATCAAAGGAAAAGATAAAATACCTGGCCGTGTTGGCTTTCTGCATCTGTTCGGCTTTAAATAAGGAAGGCGAAAACCTGACACCCCAGATCATTGTTGCAATTTTAATAATTATTCCCTTTGGATAATCAGAATAGCGATCAAATAATTCTTCAAATTTTTGAGGATTTGTATCCCAAAGTTTTTCGGTCATGGTAAGCATACCTCCGGTTTTTGTTTTTATAATAGCTCACGGAATAAGTAAAATAGGAGCTGTTCGGCCATCTATTGCGGGTTTCTCACCACCTCCTGCAGTGCTATCTTTCTAAAAAAGCGCATAATTTAGCGCTGGATTTCCAAAATCGCTCTTTTTACACCGGTTGGAAATACATCCACGATAGCCGTCCCACCATCAACGGGGATTACCGCCCCCGTCATATATGACGAATCATCGCTGGCCAGAAAGGTGCATATACCCGATATCTGCTCGGCAGTTCCCGGCCTGCGGATGGGTATGTCTTTGAAAACGTTGTTTACCAGGCTTTGCATATCCGTGCCGACCCTTTCCGCAAGTTTACCCAGGCCACCCTTTTCAACCATATCCGTGTAAACGAAACCAGGGCAGACGGCATTGCAGCGGATATTGAAGCGCCCGTAGTCAAAGGCAACCTGCTGCGTGAGCATATTAAGCGCAGCTTTTGAAGCGCTATAAGCAGTAGCTTTAGGCTGGCAGCGCAAGCCGGCCAGGGAAGAAATATTGATTATCGAACCGCCCCCTGTTTTCATCATATGCGGTATTACAGCCCTCATGAGCAAAAAGGGGCCGTTCAGATTCACATCAAACGTTCTTCTCCATTCTTCGGGATCAACATCTGTTATAGAACCCGTAGCTCCCATTCCTGCACAATTCACCAGCACATCAATTTTTTCGCCAAAAGACAATACCGTTTTTACCATGCGTTCGGTATCTTCCGGCTGCGTAACATCTCCCGGGCACTTAATAGCCATTCCGGGAGACATTGTTTCAATTACTGCGTCAAGGCATCCTTCACGACGACCTGTGATACAGATCCTGGCACCTTCTGCAACAAACCGCTTTGCCACCGCCGCGCCTATACCGGTACCTCCTCCGGTAATGAGGGCAACCTTTCCCTTTAAAAGCATGATATCTCCTCCCGCAATGGAAATCATAAAAATACGGCTCATTGGAACCTTGTTTTATTTCACATAATTCATTGCTGTGCAGATTTGGCTAATATTATTAATGGACTGACCTTTATCGATAGTCAGATCACTATTATTCATTCATCATAATCAATTAAAAAATAATTTACCGGTTTTCTCCCGATAATTCAGAGACAATTCTTTTCATATTTTGCACATGTGCTTCTTTCCCCTTATGATACTGAGGCAGTTCCCATTTGATCGTATGCAAATTTTTGATAATTACAGGGAGCAGATCATAAGGAATAGAAATCAGAAACATGCCTTCCGGAAATAGCTGCCTTGCCTTCATACCATGCTGAAGCCCTGTGATCAGGTAATTCAATTCACCGCTTACAAAAGGATAAATATAGAGCCATGAACAGCCCACAACCAGTGTTGACTTGCTGTTCCACATCTTTCCGGTCGAATAGGTCACAGCCCTTAAAATAATATCCGCCTGTCTGATATCTGCCATGACAATGAAAACGTCAGGCTCAAAGGTAAGCTTATCTAAGGAAGAAAAAGCAACATATTGAACGGTGTTTTTAGATAAAACCGGGATGTGGTGATAAATCCTTCTGTTATTGCGCGGCTCGTCGAAAATGCCCAGCATGGGTCCAACAGCACCGCTTTCGAAAAGTTCGTCAGATTCCTCCATCCCCAATATTAAATGGCCAACCTTACATTCAAAATTGTCTTTAGCCGCATAAAACGGGTCTGTTTCCTGTGCTTCCTTCAGCATCTCACAAAAAGCCAGGCTTTTTTCGAGCTGATGGATTCCATCCGGCCTCTGTATTAAAAACTTCACGCCAACGGGCTTTCTTACGAAATTAAATTTATTAAAAATAGATAACTCGCTTTGCAAAGTGTTCACTCTGTACCCTCCTATCCTATCAAGTTGTTAAAAAAGCAACCCTGGCAAAAAAGTGGCAAGTGCCGGGAATAACAATAACAAGATAAAAAATGTCCAATCTGCAAGTAAAAACGGTCCTATTGCCCTGAATATTTTTTCCAGAGGCACATCAGGCACAACCTCCCTTAACAATATAAACGCTCATCCCTACGGGAGGAGTAATAGAACCCATGGATACCACCACTACATTGACTACCCCAAACCAGATCGGGTCAAACCCAAGAGCTACAATAACCGGGAAGAAAACAGGAATAGTAAGCAATATCAACGGCATAGCGTCTACTACACAACCCAGTACCATGTTAATCAAAACTATGGCAATCATGACCAGAAATGGATGCACATCCATTCCCATTACCATTGAAGCGAAATCGAAAGGAATGCGCGTAACAGCAAGAAAGCGCCCTAAAATTGTCGCCCCGACAACCAGGAGGAAGATCATGGCCGTCAATTTTGTCGTTTCAGCAAGCGCTTGTTTGGTTTTTGGCCAATTCATCTTTTTTCCCAGTAAAGTAATCAATAATAAACTGAAAGCACCAACCGCACCGGCTTCTGTAGGGGTAAACCAACCCAGGAATAACCCGCCCAGCGATACTGCAAATACTATAAGTACTTCTATGACGCCCCCGGCACGAAATGCCTTTATCCTCTCCTCCCAGTTGGCTTTTGGGACCAGGGGAAACAGAGATGGATTAACTCTGGTTAAGATTGTAATGGTAAGCATATACACGGACATATGTACGATGCCCGGTATTACACCGGCAGCAAAAAGCCTGCCTATTGATTGCTCCGTGGCAATTCCATATACAATTAATATTACGCTCGGAGGTATCAGGGAGCCCAGTGAGGAGCCGGCGGCGATGCTTACAGCAGAATAAGGCATATTGTAGTTATGTTTTTTCATTTCCGGAAGTGCAACACTCCCAATAGTAGCAACGCTGGCCAGCATTGAACCGGAAATGGCTCCGAATAATGCACTGGCAGCCTGCGTGGCCAGAGCCAGCCCTCCCCGGTAATGCCCCAGAAACTTACTGCTGAAGGAAAAAAGGCTTCCCCCAACCCCTGAATACAACGCAACAAAGCCCATGAAAATAAACATCGGAACCACCGTTAAGGAATAAGAAGCAAAATTTGTGAAAATATCTATGGAGACAAGCCTGAACGCGGCAGAAGGGGAAACCAGGATACTGTACCCTGCAAAACCAATAATGGCCATAGCATAGGCAATAGGCATTCTAAACATCATAATAATAATCAGAAAAACAACCAGACCTATTACGCCGGCAAGTGTTGGAGTCATTGTCTTGACACTTCCTTTACATGATCGAATAGATCGATTATTATTACCATACAAAGCAGGAGGTAGCCTATACATACCAGATATATAAAAGGGTAATGGGGAATCTTAAGTGTGAAAGATTCATCCCCAGCAACAGCTGCTGCATAAGCGTATACTCCAACGTTATATGTAAACAAGCCGATAAATATAAAAGAAGCGATATTCATTATTATGTCGATGATCTTTTGAATCCCGGCAGGAAAACGATCTACGAGAAATTCAACAGCGATATGCCCTTTTTCAACAGCACAATTCGCCAGCGCCAGGGCAATTACAATCACCATAAATAAGGAGACAAGATCATATACGCCGGTGATAGGTTTATCGAACAATGTACGCATTACTATATTTAGAACAACCAGTAACATTACTGCCAGTAGTACTATTTGTCCTATTCCATCCAACAATTGGGCAATTTTTGTGATACCTGATTTAAAAGAGATTTGTTTTTTCATATTAAAACCTCTAATCATTAAAATATAGGCGGTAAAGTTTATTGATGGTAAAATCCCGCCCGGACAGTATTATTGTCCGGGCGTAAATCTGCTTTCTTAATGAAACATTTCATTATACTTGGCAGCCAGATTCTTAAATTCATCCAGCACTTCTCTGCCGGGGAGACCTTTGTCTTCCATATCCTGAACCCATTTTTCCTGCAGCGGCTCATAAAGAGCCATCAACTTTTGTATTTCTGATTCCGGAAGGGTAGAGATGACCTGGCCTGTCTCTTCTTCGGCAAATACCAGTGCAGTTTTATCTATCTCATCCCATAGGGTGCATGTTGTTTCCTCATGTACCCGGCGGCTGGCTTCCTCAATGGCCTGCTGGATATCCGGGGTGAGAGAATTCCAGACATCATAATTCATTGTAATGTAATGGAAATCGCTATAAAAAACCGGTGCAATAGTGGTATAGTCGGTTACCTCGGCCATTCTCCAGCCCTCCAGAGCCTCAGAAGGGTTGAGGGCGCCTTGCACAATTCCCTTACTTAGTGCTTCATATGACTCAGACATAGGCATGGCGATAGGGATAGCGCCTAAGGCAGTCATTGCATCGGAGGACGGCGCGGTAACTCTCATCTCAATACCTTTAAGATCTTCGACGGAGTTTATCGGCGTTTTAGTATGTAAAGCCCCGGGCGAGATCCCGTAAACAAGGAGAAATTTGGAATCCTGCATTTCTTCATAATTACTCTCGATTACCATATCCCAGGCCGCATAACTGCTAACCTTTCCGCTTTTTACTTCGATGCCCGGCAGAGCAAAAACTTGCATCAAAGGAAAACGACCGGTATTATAGGAAGTTGCACAATGTCCGATATCGGTAATGCCTGAGAGCACCCCTTCATAAATATCCGCAGCCTTAAGCAGCGTTTCACCGGGATAAAGCGTTACCTTGACCTTGCCATCAGTTGCTTCGTCAACGGCATCTACCCAGCTTTGAAGATTCACGGAAACAGCTTTATGAGTGGCGGGGAAAAAGGTTGCCAACTTTAATTCAATCGCTTCCTGCTCCCCATTATCGCCAGGCTCTGCAGTACCGTTTCCCGATGACTCTGGAGCAGCAGGTTTATCAGTAGAAGAACAACCTGCTAATGAAAATACCAAAAATAAAGCGAGGATCAAGCTAAAAACAATTTTTCTGTTGCTTTTCATTTAAATACCCCCTTATTTTTTCTCGTTACTTCAATACACCATCAGGTACTGGCTCCTCAGAAACTGTTTTTGGTTTGGCAAAGACTGTAATTTATGTTATCCCTGTTTTATTAGTTCACCTCCCATCGTTAACTCTAAGCTCAGTCGTACTTTTTCTGAGCTAACAGTATCTTGCAATTAACTCAAATTAATTGTAAAATAAGGCATGGGTGAATGGTCTTTCCATTTAAATATTTTATCATATTTATTATAATTGTACTATTAATAATATGTCAATTACTTTTATTAGTTGTTTTAGTATGTAATCTACAAATTTGTATCCGTTTTTGATTTGTTCCGCTATAATGCTTTATATAACTTTTTCTTCCTTGACAAAATAGATTAAAAAAGCAAGAATAAAGTAAAAATAAAGTATAATATAAAGAAAAGGGCGTACTTGAAAATGACATCTTTATTTAAACCTGTTAAAAGTATCAGGGTTGCTGAAGATCTTACAGCTCAAATTATACAAAATATTATAAAAGAAAAGCTTCGACCGGGCGATAAACTGCCAAGTGAAAGGCAGCTGGCGGAGATGTGTTCTGTTAGCAGGGTTACAGTGCGTGAAGCTTTAAGAATCCTTGAAAATAAAGGTTTAGTAACCATTAAACGTGGTGCTAAAGGAGGGGCATTTATAACAGAAATTAATATTGAGATTGTTGAAGACTCTTTAAATGATTTTTTCCAGTTCGGAGACGTTTCAATTAATAATATCTCTGAAGCACGTTTAATTATGGAGCCAATGGTAGCAGAAATCGCCGCTGTTAAAAGGACAACAAAAAATCTAAAAGAAATACAAGAAATAATATCCTATTGTCAGAAATTGATAGATAATGGTAAGGCCGTAGCTGATGCACAAGTAAAGTTCCATCTCGCCCTGGCCAGGGCGTCAGGAAATCCGGTTATCATTGCCATTTCAAATTCTTTAATGAACTTCCTGGCAAAAAAACTTCATGAAATTAGTCCAAGCACAAAATCTTTTACTATGGATCAGGAGTTTCATCTTCAAATATTTGAGGCAATAAAGAATCAAGATGGGAAGCTGGCCTTTCAGACTATGAAGGAACATGTACAAATATTCAAAGCATTTCATCAGGAAGAGCTTAACAATAAGTATAATAATTCCTCTTATGATCATGAATAGATTTCATAATTTCATTATTTTAAAGGCTCTGTGGATTTTTTAACCCTTTTGCTTCCGTGGTCAAGATATATTACTAAAATGAATTGGGCAGAAATTAGGTAAAATGCCTTCTTTCTGCCCACCTTGTATGGAAGGAAAGGGAATCTTAGCGGACCAGATTCATCCTGATTTTCTCCATTAAAGAAGGCGTTTATCTTATTAAATATGCATCATAGACAACTGCGCTCCCCAGGCGCATGGCCGCACCTATGCCCATAGCCCTGTTCAGCCATTTATACTGAGGGGCAGAAGTTTCGAATTGCAGATATATCCTGAAGTAGTAATCCCGGGGATCAACAGGATTTCCTTTCGCTACTTCGGCCATTATCCTGGGAGGACCATAACGAAACCCCTTTGTTTGGAGGTATATCAAAGCACCGTCATCTGTCTGTAAAAGGTACCTGGTATCAATAATAGCCAGGCCGTCGCCGGTTACCACCTGCCAGTCGGCACCGTTATTTAATATCTTGCCGGAAAGCAATGGCCCCTCAAATTTGCCTCCGGTGATGGGTATTATTCTGCGTTTTCCCAGGTCACTTGTATTCTCTAATTCATAGATTCCTGCATTCAATTCAACCTCGAAACGGGCCATAAACTCAAGTGAAGGTTTGGGAGGGGTAAAACCGCCGGTATCTGCCCCTGGCCTATCAATACTATTATTATCCACTATTATCCTTCCTCTCTTGTTTAATTAATTGAAAAATGCGTTGGGAAGAACAGTGGCAATACCAGGAAAAATGATTAACAGGGCTATGCATATGAGGATAGCCAGCAAAAATGGCCAGATACCCCTGAAGATGACCTCCAGGGGTATATCGGGTACTACCCCTTTGATAATATAGACGTTCATCCCGACGGGCGGGGTAATCACCCCCATTGCCACAACCAGCACAATAATAACTCCGAACCATATAGGATCATACCCAAGGGTGGTCACAACGACCGGGTAAAAAATCGGTATGGTTAGCAGAATCAGCGCCAGAGCGTCAATAAAACAGCCTAAAATCAAATATACAATTATAATAATGGCTATGATTATAAAGGGCGGCAAAGGAAGTTCGCCAATCCAGCTCGCCAGTTCGAAAGGTAATCTGCTTAAGGATAAAAAACGTCCGAAAGTAACCGCGCCGGCAACCAGGAGCATTATCATGGCTGTCGTTCTGGTTGTGTCGTTTAAAGCCTTTCTAATCCCCACCAATCTGAGCTGCCCTTCAAGGACGCTGAGCACTAAAACACCGGCCGCACCAACTGCACCCGCTTCTGTCGGAGTAAACCAGCCGAGAAACAAACCCCCGAGGGAAATCAGGAATACAACCATTACCTCCCACAACCCCCCTCCCAAAGCCTGCGCCTTTTCGTAATAAGACGTCCTGGGGCCAACAGGGCCTATTTCCGGATTACGGGAGGCGAGTATATAAACGGTAATAATATAAAGCATCATAAGGAGTATACCCGGTAATATACCTGCCAAAAACAACCTCCCGATAGATTGTTCAGTGGCAATGCCGTAGATAATAAAAATTACGCTGGGCGGTATCAGAACCCCCAGTACCCCGCCCGCAGCAACGCTGGCAGTTGAAAAGGATATCTCATAATTGTATCTGCGCATCTCCGGCAGAGAAATAGCGCCGATAGTAGCTGCCGTAGCGGTATTGGAACCGCACACGGCTCCAAAAAGGGCGCAGGTCACCTGTGTGGCGATTGCCAGTCCGCCTGGAAGATGGCCTATAGCCTTGTAAGCAAAGTTATACAGCCTTGAGCCAATTCCCGAATAAAAAGCAAAGAAACCCATCATCACAAACATGGGTACTACGCTCAATGAATATGAGGAAAAGTTGGTAAAAAACTCCTGGGCTATCATCCTGGAAGCAGTTGACAATGAGTTAATAATGCTGAATCCTGCAAAACCGACAATAGCCATCGAGTATGCAATGGGCATGCCGAGAACAAGCAGGATAAAAAAACAAAAAATGCCAATAATCCCTAGAGCAATCGGGCTCAATTTTCCCCCTCCTTTTTAAATGATTCAATTATTTCGTACGCTATTACCAGGGCTAAAACAAATACCCCGAATGCGGCAATATAAATATAGGGGTAATAAGCAATCCTGGTTGTGGGAGAAACTTCACCCCTGGCGGCCAAACCTGCGGCATGATTTGCCAGCTGTAAAGCTAGATAAACAAAAAATACAATCGAAATGCTCCTGAGGAGAAAAGACAATGCTTTTTGGAATATCCCGGGGAACCTTTCCGCAATAATTGTTACAGCAATGTGTCCATTTTTCACCGCGCAGTACGCTATTGATAAGCTTATCGCTATAGCCGTAAAATAACCTACATACTCATACGTTCCCTTGACAGGGCTGCTCCAACCAGCCCTTAAGATGACATTGACAACAATCAGTAACATCACGCCGGCTAAAATCCACCCTGCCACTTCGTCAAAAATTTTACTGACATTCTTGATCACACTTGAAAAGGTTTTCATCTTTATACTCTGTACCTCGCTTTTGGATACTGCGGTAATATTTTTTAGAGGGCGGCAAAAACCGCCCTCCTTTTTAAAATTGTTTAAACAAATACCGGTTTTAACCATAAAGCTCGTTATATTTCTCAGACAATTCAAGAACGAGATCCATAAATTCTTTCCCGGGGAATCCCCGTGCTTCCAGATCTTTAACAAACCTTTCCTGAATAGGCATGACCTGCGTCCTCCACCTTTCAAATTCATCCGGTGAAAGCTCTAAGACTTCCATGCCCGTTTCCTCTACAGCAAATTTCAATGCAGATTCGTTCATTCCGTCCCAGAGTTTGCAAGCTGACTCTGCAAATAATTTATCATTTACTTCCAGAATTGTATCTTGAATTTCAGGAGAGAGAGAGTTCCAGACATCCAGGTTCATGGCGAAGAAAAAGGTTGCGTTGTAAAGGAAAGGTGTCCTGGTTAAATAATTTGTTACTTCCGCCTGTCTCCACCCTTCCAGTGCTTCAATAGGAGCCAGGTTGCCTTTCACAACGCCTTTTGAGATCGCCTCGTACACTTCCGCCTGAGTCATTGCTACGGGCACTGCACCCAGAGCTTCAAGGGTTTCCACGGTCAAACCAAAAGCCCTGATTTCCATCCCCTTCAGTTCCTCTAACGTTCGGACAGGGTCTTTCGTATAGAGATCGCCAGGTCCTGTTGCCCAGGCCATCATCATCTTGGTATCCTGTACTTCTTCGGGTTGAAATTGCTTTATCGCTTCCCAGGTAGTATAACTGGCAACCACGGAGTTATTAAAAATTGTGCCCGGCAACTCCAATACCTCTAATAGCGGAAAACGACCGGCGGTATATCCAAAAACACTAATCCCGGCATCGGCGATACCCGTTGCCACCCCTTCATACATCTCTGCAGCGGTTGAAAGCGTTTCACCGGGATAAGTCGTTACCGTAACCTGCCCGTCCGTGGCTTCTTCGACAGCCTCTTTCCACAGTTGGCAAAACCCTTCAACAGGATGGACAGCCGGGAAAAAGTGGGCCAAATTTATATTTACGGAATCCGCCCCGGCTTTTTCTCCCGGGGCTTCTGCTTCTTTACTCCCCGCCTGGGGCGTTCCGGCTGAAGGCCCTTTGTTAGAGGTACTGCACCCCATTATCCCCCCAGCACAAAAGATAAGTATTACCAGGAAAACAAACAACCTGCTTCTTACTATTTTTTGCATAAAAAATCCCCCTTAATACATTTATTATGTTTGAATGCAAAAGATCGAAAAGCAACCCTCCTTCTGCTGATTTGGAACTCTTTCTGTAGTGCAGCTTTTTTCCTAGCCAGAAAGCATTTCTGTAAATGATTATGGAGCTATGTTCTATTACTATGCAATTATTATAAAAGATTGGACGCTTTTTTAAAATATTGATTATTGATACAATTGATACAATTTTCAATAATTATTATATATATTTTACTATAAAATAATGTTTCTGTATACTTTATTTATAAAAAATATTGTATATTGTTTAGACATATTAATCAGTAAACAAACAGGCGGCGTCGGTTAACCTCATTGCACTGGCGGAAAAACATTTGCCAAACGGACAGGCACTTGTTGAATACCTGTGCAGACGGGGAGTGAAGCTCGAAGTTGTCTTTCAATTAACAAAATGTTGGCAGCTAAAATTACCTTTTTTGCCGCCAACATTTCATTTTCTTTGTTTTCCCACCAGCACTATTCTTAAAATAGCAATCCTGGTAAAAATGTAGCTATTGAGGGAAAAATAACTAGGATGATAGCAAATGCCCAATCTGTTAACAAAAATGGCCATATATTTTTAAAAATGTTTTGTATAGGAACATCAGGTATAATGCCCTTTATGATATATATCCCAATGCCCACCGGGGGGGTAAGAATCCCCATAGAACATACTACCACAATCTGGATTCCAAACCAAACAGGATCATATCCCAGGTTTTCAATAACAGGTAAAAATACTGGAATAATTAACAGAATTAATGGCATTGCGTCAATAATGCACCCGAGGAGCATACTAATAAACATTATAGCCAGAACAACCAGAAAGGGTGGTATATCGACGGACTGAATAAATGAAGCAAACTCAAAGGGAATACGACTTACTGCAATAAAACGCCCAAATACTTTTGCGCTGGCTACCAGAAAAAATATTTGAGCAGTTAAATTAGTACTTGAACGCAGTGATGATATAGTTTTTTCCCAATTCATTTTCTTCCTTAAAAGAGTAATAATAAACAAACAAAAGGCACCAACTGCACCTGCTTCTGTAGGTGTAAACCAACCCAATAATAACCCGCCCATTGTTATCATAAAAACAAGCACAACCTCTACAAGGCCTCCGCCAAATGCGGAAATCCTTTCGCCCCAGTTCGCTTTGGGAACTGCAGGAGCAATAGAAGGATTAAACCAAGCCAATAGCTGAACTGTAATTATGTAAAGCGTCATATGTAAAATGCCCGGGATGATACCGGCTATTAAAAGCCTGCCAATGGATTGCTCAGCCGTTATTCCATAGACTACTAATATTATACTCGGTGGGATTAAACTTCCCAGGGACAATAGGTCTCGATTCATTTGCAGGAATATACCAGCACCTATGTTTATTCTAATGGGGTACATTGCTTATTATACAGGAGTGGGAGCCGATGTTTACAACCTGGCCAATAAACTTGTTGGGCACGTTAGAGGAGGGCTGCTTGTAGCTACACAACTGGCATGTGGACTGTTTGGAGCAACACGCCAACAGGTTATTACAAGCTTTAACCACCTGCAGGCGGTCCCGGCTCAGCACCCCATGAAATATATCTTCATGGTCAGCCCGGAAATAGCCGAGGATCTGTATGAACTGGGCTTCGAGGATCAGCAAGGTCTGAGTAAATACATCTATGAGGCTACATGCATACCGTATGAAGAGCTTACCGAAGATGAGAGGGTAAGAGTACAACATAGGATCGACGGAACTATTAATGAAACAGTACACATTGCTGACCGTATTCCTCCTGACCGTCTACAGGTGTTTATAGAAGGTCTTCAACCCGGAGGGAAAATACCGATTCTATTCTCACCAGATTCCCTTCATTTCGTGGTAGGCGGTGGAGTTGAAGGAAAAGCATTAACAGGGTGGTCATATATGCACCACGTTTACTCCTGGTCGTCAAATGAGACGGCAAAGATAAATTGGTAGTTCAGGGCAGTAATTAATGCTTTATCGCCTGCTTATTGTCTGATTCTAAATCTAATAAAGGGTATCCACTTGGCTTCAGTAGTATATGTTAAGAAAAAGTATAACAGCCATCAACCCTCTATCTTCCAGGGCTATGGCTGTTTCTTTATCGAACAACTAAAAATCAGGTTAAATTAAATAAATCAAGAATATTTATTATTATGATGCTCTCAATCCAATCTCCCTTTAACAGAAGTTACAAAGGCGGGGCATGGCTATTTCCATTATACCAAATATTTCCGCTTTGACCCGTTCCCCGCAGGCTACCCGCACAATCATTTGCAACAGCTCTTCGCCAAGCTGCTCCACGGTCTTCTTGTTTTCCAGGCTGGCACTTGTATCAAAATCAATGAAATCATGCATCCACTCATAGGTCTTTGCATTTGCGGTGATTTTGAGTACAGGCGCGATAGGGTTACCGGAAGGAGTACCGCGCCCGGTGGTAAACACTGTTATTTGAGCACCACCGGCAGTCATTTCCGCAACCGAGCAAACGTCATAGGCACAGGTATCCATGATCACTGTTCCCTTTTTGTCAATCATATCACAGGATTTGTATACCGCCTCGATGGGGCGGGTACCTGCTTTATGGATACAACCCAGAGATTTTTCTTCGATGGTAGTTATCCCGCCCTCTTTGTTTCCCTGTGAGGGGTTTCCGCTGCGCAGGCTTTCACCAATAGACGCAAACTGCGCCTCATAATCCTCTACAATTTTGATAATCTGACGGCCAATATCAGGGGTGCGGGCCTGTTTGGCCAGCACATGTTCGGCTCCGACAAATTCCGGAGTTTCGCTGATGATGGTGGTAGCACCAAGGTCAGAAAGACGGTCACTTACATTGCCCACAACCAGGTTGGAGGATAATCCAGAAGTAGGATCGGAGCCGCCGCAGTTTGTACCTAATATCAAATTAGAAATATGGCAGGATACACGCCGGCACGAATTAGCCTTCATTACCAACCTTTCCGCAATTTTTTTCCCTTTAGCCACGGTTCGCACAATACCGCCCATTTCTTGAATTCCCACGTAAGCGACCGGTTTATTAGTTTTGTTTTTAATCGACTCTTCCACCAAACTCCAGCAAAGCTGCTCACAACCCAAACCCACAACCAATGTACTATGAACGTTGGGATTTGCTGCAAAGCCGGACAAAAGGTTTAATGTCATCATCTGGTCTTTATAAACTTGTCCGCATCCATGCTGATTATTAAAGTTTACCGTGCCTGGAACAGCAGTGGCAATCAAGCGGGCAACATCGCTTGAGCAGGCACAGGTGGGCATAACCAATACGTGATTACGAACCCCGACACGACCGTCGGGACGTACATATCCTGCAAATTCCATGATCGTATCATCCTTAATATTAGTCTATCTTTTCACTGCCTAAGTTATGTGTATGCACATGTTCGCCTGTTTCAATGTCCTTGGTGGCATAACCGATAACCTCGCCGTATTTAAATATTTTTTCGCCCTTTTTAGCTTTTTTTATGGCAACCTTATGGTAGACAGGAATATCTGCCCTGGCTGTAATAGCTTTTTTACAGGAGGCATAGGAAACCGCTTCTCCTTTTTTAATAGCCGTTGTCACCGTGACCACGGTGTCCCGAGGGTTAATGATGATAGCATTGAGCACAGGCTCTCATCCTTTCAAAGACCAGCAATTTTATGATCTTATTTTAAAACGGCTCCCTCACTGGCTGATGTGACCATTTTGGCATATCGGGCAAGATAACCCTTTATACTTGCAGAGGGGGTATAAGTCCATTTGGCTTTACGCCGAACCAGCTCTTCATCGGACACGTGCAGTTCCAGGCGTTTGTTGATAACATCTATAGTAATTTGATCACCGTCACGCACTAGGGCGATGGGGCCTCCTAAAGCGGCTTCAGGAGAAATGTGACCTACAAAACAACCGTTATTGGTCCCGGAGAAACGGCCATCAGTGATGACGGCAGTACTTTTGGCCAAACCCAGTCCATTCAGCATTTTTAGCGGTAGATACATCTCTCTCATGCCGGGACCACCCCTAGGTCCTTCATAGCGGATAACAAGGATATGCCCCTCTTTAATCTTATCGGCCTGAATTGCTTGTATACATGCATGTTCACTATCAAAGCAAATAGCCGTTCCGGTAAACTGTCTGACTTCCTCCGCAATGGCAGCAGGTTTGGCCACACCCGTTTCCGGGGCCAGGTTGCCCCGCATGATTGCCAGCCCCCCCAGGGTGCTGTGAGGATTGTCCAGCGTACGAATCAGATCGGGATTCGCAGGATAGTGGCTTACATGCTTATCCAGGTTTTTTTGCAGCGGCTGCAAATCTACAGTCATAACATCAAGGTGAAGGTATTTGCGTATGGCTTTCATGACCTCCGGGATACCGCCTGCCTTGTAGAGATCTTCCATATCGTAAATTAGGGAAGCGGGGTTGACCCTGGCAATATGGGGGATGATTGTGCTGTACTTATCAAATGCATCCATTACCTTGGAAGGTTCAAATCCCAACTCATAGGCCAAGGCACAAGCATGGATAACCGCATTGGTGGAGCCGCCAACAGCTAACATCACCATGATGGCGTTCTCCATAGCCTCCCAGCTCAAGATGCTTTTTGCGGAAACATTCCCGTAAACCATTTCCACAATTTTTTCGCCGCTTTTAAAGGCACTGCGGCGGCGTTCATTATATATTGCAGGAATTGCGCTGCCACCACTTAAAGTAATACCTAGCGCTTCTGCAAAAACAACCATGGTATTTGCTGTTCCCATGAACTGACAGGAACCGCAGGACGGTGCGCAGATAGTGGTTAAGGATTGCAACTCTTCATAGGTAATCTCCCCCTTCTGATACATACCCAGTCCTTCGGAGATAGAGGTTGTATCACTGTGGGCTTTTTTACCGAAAGGGGGGGCGGAAAGTGTGCATCCACCGGGCACGAAGATGGCGGGAATATCCAAACGGGCAGCCGCCATCAACATGCCCGGAACAATTTTATCACACCCTGCCAACATTACAATGCCGTCAAGTTTATGCGCCCTGGCTTGAATTTCAAGTGCATCTGCAATATTTTCACGGGAAGGGAGCACATAATATGCACCCTCATGGTTATCGGCAATGCCGTCACAGCAAGCAATAACGCCAAACTCCATCGGCGTACCCCCCGCACGATAAATACCGAATTTCACCTGTTCAGCTAAGTAGCGTAAAACTATATGGCCGGACACCATCTCATTATAAGAATTGGCAATACCAATAAGCGGGCGGTCCAGATCGTTATCCGTATATCCGGCTGCCTTCCAGAGGGTTTTATTGGAGATATATTCAAACCTGTTAAAGGCTCCCACATCTTTACTTGACATAGTTTAACTCTTCCTTCCTTCATTAATGTGAAATAATAACCTATATACTACCCCCTTGCAATTAAGATATTAGCAAAGATAAAATTTTCCGTCAAGTTTATGAAAGAATATTAAATAACAGGCGGCGACAGTTTTTATCTATTTCCTGTGTCGCCGCCTGATTGATACTGTTTTCACCACACCGCCGGAACCTTAAGCTCTCCTTTTGGGGCGTTAAGCTCTCTTCAAGCTCTCATAGGCTAGAAAGCTTTAACTCCACGTAAAAACACTTTGTTAAATCACCTTTCTTATTTAAACCACTTTATTAAACCATACGCCGCATTTATTTATCGAATTTATTTCCCGGCTGCTTCTTTTTTCTCCTTCAGCGCTTTGAGCACCTTTTCCGGGGTTATAGGCACTTCGGTAAACCTCACGCCGATGGCATCGTAGATAGCGTTGACGATGGCCGGGAAGGTTGGCTGGACAGCACCTTCGCCTGTTTCCTTGGCACCAAAGGGAGCTGTCGGGTCATAGCTGTCCGTTAAGGTGTTGATATCCATCTCCGGCATCTCCATCACCGTCGGCATCTTGTAATCGTGGAAGTTCGGATTCAGATGCATGCCATTTTCATCGAAATACTGTTCTTCGTAAAGGCATCCCCCCAGGTTATATACAATGGAGCCTTCCACCTGGCCGTCAGCAGCCATGGGGTTGATCATTGTACCCATATCGCCGGATTCGGTTACTTTGGTCACCTTGATCTTGCCGGTTTCCAAATCCACATCTACTTCGTGTATTTGGCAGCTGAAGCCAAATGTGGGCGAGTGTCCGATATTGGCACCCTGGGCCCTGTTACCGCTGATGAGATCAATACCTTTGCGGCGCGGCGGGGAGAAATTCCCGACGGCTGCAAGAGACCCGGTAGTGTTGATGACGGTTTCGACCACCTTTTCCCATTCGATAGTCTTCCTTTTAGCTTCAAACATGGAATAGATCTTACGGTCTTTGATTACTAAATGATCGGCCCGGCAGCCCAGCAACCCGGCCGCAGTTTCTTTTAGTTTCTGGTTAATCTGCTTCGCCGCATCATTAATGGCAGTCCCAATAGCATAGGTTAACCGGCTGGCAAAGGTTCCCAGGTCAAAAGTGCCGATTTCCGTATCATGAGACTGGACATGAATATCCTCAAAATGGATACCCAGCGCTTCGGCAGCCATCTGGGCCATGGCGGTGTTGCTGCCCTGGCCGATATCAACAGCGGAACAGTGCAGGGTCACCCCCCCCTCGGTATCCACCCGGATCAAAACAGAGGTATGCGGCTTGTAAGCCTGGTAGAGGGTGTAGGCTGTTCCCGTGATATAATAACCGCCGGCCAAGCCGATCCCTTTGCCAAAAGGCAGTTTACCGTGTTTTTCCAGATAACCCGATTTTTCCACCGCTTTCTGCACACAGCGTTTGTACTCGGTGTGGGGTACGTACATGTTATTTATCGCGGTATAACCCGACTCAATGGCATTTTTCATCTTTAATTCGTACGGGCTGATCCCCATCAACTCCGCCAGTTCGTCGAGCATGCATTCCATAGCAAACCTGGGCTGCACCCCGCCGAGGCCGCGCATGGAAGCCGTGCTGGGCTTGTTGGTGTAAACGGATCTTCCACGGAAGCGGGCATTGGGCACCTTGTAGGGCAGGTGAATCATGGAGGCAGAATAAAACAGGACTACGATACCCCAACTTGAGTAAGCGCCTTTATCCAAGGTATTGTCAAAGTCCACCGCCTGGATATAGCCGTCTTTGTCCAGGCCGATTTTCATCTTCATATAGCACGGGTGACGCCCCTTGTTATTATAAAACACTTCGCTGCGCTCATAGGTCACTTTGACCGGGCGGCCAAGCTTCCTGGAAAGGAGACAGGCGACAAATTCCCCTGTGCATGCTTCGCCCTTGCCGCCGAAACCGCCACCTACCGTAGGAACAGTAACCCGTATTTTGTTCATGGGCATCTCAAGGACGTTCGATATCTGCCGGTGCAGGTAGTGAGCAATCTGGCTGCTTGACCACAGACGCAGATGTCCGCTCTGGGGATCATAGCTGGCCAAGGCGGATTGCGGCTCGAGGAAACCCTGGTGAGGCATGTTGGTTTTAAATTCCCTTTCCAAAACGTATTCGCATTCCGCAAAAGCCTTCTCCACGTCCCCATACACCTGTTCCCCTTCGTGCAGGATGTTGCCCGGAGCGTCTTCATGTATCAAGATTTCTTTGGCACGTTTCATGGATTCGAACGGGTCCAGCAGCACCGGCAGAGGCTCATATTCCACTTCAATCAAATCGAGGGCGGCCTCAGCAGTTTCTTCATCGATGGCGGCAACGGCGGCTACCCCTTCACCATTGAAGCGAACTTTATCTATAGCCAGTACTGTTTCGTTGGCAGCTTGCGGTACTATGCCCCATTTATTGGGAGCCTCATCTCCCGTAAGTACCGCCAGTACTCCCGGCAGCGCAAGGGCTTTGCTGCAATCGATCTTTTTGATCTTGGCGTGGGCGTATTCGGTACAGTGCTTAACTTTGCCGTAAACCATACCCGGGAGCACCATATCATCTGTATAGATAGCTTCCCCCTTGACCTTGGCAGGACTATCTACCTTCGGCACGCTCCTCCCTACCTGGGTAAACCTTCTCTCGTCCTGGTAGGCCGGGACCCCTTCGCGTACATATTGTTCTTTATCCCAGACTCCCATTACTTCACCTCCCCTGCAGATTCGGAAGCAGCTTCGACCGCCTCGACTATCTTTTTATACCCGGTGCAACGGCAGAGATTGCCTGCTAGGGCACGCTTAATCTCTTCCTTGCTGGGATTGGGATTACTGTCCAGCAAGGCCTTTGATGAAAGAATCATCCCTGATGTACAGAAACCGCACTGCACGGCCCCGTGATCGACAAACGATTGCTGGATTGGATGAAGTTGACCATCTGAAGCCGCCAGCCCCTCAATGGTGGTAATTTTTTTGCCCTGGCAGGTGATGGCCAGTGTCAGACAGGATAGAACCGCCTTGCCGTCGATTAACACCGTGCAGGCACCGCAGTCTCCCTGCCCGCATCCTTTCTTTGTACCGGTTAGGCCTACTTTTTTCCTGACAACATCGACAAGCAGATCCCTGGGCTCAACAGGCACTTCATAAACGCGGCCATTTATATTTAATTCGATTAGCTGTTTCATTAATTACACCCCCCTCGCGGCGTCAAACGCCTCTTGAAGCAATCTGCGGGCCAGCACCGGCACCACTTCACGCCTGTATTCCGCAGAAGCCCGTATATCGTCAATAGGCCTGGCCTCTTTTGCCACTGCTTGAGTAACTTTCTCCACCAAATCGGCGTTAAACTCTTTCCCTACCATGATCGCCGGCGCTTCCTTGGAAACCAGCGGCCGTGGGAAAACCGAGCCCATCACAAGACGAAGATCTTTTATTGTCCGGCCCTCATCATCCAGTACGAGATTGACAGCCATGTTTACGGCATCAATTTCCATAGCGTCTCTCAATCCAATATAGCCGTAACGGCTGGCGGATTTTGGAGCCGGTTCCGGCAGGACAAATTTGGTCAACAATTCACCTTCTGCCAGGGCTGTTTCACGGTTACCCGTAATAAAATCTTCCAGCGGCAGCTCCCTCTCCCCGGAGGCGCTGCTCAGTACTACTTTGGCTCCCAGAACAACCAGCGGTGTGGGAGTTTCCGCCGCCGGTGAAGCATGGCAGCTGTTTCCTCCAATAGTGGCCATATTTCTTACCTGAGTTGACCCCAGTTCACCTGCCGCCTGGTGAAGGGCATAATATTTTTCCCGGATTATAGCAGAATGCTCAACTTCAGATACTTTTGTGGTTGAGCCGATTACAACACCCTTACCCGGCTCATATGAAATACCTTTATATTCATCCACATTATTGATATCCACCAGGCATTCCGGTTTGATAAGCTTTTCCTTCATCATATTCAGTAGATCGGTGCCGCCGGCCAGCACTTTGGCCTTGCTCCCCAGTCGTTTAACCAGATCCAACGCTTCACCGGACGTCCTGGGTGCATAGTATTCAAATTGGTTTAAATACATATCTAAAGCCACCTCCTTCGTATCCTCTTCAGATTACCGATAGTCAATCGGTTGATAATTCTTGAAGGAATTCTTTCAAGAAAATCTCCTCGGCTTCACGAAGCCTGATCAGGTTCCCAATAATCGCTTTTTTCTTGAACGCTGCAACCTTTTCATTTGCATACATTTCCCGTATCCTTTTAATATTCGTTTGAACCATCGCAAGCCTTTTTGCTATACAACTGGCTATTTCACCGGGAGTCAAAAGATCGGAGGCTTCCAATCCTACGTTAAGGTCGAGGTAATATAGTTCAAAATTTGAAAGAAGCCTTTTTGAAGCTTCAATCAGGACGGCCTTGCCGTCGCCGGTAATATAATACCTCTTCCTCTCCGGCATTCTACCCTCCTTTTCCTTTTTAGAGTATACTAAATTTTTTTCCTCCAATCTCTTTAACACCTGATAAATAGAAGCCACTCCAATCCTTGCCCAATACCTCACATTCTTTAGATCTATAATTTTATCTATTTCATAGGCATATGAAGGTTTTTCATTAACAATACTAAGCAGGAGTACTTCTATATTTGACAGCAACTGTGCCACTGTGGATACCTCTATGTTTAGTGCCCTGATGACTATTATAGGCTATAGTAGTAATCATATGTTATTAATACTTTCGGTAAATAAAATGGATCTCCTGCTTTACCTAAAAATATTATTTTTCGTACCGTGCTTAAGCTAAAATCTGCCGGGCTATTACAATACGTTGAATCTGGTTGGTGCCTTCAAATATCTGCATTATTTTTGCATCCCGCATATATTTTTCCACCATATATTCCCTGCTGTAGCCATAGCCGCCAAATATTTGCACAGCATCAGTTGTCACCTGCATGGCCACGTCGCTGGCATATACTTTGGCAAAAGCAGCCTTCTTGGTAAACGGTACCCCTTCTTTATAGAATTTGTCCTTCAGCCAGGAGGCCTGATAGACCAGGAGCCTTGCCGCCTCTATCTTAGTAGCCATGTCGGCAAGCATAAACTGGATACCCTGATTATGGCTGATAGGCTTGCCAAACTGAATACGGCCCTTGGAATACTCAACAGCAGCCTCAAAGGCAGCCTGCGCTATCCCCAGGGAAATCGCCCCCACACTGGGCCTGGCCATATCCAGCGTCTTCATCGCCAGTTTGAAACCGTCCCCCTCTTTCCCGATTAAATTATCTTTGGGCACCCTGACGTCCTCAAAGATCAGTTCGGCGGTATCAGAACAACGCAGCCCCAGCTTTTTTTCTTTTTTACCCTTAATGATCCCGGGCATGCTGTCTTCCAGCATAAATACAGAAAGCTTTTTTGTCCCGCTGCCGTCTATTACGTTGGCAAATACGGTATGGTAGTTGGAATAGCTGGCATTGGTAATAAAACACTTTGTACCGTTGATAATATAATCATTGCCATCTCTGCGGGCAGTCGTGGCTACTGAGCTGATATCCGATCCTGCATCCGGCTCGGTCAGACTGAAGCTGACCAGATCCCCTTTTTCACAAATCGGCACTAAAAACCTTTGTTTTTGCTCCTCATTTCCACCTATGAGCAGGGGATAAAGGGCCAATGAATTGCCGTTGGCGCTGGAGGTGACCGTAACCCCGGCACAACCCCGGGCAATCTGTTCAATAATGAGGGAATACGATAAACTATCAATCCCGGGTCCCCCGTACTCTTCCGGCACAGCCAGATCATGCAGCCCAACGGAATGAAGCTTCCTTAATATTTCCCAAGGGAATTCTTCCTTTTCGTCCAGATCCCGTGCATAGGGCATGATCTCCTTCTCCGCAAAATCGCGGGCCATTTTCTGAATAGCTATCTGTTCTTCGTTCAGTTCAAATATCATATTTATTGATCTCCTTCCGCTATACTGTAATTTTTTAGGGGTTAGCGATCTTTTTACCAGACAACTATCCCTGCAAGCAAATCTAACAACCATACAAATTTCTTAATTCAAAATATTGTTATGCAACTTCCATGCCAAGACTGTAATCAACCGGTATTATCCTGAATTCTGCTTAAGGGCCGGGAAAAAGCTCTTTACAATAAACCATTTTGTCTCTCAGGCAAGGGAGATAAAGCCGACTGTATTTTTTTGTTTAAACAAAGTACATTTTTGTTCACAAAAAGGATAATCTTTAGTAAAATAGACATTGAAGGGGGTAATGCAATTTAAAAAGCACCGGTAATTAATTCTTTTCTGTCAAAATAATTGGCGGTGAGAAGGTTTGAGATTGTGTTTTTATTTTTATTTAGCAGCAGGCTTCCGGTAATTAATGCATATGCAGACAAGGAGTGATATTTGTGCTTGAACAAAACAATAGTTACTGGAGCATCATAGAAAAATACCTGGGCACAATCTTGGATATGATTAACGACCCGGTCATTATTATTGATAAAGAAGGTACAATAATTTACATTAATGAAGGGTACGAGCTGCAGGTAGGGGTAAAAAGAGAGCGCTTGCTGGGACGCGACCTTAAGAAAAAATACCCCAATGACAAACTCCTGCAGGTGCTCCGCAAAGGCGAACTCATAAAAAACGAAGAGCATTTTAACGAAACACTGGGATACAATCTTGTGGCCAGTTTTCTTCCCATAAAAGACGACAAGGGGGAAACAATAGCCGTCGCCGGCATAGGGAACACCCCCCCCGTTTATAAGCTTAACGTCCGCCTGAGCCCTATTCTTTCCATAAGCCAGGACAAGCCATCCAAAAATATAACCAGAGACGATCTCCCATCAGTTTTTCGGAATATAGTCGGTGAAGCTCCCAAGCTGATAAACTGTTTAAGCTTATCGGCAAAAGTTGCCAAATCTGATGCAACTGTGATGCTCAGGGGGGAGACGGGCGTAGGAAAAGAACTTCTTGCGCGGGCAATTCACGATGCGAGCAAACGCCGCGATCACCCTTACGTGGCGGTGAACTGTGCTACTATACCTGAAAACCTCATCGAATCCGAATTGTTTGGCTACAATCCCGGAGCATTTACGGGAGCGCGCACCTCCGGAAAAGTCGGGAAAATTGAAATGGCAAACGGAGGAACTCTTTTTTTGGATGAAATAGGCGACCTGTCATACGGCACGCAGGTTAAGCTATTGCGTTTTACCCAGGAAAGGTATGTAGAAAGAATCGGCGGGAATAGCCAGATCCCTATTGATGTGAGAATAATCACAGCCACGAACAGAAACCTGGAACAGATGCTCCAGCAGGGTGAATTCCGGGCGGATTTATACTACAGGTTAAATGTAATACCGATCCACATACCGCCCCTGCGGGAAAGACCTGAAGATATTGGGCTGCTTGCCCATCATTTCTTGGATCATTATTGCAAGAAATACGACAAAAAAATGGGTTTCTCTTTAGAAGCTATGGAATATCTGCAGGATTACTCCTGGCCAGGCAACATCCGAGAATTGAAAAATATCATTGAGCACGCGGTTATCGTCTGCCCCGGCGATACCATCAGCCCCAGCCATTTTAACTTGATGCTAAATGATTATAATAATATCCTGGACTCCTCGGTTTTAAATTTACATCAGGCTATAGAATATACTGAGAAAACAATTATTAAAAAAGCACTGGAAAAAGCTTTCAACAATAAAAGCAAGGCCATCGAATACCTGGGCATCAGCCGCGGCGCGTTTTATGACAAGCTAAAAAAATACAAGCTCGACCTGGAATAATCCAGGCTCGGGCTTGAATAGGCGCGGTTTAAATTATCTAACAGCCTCAAAAAAAATCCCACATTAAAATTTTATCAGCAGTATTTCCCAATTATTACCGGTTTATGTTCCGGGTAACCATCCTCTACCTTAATGTCGAAGCTCTATTTTGAGCTTTTCATTCTTTTTTACCTTCCAAGAAAAGCCTCCGCCAAATTCCCTTCCCTGGAAAAAACTATGTAGAGTTACATAACATAATTCATTTGTTAACGTCATGTATAATAGAAAGTGGAAAAGATATTGCGCGATATCGGGGGATTATCTGATGAAGGAAAGTGCAGTACTAATAAATCAAACGGATACATGGGCAGCGGAGCTGTGGCCGCGGCTCTACCGCTTCTTTTACTTCAAGGTCCAGAACCGGGAAGAAGCGGAGGAGCTTACGCAGGATACTTTGGACCGGGTTTACCGCAAGATAAAAACCGGCAGCATCAATGAGGAGGAAAAAATTGAAGCATATACCTTCTCCGCCGCCCGCAACCTGCTCACGGATCTGTGGCGAAAGCGGGGGCGGCAGTTCGGTTCGGTCTCTATGGACGAGCTGCAGGAAAAGGGGTGGGACATCCCCCAGGAGCCCCGGGAGGTGGAAGAAAAAATGATCATTCAGGAGGCTATGAAGCAGTTAAGCCCTGAGCACCGACGGGTTTTAACGCTGAGAATAATTGAAGGATGGCCGGTAGAAAGCGTGGCCGTGAAGATGAAGCGAAGCCCGGGGGCGGTACGGAGCCTACAGTTTCGGGCAGTCCGCACCCTGAAAGAAATACTGGAAAAAGGAGGTTATTTTCATGAATGAAATACAACAGGTCGATCATTTTATCGAAGACTTGCTCCAAGATAAAAAACCCCGGGCTTACCGAGAAGGCAATATAGACCCGGAGATGGAAAAAATGTTTGCATCCATCAGGGCTGTCAAGAGGCTAAAAAAAGGTAAACCGGCAGCGCGCAGGCTGCTCAGCTCGCGCTGGGTAAGAGGAATAGTGGCGGCAGCAGCAATGATCCTGCTGGTAGCGGGGTTAGTGAGCTTTCCGGGCCGGGAGGAGGTCAACATCGTGCATGCCGTGGTCCGGGCCTATGAGGAACTTCAGAGTTACAGCGGTGTAACGGAGATCAGGTCCGAACGTAACGGAGAGATAGAGTTTCTGGAAACAATTGAAATCCAGTATAAAAAACCCTTTAAATATTCCGCCCGCCACAGCTATAACGGTTTTAAAAAGCAGTACATCAGCGACGGGGAAAAGCTGGCGGAAATCGAACCTGACAGGGTAACAGTGGAGAATATCTTTCCGGAAAAAGAGCTATGGCGCTACCATATCGGCAAGTCCGTCCGGGAGCTGGAATACGCCGTAGAAGTCAATACCCTTGGAACCGAAACTCTTTTTGGCCGTGAGGCTACAGTCCTCGAGTACAGATATGCCGGCGAAGAGGTATACAATCAGATGTGGATAGATAAAGCCACAAAATTGCCCCTGCGCAAGGTGCTGAACCATCCTGAAGGTTCGAAGCTGGTGGTGGAGTTCAAGGAGCTGGAGATTAACCCGCAGCTGGAGGACGAGATTTTCGACTGGACCCTGCCTCAGGGGATCAAAGTCCGCGAGCTGAACCGCACCGCAGATATTGAGGAAGTGATAAAAGCGTGGCCGGAAACTACCAAACTGTTGAATAT
Organism: Dethiobacteria bacterium; assembly: GCA_050948825.1. Taxonomy (GTDB): domain Bacteria; phylum Bacillota; class Dethiobacteria; order DTU022; family UBA8154; genus DUQX01. Next base: position 14,222 of record JBMNEO010000008.1, on the reverse strand, counting down.
CCTTCCGGAGGAAATGGAGCTAAAGCTGGCCGGTGTCCTCTATAACGATTTATACGAATATATCCTGCGCTTCCAGGGAACAAATGAAATTGATTTTCTAGATGTTTATTATACAACAACACCCCCGGACTTCACCTTCCTTCCGGAAATAGAACTGAAAAGACTGGCCGGGGGTTATGTGGATTTTGACTCCAGCGTCTTGCACGTTTCTAATAGGCATTTTGAAGAAAGCAGGGTTGCCAGATGGGTAACAGATGAAGCGGAGGTATTCATCGTCAGCAGCCAGCATCGGAATACTGCAGAGCTGCTTTCTATCCTGGAAGAGCTGGCAGGAGAAAAGATAGAGTATGGAGCCCCCCCGGAGGAAAACACCATGGAGCTCTACTTCATGGAGGTGACAGAAACAGATTTTAAACTGGGTAAAGAAACACGGGCTTTCGAAAAACAGCCGGGAGCCCGGGAGTTAATGGAAGAGCTGCTTAAGGGCCCCCAAGATGATAAGCTGAGCAGAATAATCCCTGAGGAAACGAGGATTCTCGATCTCCTGGTTGAAAACGGAATCGCCTATCTGGACCTCTCCTCCGAAATTGCCGAAGCGAACTATGGCTCAGGAACAGAAGCAGTCCTGCTCTCCTCCATCGTCTGGACCCTGACGCAGCTGGAGGAAATTGAAGCCGTGCAGATTCTGGTCGAAGGCGAAATCGTTGATTCCCTAGGGGGGCACTGCTCGGCCAGTATACCGCTTACACGCTAAACAAAAGCCCTTCAATGGCTCTTCACTTTTGATGATAACAACACTTAAGGCATAGCTCAGAGATAGCCGAATATTCCAAATTAATGGCAGTTTATTGACAAAGGAGTATTTCCGTTTTATAATTATCTACAATAAAAGATGCTTCGGGGCGGGGTGAAATTCCCCACCGGCGGTAATGCGGCCACAGAGCCGATGAGCCCGCGAGCTATTCAGCTGAGCCGGTTGGATTCCGGTGCCGACGGTATAGTCCGGATGGGAGAAGCAAAGATAACCAGCTATATGTTTTGGTTGTTGCTTTCAATTACCCCCCCGATACGGGGGGTTTTTTACATCCTCAAGCATTTAATAATCTCAATGGGGGTATTGAAGATGAAAGAAAATCTGACAGTAAAAAAAATGGTCATGATGGCAATGCTGGCTGCTGTATCAATTGTACTGGTAAATTTTATTCACTTTCCCATTTTCCCCTCCGCACCATTTCTCGAATATGATATGGCAGACATCCCCATCCTTATCGGAACCTTCCTTTTTGGGCCCTTGAATGGACTGATACTAACCGTTGTCGTATCTATAATACAGGGCATAACAGTATCTGCACACAGCGGTTGGGTAGGGATTATCATGCATATAATTGCTACAGGAACTTTTGTCATTGTTGCAGGGACAATCTTCCGTATGAAGTATAATCGCTACAGCGCTGTCCTGGGGCTTGCCTGCGGCACTCTGGCCATGACGTTGATGATGATCCCCCTTAACTTAGTTTTCACCGTATATTTTTTGGGTGCATCGCGTGATCTGGTGATATCAATGTTGATCCCCATCATTATTCCCTTTAACTTCATCAAAGCGGGTGCCAACTCCATAATCACCTATTCCGTCTATAAGGCGGTGGAAAAAATAATGATGCTCTACAGTACAAGGGTTGACGCCTTCAATAACAATGTCTAGCAAACATGCAGCATCAACCTCAAAAGACTCCTATCTTGAACCAGTTCGTATCGGGGAATGCAACTAGAATGCAATTATCGTATGTTATTTTGTAAGTTAATGTAAAATGGGTTTAGCCCTGCGTCTTCATGGCCCTGTTTCTTTTGCAGAAAAAGTATGTTAAAATCTTCTGGTTGTATAATACGTAATCACTGATGAATTAACACGTAACAGGAGATGAACAGAAATTGCAGATAGGGCTGATAGGAGCGCCTCTCGGAGGGAAAACCACATTTTTTAATTTGTTGACAGGATCGGAGTACGCAACAGGGTTAGGGAGCAGTGTGGAAGTGCATCCGGGCAGCGCCGGGGTGCCGGATCCGCGCATCGATTTTCTTTCAAAACTATTTAAACCGCGTAAAACTACTTACGCGCAGATACAGTTTAAAGACATTCCGGGGGTATGCACCGAAAAAGGCAACCCGGCCGCCACGGCCAGATTGTTCGAGGAAGTCCGGAATTCCGACGTACTGGTACAGGTTGTGCGTGCCTTCCAAACGGAGATAGTTAATGCAACCGTAGGCAGCCCCGCTCCTTTGAAAGAGCTGCAAGATTTTCAGACAGAGCTGCTGCTCGCCGATATAAGCCTGGTAGAAACCCGGATCAAACGCATTAATGAAGCAAAAAAGCCGCCCAAAGATGCCGCATTCCAGCTGGCATTGCTCAAGGAAATCCTCTCTGTTCTGGAAGAGGAAAAACCTTTGAGCAGTGTTAGCCTTGACGAGGAAGAGCAAGCTATACTGGCGGAATATAAATTCCTTACGGAAAAGCCTCTCATAGTTGCCCTGAATATTGACGAACATCAACTTGCCGCGGGAGATTATCCCGAAAAGGAAAAGGTAATCTCCTTTGCTGCAGATAACGGGATCGCCCTGATCGAGATCTGTGCACAGATAGAAGTGGAAATTAGCCGGCTCCAGCCGGAAGAGCGGGCGGATTTTTTAAAAGAGCTGCAGCTGCAGGAATCAGGCATATCCCGACTTGCACGTGCCGCGTACGAACTAATGGGCCTCATCTCTTTTTTCACCGTAGGGGATGATGAAGTGAAGGCCTGGACAATTCGGGAGGGCACAACAGCCAAAAAAGCGGCCGGCAAAATCCATTCCGACATAGAGCGCGGTTTTATCCGGGCGGAGGTCTTCCATTACAACGACCTTTACAGGTTAGGCAGCACTTCGGCAGTCAGGGAAAAGGGCCTCTTTCGCCTGGAGGGAAAAGAATACCCGGTCCGGGACGGCGATATAATCAATTTCCGCTTTAATGTTTGATCACAACGAAGCAACGAATCAAAGGTGATGGTTCATCCTGTGCTGTTCTGATCTATCTTTAATGCTCCGGCCCCGTTTTCCAGGCACATTTTTTCTATCACCCGCCTGTCAAACCCAATTTTCTGCAGGTGTTCGATTTCATTCAACAGTCCTTCCCCGTGGTGAACAGCAGAAGCCCCCGCGTCACTCCCGAGGGCAATACGGACGCCCATTTCAACAGCTTTCCTGATGTTTTCTACCTGTCCGGAGTACACCCTGCCGATTATCTCCCTTTCCTTTGCGCTGAACCTGCTATCGCCGGAATGAAGAATATTCCCCAGGGGGGAAAGGGTCGGAACCCACACAATCCCCTTTTCAGCCATACCGTAAATTTGCACCCCGGAGATCAGATAACCATGCTCCAGCGTGTGCACCCCCGCTGCCACCGCCACGGCCGCGCCGTCCTCGCCGTTGGCGTGCACCATCACCGGCAGGCCGTGCTCCCCGGCCGCATCCACCATATATTGCAATTCGTCCACCCTAAAGGAAGTACCGCCGACATCACCATACCGATTAAAATTAACCAGGCCGGTTAAGATTATTTTCAGGTGGTCAGCCCCGTGATCCAGAAGCAGCTTGAATTCTCGCTTAAAATCTCTTCTATCAGCTATGGGTTTACCTAAAAAAGAGCCGTAACGGCCCTTTTTATATAATGCATAGACAGGGGTTTTGTAAATCATCCCCTCTTCACGAGCTACTTCCCTGGCCAGTTCGGAGACAAAATATGCATCTCCCCCATCCCTCAGGATGCATATCCCCCTCCTCTTATACTCCCTCAGGATTTCCCTTATCCAGGCTGTTCTTTTCTCCCTGCCGGCAGCCTCCCAGGCCCGCCTGTTAAACAAATGATTTAAAGCCAAGTGTACATGAGCGTCAACAAGCATTTACCATACTCCCCTGTGCTTTAAAAAAAATTATAATTATGGCATGCAATTCGCTCTCTGAATACACAGGAAAACCGCCTCCTCGTGTTTACTTACCTTTCAAACCTGCTTAAAAATGCCCTGGTACGTTCACTTTGGGGGTTGTTGATCACTCCCTCCGGTGGCCCTTCCTCAACAATAACGCCTTCATCCATGAAAATAACATGATCGGCCACATCCCTGGCAAAGCTCATTTCGTGGGTTACAATGACCATTGTCATCTGTTCTGCAGCCAGGTCCCTGATCACCTTGAGAATCTCCCCGGTGAGTTCCGGGTCCAGGGCAGAAGTCGGTTCATCAAAAAAGAGCACCTTCGGACTCAAGGCCAGTGCCCGGGCGATGGAAACCCGCTGCTGCTGGCCTCCCGATAACTGGTAAGGATAAGCGTTTTCTTTATCGGTTAAGGCCATTTTCTGCAACAATTCCCGTCCGATCTTCAAAGCCTCTGCTTTACTCTTTTTTTGAACAGAGATCGGGGCATCGATTATATTTTTTATGACAGAGTAGTGAGGGAAAAGGTTGAAGTTTTGAAAGACCAGGCCATAATAACCCTGAATTTTCCGCAGCTGCCTGGCAGGGGCATAAACCGCTTTTCCATCCGCGCCGGTCCTGACAGCATGCTCACCCAGATAAATCAATTCGCCCGAGTCCATTGTCTCCAGCATCGTTGCGCATCTGAGCAGGGTGGACTTACCCGAACCGGAAGGCCCGATAACAGCTACAACCTGCCCCTCCTCAACGTTTAAGGAAATGTCCTTGATCACCTCGAGGTCGCCAAATGTCTTTCTTAATTTTTTTATTTCCAGTAATTTCATAATTATGGCAATCCTCCGGCCTACCTAAAATAGCTATACTTTTTCTCTGCCCACTCCATAACATATGCGACAATAAAATTAAAAACATAGTAAAATATACCCGCTGCAATATAGGGTATCACCGATCTCTGAGCGGAGGCGATGGCTTTTGCCAGGGTAAACATCTCCGAAACAGAGATCACAAAAGCCAGTGAGGTATCCTTAACCAGGGTAATAACCTCATTTGTAACCGGGGGAAGAATGCGCTTGATAACCTGCGGCAGGATTATTTTTAAAAAGGTCTGAGTTTTATTGTATCCCAGTACTTTTGCAGCCTCATACTGGCCAATGGGCATAGACTCGATTCCGGCACGGTAGATCTCTGCAAAATATGCAGCGTAGTTTAAGACAAATCCAATGATTACAGCTAATTTCCACCTATGAGCAGGGGATAAAGGGCCAATGAATTGCCGTTGGCGCTGGAGGTGACCGTAACCCCGGCACAACCCCGGGCAATCTGTTCAATAATGAGGGAATACGATAAACTATCAATCCCGGGTCCTCCGTACTCCTCCGGCACAGCCAGATCATGCAGCCCAACGGAATGAAGTTTCCTTAATATTTCCCAGGGGAATTCTTCCTTTTCGTCCAGATCCCGTGCATAGGGCATGATCTCCTTCTCCGCAAAATCGCGGGCCATTTTCTGAATAGCTATCTGTTCTTCGTTCAGTTTCAAATATCATTTTTATTGATCTCCTTCCGCTATACTGTAATTTTTTAGGGGTTAGCGATCTTTTTACCAGACAACTATCCCTGCAAGCAAATCTAACAACCATACAAATTTCTTAATTCAAAATATTGTTATGCAACTTCCATGCCAAGACTGTAATCAACCGGCATTATCCTGAATTCTGCTTAAGGGCCGGGAAAAAGCTCTTTACAATAAACCATTTTGTCTCTCAGGCAAGGGAGATAAAGCCGACTGTATTTTTTTGTTTAAACAAAGTACATTTTTGTTCACAAAAAGGATAATCTTTAGTAAAATAGACATTGAAGGGGGTAATGCAATTTAAAAAGCACCGGTAATTAATTCTTTTCTGTCAAAATAATTGGCGGTGAGAAGGTTTGAGATTGTGTTTTTAATTTTTATTTAGCAGCAGGCTTCCGGTAATTAATGCATATGCAGACAAGGAGTGATATTTGTGCTTGAACAAAACAATAGTTACTGGAGCATCATAGAAAAATACCTGGGCACAATCTTGGATATGATTAACGACCCGGTCATTATTATTGATAAAGAAGGTACAATAATTTACATTAATGAAGGGTACGAGCTGCAGGTAGGGGTAAAAAGAGAGCGCTTGCTGGGGCGCGACCTCAAGAAAAAATACCCCAACGACAGACTCCTGCAGGTGCTCCGCAAAGGCGAACTCATAAAAAACGAAGAGCATTTTAACGAGACACTGGGATACAATCTTGTGGCCAGTTTTCTTCCCATAAAAGACGACAAGGGGGAAACAATAGCCGTCGCCGGCATAGGGAACACCCCCCCCGTTTATAAGCTTAACGTCCGCCTGAGCCCTATTCTTTCCATCAGCCAGGACAAGCCATCCAAAAATATAACCAGAGACGATCTCCCATCAGTTTTTCGGAATATAGTCGGTGAAGCTCCCAAGCTGATAAACTGTTTAAGCTTATCGGCAAAAGTTGCCAAATCTGATGCAACTGTGATGCTCAGGGGGGAGACGGGCGTAGGAAAAGAACTTCTTGCGCGGGCAATTCACGATGCGAGCAAGCGCCGCGATCACCCTTACGTGGCGGTGAACTGTGCTACTATACCTGAAAACCTCATCGAATCCGAGTTGTTTGGCTACAATCCCGGAGCATTTACGGGAGCGCGCACCTCCGGAAAAGTCGGGAAAATTGAAATGGCAAACGGAGGAACTCTTTTTTTGGATGAAATAGGCGACCTGTCATACGGCACGCAGGTTAAGCTATTGCGTTTTACCCAGGAAAGGTATGTAGAAAGAATCGGCGGGAATAGCCAGATCCCTATTGATGTGAGAATAATCACAGCCACGAACAGAAACCTGGAACAGATGCTCCAGCAGGGGGAATTCCGGGCGGATTTATACTACAGGTTAAACGTAATACCGATCCACATACCGCCCCTGCGGGAAAGACCTGAAGATATTGGGCTGCTTGCCCATCATTTTTTGGATCATTATTGCAAGAAATACGACAAAAAAATGGGTTTCTCTTTAGAAGCTATGGAATATCTGCAGGATTACTCCTGGCCGGGCAACATCCGGGAATTGAAAAATATCATTGAGCACGCGGTTATCGTCTGCCCCGGCGATACCATCAGCCCCAGCCATTTTAACTTGATGCTAAATGATTATAATAATATCCTGGACTCCTCGGTTTTAAATTTACATCAGGCTATAGAATATACTGAGAAAACAATTATTAAAAAAGCACTGGAAAAAGCTTTCAACAATAAAAGCAAGGCCATCGAATACCTGGGCATCAGCCGCGGCGCGTTTTATGACAAGCTAAAAAAATACAAGCTCGACCTGGAATAATCCAGGCTCGGGCTTGAATAGGCGCGGTTTAAATTATCTAACAGCCTCAAAAAAAATCCCACATTAAAATTTTATCAGCAGTATTTCCCAATTATTACCGGTTTATGTTCCGGGTAACCATCCTCTACCTTAATGTCGAAGCTCTATTTTGAGCTTTTTCATTCTTTTTTACCTTCCAAGAAAAGCCTCCGCCAAATTCCCTTCCCTGGAAAAAACTATGTAGAGTTACATAACATAATTCATTTGTTAACGTCATGTATAATAGAAAGTGGAAAAGATATTGCGCGATATCGGGGGATTATCTGATGAAGGAAAGTGCAGTACTAATAAATCAAACGGATACATGGGCAGCGGAGCTGTGGCCGCGGCTCTACCGCTTCTTTTACTTCAAGGTCCAGAACCGGGAAGAAGCGGAGGAGCTTACGCAGGATACTTTGGACCGGGTTTACCGCAAGATAAAAACCGGCAGCATCAATGAGGAGGAAAAAATTGAAGCATATACCTTCTCCGCCGCCCGCAACCTGCTCACGGATCTGTGGCGAAAGCGGGGGCGGCAGTTCGGTTCGGTCTCTATGGACGAGCTGCAGGAAAAGGGGTGGGACATCCCCCAGGAGCCCCGGGAGGTGGAAGAAAAAATGATCATTCAGGAGGCTATGAAGCAGTTAAGCCCTGAGCACCGACGGGTTTTAACGCTGAGAATAATTGAAGGATGGCCGGTAGAAAGCGTGGCCGTGAAGATGAAGCGAAGCCCGGGGGCGGTACGGAGCCTACAGTTTCGGGCAGTCCGCACCCTGAAAGAAATACTGGAAAAAGGAGGTTATTTTCATGAATGAAATACAACAGGTCGATCATTTTATCGAAGACTTGCTCCAAGATAAAAAACCCCGGGCTTACCGAGAAGGCAATATAGACCCGGAGATGGAAAAAATGTTTGCATCCATCAGGGCTGTCAAGAGGCTAAGAAAAGGTAAACCGGCAGCGCGCAGGCTGCTCAGCTCGCGCTGGGTAAGAGGAATAGTGGCGGCAGCAGCAATGATCCTGCTGGTAGCAGGGTTAGTGAGCTTTCCGGGCCGGGAGGAGGTCAACATCGTGCATGCCGTGGGTCCGGGCCTATGAGGAACTTCAGAGTTACAGCGGTGTAACGGAGATCAGGTCCGAACGTAACGGAGAGATAGAGTTTCTGGAAACAATTGAAATCCAGTATAAAAAACCCTTTATATATTCCGCCCGCCACAGCTATAACGGTTTTAAAAAGCAGTACATCAGCGACGGGGAAAAGCTGGCGGAAATCGAACCTGACAGGGTAACAGTGGAGAATATCTTTCCGGAAAAAGAGCTATGGCGCTACCATATCGGCAAGTCCGTCCGGGAGCTGGAATACGCCGTAGAAGTCAATACCCTTGGAACCGAAACTCTTTTTGGCCGTGAGGCTACAGTCCTCGAGTACAGATATGCCGGCGAAGAGGTATACAATCAGATGTGGATAGATAAAGCCACAAAATTGCCCCTGCGCAAGGTGCTGAACCATCCTGAAGGTTCGAAGCTGGTGGTGGAGTTCAAGGAGCTGGAGATTAACCCGCAGCTGGAGGACGAGATTTTCGACTGGACCCTGCCTCAGGGGATCAAAGTCCGCGAGCTGAACCGCACCGCAGATATTGAGGAAGTGATAAAAGCGTGGCGGAAACTACCAAACTGTTGAATATCCTTCCGGAGGAAATGGAGCTAAAGCTGGCCGGTGTCCTCTATAACGATTTATACGAATATATCCTGCGCTTCCAGGGAACAAATGAAATTGATTTTCTAGATGTTTATTATACAACAACACCCCGGACTTCACCTTCCCTTCCGGAAATAGAACTGAAAAGACTGGCCGGGGGTTATGTGGATTTTGACTCCAGCGTCTTGCACGTTTCTAATAGGCATTTTGAAGAAAGCAGGGTTGCCAGATGGGTAACAGATGAAGCGGAGGTATTCATCGTCAGCAGCCAGCATCGGAATACTGCAGAGCTGCTTTCTATCCTGGAAGAGCTGGCAGGAGAAAAGATAGAGTATGGAGCCCCCCCGGAGGAAAACACCATGGAGCTCTACTTCATGGAGGTGACAGAAACAGATTTTAAACTGGGTAAAGAAACACGGGCTTTCGAAAAACAGCCGGGAGCCCGGAGTTAATGGAAGAGCTGCTTAAGGGCCCCCAAGATGATAAGCTGAGCAGAATAATCCTGAGGAAACGAGGATTCTCGATCTCCTGGTTGAAAACGGAATCGCCTATCTGGACCTCTCCTCGAAATTGCCGAAGCGAACTATGGCTCAGGAACAGAAGCAGTCCTGCTCTCCTCCATCGTCTGGACCCTGACGCAGCTGGAGGAAATTGAAGCCGTGCAGATTCTGGTCGAAGGCGAAATCGTTGATTCCCTAGGGGGGCACTGCTCGGCCAGTATACCGCTTACACGCTAAACAAAAGCCCTTCAATGGCTCTTCACTTTTGATGATAACAACACTTTAAGGCATAGCTCAGAGATAGCCGAATATTCCAAATTAATGGCAGTTTATTGACAAAGGAGTATTTCCGTTTTATAATTATCTACAATAAAAGATGCTTCGGGGCGGGGTGAAATTCCCCACCGGCGGTAATGCGGCCACAGAGCCGATGAGCCCGCGAGCTATTTCAGCTGAGCCGGTTGGATTCCGGTGCCGACGGTTATAGTCCGGATGGGAGAAGCAAAGATAACCAGCTATATGTTTTGGTTGTTGCTTTCAATTACCCCCCCGATACGGGGGGTTTTTTAACATCCTCAAGCATTTAATAATCTCAATGGGGGTATTGAAGATGAAAGAAAATCTGACAGTAAAAAAAATGGTCATGATGGCAATGCTGGCTGCTGTATCAATTGTACTGGTAAATTTTATTCACTTTCCCATTTTCCCCTCCGCACCATTTCTCGAATATGATATGGCAGACATCCCCATCCTTATCGGAACCTTCCTTTTTGGGCCCTTGAATGGACTGATACTAACCGTTGTCGTATCTATAATACAGGGCATAACAGTATCTGCACACAGCGGTTGGGTAGGGATTATCATGCATATAATTGCTACAGGAACTTTTGTCATTGTTGCAGGGACAATCTTCCGTATGAAGTATAATCGCTACAGCGCTGTCCTGGGGCTTGCCTGCGGCACTCTGGCATGACGTTGATGATGATCCCCCTTAACTTAGTTTTCACCGTATATTTTTTGGGTGCATCGCGTGATCTGGTGATATCAATGTTGATCCCCATCATTATTCCCTTTAACTTCATCAAAGCGGGTGCCAACTCCATAATCACCTATTCCGTCTATAAGGCGGTGGAAAAAATAATGTTGCTCTACAGTACAAGGGTTGACGCCTTCAATAACAATGTCTAGCAAACATGCAGCATCAACCTCAAAGACTCCTATCTTGAACCAGTTCGTATCGGGAATGCAACTAGAATGCAATTATCGTATGTTATTTTGTAAGTTAATGTAAAATGGGTTTAGCCCTGCGTCTTCATGGCCCTGTTTCTTTTGCAGAAAAAGTATGTTAAAATCTTCTGGTTGTATAAACGTAATCACTGATGAATTAACACGTAACAGGAGATGAACAGAAATTGCAGATAGGGCTGATAGGAGCGCCTCTCGGAGGGAAAACCACATTTTTAATTTGTTGACAGGATCGGAGTACGCAACAGGGTTAGGAGCAGTGTGGAAGTGCATCCGGGCAGCGCCCGGGGGTGCCGGATCCGCGCATCGATTTTCTTTCAAAACTATTTAAACCGCGTAAAACTACTTACGCGCAGATACAGTTTTAAAGACATTCCGGGGGTATGCACCGAAAAAGGCAACCCGGCCGCCACGGCCAGATTGTTCGAGGAAGTCCGGAATTCCGACGTACTGGTACAGGTTGTGCGTGCCTTCCAAACGGAGATAGTTAATGCAACCGTAGCAGCCCCGCTCCTTTGAAAGAGCTGCAAGATTTTCAGACAGAGCTGCTGCTCGCCGATATAAGCCTGGTAGAAACCCGGATCAAACGCATTAATGAAGCAAAAAAGCCGCCCAAAGATGCCGCATTCCAGCTGGCATTGCTCAGGAAATCCTCTCTGTTCTGGAAGAGGAAAAACCTTTGAGCAGTGTTAGCCTTGACGAGGAAGAGCAAGCTATACTGGCGGAATATAAATTCCTTACGGAAAAGCCTCTCATAGTTGCCCTGAATATTGACGAACATCAACTTGCCGCGGGAGATTATCCCGAAAAAGGAAAAGGTAATCTCCTTTGCTGCAGATTAACGGGATCGCCCTGATCGAGATCTGTGCACAGATAGAAGTGGAAATTAGCCGGCTCCAGCCGGAAGAGCGGGCGGATTTTTTAAAAGAGCTGCAGCTGCAGGAATCAGGCATATCCCGACTTGCACGTGCCGCGTACGAACTAATGGGCCTCATCTCTTTTTTCACCGTAGGGGATGATGAAGTGAAGGCCTGGACAATTCGGGAGGGCACAACAGCCAAAAAAGCGGCCGGCAAAATCCATTCCGACATAGAGCGCGGTTTTATCCGGGCGGAGGTCTTCCATTACAACGACCTTTACAGGTTAGGCAGCACTTCGGCAGTCAGGGAAAAGGGCCTCTTTCGCCTGGAGGGAAAAGAATACCCGGTCCGGGACGGCGATATAATCAATTTCCGCTTTAATGTTTGATCACAACGAAGCAACGAATCAAAGGTGATGGTTCATCCTGTGCTGTTCTGATCTATCTTTAATGCTCCGGCCCCGTTTTCCAGGCACATTTTTTCTATCACCCGCCTGTCAAACCAATTTTCTGCAGGTGTTCGATTTCATTCAACAGTCCTTCCCCGTGTGTGAACAGCAGAAGCCCCCGCGTCACTCCCGAGGGCAATACGGACGCCCATTTCAACAGCTTTCCTGATGTTTTCTACCTGTCCGGAGTACACCCTGCCGATTATCTCCCTTTCCTTTGGCGCTGAACCTGCTATCGCCGGAATGAAGAATATTCCCCCAGGGGGAAAGGGTCGGTACCCACACAATCCCCTTTTCAGCCATACCGTAAATTTGCACCCCGGAGATCAGATAACCATGCTCCAGCGTGTGCACCCCCGCTGCCACCGCCACGGCCGCGCCGTCCTCGCCGTTGGCGTGCACCATCACCGGCAGGCCGTACTCCCCGGCCGCATCCACCATATATTGCAATTCGTCACCCTAAAGGAAGTACCGCCGACATCACCATACCGATTAAAATTAACCAGGCCGGTTAAGATTATTTTCAGGTGGTCAGCCCGTGATCCCAGAAGCAGCTTGAATTCTCGCTTAAAATCTCTTCTATCAGCTATGGGTTTACCTAAAAAAGAGCCGTAACGGCCCTTTTTATATAATGCATAGACAGGGGTTTTGTAAATCATCCCCTCTTCACGAGCTACTTCCCTGGCCAGTTCGGAGACAAAATATGCATCTCCCCCATCCCTCAGGATGCATATCCCCCTCCTCTTATACTCCCTCAGGATTTCCCTTATCCAGGCTGTTCTTTTCTCCCTGCCGGCAGCCTCCCAGGCCCGCCTGTTAAACAAATGATTTAAAGCCAAGTGTACATGAGCGTCAACAAGCATTTACCATACTCCCCTGTGCTTTAAAAAAAATTATAATTATGGCATGCAATTCGCTCTCTGAATACACAGGAAAACCGCCTCCTCGTGTTTACTTACCTTTCAAACCTGCTTAAAAATGCCCTTGGTACGTTCACTTTGGGGGTTGTTGATCACTCCCTCCGGTGGCCCTTCCTCAACAATAACGCCTTCATCCATGAAATAACATGATCGGCCACATCCCTGGCAAGCTCATTTCGTGGGTTACAATGACCATTGTCATCTGTTCTGCAGCCAGGTCCCTGATCACCTTGAGAATCTCCCGGTGGAAGTTCCGGGTCCAGGGCAGAAGTCGGTTCATCAAAAAAGAGCACCTTCGGACTCAAGGCCAGTGCCCGGGCGATGGAAACCCGCTGCTGCTGGCCTCCCGATAACTGGTAAGGATAAGCGTTTTCTTTATCGGTTAAGGCCATTTTCTGCAACAATTCCCGTCCGATCTTCAAAGCTCTGCTTTACTCTTTTTTTGAACAGAGATCGGGGCATCGATTATATTTTTTATGACAGGAGTAGTGAGGGAAAAGGTTGAAGTTTTGAAAGACCAGGCCATAATAACCCTGAATTTTTCCGCAGCTGCCTGGCAGGGGCAATAAACCGCTTTTCCATCCGCGCCGGTCCTGACAGCATGCTCACCCAGATAAATCAATTCGCCCGAGTCCATTGTCTCCAGCATCGTTGCGCATCTGAGCAGGGTGGACTTACCCGAACCGGAAGGCCCGATAACAGCTACAACCTGCCCCTCCTCAACGTTTAAGGAAATGTCCTTGATCACCCTCGAGGTCGCAAATGTCTTTCTTAATTTTTTTATTTCCAGTAATTTCATAATTATGGCAATCCTCCGGCCTACCTAAAATAGCTATACTTTTTCTCTGCCACTCCATAACATATGCGACAATAAAATTAAAACATAGTAAAATATACCGCTGCAATATAGGGTATCACCGATCTCTGAGCGGAGGCGATGGCTTTTGCCAGGGTAAACATCTCCGAAACAGAGATCACAAAAGCCAGTGAGGTATCCTTAACCAGGGTAATAACCTCATTTGTAACCGGGGAAGAATGCGCTTGATAACCTGCGGCAGGATTATTTTAAAAAGGGTCTGAGTTTTATTGTATCCCAGTACTTTTGCAGCCTCATACTGCCAATGGGCATAGACTCGATTCCGGCACGGTAGATCTCTGCAAAATATGCAGCGTAGTTTAAGA
>JBMNEO010000007.1:0-170251 GCA_050948825.1 Dethiobacteria bacterium | reverse complement strand
ACTACAAATAAAGGGGAGGTGGATTTTGTGGGTGTATTTCGATTTGAATTAAAACAATATAAAACTTCGATTATAATATGGGCGTTGTCCTTATCTCTTGCGATTATATTTCTTCTTCCAATATTCAGTGGAATGCTGCCGGAAGATAAATCGTCAGTCATGCATTCGCTTCAAGACAATCCTGTGATGGAAGCGATGGGGATTAGTGCGGAAAATTTTTTCAGTTTGCCCGGAATATATGCTTTTTTGAGCAGTTTCCTAATGCTTGCAGCCAGTATTCATGCTATCAATCTCGGTCTGTCGATTATAACCAAAGAGCATATGCAAAATACCGCTGATTTTTTAATGACAAAGCCATATAGCAGAACGCAGATATTTCTTTCAAAAATGGCAGCGGCGTTATGTGCGATATTCATGATAGCCATTGCATATTGCATTGGTGGATTTGTAGCAATGTTCATCGTAACAGGCGGTGGCTTTGATAATACTATATTCACACTTTTATCACTTGTATTTCCTCTCTTGCAAGTTCTTTTTCTGCTAATCGGCGTTCTAATCGGCGTAATTATTTCAAGGGTTGGTTCTACATTGCCGCTTGCGCTGGGGGCTGCTTTTGGACTTTATGTTACAGGGTTGTTTTCAAGTGTAATTCATAGTGATATTGCAAGGCGGTTTTCACCGTTCCGATATTTTAACAGCGACTATATTATGGAAAATACACAATACGATAGCAGCTACCTGATGTTATATATCGTATTGCTTGTAATTTCCATAGCAGCAAGCTATATGATTTACATGAAAAAAGATGTAAAGATGGTGCTTTAGAAAGGGGGTACAGATATGAAAGCGATTGTTTTTAGAGAGTTAAAGGCAAACCGAAAAGGCCTTCTTATATGGATGGCCGGAATGCTGTTCATGGTGGCGATTGGAGCCGCAGAATACGGAACTGTTGTAGAAAATGCGGAGTCTATTATGCCGATGCTGGACGCGATGCCCCGCATTGTAAAAGTAATATTCGGCATGGACGTTCTGCCCGTGGGTACTCCCCTCGGTTACTATGTTTGTATGTACTTGTGGTATTGCATGGTGGCTTTTGCTCATGCGATAGTGTTAGGGGCAACCGTTATAGCAAAAGAAGAAAGGGATAGAACGGCGGAATTTCTTTATACAATGCCATATTCGCGCAAAACCATTATCAGTGGGAAAATCATCGCAGCCGCAATCAATGTTCTATGTATGACAATTTTTACATTTTTGTGTATTATCCTTACTTTGGTCTCGCAAATGAGCGGTGAGAGCATCATGCTCGTAATTATCACGACTATGATTGGTATGTTTTTTGCACAAATGTTGTGCCTTGCTCTTGGATTGTTTTTTTCATCGCTGTTCAATTATCACCGCACAGCAATGTCAATGGCGATTTCATTCTTTGCGTTTTCGTTTGTTTTAGCAACAGTTATTGAATTTGTAGGAAATATGGAGTTTTTGAATTTTCTGACCCCATTCCGATATTTCTTTGCTCCGTATGTTGTGACAAATGGAATTAGTCCAATGTATGTATTACTAAGCCTATTTTTCGCTGGTGTTTTCGTTTTCTTCACCTATAGGCTATACGAAAAAAGGGATATACATTGCTAAATGAAATCGCTTTAATAAAAAAAGCTGAATGGATACTCTGTCCTGTTTGCCAAAACAAAACCCGGATTAAAGTTCATGAGGACACCGTATTGTTGAATTTTCCGTTATTTTGCCCAAAATGCAAACAAGAAACGCTAATCAATATGCGACAATTAAAAACGTCAGTTATCAAAGAGCCAGACGCTAAGACGCAGAGCCGATAACAGTGAGTAAAATCACAGTTGTCGGCTCTTTCTTTATATGCGATTGCTGACATTCACAACAACGATTACAAAACCGTTGTTCTGGAAGTGCGTTAAGGTCAAACGGCGGTTTTGAGGATTAAAATCAAAGCCGCCGTTTTCCTTTTGAAAAATTGGACAAGCGGAGGGTGTATTAGAGTTGCCCTTTTTTGAGGACACGGCGGTAACGACAGGAGGTTGCCGCCGTGTCCAACTCTATCTATCGACAAAATAATCCTTATTCCGCACCGTTAAAAAAAGCCCCTATTTGTATGGGGCATATCACGCCCACCAATGTATCTACACACAGTACATATTAGGAAGTAATTACCTATCTTCTTGCGCCCCGTTGGATTGTGTCCAGCCGGGCGCATTTTTTTGTAAAGGAGGTTTTTTTCCAAAACTATACCGTGAGTTTTGCAGTTTCGCAAATCTCACCGTAATAGTGGCGAAAGGGGAAAACCATCACCGCCCTTGCAGAAAGGGGGTGAGAATGTGACACCCTCAAGCCATGAGCGAAACAAGCAACACGCCTTTGACAGCTTTTGCAAAAAGGTACTCAAGCACGAAGCCCGCGACCATTACGACGAAATGAAGCGGCAGCGTGAACGCGAGGTATCCTTTTCGGAGTTGTCGGCGCAAGAAATGGAGCAGCTTTTTACAGTGGATAAATACTTTGCCACGGAACAGGTTTTCAATGTTTTAGGCCGCGAGGTAGTCGTCAATGACGAGCTTATCGCGGAAGCCCTGCGAACCCTGCCGGAACGCAAACGCGATATTATCCTGCTGGCCTATTTCCTTGAAATGTCTGACCGAGCAATCGGGGAAAAGCTGAACCTTTTACGCGCCACCGTCCAGTACCAACGGACAAGCACGTTGCGGGAACTAAAAAAGTATTTGGAGGAAAACGCTGATGAACAGTAAAACCGCAAGTAATTTGCTTCCGTATCCTGTTATCGTGCTGGCGGCAAGCGGCGACGTTGACGCTATCAACGCTGTTCTCAAACACTACGAGGGCTACATAGCCGCCTTGTCCACAAAGCAGCTTTACGACGCAAGCGGCACACCGCATTTGTGCGTTGATGAAGCCCTGCGCCGTCGTCTGGAAACGAAGCTGATTACCAAAATCCTGACTTTCAAAGTCGCATAATCCTTTTGCCCGTGCGGGAAGCGTGTCCCCCTTTCCACGCTTCCCGTCTACGGGCTTTTCATGTTGTCAATCGGTAAAGCCCACCGGGAGCCGGTGAGCTTCTACGGCCTGACAACGGCCTTTGTACTTTGACAAAGAAAGCCCGCAAGAGAACGGCGGCGCAGTATAGGCAAAATCGGATACGTTCAGTTTATGCCGAGCCGGGCGGCGGGTGCGCCATGACCTCTATTTTTAGAGAGAGCGACCAACACCGCGCCGTAATGCAAGCGTGGCAGCTTGCGGGCGAGGACGCATAAGTCGGTATATTGATACTCCCTTACAGTCACAGTCCGAGCGTTCAAAGCGTCGCAGGCAATGAGTAGGGCTGCGTGAGAACCACGCAGGGGTGAAAGTCCCGTGAGGTTGCGCCCGCAACCGTCCGATTGAGCTTTTTAATTTATCTTATTCAATGAAAGGGGCTTTTTCTTATGGCAAAAACCAAACAAGAAGTAAAGACCCCTGTTGTACGCGAGTACACCGTTGGGGACACAAAATATATCGTCAAAGCTACCGTGAAAGACGGAGCAACCGAGGACGCAGCGACCAAAATACGCCGTTTAATCCGAAATGATATAGGAAGTAAAAACACGCAAAAAAGGGATGTGTGATTTCCTATTAGGTACTGACAGACAGCGGTTTTTATGGTATAATTTTATCAGTACCAAAACCGCTTGTCTGGCTGCCGGAATAGGAGGCAGATTATGAACAAGCAGCCGGACAAAATGACCGCGCTATACTATCGCGTGGCAAGCAAAGACAAAAACTTGTACCTTGACAATCAAATGCACCGATTACATAGCTATGCAGCGGAAAATGGGATTGACGCTTATACCGTCTATGCAGATGTAGGCTTTAGTGGCCTGACCTTTGACCGCCCCGCCTTTCAGCAAATGCGGGGAGCTATCGCAACGGGACAGATAAAACAGATTATCGCGCTTGATATGTCCCGCATATCCCGCAACCTTGTTGACGCTATGGAGTTTACCGAGTGGACGGAGCAACAAGGCGCACCGCTTGTAACCGTGAACGGCGACCACCACCTTACTCATATGCACAGGCAATTCCTTTCGGAGCTTGCCGCCCTGAAAGGCGGTGAGCAGCAATGACGAACAATACCGTTATCGCGTTCCAGCCTGTAAGCAAGACCGCGCCTTTGAGTGAAACCGCCCGTGCAGCCATTAACAAAACGGTACTGCAATTCTATGTGCAGAACCAGCCGCAGGACGATACTGCCCAGGGAATTACCGCCCTGTATGAGCGTCTTTCACAGGAGGACGGGCAGGAGGGCGAAAGCAACAGCATTGCCAACCAAAAGAAGATTTTGGAACGGTATGCCCGCGACCACGGCTATACAGGTGTCCGGCACTATGAGGACGACGGATACAGCGGTACAAACTTCAACCGCCCCGGCTTTCAGGAAATGCTTGCAGACGTAAAGGCGGGAAAGATAAGCCGCGTTATTGTCAAAGATATGTCGCGCTTTGGGCGTGACTATCTGCAAGTGGGTATGTATACCGATATTCTCTTTCCCGACTTTGGCGTACACTTCATAGCCGTAAATGACGGCGTGGACAGTACACGCGGGGACAATGAGTTTACCGCTATCCGCAATGTGTTCAATGAAATGTATGCGCGGGATACGTCAAAGAAAATCCGCGCAACGTGGCAATCAAAGGGCAAATCTGGCGAACACCTTACCACAATCCCGCCCTATGGATACCGCAAAGACCCGGAGAACAAAAGGAAATGGATTGTTGACCCGGAAGCCGCCGCAATCGTTCAAAAGATATTTGCCTTGTGTGTAGATGGCATGGGGCCGACGCAGATAGCAAAATGGTTGTGGCAAAATAAAGTCCTGAACCCTACCGCATACAGCCGGACGCACGGTTTACCTACTTCCAACAAGCCCACCGCCGACCCCTACAAGTGGACGAATGAAACAGTATCCCGCACTTTGGAGCGCGTCGAGTATTTAGGGCATACGGTAAACTTCAAGACGAAAAAGCAATCCTACAAGAGCAAGAAAAAGCTATGGAATGACCCGTCGGAATGGGCGATATTTGAGAATACGCAGGAGCCTATCATAGACGAAAGCGTGTTCCTGATAGTCCAGAACATACGGCAATCCCGGCGACGGCCTAACAAAATGGGCGATATGGGTATGTTTTCCGGCCTGTTGTTTTGCGCCGATTGCGGCGGCAAGATGTACCAATGCAGGACAAACGAGTTTAAGCCGGAGCAGCAATACTTTATCTGTTCCACCTACCGCAAAGACCATACCGTATGCGACAATACCCATTCAATCCGCAATGTAGCTTTGGAAGAAATCGTTATCCGCAATCTACGGGAAGCTATCGCGTATGTGGCGCAGTATGAAGATGATTTTATCCGTGAAGCTGCTGAAACCGATACACGGGCGCGGGATAAGGCGTTGGCACAGAAAAAGGATACCCTTGCACAAGCGGAAAAACGAATTGCCGAGCTTGATATTATTTTCAAGCGTATCTATGAGGACAACATAAGCGGGAAGCTGACCGACGAGCGATTTATAAAGCTGTCCCGTGATTATGAACTTGAACAGGATAACCTAAAGGCTACGTCAAAAATACTGCGAGAGGAAGTCAAGCAGCAAGAAAAGAGCAAATCCAATGTTAAGAACTTTGTTACTACGGCGAAGAAGTATACCGACCTGACCGAGCTTGACGCAACCATACTGCGGGAGTTTATCGACAAAATCCTTGTATCGAAAACTTCCGGCAAGAAAGGGCGCAGGGCTTCCGACAAAGTACAGGAAATCGAAATCGTCTATAACTTTATCGGTGCGTTTGACTTTGGAAAGGCCATTGAGCAAGCCCAAATAAACCATGAAATAGCGAAAGTCGGCATAGCCTAATGTGCCATGCCGACAATCGCAATAAATGTTTTCTTAACTCACCGCCCCATTGAGAAGGGTTTTTTAGGAATTACCGCTCAACGGGTTTATTTATCACTGGGTAAAATTACTTCCCAGCAAATCAAATGCTCCCGCCCCACTAATTTTTACCTGCAAAAAATCCCCTGGACGAACTCCTGAAACCCCGGTTACTACAACCTTTCCATCAACCTCCGGAGCCTGGGAAACCAACCTTCCATAAGCGTTATTCCTTTTAGGGTGAGTGATATCAATCATTACTTTTACTCTTTTCCCCAGCAAGCTCCTGTTAAATCCCCTGGAAATAACTTTCTGTTGTTCCAGAAGTTTTTCTAGCCGTTGATTGATTACTTCATTTTTAACCCGGTGGCCGTGTTTAAAAGCTCGCGTTCCCCTTTCGGGGGAAAAAGGAAATATTCCGAGCCTCTCAAAAGGATATTCCTTCAAAAAACTAATAAGCTCATTAAATTCCCTCTCTCCCTCTCCGGGATAACCGGTCATTACTGTTGTCCGTAATGCGGCATCAGGTATTAGATCACGTATGTTATTATAAAGAGATACGATCTTTTCCTTACCTGACAATCTTCCCATCTTTCGGAGAATCTTATCGTTGATATGCTGGATAGGAATGTCAATATATTTACAGATCTTGGGTTCCTCTTTAATAGTAGTTAATAAATCTTTTGTTACCCGGGCAGGATGAGCATACAGGAGCCTGATCCAGTAAATGCCCTTTACATCACACAAGCGCTTTAATAATTCAACGATCATACCCTTTCCATAGTAATCCAGACCATAAGCGGTAGTATCCTGGGCAATCAAGCAAATCTCCCTGGTTCCCAGCTTATGAACCGCCTTAACCTCGTCAAGGATATCTTCCATTGACCTGCTGCGCAACCTGCCCCTCAAAGACGGGATTAAACAATAGGAGCATCTATTATTGCACCCATCGGCAATTTTGATATAGACGCTGTGAGGGGAGCCACTTAAAAAGCGTCTTTTAACGTAATCAACCTCCTTGATGTCATCCCGGGGAGAAATCATCTTTTCCAGGAGCCGAGGGATAGTATGGTAATTGTCAATAGAGACAACTAAATCTATTTCAGGTACAAGCTGTTTTATCTGAGCTTCATTGTAATATTGGGCCAGGCATCCAATGACTGCGATCTTTTTCAGTTTGGTTTTTGGGTTTTTTTTAACCAGTGCAACCTCATTAATCGTCTCCAGCGCTTCAGAACGCGCCTCCTGTAAAAAGGCACATGTATTGATAATAGCAAAGGAGGCCTTTCCGATATCCTGTTTCAATTGAAAACCTGCACCTTGAAGGCCTCCAATTACTTCCTCCGAATCTACTAAATTTTTTGCGCAACCCAGGGAAATAAAAGCAAAAGTCTTTTTGAGCATTTACTTAGATATTATCCTCCAAAAGCAATTAAGTTAGTGTCCTGCTCTAATCTAACAGGCATCACTGCTTATAGGCAGTATTGTATTATTTTCATATGCAATAGATTATAGCTCTTCCTTAGCTCAGCAAACTAATCTTGCATTAATTTTCTTTCCTGATAACAAAATCAATAGGATTACCTATACCTGCCAGGCCTTCAAGTTCAATACCGTTTACCCGGATTTCCACCACCGCCGGATAACCCAAACGAATGCGGGTTTCCTGAGCATCGCCCAGTTCTATACTATCACCGTTTGCGTAAATAGCCTCCTCAAGATTACCGTCCTGGTCTATCCTGACCCAGCATCTGCCGGAAAAATTCATAATAATCTGCTTTTGGTCCGCCCCGCTTAACAGATAAACCACCTCATTGCTGCCGGAGTTAATGATAGTTATCTCCGGTTCCCGGTGGGGAGGTTCTTCTGGTATAATATAGCCGTTATTTTCTTTCATACCATTTTCTTCTAGAACAGGCTGACTGGTATGTGGTGGTCTGGCATTTTCGCTTGGAGGCTGTTGAAAAAAATACCAAAGGCTCCCCCCAACAACAATCGCCAGCAAGAAAATCCAGATTAAAGCGGCAAGCGGCAGGGGTTTCCGTCTGTTTCTAAAAACCACCGGCTTATTATCTTCTTTCAACTGCTGTTTTTTATGCTTTTTTTCATCTATTTTCCCGTTTTCTATGGTTTTTTTCTTTTTAAGCAATAGTTCATAACCGGAGATTATTTCCTTGGGGTTGAGTCCTACCACTTCTGCATAATTTTTTAGCGCACCCCTAAGATACACCTCACCGGAAAAGCAAGAAAAATTCCCCTCCTCCAAGGAACTAAGGTGTCTTTTGGGAATTTTTGTTGCGTCACTTACTTCATCCAGGCTTATTCCTTTTTCTTCACGGGCACTTTTTAAAAAATCACCTATTTCTTTCAAGATTTCCCCCCTTTCTTCCAAATATTTCAATATACTTACTCTCCAGCGTTAAGCGATTTATTTGCTTTCTCTTTTAAAAGAACAGCGGCCTGTTCCATGTTCATTAATACTTTCCGGGGTTTACTGCCTTCAAATTTACCCACTACACCCATCCGTTCCAGGTCATCCACGAGCCTCGCCGCCCTTGCGTAGCCGACCCTGAACCTTCTTTGAATGAGGGATATAGAGGCATGTCCTGTCTGCAAAATAAGTTCTACTGCTTCAGGTAACAGGGGATCATTTTTTTCCTCCTCTTTAATATTCCCTTCAGTAACCTCTTCCGTGAAAAAAGACTGCTGATAGAGGGGGCTTTCCTGTTGCCTGATATATTCTACTATCTTGATAATATCCCTTTCACTAATGTATGCTCCCTGAACCCGCAGGGGCTTATGAACACCAATAGGGTAATAGAGCATATCGCCCCTTCCCAGAAGCTTTTCAGCCCCCCCCAGGTCCAAGATTGTCCGGGAATCTATCTGGGAAGACACTGCAAAAGCAATCCGTGATGTGATATTGGCTTTTATCAATCCGGTGATAATATCAACAGAAGGCCGCTGGGTTGCAATTACCAGATGTATCCCAGCAGCTCTGGACATCTGGGACAACCTTACAATGGAATCTTCTACTTCGGCAGGAGCCACCATCATCAAATCAGCCAGTTCATCAATAACAACAACAATATATGGCAGAAGATCCTCAGCCCCACAGCCTTCAGGGGCAGAATTGTTCTCACTTCTGGCACTGCTCCTGATCAGTTCATTATAACGGCTTATATCACGAACACCCTGCCGGGCAAATATGTCATATCTTCTTTCCATTTCCTTTACCATACTGCGCAATGCCATGGATGCCTTTTTAGGTTCCGTGATTACCGGTGAAATTAAATGCGGTATACCGTTATAAATGCTAAGCTCGACCAGCTTGGGATCAATAAGCAATAATTTTACATCCCACGGAGTCGCCTTAAAAAGAATACTTGAAATAAGTGCATTAATACACACACTTTTACCCGAACCCGTTGAACCAGCAATTAAAAGATGAGGCATTTTTAAAAGATCGGCAAAAACAGCAGAGCCGGCAATATCCTTTCCCAGACCAACGGTTAGTGGAGAAGCGGAATTATAAAATAAAGGATCTTCCAATACCTCTCTGAGGTAAACCAGCGAAATTATTTTATTAGGAACCTCAATTCCAATAGCTGCTTTGCCGGGTATTGGGGCTTCTATGCGTACGTCGGGAGCTGCCAAATTTAAAGCAAGGTCATCACTAAGGCTTAATATCTTACTTACTTTTACACCGGTCTCAGGCTGTATCTCAAAACGTGTAACTGCCGGGCCTGCTTGAATCTCTTTTATTTTTACATTTACACCAAAACTATCAAAAGTAGTCTCTAAAGATTTTGCCCTCTCCTGAATTACTTTCTGCTGTTGATAATCGCGCAGCTTGTTTACTTTAACTAAAAGGTTCAGGGGCGGTATCTGATAATCCTCCAGTGCCCTATTTTCCCCGAGAAGATTATTCAGGGAACCGTTTACTTCAACGCCTTCGGCTGGAACGCTTTCGGATAATACTTCTGCCGTTGTGAGTATTGTTTGCTGTACCGCCTCATTATTGATGTTATTATATTTTTTTCCCGAAAATCCTCCTGCATTTTCTTCTTTCTCTTCTACTGGTGGGTTTATAACATAGTCATCGTATTTTTTTATCGGGTATTTTTTGCCGGAAGAGCTGCCGATTTTCTCTCCCGGAGGGAAGAATCCAATAATATTTTTACCCAAACGGCCCGAGAAAGAAAGGATAACGCTGCTGCACTTAAAGAAACCTGAAATAATTTCTATTAAAGAACTATTCGTGATCAGCAGTAAAGCCAGTATGCCTAGTGCTACAATTACAATATAACTGCCTATATCCTTAAATAAGAAAAAAAGGATAACGGTTAAAACGGCCCCCAGCAGTCCCCCACCCTTTTGCTGCAAGCCAAGATAAATCATGGAGGTATAGATGTTCCCTTTGACGAGGGCTGCCAGTTCTTCCAAGGATAATGTTAAATGCAATGTAATCGTCAACAGTAAAAAAAGAATAGCAAGTCCCAAAAAACGGTACTGAATATTTTCAATTTCCAACGGCCAGAGGCGGGTAAGCGCAAAAGCAGCGAATAAGAACGGAAGTACAAGCGCCGCATCACCTAATAAAGTTCTTAAGATATTATTTAGTAACAAGCCGAGATAGCCGGTTTGTGCAGTAAATTTTATCCCGGTAAATAGAAAGACAGCCAATGCTATCATAAATACCGACGTAATCTGCCTATTTACAAATTCGTTCTGAAAAAGAGATGTTTTCTTCAGTTTTTTTTGATTAACTTTTTTTTTCGAGGCCATAAATTGCTTCCGCACCTGTCTTAATGATTTTCTGTCAAACCCTCGTATTAAAATTTCGACATTTTTTCAGAAATCCCTTTAAATGCAGCTGCTATTAGCCGGCAAATAAAAGGGTTAAAATGCCTGCAAGCCAGCAATAATAAGCCAGATAATAAAATTTTTCTTTCATAAGCAGCTTAATAAAAACAGTAATTGCAAAAATCCCGGAGAAAAAGGCTGTTAGCGCTCCAATAAAATTGTAGGATAAAAAACCATGCACCAAATCACCACTTTTGAACAAGCCCAGTATTTCCAAAAACATTGCCCCGGCGATAGCAGGCAATGCCAGCAAAAAAGAAAACCTGATCGCCTCCTCTTTCTTTAATCCTCTCCAGAGGGCGCCCAGAATCGTAGAGCCGGATCTGGTTATGCCGGGGACAATGGCAATTCCCTGAAACACACCGATAAGCACTGCATCCCAGGGGCTCATTTCCTTGATTTTTCTGTTTCCAAGATTAATTTTTTGTATGGCAATTACTATGAATCCGGTTACCAGCAGCATCAAACCTGCAAAAAGGGGCTTGTCAAATATTTCGCGAAAAAAAGAACTGAAAAATAGCCCCATAAGACCTGTCGGTATTGTTGCGAAAATTAATGAGAACAAAAGCTTTTTTTCTTCCATTTCACTGAAATGCGCTATCAGGCGATAGAGGTCTTTCCGAAATACCCAGATAATAGACAGTAAAGTCCCAAAATGAACCATCACCTCAAAAGTAACCCCCGGTAATGTTATGCCCAGGAAATGCTGGGCTATAACCAGGTGCCCCGAACTGCTAACAGGCAAAAATTCAGTAAGTCCCTGCAATAAACCAAGTAAGATTGCCTCCAAAGTTCCCATAAAAATACCTCCAGCATTTATTATGACCAAAATTTAATATATCTTATCTTTTTGTGTTCCTGTTATTATATATTCCAATAAAGATGCATATTTGTCAACAAGAGGAAGGAATACAATAACACCCACCAGGTTGTACAGAGCATGTGCATTGGCTACTTGCCGTGCAAAATCATCTGCTGTGGCACTGATAAACCATAAAAAATACTGCCAAAAAGGCAATACAATCAAGATGGAGGACATATTAAAAAAAAGGTGCCCCCAGGCTACCTGCCTCGCGGGTAAAATAGTACCATAGGAGGCAAGCATTGATGTAATACATGTCCCCAGATCGGCTCCGAGAATTATAGCCAGAGCTTCCGGCAGGGTTAATAAATTTTCCCTGCATAACACCACAACCATACCAATTGTGACACTGCTGCTCTGCAAAATTGCTGCCACAAGCGCTCCGGTGATTATCCCTTTCCATGGGGCTCCTTTGCTGAACAGATATAGCTTTTGATAAAACAAAGTAGCAGATAACGGCTCCAGGGCAACAATCATCAGTTCAATTCCCCCTAAAACCACCGCTATGCCCAGCAGTACTTTGCCCCCAAAATTTCTTCTTAAAACAATCTCCAGGATGTAAGCAGATATTCCGGCGGCAATAAAAGGAAAGATCAGATTTCCGGCTTCCAGTGAAAAAAACTGGGAAGTAACAGTCGTTCCCAGGTTTGCACCGAGAACTATAACGAGTCCCTGTGTTAAACTTAAAAACCCCCCGTTGATAAAACCAACGGCCATAACAGTAACCAGACTGCTGCTTTGTAAAAAAACTGTGGAAATTACGCCCAGCAAGAAACCTTTGAAGGGTGTGGAAGTATAAGTTTTAAGCAGATCATGAAGCATCCCTCCTGTAATCTGGCGCAGGCTAATACTTACACTTCTAATGCCTCCCAGAAGCAGGGCAATAGCCAGGATAAATTTTGCAGCAGCAGTAATAATGATCAATGTTAACCTCCTCTTTTGATTTTATTAAAGAAGAGGACAAATAGAACATATTCTTCCAATTTATAAGGGTAGCGATATCTGATAATAATAGTCTTTTTGGGGAAAATTATAGTGCGAAAGGGGCGATAACTTTGAAGATATTCGACTCTGAATACTGCTCACATACTGTAGAGCCGGAAAACGATAATCCGGAGCAACCTGCAGAGGGGATGGAATATGAACCTTCAAGTAAAACAATTACCCAATTAGGTCAATTAACTCTACCAAAGCCGGATAATGATATATTTACCTTAACGATTATCGGGCAGATAGAAGGTCATATGGTGCTGCCTCCTCAAAATAAAACGACAAAATATGAACATGTTATACCCCAGCTGGTAGCGGTAGAGCAAAACCCAAAAATTAAAGGAGCTTTAATTATCCTTAACACAGTAGGCGGTGACGTAGAAGCAGGGTTGGCCATCGCCGAGATGATCAACACTCTCTCTAAACCCACCGTTTCACTGGTTTTGGGAGGGGGGCATTCTATCGGGGTCGTGATCTCCTGCGGTTGTGATTACTCATTAATTGCTGAGACCGCCACCATGACCATTCATCCAATTAGATTAACGGGCTTGATTGTTGGGGTAAGCCAGGTATTTGAATATCTTGATAAGATGCAGGAAAGAATTATTGATTTTGTTTCCAGTCATTCCAGAGTATCTAAAGAAAAATTTAAGGAATTGATGTTTAATACCGGACAGCTTGGAAGGGATATCGGGACAGTGCTGGTTGGCCATGAAGCGGTGGATGTTGGATTGATTGACGAGGTTGGAGGACTTTCAAGAGCTGTAAACAAACTCAGAGCAATGATAAACAAGAAAAAAGAAGGAGATAAGCAATATCATGATACTCTACACGCCGATACCACCGGAGATCGTGATGAAGGGCAGTGAGGAACACAGGCCGGTCTATTTCCAGATACCTTTCAACAGGGGATTTATTGAGGTGGAAATAACGTCAAATAACAGCGCAAAAATAGTCCGGTTAAACAGCAGTGATCTTAACGATTATCTTCATCCCGCTCTCCAACCGGGAAAGGAAATCAGGCTGAAATGGGATATTGTACAATAGCTTCTCCGGCGCTATATGCCGTTGGCATAGTATTGAAGATCCTCAGGTGTATCAATATCCACAAGTATTCCTGGAAATAAAGTCTCTACATAGCATTTTTCCCTATCAGGAATAGAGGAGATAATCTGCCTTCCGCCTTCATCCCCTTCCAACCTCATCAGCTGCGGCCAGGTGCGCCTGTCGAAGAGCACCGGATTGCCCCGTTTACCTTTATATAAAGGGCACGTTAGCATATTAAGGCTGGAAGCATATTCCTTTATGAGTAAATCATACACTTCAGGAGGTATAAAGGGCTGATCGGCAAGCGTAAAGATAATACCCTGTGCCAGAGGATGAGAAGCGGCAATGCCGGTTTTCAAAGATGAGGCAATTCCCTCAAGGTGATTATTATTGGTCACTACTTTCACTTTTGGGTCATTTAAAATTTCCAGGGTATGCGGCGGAAAGATAAATCCGGGTCTGGTCACCAGAATCACTTCATCTACCCGCGATTTGAAAACATTTTTTAAGGAAAGATCCAGCAGCGTCTGATCATTTATTTTTAGAGAAAGTTTATTGGCCCCCATGCGATAGGAAGAACCTGCAGCCAGAACAACACAGGTAATAAAAGGCCTGGAAAAACGGCCGGACAGATCAAAGATATACTTAAGTGCAACCTCTTCCCTGAGCGATGTAAATAAAAAACGATCAAGGGCGGGTTCTTCTAAAAAGGTACCGGCGACAGTACCTTTGGCGATCATCCCTGGCATTTCCTTATCTTGAAGAAGGTCAACCTTATTTAAAACGGGGATAATGCGGGCTTCCGGCGACATTTCAGTGCCCAGTTCGATCATATATTTAAGACACCGGAGCAGATGTTCTTCGGAAAGTTGCTCCCCGGGTGCAGATCCCGTTATCTTTAAAAGAAGCTCCGGCCTGTGGATAAACCTTTTATCCGGAAACAACCCCAGAGCATCCAGGCCTAAAAGGGGAATGATAATTGTTGAAGCCGGAGGCAGAACAGGTTCATAGGGGGCATAACCTTTTATCGGTTTTCCTGCAGCGCCATCAGCTTCAACAAGGATATAAGGTGCTGCCCCCAGGGAATGAATCTCCTCAACCCATGACAGATCAATTCCTGCCAATTTGTTTTCTGGTAAAAGAGAACTGCCAAGAGCCACCAGATCATTTGACCCCAGTTCCCGCTGCAATTCCACCAGGGCTTTCTTCAATTCGGAGCAGATAACACATGGTATTTTGCCAGGCTTATAAATCTTGGTCGTAGTCGTTAAGATTACTTTCTTTTTTAAACCGGACAATTCACGAGCAAACCGGTAAAGCAGCGAGGTTTTACCGCCTGCTCCATATATTGCTACTATTTCTCTTTCTCCAAGCTGCAAACTGTCCACCAGGCTTAACGGATTCATTTTTCTCCTCTTTGAATAAAATGCTTTTCAAATATTATTTCCAATGATTCTTGAGCTTCACGCCGAAATTGGGTATATGTCTCTGCAAGATCTTCTCCCTTTTCAGTTAGAACGGACCCGCCGCCTGAATGCCCCCCTGCCTTTTTATAAAGCAGTGTAAAACCCAGTTTGGACTCTAAATCATCGATTAGTTTCCATGCCTGGCTGTAGGACATATTCATCTCCGTGGCAGCCATACGTAAAGAACCGGTATGCTTAACTCTCTGCAAAATTTCACAGGGGCCGTCACCGAACACTTTTTGGCCATTGCTCTCTACCCAGATTTTACAGTTTAGAGTTAAAACCATTAAAATCCTCCTGTTCTGCGAAATAAAAAAACGAAGGTTCTCTCTTTCCATATGTTTGCCGAATGTTTGCCAAATGTTTAACGATCAGATTTCCATAATTATCGGCAAAATCATCGGCTTTCTGCCAGTCTTCTCCCAGAGCAGCTTACCCACCGAATCTTTAATAGTATTTTTAATAGTAGGCCAATCGCTTATTTTCTTTTGCAATAATGAATCCAGAACATGGGATACATTTTCCTTGGCTTCTTCCAGCAGTTCCTCGGATTCTTTTACATAGACAAATCCCCTGGATACAATATCCGGACCGGATACTATCCGTTTCTCCTTTGTATCGATAATCATGACAATTATAAAAATCCCGTCCCTGGATAGAACCTTTCTGTCCCTTAATACAATATTTCCCACATCGCCGACACCGAGCCCGTCGACATAGATTCCTCCTGCCTGAACAGTTGTTGCCACTCTCCCTGAAGAGGATGAAAATTCCATAACTGTACCGTTTTCTACTATAAAAATATTTTCTTTATCCATCCCGAGGCTTTCCGCCAGATCAGCATGATGAATCAGATGACGGAATTCCCCATGAACAGGTATTAAATAACGGGGACGAAGTAATCTAAGCATCAGCTTTAACTCTTCCTGGCTGGCATGGCCGGAAACGTGGATACCCGATACAGCCTCATATACTACCTGGGCACCTCTCCGGAAAAGATTATCTATCGTTCTGGAAACCAATTTTTCATTGCCAGGTATAGGGGTGGCAGCAATTACCACCGTATCCTGTGGAATGATTTCCAGTTTCCTATGATTCGCGTTAGCCAGCCTTGCAAGAGCGGACATCGGTTCTCCCTGAGTCCCTGTAGTCAATATCGCTACCTGCCTCTTTGGTACCTTGTTTACTTCATCGATATCTAAGAGCATGCCTCTGGGAATATTGAGATAACCAAGCTTTTGTGCAATTTCTACAACATTAACCATGCTCCAACCATCTACAACAAGCTTTCTTCCGGAATAATCGGCAGCGTTCACTATTTGTTGAATACGATGGACATTGGAAGCAAAAGTAACGGTTATTATTCTACCTTCGGCTGAGCTAAAGATATCAATTAATTTTTCACCTAATTCCTTTTCTGAACGAGTATAGCCGGGGCGCTCGGCATTGGTGCTATCAGATAAAGCAACCAGCACACCTTCTTTACCAATTTCAGCAAGGCTGTAGAAATCTGTTATTTTGCCCTGTACCGGAGTATGATCAAATTTAAAATCACTCGTATATACTACATTGCCTACAGGAGTGTTTAATACAATGCCAACTGAATCCGGTATACTGTGATTTGTAGTGAAAAAGCTTACCTTTATCCGGCCGGTTTCAATTATATCACCTGGCTTAATTTCGATTAATGTCGTATTATGAAGCAATCCGGACTCTTCCAATTTAATTCTTAACAAACCCAGCGTAAGCTTTGTTCCATAAACTGGAACGTTAATTTTGGGTAAAATATAAGGCAATCCTCCGATATGATCCTCATGGCCATGCGAAAGGAATATAGCTCTAATTTTACCTCTGTTTTCCATCAGATAAGTGATATCCGGTATAACTATATCAACCCCCAGCATCTCTTCTTCCGGAAACATCAGGCCGGCATCCAGAATTACAATATCCTGATCATAATTAATGGCAAACATATTTTTTCCTATTTCACCTATACCGCCAAGGGGTATAATAAAAAGTTTGTCTGCCTCTTTTTTTAGTTTTTCTTTGTTTCGCAAAAAAAAATAGCACCTCTCTTCAATCCATATTTTCCGTTCCCTTTCAATTATTATTATTATACTTTAAAACATAATTAAGAGCAAATTTAAAAATGCTCCTTATAAAAGGAGCATCAAAGAAAAAAGGGGATATTGCTTTTCAAACAATTCCATAGTTTTTTAGCAAGTCAAACAAATCCGCCGCCATATTTTCCGGCATACCGCTTAGCGGCAATCTGGTCCTTCCCGCATCGATGCCTGCCATATTGAGAGCAGCCTTAACCGGAATCGGATTGGTTATAGCAAATAAAGCCTTAAACAATGGCATTAGGAACTGGTGTTTCTTTGCTGCTTCTTCAACCTTCCCTTCAAAAAAAGAATTAATCATTGCTTTTATCTCCAATCCAACAAGATGAGAAGCAACGCTGACTACTCCTTTTCCACCGACACTTAAAACAGGAAGAGTTAGGGAATCGTCACCGCTGTATACATCAAAACCAGCCGGAGCCCCTTTACAGATATATGTAATCTGTTCCAGATTACCGCTTGCTTCTTTTACGGCAACGATATTATCAATCTCCGCCAATTTCAAGGTTGTAGCTGCAGAAAGGTTAACTGCAGTTCTGCCAGGTACATTATATAACATTATCGGTAGCGATACAGCATCGGCAACACTTTTAAAATGCAGGTAGAGACCTTCTTGAGGCGGCTTATTATAATAGGGAACAACCAGCATTAGCCCGTCTACCCCTATTTCCTCAGCTTTCTTGCTTGTTTCAATTGTTGATAGAGTTGAATTGCACCCGGTACCGGCAATTACCTTGGTCTTTCCCTTGACTGTCCTCACTACAGTATCATAAATGCGAAATTTTTCTTCATTTGAAAGAGCGGGGGATTCCCCTGTTGTTCCTGTAATAACCAGACCATCGGAACCCCGGCCTGCAAGATATTTTGCCAGTTCGGCAACTTGCTCATAGTTTACCCGTTGTTGCCTGTCGAAAGGAGTAATCATTGCTGTAAGTAAAGTTCCAAAAGTATTCTGCATGGGCTAATACCTCCATCCCATATTTCTTAGCCATTATATCAGAATAAAAAGTGATGATCAATTACCACAATATTTATTTTGTACATACGGATTTTTCTCTCTATCCCGAGGATGAGGGGTTGCAAACCAAAAGGGGCTGAATTTGTTCTTTTATCAGCGCTTTTTCTATGGTTAGCGGCAGCAAATCCATCTGGGAAACAAGTGAATTGGGTTTTTGTATCGGATCATCCTGTCCGAATGGCACCATAAAAATATTTTTTGTAGCCAGCAAGATCCCGATGTTTTTGGCATTTATGCCCAGGCCATCATTTGTAGCTATGCTCAGTACTACCGGCCGCTGATTTCTTAGCTGTGCTTTTGCTGCCATCAATACAGCGGTATCGCTTATTCCGTTAGCGAGCTTGGCGAGAGTATTGCCCGTGCAGGGGGCTATGACAATTATATCAAAAAGTTTTTGAGGCCCAATCGGTTCCGCATCGACAATTTCTTCAATTATATTATTTCCGGTAATTGCCTCCACCTTTTCCCTTAGTATTTTTGCCTCCCCATAGCGAGTACTGGTATACCGAACGGCAGGGGATATTATAGGATAAATAAATGCTCCTGCCAATCGCAGGTTTTCTAGCTGAATGAACATTTTATCCATTGTGCAATGTGAACCGGTTATCGCCAGGCCTATTTTAATTCCTTGAAGGCTCAAGCTTATCACCTCTTTTCAATGAGGAGACGATTATATCCGGGTAAACCTTACATAAAATATTTGCTGCTGTTTTCGGTGCAACCCTCCCCGGTAACCCCGGCAGAGAGATTGCCTGGATATGCAATCTTTCAGCTGCTGCAAAATCAACTCCCCCCGGGGAAGTAGCGATATCCAAAATAAGAGTGCTTTTTTTAACGCGGTAAAGAACTTCAGCATCCAAAACGGGGGCAGGAATAGTATTAAATATTATATCGAATTTTCCAATTTCCTCCGCCAAAGAATTCAGCGGTAAAGGCTTCATCTTGTAGGCTTCAATCCAGGAAAGCACTTTTTTTCTCCGGACTGCAACGGTTACTTCGGCTCCCAGGGCTTTTAAGGTAAGGGCTAATATTGAACCGCAGCGTCCATAACCAAGAACCAGAACCTTGCTGTTATGGATTGTACTCTCTGTATTCTCCATAGCAACCTGTATTGCGCCCTCGGCAGTCGGTATGGCACCGGGGACCGATATTTCATCCATTTCCCTTGTTTCACAAACCAGTATATTATGTTGAATTAATATTTCCTTTAACGCAGGCCAGATATGACCGGCAATTAATAATGTCCTTGGATTAATAGCCCGTAAAATATTCTGCTCACTCAGATAGACTTTTTCTTTTGCATAAGGGGTATATATCTCTCCATTCGCATCAATGCCCATGAGAGGTGTTATAATTACTTGCGAAAGCCTGATTGATGCGATCAAATTATCACTAACAGAGATATTTTCTAAATGCGGGTACTTTTCAAACCCGTATAAGTGAACATTGGCCCCATTTTTTTTCAAATGAAGGTAGAGCTCTACTTCCCTTCTATCCCCGCCTATTATCAGAATATTCAGCCCCAAGAGAATAACGTCCAATTACTTGCACCTCCTTTATAATGGATCTCCTCATTTTTTATTATCATATGAGCTTGCAGATAATTATGTGAACGGGCTAAAGGAAAACGCGTCATCTTTTAATGACGCGTTTTAGAGTTGAGCAACGCAATCTGCCTTGCAATTTTTCAAATGGTTATCAAAGGAGCACCCTGTTAAGCATTGGGTTTACACAATGAATATTTACAACGGTAAGCATTAATGAGACTCTACGTCTTCCGCACCGTTACTTTCCAATATAGAAGCAATTTCCGAAATCTCATCGTCATTTGCTTTAAGAGTAACCAGGATATCTCCTTTTTTTACTCTCTCTTCAAAATAACGGCCCCTTTCTTCGGGAATCCCAAAATCTACAAGGCCACCGGCAAGGCCGCCACCCACAACACCGGTAAGAAAAGCCGCTAAAGGGCCGGCTGCGATGATTGGCCCAACACCGGGAATCAGCAAAGCTCCCGCGCCAGCGAGCAGTCCGGCAATACCGCCCAGCGCACTGCCGGTAAACATCCCCTCACTCAGGTTCTGATCTTCCATTGTTAAGCGTTGTTCGTGTTCTGATTGCCCCCTATTTCCCTGTCCCTTATTATCTTTTGCAACCAGAGAAATTTCTCTTTCATCAAAACCATTTCTTTTAAGCTCATCAATTGCCTCTCTGGCGCGGTCTTCGCTGCGGAAAACGCCTATTACAGCTTTTGCCATATTGATGCCTCCTCATTTTGATTGTCACTGTAAATATATTATTTCCAAGGCGTTTTCTTCTATGCATAAACACTATGCACGGCACAGGGTTCTTTTAACCGTTACGGTTAGAATTTTCCGCTGTGACCAAAGCCTCCCTCACCTCTTTGAGAAGGGGGCAATTTTTCAGCTACGATAATTTTTACCCTGGCCAATTCGTTAACAACGAGCTGTGCTATACGTTCGCCTCTTTGAATAAGATATTTTTCCCTGCCGAGGTTGATTAATATTACCTGTATTTCACCCCGATAATCAGCGTCAATAGTGCCCGGTGCATTTAAAAGTGTCAGACCATATTTTAAGGCCAGTCCACTTCTTGGTCTAATCTGTCCTTCATATCCCGGCGGTAACGCCATGGCTATTCCAGTGGGTATTAACTTGATCTCTCCCGGACCAATCCATACGTTTTTTTCCACCGCCGCAAGAAGATCCAGCCCCGAGGCTTCTTCACTTGCATAGGCGGGCAGCGGAAGATCTTTTGCATGTTCCAGTTTTTTAAACAAGATCTTTATTTCTTTCAACAGGTTTCACCTTCCCGGATCCAACATGTACGCTTTTATATTAGCGCCTTTTTCCATTTTGTACTTTATTTTGTTTATTGCTGTTTGTCAACACTAACAGCAAGTCACAGCCAAGAAACCCCTATTGTAACTATTTCCCCGTCTGATGAATAAATTAGACTGTTAGATAATCTAATTGGAGGGAAAAAAATGATCTTTGATATAACGATTTTTCCCGGGTTTGATAAGAACGGGTGCAAAGAAAAGTATACATACATTAAATTAAAAGCGGGAGAAACTGTTTCTATTGTAGGGCCGACAGGAAGCGGAAAAACGGCCCTCATTTCCGATATCGAATTGCTGGCGCAGGGTGATACGTCTACAAAAAGGCGAGTTATTATTAATGGGGAGGTACCATCGGAAGAGATCAGGTTTAACCCGGCCATGAAACCTATCGTCATGATAACACAGAATACCAAATGTTTCGCAGATTTAACAACTGAAGAGTTTTTACAGATACATGCGCGGGCACGCAAGATCTTTGATAAACAGGTAATACAAAAAACCATTGATTTGGCGAATAATTTCACCGGTGAAAAGATAAGAAAAGAAAACAGAGTAACTGTGCTTTCCGGCGGGCAAACAAGATCTCTTTTAATAGCTGATGCCATTATGGTGGGTGCATCCCCGATTATTTTACTGGACGAGATTGAAAATGCCGGTATTTTTAAACAGGAAGTGGTAAACCTCATACATAAAGCCGGCAAAATAGTTGTTTTTGTTACCCATGATCCAGTAATCGCTTTACTGACGAAAACACGAATCATTATGGAAAACGGCGCTATTAAAAAAGTCTT
Organism: Dethiobacteria bacterium; assembly: GCA_050948825.1. Lineage (GTDB taxonomy): Bacteria > Bacillota > Dethiobacteria > DTU022 > UBA8154 > DUQX01. The sequence goes on along the minus strand of JBMNEO010000007.1, from coordinate 148,269 downwards.
GTATCAAAATGAGCCTGAGATAAGAGCCGCTCAGAGTCTTTTGGAATTGGATAAAAAAATTGGAACTATTAGAGAAGAACTAAGAGCGGGGAAATCTATTACATTTGATCTGCCTGCCGTTAATTATGCCTGATAATAGGATGGTGAACCGTAAATGAGACTGGTCATTCTTGCCGGCCCCCCATCAGCCGGCAAAACATCTCTTGCTAAACAAATCGTAAAAAGGTTTAAAGATGAACTAACCCTGGCCTTCTTAAAAATCGATGTTGTAAAAGCATTTGAAGATCTGGAGCTAAAGAAAGAATTTGGCATTTTAACCAAAAAATTTTATTCGGGAGACCTGTGTCCTGATCACGCCGGCGTGATGGTACTGGGGGATGCTGTGGAATGGGCGCAGGAAAATGCTGCTGAGCTTTTAATTGTTGAAAGCGCCGGTTTGTGCCTGCGCTGTTCACCGTATTTAAACCAGGGGTTGGGAATTATTGTCCTTAGTTCCATTTCAGGTATCCATGCCCCTGAAAAAATGGGTGCGATGGTTAGCCTTGCCGATATTGCTGTTATCACCAAAATAGATCTCGTAAGCCAGGCAGAAAGAGAAGTGCTGATTCAAAAAATTAAAGAAGTACATACCAGAATTATTCTTATGGAAACAAATGCATTGCAAGGCAATTCTCTAAACCGTTTATATGACCTGATTATTAAATCCCGTGACATCGACCGTGATAAACTAAAACTTAAGGGGAACCCACCTCTGGGTACCTGCACAATTTGCGTGGGCAAGAAGGAAGTAGGCTGGAAACATCATTTTGGCGTTGTACAAAAACTGGACGGCCAGATCGCTGAATATCTTTACCGGGGTGAGTAAAAGTGCCTAAAAAAAGTTACTGGCTGCCTCCAGGCAAAAACTGCGGGCTCTGCGGAGAAAAAAATTGTAAAAGCTTTTTGCGCATGACAGGCGAAGGGAAGAAGGCTTATACGGATTGTCCCTATTTTTATAACCCGCATTTAAATGATGGGCTGGATCATGATTTCATCATGGAAGCCGAATATCCTGAAAAGGATATTCTGGGAAATCCTTATGATTTTATCCTTGAACCTCTTCCGGGGGAAATATCCGCCCGCAAAATTGTCCTCCCCTTCAGGGGAGACATGGTAGAAAAAATGAAGATAAGCGAAGGGGATTATGTTATAGGAAGGCCTATGGGGGCAGGATGCCCCATTCCCCACGTGTTAAAGGTTATAAAAGCTGAAAACGTTACCGGCTTGCTCTACACCTGGGTGGTGGGCCCAAAGTATTCCCGGGAGTATGATTGTAAGGATGTCGTTGCTTACCATATGATTGGTTTTGAGGGGATCGCTGTCCGGGTAAAGAAAGAGCCTTCCTTCGGCAGCCGGTCTATTTTTCTGCCAGGCTTTTGCATGATGTCAATTAACCATACCGGTATAGTCAACATGTTATTACAAAAAAGTTACGGACTGCATTTGCGTATTGAGAATATCATCCTTCTCGCATCCAAGGAATAAAGGGGCAACAGCTGCCTCTGTTTATAGCCGGTAACGGGGTCCGGGATAAAACCTAGGTGAAGCAAATTGTAATATCCCGGCCGGGTTCTTTTTTCCAGTAGCAGATCATTCCCATATCTCCACTACAAGGCGATAACCCCAATCCGCTGCTTTTACCATGATAAAATGATCTTTGTCGTTTCGAAATTTAAAGTCGAGGTCATATGATACTGTAGCATCCATTCCCCTTGGAACGTAGTCAACCGGCAGGCTGTGGGGATGGCGTTCGACTATTTCCAGGCCGGCATTTTTTACAGCATTATATAATGTAGTTGCAACCTGACAGATCCCTCCCCCGTAACCGGGAACGATGGAATTTCCTACAATAATAGGGGCCAGGCGGTAATCCCTCTTATCGCCCTTTCTGGGCGTTGTCGTCTTATTAAACGAAAACACTTCCCCTGGAGCTACCAGGGTATTGTTAATAAGATATGCTGCCAGTCTAATATTTTCTCCCCTGTTGCCTCCGCCGAAACCTGTCATATAAGAGCCTATTCTATTGTTGATCTTATTGTAAACATCTGCAGTAATTTCCGGATCAAGTTCAACATACACGGGGTAATGACTGGTAAAAGGATCTGCTTCCATTATCATCTTAACCGTTGCCTGGAGGTCAATTTTTTTACCATAGGCCTCTGGAAGTATTACGCCGGTAGAAGAATCCAGATAAGCGTTTCGGGGCCGTACAAAATTATCCCGGCTCAGGGAGAGTACATAATCGGTTACTTCATGTTCCAACATTCTTTCCAGCAGAGTATCTCCAAGAAACACTCCCCTGGAAACACCATGCTTTAGGCGGTTGTAGTTTTCCCTTATATTCAAAGCCAGGCAGCCGGTCATCACTAATACAGCAATTAAAGAAAACGTTGTCCCCTTAATGCTGAAGAGAATTATTTTTTTCATTTGAATTCAGTCCGGTTATAATTTGGATTAAGTAATTTTTCGATATTCACGATCTGGAATCCTTGATCTTTGATCCGGGGAATGGCCTCCCTTAAAAAAGTAACCGTATCTTCAGTGGGATGCATCAGCACAATGGCCCCTCCATGAAGGTTCTCCAGCACTTTAGATTTCATCGCCTCGGCCCCGGGCAACATCCAATCAATAGTGTCGACCGACCATAAAACGGTACGCATTTCTTGACGGGATACCGCTTCCAGAACCAGATCGTTGTATTCTCCTTTATGAGGGGTATAGTATTTTGGCTTTCGTCCGGTAACATTCTGCACCAAACTGTTTACTTTTCCCAGGCCGACTTCCAGTTCTTCGGGGGAAAGTTCGGTATATACTTTTGTATCGGTATGCCCGTGATTTTCCACTGTATGGCCGCTGTTGGAAATTTGCCTTAGCAGATCTTCATTGTTTTCAGCCCAGCTGCCAACCACAAAGAAGCTGGCAGATACCTTTTCGTTATCAAGAATAGCCAGCATCTGGGGAATAAATTCAGTCCCCCAGGCTACATTAATCATAAAAGATACCTCCATTTTCAGTGGATTCCCCTGCCGGATATAAGCCCAGGGATAATCATTCAGTGTTATATCCGGCAGCAGCATTTCAAGAACCGGCGTTACTTTTTCATTCGGAAGGGCTTGCATGATTTTATCCACTGTCTTTTGGAGGTTAACTTCACAGCCCCACAATTCAGGGATGATTGAATTGTATTGTTCGTCATATACAGCATCAACAGGATTGATTACCCATTCGCCATATTTTGTTCCTATTAATTCCGCCAATTCTTCCCTGGAATATCCGCCTACATTATGTTCAAGTAATGTTACACCCGGCTTAACCCCGCGAAAATACCTTACAGCCGCATCTTGAAAAAATAACGCGCTGCCGACAACAAGCAGCAAAACGAGGGCGATAATTTTTGTTTTTGAGGATATTAAAAGGACAAACAGTTCCCCACCCCCTATAATTCTAACTCTTAATCGGTAAATCTATCCAAAATCTGCTCCGGGGATCCTATTGAGTAACCTTTCCATTTGATAAACTCTATTATATCCGGGAGCTTTTCAATAGTACCAGGATAAGCAGTATGGAAAAGCAGAACAGCCCCATCATGCAAACGCTCTTCAAGACGGCCAAGGGTATATTCCTTTTCAGTATCGGAAAGCATGAATAAGTTGATACTCCATAACAATGTAATACAATCCTGCTCCTCGGCCAGACGAATTATCCTGGCATTATATTCACCGTACGGCGGACGGAATAATAATGGATGAAAGCCCAGCACTTCCCGGCTTAATGCATTAAAACTCTTTATCTCGTCTGCTGCTGCTTCCTCCGGCATTGTTAAAAGCTTTGCCCTGGAATAAGTATAATTACCGAGTTCATGGCCTTTTCCGAGCATTGCTTTAGCCTCATGCGGATTTCTTTTTAACCATTCCCCGGTAATGAAAAATACTGCATGAATATCATTTTCATCCAGGATATCCAGAATATCTTGCAGATGCTCTTTTTCCCAGAGAACATTGAAAGTAAAAAAAACAACCGCTCCTGAACCCTCTACCTGGAAAACAGGCTCAGGATTATTCAAGGGCTTCAGGGTTGTTATTGAATTAACAGCTATGATGGTAAACACAAACCAAAAAGTTAAAAAAAAAGAGGCTTTTTCATTAAACTATGCTAACCTCGTTTTAATTTATTTTATATTTAATTGTATTTTTATTTCGAACCAATTATTCCTGAATGGTATAAGAAAAAGTACAAAAAAAAACATAAACCCCTAGATGGGCCTATGTTCTTTCTTTGAACGCCTATTCGTTCTCTGCGCCCTCCTCCTGTTTCCATCAGCTGCCTTATCGCTATGCTCATCCTGCCGGTCCGGATCATGAGGCAGGGCTTCTTTTCTTGAGAGATTAATTCTTCCCTTATCATCAATATCAAGCACTTTTACCATAATCTGATCTCCGACGTTGACGACACTCTCTGTTTTATCCACACGGAATCTTTCCAGATGGGAAATATGAACCAGCCCCTCTTTCCCGGGGAGGATTTCAACAAAAGCTCCATATTTCTCTGTCCGGGTTACTTTCCCCAGATAAACCCTGCCCGGTTCAACGTCCTCGGTCAGGTTCTCAATCATTTCCTGCGCTTTCTGCCCCGCATCCGCATCCACTGCAACTATAAATATTTTTCCATCGGGTTCGATATCAATTTCTGCTCCTGTTTCAGCAATAATTTTATTTATTATCCTGCCGCCCGGTCCTATTACATCACGTATCTTATCCGGTTCAATCTGAATTGTAATAATTCGTGGTGCAAAAACTGAAAGGTTGGGCCTGGGCTCGTCAATAGCTTCAAGCATTTTACTCATAATATAAAGGTAGCCTTCCCTGGCACGCTGCAGGGCTTCCTTTAATATTTTGCTTGAAAGACCCTGTATTTTAATATCCATCTGTAACGCAGTTATGCCTTCCTTTGTTCCCGCTACCTTAAAATCCATATCCCCCAGAAAGTCTTCGATTCCTTGAATATCCGAGAGTATTACATACTTATCCTCTTCTTTAATTAAACCCATTGCAATTCCCGCTACCGGTGTTTTAATGGGGACACCGGCATCCATTAGCGAAAGCGTTCCGGCACAGACACTGCCCATGGAAGTAGAACCATTTGATTCCACTACCTCGGATACAAGACGAATGGTATAGGGGAAATCTTCTTCCTTTGGGATTACCGGCTCCAGCGCTTTTTCAGCCAGTGCACCGTGGCCGATCTCCCTTCTACCGGGTCCGCGCATAAAACCTGCTTCACCCACACTGTAAGGCGGAAAATTATAATGGTGCATAAATCTCTTGGATTCCTCGATGCCGAGGCCATCAAGCCTCTGCATATCCCTTAATGCACCCAGGGTGCAGATATTTAAAACCTGAGTTTGCCCTCTAGTAAAAAGTGATGAACCGTGAGTTCTTTTAAAAAGCTGTACTTCAGAAGAAATCGGGCGTATTTCATCGGGCACTCTTCCATCAGGACGCCTGCTTTCATTAGTAATCATTGAGCGAAATATTTTTTTCATCACTTTTTCAACGGTTGCTTTTATCTCCGGCTCTTTTTCGGGGTACTGCTCTAAGAAATGTTGTATAGTATCAGATTTTACCTGCTCGAGAGCTAATTCTCTTTCCAGCTTTTCTTCCACTTGAAAAGCATCTTTGAATTTGTATTCACAGAAATTTACAACTTCATCAGCAATCTCCGGGTCCGGCTCAAAAAGAGGTGCCTCCATTTTTTCCTGCCCGGTTTGAGCAACCATCTCTTTCTGAAGCTGAATGATCTTCTTTATTCCTTCATGCCCTGCAGACAGAGCATCAATTATCTGTTCTTCCGACACTTCTTTTGCTTTAGCTTCAACCATCAAAATTGCTTCTTCTGTACCCGCAACTACCAGGTTCAACTCGCTTACCTCAGCTTGCTCAACAGTTGGATTTATAACAGGTTCTCCATCAATTAGTCCCACGCTTACCGCAGCTATAGGACCGTTAAAGGGAATCTTGGAAATTGAAAGCGCAGCTGAAGCTCCGATAATGGCCAGGGGTTCAGGAGGGCAATCCTGATCAATTGAAAACACGGTTACCACAATATGAACAGCATTGCGAAATCCTTTAGGGAATAAAGGCCTAAGTGGCCTGTCTGTCAATCTGGCAGCCAAAATCGCCTTTTCCGTAGGCCTTCCCTCGCGCTTAATAAAACCTCCCGGTATTCTGCCTACTGCATAAAGTCTTTCTTCAAAGTCAACAGTTAAAGGGAAAAAATCTACACCTTCGCGAGGCTCTTTAGAAACAGTGGCGGCAACTAAAAGAGCTGTATCGCCATAACGTATCAAAACAGAACCGCTGGCCTGTTTGGCAATCTTTCCTGTCTCTATGGTTAAAATTCTCTCTGCAATTCTCATTTGAAATTGTTCCAAATAGCAAACACCTCTTATTTTTCGTGGGAAAACCCGCTTTAATCGTAAAATTATCTTCTTAAACCCAGTTTTTCAATAATGACGCGATATCTGTTCGGTTCCTTATCTCTGAGGTAATTTAATAAACCTCTTCTTTTTCCTACCATTTTGAGCAGTCCTCTTCTGGAATGAAAATCCTTTTTGTGTATTTTAAGGTGTTCGGTTAATTGGTTGATTTTTTTTGATAAAATTGCAATTTGAACTTCGGGAGAACCAGTATCAGTATCATGCACCTTATATTCGTTAATAATACTGCCTTTTATTTCGCTTGATAAAGCCATTTTACTCACCTCCTTTTTTATGTTATTTATTTATTTGCTCCTATACAGCATTTCGGCACAGGATGCCCTGTTCGAGACCATGCAAAATTCTATCACATAGACAAACCTTTGTAAACAAAAAGCGTGTTTTAAATGCGCTGTTTCTCCAGTAAATATCCGTATTTGCGATCTATTAAGATTTGAGCCTTTAAAAGATCCCGTTTAATTTGCTTAATTAGAAGTTGACTGTCTTTAAAAGCTATCTCATCTCTAATTCTGTGCAAAAATCGGACGGTTAATTCCTCACCATAAATATCTTTATTAAAATCCAATAAAAAAACTTCAATATGCGTTTTATTATCCGTACAAAATGTTGGTTTTTTCCCGACGTTTGTCAGGGCAAACAACTCTTTGTCTCTGAATCGGACAAGATTTAAATAAACACCGTTTGCAGGTAACAGGAAATCAGCGGAAATCTCCAGGTTGGCTGTTGGAAAACCAAGTGTCGCTCCCCTGCCTTCACCGTGAATTACCTTCCCTTTCCTTTCAAAAAAAGCACCCAAATATTCTGAGGCTTTCTCAACTTCTCCCCGGGTTACCAGCTCCCTGATAAGTGAACTGCTGATTACTTTGCCGCCAATCATAACAGGAGGTATTATCTCTACCTCAAAACCAAATTTTTTTCCCAGTTCCATCAGGGTATAAGTTGTCCCTTTCCCCCGGTGCCCAAAAGTATAATCATAACCGACAACAACCCTGGCAACATTCAGGGTATGAGCCAAATAATTCCTGACAAAATTATAAGGGGAAAGCCGAGCAATATGTTCAGTAAATTGTTCTACTATCAAATAATCCATCCCGAGATCAGCTAATATTTCTGCTCTATCCTCTAAAGAGGAAAGTAGTTGAAAAGATCTTTCTGGAAATAATAGCTGAACCGGATGTGGATTCAGAAGTAGTACAGCGCTTTTTAAACCAAGCTTCTTCGCACTAGTTTTTGTCTCTTCAAGAATTTTTCTGTGAGCCAGGTGTATTCCGTCAAAATTCCCAAGGGCAACAACCAGTCTGCCTTTTCCATTATAATTCTCAACATTGTATATTATCTTCATTGAGGATCACCTTAGTTCCTGAATGGTTTGAATACCTTTTCTGGTTTTAGAATAAAACCTGAAACCTGATCGTATTTCCAACGGGCTAATGCGACAAATTCCTTTTTATTTGTATATACCGGGATCACTTTTTCACTGGCTGGTTTACAAGATACAATTGTTGCCCTGTTCGAAATCCCTGCCAATGGAAGAAAGCGCCCCTGTAAGAGAAAAGAAATATCTTTGTCCTCAAGAATTAAATATTCTGTTCCTTGAAAGAGAAAATCTAGCGGCAATAAAAGATCCTTTATTAAAGCTCTCCCTGAGATTTCCTCTAAAGCATGCGACTCTGACAGGGCAAAAGGGCCAACCTCCTTCCTCAGGAGAAATGCCATATGTCCACCACAACCAAGAGCATCGCCTATCTGTGCACAGAGCGTCCTGATATAGGTACCTTTAGAGCATTTTACCTCAAAGTATAATCTTTGTGGAGGCAGATATTCTAAGATTTTTATATAATAAATTTTAATCGCTCTCGGTTTGCGTTCAACAGTTTTTCCCTGGCGCGCATATTCATACAGTTTTTTCCCCCGGTATTTCAATGCTGCAAACATTGGGGGAATCTGCAAAATTTCTCCCTCAAAAGAAATAAGTACTTTTTCAACATCTTTAAGGCTAAAATTAAAAGAAGATGCTGTTTTGATTATTTTGCCGGATGCATCGGCGGTATCTGTAGATATGCCGAGAAATAGCTCCACCCGGTAGGTTTTTGAAAATTCAACTAGGTATGAAGACAGTCTGGTGGCCTTTCCCAAAAGAACAGGCAAAACCCCGGCTGCCCCGGGGTCCAAAGTACCACCATGCCCTGCTTTAACCCCGGTTATTTTGCGAATAAGTTCAACAACGTCGTGTGAAGTTAAACCGGGTGGCTTTAATACATTTAAAAAACCGTCCAAATAAATTACCCCTTATATAAAAGCCGTGCTACAGACTGTATCACTTTATTAATTACTTCCCCCGGTTCTCCTCGCAAAGTACAACCGGCTGCACGCGAATGACCGCCTCCGCCGAGTGAATAAGCAACTGAAGCTATATCCACCGTTTTTGAACGAAAGCCGACTTTTGTTTCCCCGTTATCTGTGTGATAAAAAAATATCCCAACCTCAACACTTTCTATATTTTTGACATAATTAACAAAACCGTCCAGATCCGACGCTTCTGCTCCATGTTTCCTCAGCATTCTATCATCAGCAACCATCCAGGCTATTTTCCCCGTTCTATCAAATTGTAATGATGCCAGCGCATCACGTAATAAGAAAATAGTAGATGCCGGATATTCATCAAATATTTTTTGACTGACATAGAAAGGGTTTATACCTTTTTCCAGTAGCCTCGCGGCGATCTCCATTGTTTGAGGGGTTGTGTTCTCATATTTAAAAGACCCGGTATCGGAACTAATGGCAACATATAAACAAAGGCTGATTTCATAATTGAGCTCATAATCATGCTGTAATATTTGATACATAATTTCCCCTGTTGATGCTGCTGAAGCATCAATAAGGTTTACATCACCAAACTTTTCATTAGTAATGTGATGATCAATATTAACAATTTTATCGAGCAGCAGTACTTTTTCCCCCATATTATTCAGTCTTCTTAAATCACTGCAATCCAGGATAAAAGCCAGGCCCTTTCCTTCCCTTGCTGTAAAAGAGTCTTGAAAAATATCCACTCCCGGAAGAAAAGAGTACCTGGACGGAATTATATCCGGGCAAAATACCTCCACAGTTTTACACCCTGTTTTAATTGCGTTTGCCAGAGCCAGGGAAGAACCGATAGCGTCACCGTCAGGCCGTAAATGGGTAAAAATATAAATATTATCATAATTACCGGAGAGCAGGGAACGCAGGTTAAGCGGATTGGCGTCTTTCATTTTTGTTTTTCAGCCCCCAGTTCAGGCTTTATTTGCTTCAGGACGCTATCTATACGGGCTCCGTACTCCATAGAGCTGTCAAGGCAGAATTCCAACTCCGGCACATGCCTCAAACGGATACGTTTCCCAATTTCTGACCGTATAAAACCAGAAGCTTTATTAAGAACTTTTAAGGCTTTTTCCTGTTCCTCTCTGTTTGCATAGATGCTGACATAAATTTTAGTATAACGCAGGTCTCCGGAGACCTCAACATCCGTAATACTTATCATTCCCTCCAACCCTGGATCTTTCAGTTCAAAACGAATTATCCCGCTTACTTCTTTTTTTATTTCTTCTGCAACTCTCTGGCGGCGCTGTCTTCCCATCTTTATACCCCCAAGACTTATTACTTATCAAATATTATTAAGTTACAGTAACCTTCATCATTTCAAACGCTTCCAGGATATCCTTTTCTTTTAAGTCATTAAAGTTTTCCAGGACAATTCCGCATTCAAATCCCGTGTTTACTTCTTTTACATCGTCCTTAAAACGCTTTAAGGATTCAATTTTCCCTTCATGAATTACCGTTCCGTCTCTAATAACCCGCATGGTAGCATTACGGCTAATTTTTCCATCCAAAACATATGAACCTGCTACGGTCCCTATCCGGGACACTTTAAAAATCTGCCTGATTTCTGCTTGACCCAAAATATTTTCCTCATACTCAGGTTCGAGCAGCCCGTTAATGGCGGCTTTTACATCTTCAATTATCTCATAAATAACCCGATATAGCCTGATGTCGACCTGTTCTTTTTCTGCCAGTTTTCTTGCATTTACCTCCGGCCGGATATTAAACCCTATAATAATTGCGTTCGAAGCAGAAGCGAGCATTACGTCTGATTCAGTAATTGCTCCAACACCTTTATGAATAATTTTAATTTTAACCTGCTCGTTTTCAATTTTTAAAAGCGATTCCTGCAAGGCTTCAGCAGAACCCTGCACATCGGCTTTAATAATTATATTTAAATCGATTTCCTGGTCCTCAATGCGGCTAAAAAAATCTTCCAAAGATATTCTCTGGACTTTGCGAAGGGTTGCTTCTCTTAGTTTTTCTCCCCTTTTAGCCGCTATTTGCCTGGCAAGCTTTTCATCATTTACTACAAGAAAATTGTCCCCGGCCTGGGGAACCTCCGCCAGCCCTAATACTTCCACGGGAGTTGCCGGATAAGCCTTTTTAATTCTTTTGCCCTTATCATCAATCATTGCCCTTACTTTGCCATAAATATTTCCACAGATAATCGGATCACCGACTTCTATTACCCCGTCCTGAACAAGTACTGTCGCCACAGGTCCCCTGCCCTTGTCAAGCTTCGCTTCAATCACAGTCCCTTTAGCATGACGTGAATAATTGGCTTTCAACTCAGCCATCTCAGCAACCAGCAAGATCATCTCTAAAAGTTCATCAAGGCCTTCCTTCTTCAAAGCACTCACGTTTACAAAAACTGTGTCTCCGCCCCACTCTTCCGGTATCAAGTTAACATCGGCCAGCTGCTTTTTAACCCTTTCCGGATTGGCATTGGGCCGATCAATTTTATTTATTGCAACGATGATCGGCACCCCTGCCGCTTTAGTATGATTTATGGCCTCAATCGTCTGCGGCATAACACCATCATCGGCAGCAACAACCAGTACTGCAATATCCGTTACCTGTGCACCCCTGGCGCGCATTGCGGTAAAAGCTTCATGTCCAGGGGTATCAAGAAATACTACTTTTTTATGGTTAATTTCAGCTGTATAAGCACCTATATGCTGCGTAATCCCTCCAGCCTCAGTGGCCAGAACATTGGTTTCCTTAATTGCATCCAAAAGAGAAGTTTTCCCATGATCGACATGTCCTAACACTGTTACAACCGGCGGTCTAGCCCTTAGCACTTTGTTATCAAGCTCATCCCCTTCGATTATATTTAAAAGTTCTTCTTCGTCGGGGTCCGCCTTAATTTTTATACTAATTTTATACACTTCAGCCAGGATTTCCAGCTGTTCCTCAGTTAGCTGCTGGTTTATATTGGATATTATCCCCAGTTCGAGTAGTTTTTGAAGGATATCCGAGACCGGCTTATTTATTCTTCCCGCCAGTTCACCCACCGTTACCCTACCTTCAAGGAGAAGAGCCTCATCCGGTGTTACTTGTTTTTCCTGATATAGTTTTGCAGTTTTCCTGGCTTTTCGTCCCTCTTTGACAATTTTTTTGTTGGCCTGTTTTTTGACGGGAACCTTCTTTTTTACAGGAGCTTCTTCAAGTACTGTCTTTGCACTGCTATCTGCAGCATCAGTTTGTACTTCAAGCGGTTTTTTTTCTCCTTTTGTTAACATATCCAGTATTCTTTTTGCAACATCTTCGTTCATAGTACTCATATGATTTTTTACATCTACATTAAGCTCCCGAAGAACAGTAATTAGTTTTTTACTGTTAATTCCTAAATCCTTAGCCAGTTCATATACTCTTACTTTTCCCACTTAATTACACCTCCATTAGAATTTACCTCCTTAAAATAATGAGGAATGTCCTCCGGAGCGGGACGAAACTCCAGGCTGTAAGCAAGACACAGGTTCCGGTAACCGCTCCATTTGCTTATTAGTCAGGCCTTTCCAGCTGATCTTTTAAAAGAGCAAGTATATTTTCAGGGAGTTTCCTGTGTAAACTCTTTTCAAGACCTCTGTTGTTAATTGCCTTAAGAAAACAATCGTTTTTGGGACAGATGTAGGCGCCCCTGCCGGCCTTTTTCCCGGTGTTATCCAGCTCAATATCCCCTGCGGGTGTCCTGACAATACGGATTAGCTCTTTTTTATCTTTTATTTCACGACACCCCAAACACATTCTTTGTGGAATTTTGCGTTTACGAACCATAGAAACCATCTTCCCTTCAAATTTACCAGCTCATTATGGCTATAAATCTTCTTTATACGTTTAGTTCATCGTCTTATTCATGATCGCTTTCCATCGTATAAATAATACCGTCAATACCGACATCAGTACTGCCGTTAATTGGTTCAATTTCTTTTTGTTCCTTTTGTTGTTCAAATTGTTCATGATACTTGGACTCGCTTATGATATCTATTTTCCAGCCCGAAAGCTTTGCAGCCAAACGGACGTTTTGGCCTTCTTTCCCTATCGCCAGAGACAGCTGGTAATCAGGCACTACCACCGCAGCGGTTTTATTATCCGGTTTTATTTCTACTTTCAAAGTTTTAGCAGGGCTTAATGACCTCGCAACAAACAGCTCCGGTTCATCACTCCACTCTATAATATCAATCTTCTCGCCTTTAAGTTCATTCACGATAGATTGTACCCGGAAACCCTTTGGACCAACGCAGGCCCCCACAGGGTCGACATCCTTATTCCTGGAATATACCGCAACTTTAGAACGGTTGCCCGGTTCACGGGAGATTGATTTTATTTCAACAACGCCATTAAATATTTCAGGGACCTCCAGTTCAAACAAACGCTTTAAAAAACCCGGATGGGTCCTCGAGACAAGAATTTGCGGGCCTTTTGTTGTTTTTTTTACTTCTAAAATATATGCCTTAATTCGATCCCCTTGTTTATATGATTCTCCAGGTATTTGTTCAACCGGGGCCAAAATCGCCTCTGTTTTCCCAAGGTTAATTATAGCATTTTTTTGTTCAAAGCGCTGAACTAAACCCGTTACAATATCTTCTTCCCGATCAACATACTCCTCATAAATAAGGTCCCTTTCAGCTTCCCTGATCCGCTGAATAACAACTTGTTTTGCGGTTTGCGCAGCAATTCTTCCAAAATTTTTCGGCGTTACTTCATGCTCAACAGTATCCCCCAGTTCATAATGAGGATCTTTCTTCCTGGCCTCTTCTAAAAGGATCTCTTGCTGGGGATTAAGAACCTTATCAACAACTTGCAAACATGAAAATACCCCAATTTCACCTGTATCCCTGGAGATATTTACCTTAACATTATGCGCAGAATTAAAATTTCGTTTATAAGCTGAGATCAGGGCTGCCTCTATCGCTTCAAATATAGTATCTTTTTTAATTCCTTTTTCTTTCTCAATAGCTTCCAGAGCCAGCAAAAAATCTTGATTCAACTAGAATACCCCCTTATGTTTTATTTAAAAAGTTTATTTAAAAAAGAGGTTGGCTTTCAAAATATCTTTCAGGGGAATCCTGATAATTTCGCCTTGATCTGTTTTAAGAACGACGCTATCTTTTTCTAAACCCTTTAGCTCCCCAAGAAAATTTTTTTGCCCGTTAATTTTTGAAAAGGTTTTTATCCTGACATAGTTTCCCTTAAAACGATCAAAATCAGCCTTCTTCATTAACGGCCTTTCTACACCCGGCGAAGACACCTCCAGCACATAGCTGTGGGAGATAGGGTCTTCCCGGTCAAGCAGTTCACCAAGAGATTTGCTGACATGCTCACAATCTTCGAGAAAAACTCCACCGGGTTTATCAATATATACTACCAGGTGAACCCGCCCCTTATATGGCTTATATTCAATTCCCACCAGCTCAAGATCCATACCATGAAGCGCGCGAAGGGCAAGGTCTTCAATAATTTTTTCAATACCTTGTTTACTCTTGCTCTCATTCGTTTTCATCGAACAATCTCCTTCTCGGACGATCTCTAAAAATGTCTTTTACGAATAAAGAGTGGGTAAGCCCACTCTTTAAAAATTACATTCCGTTTCTTGCAATAACTCTTTATTATGCCATTTCCGCCATTTCCTGAAAATACAAATCCTGCTATCCTGAAAACATTCTATCACAGATAAAAAGGTTATGCAAGCGATGCTTATTTCAATGAGTCTACCCGGGTAAAATATTTTATAATTTCCCAGTACATTTTCATTCTGGCAGCCATCCCTTTCCAAACCCCAAACTTTTCTTCTTTCATAACGTGGGACATATCATGCAAAAGTACTTCTTGAACTCTTATCCCTGATGATTCCATAAAGCGGTTTAAAGCAAGCTCAACACCAAATCTTGCAACATCAAGATCAGATATTTGCTCCAGCAGGGGAAATTTTAAAGCCCTTTGACCCGAAAGATAAGGTGCCATTTTTTGGGCTAAATCAGTAGCAATTCTGCCTTTATCAAAAATGCCGATAGTCATATCTGCATGATCATTTATAACCGGTTCAAGAAGGCTATGTACATGTTTAGGAGTCAAACCAATCAAATCAGCATCAAGAAAAAGTACCACATCAGCTTTATTATTATCCAACCCGGCTTTTAAAGCGCCTCCTTTTCCGCGGTTCTCACATAGTTCAATAACTTCAACTTCATAGCTTTTAGCTACTTGAACGGTATTATCGGTTGATCCGTCGCTTACAACGATAATCTTATTAATTAAAGATGTATTCTTTAATACAGCCAGAACATGTCCAATTGTTTTTTCTTCGTTATAAGCCGGGATAATTGCAATAGACTCCATAATGCCGCATTTCCTCCGTTCTAATTTATATTCTAGGAAAGAATATCTTTCCTGTTCAACATCGCTGTGATCTCTTCTTCAAGGGCTTTCACGAGTTCGTCCGCAGCAACTTTTTTGTAAACCTTACCTTTTTTAAAGATAATCCCGATATTATCGCCTCCAGAGATACCGATATCAGCTTCGCGAGCTTCACCGGGGCCGTTCACCGGACAGCCCATAACTGCTATTTTTAGGGGATAATCAATCTTCCCGACTATTTCTTCAACTTTATCTGCTAATTCAAAAAGGTTAATTTTACAGCGGGCACATGTAGGACAGGAAACAATATCAGGTCCGAAGCATCTCAATCCGGAAGATTGTAATATCTGCCTGGCCACAAAAATTTCCTCCACAGGGTCACCCGTCAGAGATACTCTGATCGTATCTCCTATTCCGGCCAGGAGCAGAGACCCTATCCCCAATGAAGATTTTATGATTCCTCTTAAGCCCCGCCCTGCTTCAGTAACCCCCAGATGCAAAGGATAGGAAACGCGGCTGGATATTTTTTTGTAAGCCTCGGTATTTGTAACGACATTTGAAGATTTTAGGGAAACTACAATATCACGAAATGAATACCTCTCCAGAAGGTCCAGGGTACGCAGCGCCGATTCAACAAGCACATCGGCGTTTATTTGACCGTACTTTTCTCTCAACTCCCTGTCAACGGAACCGGCATTAACACCTATACGTATTGCTATACCTTTTTCCCCGGCCTTGTATGCAATCCGCGCCAAGTTTTCATCTCCCCCGATATTGCCGGGGTTAATTCTTACCTTATCTGCCCCTTCTTCAATAGAAAGAAGAGCTAAACGGTAATCAAAATGAATATCGGCTATAACCGGTAGTGGTGAATATTTTTTTATTGTTCTTAGCGACCTGGCGGCGCTTTCATCCGGAACCGCCAGCCGTACAATTTCACAACCCGCTTTGAAAAGCTCATTAATCTGGTTTAATGTAGCTTTAATATCCGTCGTATCTGTTGTAGTCATTGATTGAACAGAAACGGGAGTACCGCCTCCGATTGTAACACTCCCAACCCTTACCGGCAGGGTTTTGTCTCTCATTTACGATCCCTTCTTTCTTCCACTTCCTGCGGGTTAGAGAAAAAGTCGTCTGATATCCTGAAAAGCTATAAGAATCATTAAAAGAATAAGGAAGGTAAAACCGACAAAGTGGATAAACCCTTCTTTTTGTGGATCAATTGGTTTACCCCTTATGCCTTCCAGCACCAGGAAAATCAGCCTGCTGCCGTCAAGGGCCGGTACAGGCAATAAGTTGATAATTCCAAGATTGATACTTATAATGGCGGCCAGTGTAAAAAGGTTGCCTATGCCTGTTTGCATTACCTCTCCAACCACGGCTATTATACCAACAGGGCCGGCCACATCAGCAGGTATTTGGCCTGTAATCATTTGCGCCAGACTAACAAAGATAAGCTTTACGAAAAGCCAGGTATAGGTTATCCCCAGGCCGACTGATGGGAAAAGGGCATATTTTTTGTACACCGGGGCAATACCAATAAAACCCTTCCCCGTTTCGCCTTCCTTCTGGGGTACTACATTAATTAAAAGATCCCTGTTATCTCTGTTAGCAAGGATACTAATTTCTTTATCCGGGTTGGCATTGATATAAGATACAACATCGTCCCAGGTCTCCATTTTTTTCCCGTCGATAGAGAGAATAAGATCCCCGTTTTCTATACCCGCCTCTTCCGCCCTGCTCTGCGGAAGCACTTCCCCCACCTGAGCAATCCCGGTTTGAGGCACTCCGAGAAAAAGAAAGTAAACTAGCGAAAAAAGAATAATACCCAGAAAAAAATTCATAATTGAGCCCGCCGCGATCACAGCCAGACGGGAGAGCAAAGATTTTTCCTGGAAGCTTCCAGATTGATATGCTTCCTCCGGATCCTCCCCAAGCAGCCTACAAAAACCGCCCAGCGGGAATATTCTTAAAGTGTAGCGGGTACCTTTTTTTTCCCATCGCAGAAGCTCTTTTCCAAATCCAACAGCAAACTCCAGCACTCGAATCTTTGCCATTCTTGCCACAATATAGTGGCCAAATTCATGTACAAAAATTAACAAACCAAATATAATGATAGAGGCAATTATTGTACCTGTGCTAAACATTAAACAGCCTCCTTATAGTTTTTGACAGACAGCATCTGCTTCTTCCCTGGCCCAACTGTCCACGGTAATTAGCTCCTCAAGGGAAGGGTTAAATATTACAATATGCCTGTTCATTATTTCTTCTATTAACAAAGGAATATGTAAAAAAGATAGCTCATTCTTTAAAAATTTTTCAACCGCCACCTCATTTGCCGCGTTCATTACAGCGGGCAAGGTCCCGCCAGTCTTCCCCGCCTGATAAGCATAATTAAGGCAAGGAAAATTATCAAAATCCGGCGGGTAAAAATGAATTTGCTGTTTTTCTCGCCAGTTTAACCTGGGAAATTCATTGCCCCATCTCTCCGGGTAACTCAAAGCATACTGAATTGGCAATACCATATCAGGAATGCCCATCTGGGCAAGAATAGAACCATCGATAAACTCTACCATCGAGTGAATAATGCTCTCGGGGTGAATCACAACATCAATTTTTTTATAGTCCAAATTAAAGAGCCAGCGGGCTTCGATTACCTCAAAACCCTTATTCATTAAGGTTGCCGAATCAATAGTAATTTTGGCCCCCATATTCCAGTTGGGGTGTTTCAAAGCCTGTGCGGGAGTGACATTAACAAGCTTTTCTTTTAACCAACCCCTAAAAGGACCTCCTGAAGCTGTAAGGATTATTTTATTTAATTCATTTTCTGCTGCTTTATTTATACACTGGAAAATAGCCGAATGTTCGCTATCTATTGGTCTGATAATTATCTTGCGGGAACGGGCTTCGCTCATAATCAGCTCTCCGCCCACCACGAGGGCCTCTTTGTTGGCCAGAGCTATTTCTTTCCCTTCTTTAATGGCAGCAAGGGTAGGCTTTAAACCGCTGAAACCGACCAGTGCAACTACGACTATCTCTGCATTGTGCAGGGCAGCCAGTTCCGTTATGCCTTCCTCACCTGTTAAAATTACGGTTTTTTGACGACTATTACTTTTAATATTTTTTTTTAGCTCCAGAGCTTTTTCGTTATCAAAGACCGCTACAGCTTCTGGCCTGTATTTTTCGATTTGGTGTTCTAAGAGCTTAATATTCCTTTTGGTTGACAACCCCACGATCTTAAACCTATCCGGAAACCGGTCTATAACCCGCAGTGTCTGAGTTCCGATAGAACCTGTGGAACCCAGGATTGTAATACGTTGAAGCATTTTTTCCTCTCTCCCAATTATAGCAAATTTACCTGCGCTCTTCCATTTTATCAATTAGAAAAATTTAGTAAAACAAAGATAATAAAAAGGGGCTGCAAAAAAAAGACTGTCAAAGCGGTCCAAAATACCGCCATGGCCGGGCAAAAAATCCCCGGAATCTTTGGTGCCCGCACTTCTTTTCAAAGCCGATTGGGATAAATCACCAAGAGAACCGATAACACCGGTTGCCAATCCCAGAAGCATCCCCGATAAATAGCCGTGAAAAAATAACGGAAAAAAACAAGCGAGAATCAAACCAGTCAAAGTACTCCCTGTTAACCCTCCGATAGCGCCCTCTACTGTTTTCTTGGGACTAATTTGTGGAGCCAGCGGTGTCCTGCCCGTTAAGCTTCCAACCAGAAAAGCCATAATATCCGTAACCCAGATAAAAATAAAAAAGAAAACGGTAGCAAGAAAACCTTCCGGTAACAATCTGGTTGCTAGTAAAAAGCTCCCCATGCCCCCGGTACTAATTATACCCCAAAAAGAAATAGCGGATTCCCAGTATTTAACTTTCGGCAAAAAAATGTGAACCAGATTATATGCAGCAAAGAAGAAAACCCACAGGAATACTATAAGTGACAGGTTTCCTTTATATGCGGCATAAAGAGCAAGTGAAATAAAGAAATAGCCCAACGCTTTAACAGGTTTCCATCCACCTTTTTTCATTAAGCTGTAATATTCTTTTAATCCCAATAATGAGATTATAAGAACCAAAAGTCCAAACCAGTAACCTCCAAGAAAGACAAAAAAAATTATGAACGGCACTCCGATTATTATAGTAACTGTTCTTTTTAACATTAACACACCACCCCAGTTATAAAATACCTCCGAATCTTCTTTCCCTTTTCTGGTAATCTTTTATTGCTTTAAGAAAATAATTTTCATTAAAATCCGGCCACATAACTCTGGTAAACCACAATTCTGTATAAGCCAGCTGCCAGAGTAAAAAATTGCTGATTCGAAGCTCTCCGCTGGGACGAATTAATAAATCCGGATCAGGAATAGAACTGGTATAGAGGTGCCGGGAAAAGACCTCTTCGTTTATCTCGTTCCATTGAAGCCTGCCTTCGAGCACTTCCTGAGAAATCTTCTTTACGGTGCTGATGATTTCTGCGCGGCCGCCATAATTAAAAGCAAAATTTAAAATCATCCCCGTATTTTCTTTTGTGGCCATTACAGCTTTCCTTATCGCTTTTTGCGTAAGCCTGGGAATCCCATCAAGATCTCCTAAGGTTTTAATGACAATATTTTTCTCAATTAAAAATCCTAATTCTTTTTGCAAATACTCTTCCGGCAAACGCATTATGAATTCCACTTCCCACTTAGGCCTCTTCCAGTTCTCAGTTGAAAAAGCATACAACGTTAAGACCTTTATACCAAGCTCCTGAGCACAGGCTACTATTTTCTTTAAGGCATTGATACCTGCCCGGTGTCCTGCTAATCTCGGCAGCCCTCTTTTCTTGGCCCACCGGCCGTTTCCATCCATTATTATGGCAACATGTTCTGGAAGTGTTCCTTCCTTTAATTCCCTGAACAATTCTTCTTCACGTTTTTGCCGTTTATCCACATTCATCACCCTGAAGTATAAATAGACCCCCATTTGGGGGTATAATTTCTCACTTTTCTTCTGCGACAATTAGCTCTACTGTATCGGGTCCTACAATTATCTGTTTAAGAACTCGTAAATGTATATTTTCTTCTTTTACAAAATTATCTTTCCCAGAAGAAGGAGGTTTTGTCTGTCTTAGAACACATATTATTCCTTTTTTTTTAAAATATTAAGCGCCTCATCCAACCGGTAAGCAGTTAGGTCAGGAATTTGCATATCCATTGCAACAGATCCTCCAACTAAACTTCCATGATCTCTTTCTCTTTTAACTCAAGGATTTTGTCAACTTTTTCAGTTTCATTTTTTGTTAAATCTTGCACTTCTTCTTGAAATAATCTCAAGTTATCTTCCGAAATACGGCCATTTTTTTCTTCTGTTTTTAATAAATCATTTGCCTCACGGCGAATATTTCTAATAGCCACCTTGGTTTCCTCAGCCTTCTTTTTAATTGTTTTTACCAGTTCCTTTCTTCTTTCTTCCGTAAGCTGAGGAATAGGCAACCTGATAATATTCCCATCATTATTTGGGGTTAGCCCCAAATCAGATTTTAAAATACCTTTTTCTATTTCGCCGATAACATTTTTATCCCATGGCTGTATAACCAGCAACCTGGGTTCAGGTGCTGATATTGTTGCCAGCTGGTTTAGCGGTGTTGGGTTGTTGTAATAATTTACCATTACTTTATCCAGCAAAGAAGGTACGGCTCGGCCTGCTCTTAAAGTAGTGAGCTCCTTTTTAAAAACCTCAATACTCTTTTCCATTTTATCTTCTGTTTTTTTTATAATTTCCTCCATTACCTGATTTCCCCCCTTACAATGGTTCCCATTTTTTCTCCCATTATTACCCTTTTAATATTCTCAGATTTATTTAACCCAAATACCACCAGAGTTATTTTGTTATCCATGCATAAAGAGGCAGCGGTAGAATCCATCACACCAAGGCCGCGGTTTATTACTTCAATATAGCTTAATTCGGTAAATTTTTGGGCATCAGGGTTGGTAAGAGGATCCATATTATAGATGGCATCAACTTTTCCTTTTGCCAGTAATATTACCTCTGCTTCAATTTCCGCCGCCCTCAATGCAGCCGTTGTATCGGTTGAAAAATAAGGATTACCCGTCCCTGCAGCAAATATCACAACCCTTCCCTTTTCCAAATGCCTTATTGCCCTCCTGCGAATATAAGGCTCGGCTACTTGCTGCATTTCTATGGCTGATTGCACCCTGGTATCAACATTTATCCTTTCCAGAGCATCCTGTAATGCCAGTGCATTTATCACTGTGGCAAGCATGCCCATATAATCTGCCGTTGCCCGATCCATTCCCCGCTCTGAGGCACCGGCACCCCTCCAGATATTCCCTCCGCCAACCACTACCGCTATTTCTACTTTGTACTTTTTTACCTCTTTAATCTGTTCCGAAATATTTTTCAAGACATTGAAATCTATACCATACCCCTTTTCTCCACTAAGAGCTTCCCCGCTTAATTTAAGAATAACTCTTTTATAAACAGGTAAAGTCATCTTTATTTCCCCCATATATGTTCGGTAGTATTTGCCATCTTTATACTGTCACTGTTATGCTGCCTGTATTATAAAGTTTACCCCTCACATGACATTAAACATACGCAAAAAATATCTTATCAAATTATATTCTTCACTGCAGGGGATACTATAACGTTACTACATTTTCTACCAGTTAATTAAATTCACCACTAGAACTTCGAAATCCTTCCGTGATACATATTATTTTAAAAACAACTTTTTAGACAGCAAAAAATATGGGAACAGTTTTCCTAACAATGTATATTAGGAAAAACAGCCTGAAAAAGGCTGTTCATAAAATCTTTAATAAAGGCTAGCAAATAACAGAAAAACGCTTTTCTAAGATTAATTAACATTTAGCATCAAATCACATATTAAATAAACCATATGCTCGATAATCTCATCGTGGCTGCTTGGGCCGCTGGGATTATACCACTGAATAATCCAGTTACACATCCCCAGAATAGCAAATACAGTAAGTGATACATTTACCGGAGGAAAAACACCCAGCTTTATACCATCGCTCAGGACATCTTTAAATATTTTTTCATATTTATTTCTACTTTCCACATAATGTTTGGTCTGACTGGCTGAAATATTTTCTTTTTCCTGGAAGAAAAGAACTAGGGAATAATTATTATCCATGATATAATTAATATGATCCTTAATCAATTCCCGCAATTTTTCTGCTGGTGGTAAATTTTTGCTCTTAATTAACTCTGCTTTTTTTAAGACAGGGCTAATCCCTTTGTTGAGCACTTCACGAAATATCTCATCCTTACTATTAAAGTAATAATAAATACTCCCTTTTAAAATTCCGACTTCAGAAGCAATATCCTGCATAGAAGTACCATTAAACCCTTTTCTCCTGAACAGCTTGCCGGCTTCATATAAAATTTCATCTCGTTTATTTTTACCGATTTCGTCGGTACTTACCGTATCTTTTCTTAGATTCATCTGCACTGCCCGCCCCTTCGATCCCTATATTTTTTACCTATCGTTTGTTTTAATTTTATCATCACAAACAATATTTGTCAAAATTATTTTGGTCATACATCCTGATTTATTCTATTGAAAATTAAAAAAGAAAGGCAACTGTCCTTTTATCACTATAGACAGTTGCCTTATCTTAAAATTTCCAGTTCTTCCTCGTTTAATCAAAAAATTCAACTACATCGGATATATTTAACTCCAACATTTTAACGCTTGCCAGAATTCGATCGCAGTTTCTATCAACACACTGCATGCCACCTGATATCTCCATTAATCGTTCTACTTTTTTCCTAATATCTGCAATAAGTCCAGCCATTTCCTTTAAATTTACTTCAGCGGTTATCACAGGAACATCCCCCTTTTATAAAAAATGAATAATACTTTCACCACATTTAGATCACCAAACACTACCTTTATTTTTTTCTTAAATCCTTAAAACGCTTTGCTTTCACCTCATAACGCGGCAGACTACCATATTCATGAAACTCTATTATATAGGCCAGATTGGTTTTTAAACGAAGCTGCCGCACCAACTCAGGTTGAACCATTTCCGGTGTAGCGCCGGTACCCGGTGCCAGTTCTACTTTAAGCGTAAGCAGATCGGCATCACCCTTTTTGCTTACAATCAGTTCATATTCATCTCCCAGCTCAGGCATACCGCGTACTACTTCTTCCACAGACACCGGGCTAAACAATACTCCCTTTACTTTAGTTATGTGATCAACACGACCGTGCAAGCCGCCTTTTAATAATCTGAAGGTCCGCCCGCACTCGCATTCCTCTCCCCACATACTAACATCTTTGGAATCAAACCTGATGGTTGGCTGTGCCAAACGATCGAAAAGCGTCATGATTAATTTACCCGGTTTATTGGGCTCTTCAATGGGTTCCCCGGTTTCAATATCCACCAGCTCTACCAAACAAAGAGCTTCGTTTACATGAACCCCTCCGGGCTGATAAATGCACTCATAGGACCAACCACCGCACTCGGTACCGCCGACATGATCATATACTTTGGCATTCCAGGCCTCTTCCATGCGCGCCTTTGTTGTCGGCACATTGGCCCCCGGCTCACCTGCACAAAGTATTCTCTTTATCCCCAAATCGCGCGGATCTATTTGAAGCTTAGTCCGACAGGCATCAGCCATAGTTAAAACATAAGTAGGTGTTGCCATTAAAGCGGTAGCCTTTAATTCTTTGATTTTAAGTAATCTTTCCTCAGTATTAAGGATACCTCCAGGAACTACTTCACAGCCAACCTTTTCACAGGCATAATGCCCCTGCCAGTAAGCGATAAAAACATTATAACCAAAAGGAATGAAAACCCTGTCTGTATTCCTGAAACCCTGAGCATAAATAATATAAGCCCACATTTCATTCAGTAATTCCCAGTCCTGCCAGGTATCCGGCTGATACACCGGCTGACCCGTAGTACCGCTGGTTTGGTGATATTCCGTCACTTTCTCTAAAGGGACACAAAGGCTGTCACCATACGGCCACGGTTCTTTGGCTTGAGCATCAAGATAATCGTTTTTTTGAATCGTGGGCACTTTGGAAATGTCTTCCCATGTTTTGACATCCTCTGGATGGAATCCGGCTTCATCATAAATGCGGCGGTATAACTTCGAATTATCATAACCCCATTTAAGAATACGTTTAAACTTTTTTAATTGAAGAGCTTTTAATTTCTCACGCGGTAATGTTTCCAAAATAGGGTTCCAATAAAAATCTGTTCCTTTTACTTTCATCTTGATACTCCTTTCTGTTTTAAATACCAACCGTTTGATTAAATACTAATTTATATTCCCCCATTTGTCAATATTTTAAAAAACCGGATTCAATTAAACAAAGGCCAACATTCTTATTATAATAAAGAAATCAAAGTTTTTCAGCTATCTTTTCAATATCCTCAACATAACCGGTTAATCCCTGGATTGAAGCAGTAATTTCCTGGCTGGCCGCGGCCTGATGCTGGGATATCTGTAATATTTTTGGTATTTCTTCACTCATTTTCGATACTTCCCGTTTAATTGCCTCTATTATTTCAGTGATTTCTTCTACTGATTTTGCACTGCTTTCAGCCATCTTACGAATTTCATTGGCGACTACTGCAAAACCACGCCCTTCATGGCCCACCCTGGCAGCTTCAATGGCAGCGTTTAGTCCCAATAAATTAGAATCTGCCGCTATTTTTTTAATAAAAATCAGCAGCTTCTCCGTCATACTGACCTGCTTTTCGACTTCTTCACGCAAGAAATTTAGTTTTTCCATCTCGGAAACAAGTTCTTGTGCCGCTGCAGAAAGCTCCTCGGTAGAGGCAATAACCTCCTCATTGGTTGAAGCAAAAGAGTGAGCTGCTTCTTTTAGCGTTTCCTCAGTCTTCATGCTCAAACCAATAGCAAAGACACCCACAATATTACCTTTCTCATCAGTTACAGGAACGGTTACTGACTTGAAGGGGATACCATATACTTCCTTTGGCAAAATAGTATGCTGGACCTTACCCGATTGAATGGCTTTGCTAATGCCGCTCCTTTTGGGGATCGGTTTTCCTTCGTTACATTCCAGTTCAAAATCTTTTGCCATACGGTCAATAAGAAACTTTTCCCTGTCAGTCACGGCAATTGAACAATCAAAAGGCACCAGTTGTTGAATGTAAGGTGCTAATTTAAGCATTGCTTCAATCAGGGTGTATCTTTCTTCATCCTTGTTTTTTGGATCCATGCTCAACGCTCCCTGCTATCAAAAAGTAAAAAGGAGCATAGCCTCTACCTCGAAAATAATGCACCAAAGATTAGAGAAGACCTATGCTCCTTGAATCCTACGATGACAATGCTTATTGTCCCTGCTTTTGACGTTCCTGGTCTCTTAGTTTTCTTCTAAGTATCTTGCCAACAGCAGACTTTGGCAGGGCATCTGTAAATTCCACGGAATTAGGAACTTCGTAGGAAGACAATCTCCCACTGCACCATTCGATTAACTCTTCTGCTGTTACGTTTTTCATTCCTTCTTTGGTAACAATAAAAGCCTTGATTTTTTCACCGACTTTTTCATCCGGAACTCCCACGACACAACACTCGAAAACTGCATCATGTTTATAAAGTACAGCTTCAACTTTGGTGGCGGCTACCCTGTATCCCTTATGTTTAATCATATCTACGGAACGATCAACAAAGAAGATCCACCCTTCTTCGTCCATACGCACTATATCCCCTGTTCTGTACCACATTTTGCCATCTAAATGAATAAAATGCCTGGCAGTTTCTTCGGGTTTTTTCCAGTAACCGGTGACCATATTTTCCGAATGGACAAGCAATTCCCCCGGTTCATTTACCGCAACAGGCTCAAGTGTTTCCGGATTAACCAGTTTTACTTTCTTGGTAGGAACTACTTTACCAACTGTACCCTCAGGGAATGGTTCTCCTGCATTCGTACCGGCGACACCTCCACATGTTTCCGTAGTCCCCAGCCCGTGGTAAATAGGTTTTTTAAACCTGTCAAACCATCTTTTGGCAACTTCAGGAGGAAGCGCCTCCCCGGCTGTAAAAACATAGAGAAGGGAATTTAAATTATAATTATCCAGCTTATCATGTTCCAAAATCATCCTGCAAAATGTCGGGGTGCCAAATAAAACCGATGCCTTGTATTTTTCAATTTGAGAAAATAAAACATCTAGATCCATCCTGGGCAACAGCACTAGCGTATCGCCTGAAAGAAGCGAACAAAGCCCCAGCTCTTGACCCATAATATGGTTAAGAGGAGCACCCTGCACTGCAACTCCACTTCCTTTTGGCACTAAAGGCTCGATTTCATTTCTTTTAACCCCTATAGCCTCTAAAAAATTGATGTTTGAAATAGGCACTCCTTTAGGGGTACCGGTAGTGCCACCCGTGTAAAGAATTTCTGCAAGATCCTTTTTGTCAATGTTAATTGCCGGCAAGGGAGATACCTTTTGTTGCATAATGCTGTCAAAGCTAAGAATATCGACACCTTCCACAACCGGAAGATCAGCAGCCTTATCGCCAACGACAATTATTCTTTTAAAGGGTCTTTTTTCTGCAGCAGTAATCACCTGATTAACATTTTTGTCATTGCAGAAAATAGTTTCAACTTCGCTATCAGTACCGATATAGACAAGTTCTTCATGGCCATAAAAATGTGTTACAGGAACTGCCGCAGCACCGATTCTTTGTAAGCCAAGCCAGATTACTACCCACTGAGCCAGATGGGGAAGATAAATAATTACCCTGTCCTGCTTGCTTATCCCACTGCTGTAAAGATAAGCTGCAACCTGTTCTACCATCTTATGTAACTCAGAAAAAGTATATTTTTGATCATTAAATATTAAAGCCGTTTTATCAGGAAACCTGCTCACTGTGTCTTGAAAAACTTCATTAATAGTTCCAAACTCTGTCATAATAATCGCTCCCCGTTTCAAAATATGCTTATTATATTAAAGTTCTTACCTGGTATGTTTTTTGTTTTCCGTTAAAATTAGGCTTGTGTTTTTCAAGCAAAGCATTAATCCCTTCCACGCGGACTCTACTGGAATACATTATTTATTGTTAATAATCGTACCAGCCGGCACCTGTCTTTCTGCCCAATCTACCCGACCTGATAAGGGCCTTCAGGGCCTGGGGCGGATTCCAGCGCATATCCTTAAACTCTTCGTAGAAATACTCCGCTACGAAATATCCTATATCAAGCCCACCAAAATCCTGCAGCTCAAAGGCCCCCATGGGGTGATTGAGCCCCAGTTTTACAGCTTTATCAATATCCTCTATAGTAGCCACGCCTTCTTCCAGGAGACGTACCGCTTCGATGTACTGGGCCATCATAAGCCTATTGACTATAAATCCAGGGGAATCTTTTTTCACTTCCACCGGTGTCTTACCCATTTTTTGTGCTACCTGGGTGGCAACCTTAACGGTTTCGTCACTCGTGTAATAACCTCTGATAACCTCCACGAGTTTCATAATCGGTGCCGGATTAAAAAAATGCATTCCGACAACGCGTTCAGGCCTTTTAGTAGCGTTGCCCAGGACAGTAACAGGCATTGATGAGGTATTCGAAGCCAGGTAGGCCTCGGGCTTGCAAATGCTATCCAGCTGTGCAAAAGCTTTTTTCTTCAGCTCCAAATCCTCTACAATTACCTCAATGGCCAGATCAACATCGCTAAAATCAGAAATATCTGTACTTTTGCTGATACGTCCAAGTATCTGTTGTTTTTGCTCTTCAGTAATTTTGCCTTTTTTTACGCTCTTACCAAGAAAATCATCCATACGTCCAATGCCCTTTTCTACAAATGGCATTTCTAAATCATTCAGTATTACCTGATACCCGGCCTGTGCAGCTAGCTGTGCTATACCGCTTCCCATTGCCCCGGCTCCCATAACACCAACTTTAGCAACTTCCATTAAACAACCTCCTTTGGTAATTTTATAATCAAATATCTCCTATCCGATGTTATGGCTTTATTACAACACTGTATCCTTATAAATATTAGTTAATTTATAAAAATTGTTGGGATTTTAGTCAATAAATCATAAAAAAAAATTTTACTCAACCTTAATAAAATTATTATCACAAGCATTAATTATTGTCAAGAATATACCATGCATTACAAATAATAATTATTTATTGAACCAATCGGCAATCGGGTAAAAAGGTAATATTCAGGATTCTTTTTTTCTGCCGTTTCATAACCTCCGGAATTCAGGGAGTAAAGCAAAAAGCCAGAGGCTTCAAAGCCGCTGGCGTCCGCACCGAGCCCCTGGCATAAAAAAACCGGTTTATTATTTTCCGGCTCCTTAATATGGAATTTTTACAGAAATAACCTGAATTTATCCAAAAAACACTATTTGCCATATCATCCGTATGATAGGAAAGCAAAGATATAAGAGCACCGAACTATAAACAAATTTTTATTATAAGAAAAGGTTTAATTATTCAATACTTGGCAAACTGAGAAAATATTAGCGTGAGCTGCGGAAACGCGATTACTAAAGCCGAGGTAATTAAAATTGATATCAGGAAAGGTAATATTCCTTTAAAAATTGTTTCCAACGGTACTTCCGGAGCAATTGATTTAATTACAAAACAATTTACCCCTACCGGGGGAGTAAGGACCCCCAGAGTGCCCATCAAAACAATAATCACCCCAAACCAAATCGGATCAAATCCCATGCGCAATACTACCGGATAGATAACAGGGACAAGGAGGGTTATCAGGGGCATGACATCCAGGAAACAACCACCAATCAGGAAGATCAGTACTATTACTGCCATAATAGCATTGGGATGCAGGGGAAGCCCTTCCACCCAGTCAGCAATAATAAAGGGTATAGTCGTAACAGCCATAAAATGCCCGAAGATAGTCGCTCCGGCAATGAGGCAGATTATCATACAGGCTGTTCGCAATCCGTCCTGTGTAAATTCGACAAATTTTTTCCATCTGATCTGGCGCCTTAACAGCCCGATCACCAGCGCACCTGCGGCACCGATGCCACCCGCTTCTACAGGGCTGAACCATCCCATAAACAACCCCCCGATCACTAGAAGAAAAAGGGCAACTGCTTCAAAAGCCTGAATTGCACCCTTAATTTTTTCCCGCCAACAAATGTGCTCCCCCGGAGGCCCCATCTCCGGGTTAACGCGACAAATTAAATATACAGTAAAAGAAAAAAGGAAAGCCAGTATCAGCCCAGGTATAATACCGGCTACAAAGAGCTTTCCTATTGACTGCTCTGTCAAATAGCCATAGACAATGGCTACAGTACTGGGGGGAATTAGAATGCCAAGCGTTCCGCCGGATGCCACGGTACCGGTAGCCAGGGTATCGTCGTAGCCATATCTTTTCATTTCCGGCAAAACAATCCTTCCCATGGTAGCCGCCGTAGCCGAGGTTGAACCGCAGATAGCAGCAAAACCGGCGCATCCTACGATTGTTGCTATCCCCAGTCCACCACGAAAATCTCCAACAAGTTTATAAGCTGCTTGATAAAGCCTGTCGCCAATACCGGCTATGAAGGCAAAAGATCCCATGAGGACGAACATGGTAATCGCACTTAGCGAATAGGAATAAAACTGACTAAAAAAATCCCGTACAACTATGCTAACTCCGGTAGACCAGGACACTATGTAACCAAACCCGATCATCCCTGCAAATGCCATAGCAAAAGCAATTGGCATTTTTAAAAAAAAGAGAAATATAAGCAAAATAACCCCAGCAATTCCGCATTCAATTGGACTCATTCTTGGAACTCCTTCCTGTAAAATAGTGCAAAATATCATTTATATAGTACATAGATGCTGCAGCAGCGCCCATAGCAATAATAAATGCAAAGGGGTAAAAAGGTATATTTGCCGAAGAACTGATCTCTCCAGCCTTTTTTAGCGATAATCCGTAAGCACAGCTATAATAGGTAAGTAAAATAAAAAGTATAACCCCCAGAACAGATATAACCAGATTGATATGCTTCTGCACTCTTCCTGACAACCGGTAAACTAAAAGCTCAATGCTGATATGCCGGCTGTAAAACAGGCCTATAGCCATAGTACAGGAAATCGCTACTATTTGCCCAAAACCAACTAATTCCATTCCGCCCCGCAGGGGATTCAAAAATACTTTAGCGCCAATTACATCGATGGCAGTCACCAGCAGCATGAAGAGCAAACCGATAATCCCAACGTATTCCAACAGTTTTGCCAGGTTTTCAGCCAGCAGCCTAAATTTCAATTGAGCAACCTCCTTTTTCTGCAATAAATAAAAGATAACTGGCCTTCTTTTTTCAGTTTTGCCTGAGATTATTAATTATTTTTTAGGCTGAGTAGTTACCGATACTTTATCGAAAGAAGCCTTGGCAGATATAAATAAGGAAAGCCGCCGGCTTTTCCTTTAGCCTGTCACTTTAAGAATCAACCGGCAGCTACCAGTAAAAACAATAGTCATTCAGAATTCCCCATGACTAATCAAACTGATAGAGAACTTCCGCTGAACCGGTAGAAGACTTAATCCCAAACTCTTTCTGCTTTTCCGACCAGTACTCAATACGCTCCTTGATAAAAGAAAGCCAGCCTTCAACTTCCTCTTCAGAATGACCTGCTGCCACCAGGCTTTCAGTAAAATCGTTTACCACATTGCCAGCAAGTTCCTTCCAGCTCCCTAACTCCTCCGGAGGGATTTCCAAGATTTCATAGCCAGATTCAATGGCATATTCCTTCCCTTCGATATCAATCCTATTCCACATCTGGGCCAGCTTTTCCAGATATTCATCCTCAATATACCGGGTAATAAGCTCCTGAGTATCCGGCGTCAGCTGGTTCCAGGTGTTTTTATTCATTACGATGTAAAAAGTGTACACCTGACCCAATGGCCACACTTCCGTAACATAATTGGTAACTTCTCCGTAACGGAAAGTTTTCGTCGTCTCATAGGGAATAAGCAGCCCGTCTATAACCCCTTTAGCCAGGTTGTCATAAGCATCCGGCATGGCAACCGGCCTTGGCGTTCCGCCCAGGGCTTCTACAAGTTTGCCTATGTAACCGGTACCTCTTAAGATGAGCCCTTTCAACTCTTCCGGTTTAGTTACTGGTTTCGATACGGTAAGGATATTATTTGCCGGAGAAGTATGCAGGGTAAGAACATGAGTATCTTTCCATTCATCAGGTATAAACTCTTTATAAAATTCTGCAGCTACATGGTTCGAAACCCAGGCATTGGGGAATCCCAGAGGGAGATCGAGCACTTCGGTTACCGGAAACCTGCCAAAGGTATATCCGAGGTTTGAAAAACCAATGTCCGCAATACCTTCCATCACACCGTCATACATTTTATCAGCGGCAAGCAGCATGCCACCCGGATAATACTCTATTTCCACTGCGCCCCCTGTTAACTCCTTGACATCGTCCGCAAATTCCTGACCAATCATTCCCGGGCCACTTTCTCCAGCAAAATAATTTGCAAATCTTAAAGTAATCTTCTCCTGGCTAACGCCTTCTGCTTCCGATTCTGATCCTTTTTCAGGCTCGGGAGTAGCAGGACGTTCCCCTGAGGAGCAACCTATTAATAAAGTTAGCATTAGAACGAGTGCTAATAACCAGCAATACTTTTTCATATTAAGAGTCGACCTCCATGTTATTGTATTTACCGGTACTTAAAATTCACAGATTTTGACAAATGGCAAACTAATACAAGGCTATCTGCCCCCTTTCTTTTTAAAGAAAATCTCCCTATCCTTTGCCTGCCTTTTTTAAACCGGCAATAACAAAACTTCGTAGAGAGAATATGGAGGAAACATATGTCAGTCAGAATACGCTGTTAACTGACAACATTGTTTATATTGCAAAAATTTAGCCCGCATTTGTTTTAGATTGCCTGTTTGATTCCTCCCTGTTTAAAATTATCCCACATTTCATACAATTCGTCAATTAATAATTCTAACAATAGAATATTTTTTGCCCATCCCTGCAAATAAACGTTAAGTTATGATGAGGCTTTTAAACTTTTTAACACGTCTAAAAAGCCCCCCAGGATATCCTTTTTATAAGCTCCCCATCCTTAATTTTTCATCTTTATACCTTTAAAGTTTTACTGTACTATTCTATTGAAAGCAAGTAATAATAAAGAGGCTGACCGCCGTAGTGCAACTCTACCTCAAGATAAGGATGCTCTTCACTAAGACTTTCCGCTATTTCCCTGGCCTCTCTACCGGTTACATCCCGGCCATAAAAAAGGGTAAGGACTTCATCCTTCTCGGTCAAAATTAATTTGATCAGTTCAGTTAGCGTCCCATTTATTGTGCCTCTGCTAACCAGGAGATTGCCATTGCTAATGCCGATTATATCCCCTTTGTTTACGCTTATATTATTGACTGTTGCATTACGGGTGGCAAAAGTTATTTCTCCGGTTTTTACCTGGAGCGCCCGATCACACATCTGGCGATAATTTTCTGCAAGTGTTTTTTTCTTATCCAGAGCAAGTAAAGCTGCAATACCCTGGGGCAAACTCCTTGTATCGACAACCATGACTTCCTTGTCTACCAAATCAGCCGCCTGCTGAGCAGACAGCCTTATATTACTGTTATTGGGAAGGACAATAATCTTTTCGTTAGGCACATTCATAATAGCATCTACAATTTCCTTCACCGAAGGATTCATACTTTGGCCTCCGGAGATAATTGTATCTGTCCCGAGGCTGTTAAAAATAGCCGTGAGCCCTTCACCAGAAGATACCGTTACCACACCAATTGCAGCTTTTTGGTCCGGCTCTAACCCCTTTTTTAAAGCATAACCGGCAGGTGCTTTTTTGAGGCTTTCTTTCTTAGCGAAGCTCCAGCGGGTTTCTTTATATTGGTCGATCATATTTTCAATTTTAATGTCGTGAATACTACCGCCCAGTTCAAGACATTTTTCCAAAATGTATCCGGGGTGGCCGGTATGAATATGCACCTTTACCAACTCGCCCCCACCGGCAACAATAAGAGAATCACCACATATCTCAAGACATTTGCGTACTTCCTGCGAAGAAATGTTTTCTCCTTTAATGAGCAATTCAGTGCAGTAAGGATAATTTGGATTAAATTCCTCCAAATTACGATCAATTTCATCTCCATCTTCTATTGTATCGGCTATCTCTAAAACCGGTATAGTTTTATCTTCAAAAAAGTAAGATGCGCCCTCCTTTTCTGCAGTGCGTTTCAAAGTACTATGAAGGCACCCTTCAAGAAAAACGATCAAACCAAGCCCCCCGGCATCAACCACCCCCGCTTCCTTTAGCGCAGGGAGAAGCTCAGGCGTCTGGTCTAGCGCTTTTCGCCCGCTATCAATAGCAATGCGCAGCAATCCTGTAAAATCCAACGGTGTTTGAATCGCCTCCCGGCTGCCTTTGGCAATTTCCCTGGCTACCGTTAAAATCGTTCCTTCCACCGGTTTATTAACAGCATTATAAGCATAGACAATACCATATTGAAAAGCTTTTCCCAAGTCGGCAAGGCTGGCCTCGTCTTTACCGGCAAGTCCCCGGGCAATGCCCCTGAAGAGTTGAGATAGTATTACCCCTGAATTTCCTCTAGCTCCCATAAGCGAGCTACGGGCAGTAATACCGGCAATCTCACCGATTGAATCAGAGGATACCCCTTGAAGCTCTTTCGCGGCAGCCGCCATCGTCAAACACATATTTGTACCGGTATCTCCATCCGGAACAGGATAGACGTTCAACTCATTAATAGATTCTTTGTATAATTCAAAGTAATTGCGTGCTTCGAGGATCATATGGCGCAAATCATTGCCATCAAGAAATACATTCCCTTGTCTGATTTTTGTCATGGCGTGTACACTCCACATTTTTTGTTGTTATTTAATGCTGCATAAATGTCAGTCCAAGCACACCTGGACCTACGTGAGTACTTATTACGGGGCTTAATTCGTATTTTTCTACTGTCATACCCGGCAAACGCTCTGCTAAAAGCTCCTCCATCATTTGAAGGTGTACCGGAGAGGTCTCGGCAATTAAAATACCCACCTGCAACCCTTCAGTATTATAAGGTAATTCATCAACTATTCTTCGTAAAGCTTTTTTCATCGTCCGCACCTTATCGAATACATCAATTCTTCCCTCATTGAAATACAACACCGGTTTAATATTTAATAATGTTCCCAGCAGAGCCTGAGCGCCGCCGATACGGCCGCCTTTCCTTAAATATTCCAGCGTGTCCGGAACAAAGAGGATATGAATTTTACTCTTTAATTTTTCCAGTGCCGCAACAATTTCTTCCCGCGTTTTCCCCTCCTCAACAGCTCTCGCCGCATATAATACCATCATAGCTAATCCGGCAGAAGTAAATTGGGAATCCACTACAGAGATACGTGCTGGATCTACCATTCTGGCAGCAGAATTTGCGCTTTCGACCGTACCGCTGATACCCGAGGAAATATGAATACTTATTATTTCTTTTCCTTCTTTTAACAACTTTTCATAGACCTTCATAAAATCCCCCGGGGAAGGCTGCGAAGTAAAAGGCAATTTTGAAGAGCCCCTCATCTTTTTAAAGAAAAGAGCATTATCAATAGATCCGTCTTCAAGAACCTCATCGGGGAAATTTACATAAAGGGGCACTACTTTGATCCCGTACTTCTCAATTCTTTCTTGGGTTATATAAGCTGTCGAATCTGTTACCAAAACAATCTGCGCCATGATTATTCCTCCTTAGCATCCACTATAATAATAACGATTTGATAAATTCTTTTTTCTGGAAGGAATTCCTTCTTATACAAAATAAATAGGCTTAATATTATGATATTTTCTCTTTTTTCCTGTAAACCATTCCCTGAAAAATCGCGATCAGTTCATTTTTTTCATCAGTGATGTTTATCGCATAACTGGCAAGCTTAGGATTTATTGAAACCTCCTGCCCCTCGGCATACAGGGTTCCGCCGGTGGCAGCTTTTAAAAACGATATACTAACATTTATTGCTACTGAAATATTGCCATGTGAATTTGATGCGAGCGCAAAAACCAGATCTGCAAGAGCAAAAATCGCCCCGCCATGAACAATGCCAAAGCTATTTAAATGGTGTTTTTTAATATCCATTTTTGCTTTGGCCTTCCCTTCAGAAACCCCTAATAACTCAGCACCAACATGGTTTGAAAAATTATCATTTTTATAAAATTGAAGCATGTTTTCCATATCTAATCAACCTTCTTATAAATCATGAAGCCTTACACAGGAAAAGCAGCAAAGCTTTCGTGTAAGACAATCAGACATTTTTTACCCCCCGGCCATAAAGACCATTATCATCAGTTGATCGCCATTATTAATTTTAAGATTTTTATTTTCCGGCCAGGACAAGCGTTTATTGTTTAAAATTAATTGGTATATAAAATCCATTGTCCCATCTTCGTCAAACATTTCATTTTTAAGCTGTGGGTATAATCTCAATAATTCATGCATCACTTTTTCGAGAGTATCAAACGAAGGCTGAAGCTCTACCAGACTTGTTCCTGTAATTTCTTTCAGGTATGACATAAATTTTATTTTGATACCCACTTTTTTACTCCTTTCACCAAAAACCCCCGTTGCCTTAGGAGGGGTCTCATGCATAGTACGGCCGGTCAAAACAATCGACCGGCTATAAGGGGAAAATAAAAAAACTACCGGCTACATTTAACTGGTTATTATTATTCAACAATAATATTAGATAAACCTGCTGATTAAAATAATTATTTCTAGTAAATTCGGCCTGGAATTAAATATTTCACTTTTTTCTCAGGTCTTTGAATCGTTTTGCCTTGACTTCATAACGTGGCAGGGTACCAAAACCATGATATTCTATTTTGTATGCCAGATTGGTCTTTAACCTGAGCTGCCTCACCAGCTCCTGCTGTACCAATTCCTGAAGGGTTTCAGCCCCCGGCAACAGCTCAACTTTAAGGGTTATAACATCGGTATCGCCTTTTTTACTTACGATCAGCTCATACTCATCTCCCAGCTCAGGCATGCCCCGAACCACTTCTTCCACAGATACAGGGCTGAATAATACTCCTTTAACTTTGGTAATATGATCCACACGTCCGTGTATACCGCCTTTCAATACCCTGAAAGTACGTCCACAGGCACAGGGTTCCCCCCACATACTCACATCTTTGGAATCAAATCTTATACAGGGCTGAGCTTCACGATCAAATGCGGTAATAATAATTTTACCGGGCTTATTGGGTTCCTCAATTGGTTTGCCGCTTTCGATATCGACCAGCTCCACCAGAAAAAAGGCTTCATTTGCATGAATACCACCCGGCTGCGATAAGCATTCGTAAGCCCAACCGCCAATTTCCGTAGCCCCCACATGATCATATACCTTTGCGCTCCATGCTTCTTCCATGCGCTTTTTAGTAGCCGGTACGCTCGCTCCGGGTTCTCCGGCGCATAGAATCCTCTTAATTCCCAAATCGGCGGGATCAATTTTTAGCTTGTTACGACAGGCTTCAGCCATGCTTAAGACATAAGTAGGGGTAGCCATTAAGGCCGTAGCTTTCAACTCCTTGATTTTAAGAAGCCTTTCTTCGGTGTTGAGTATGCCTCCGGGAACAACCTCACATCCAATTTTTTCACATGCATAATGGCCTGCCCAATAAGCCACAAATACATTATAGCCAAAGGGAATAAAGACACGGTCCGTATTTCTAAAACCCTGGGCCCAGAGAATATATGACCAACATTCACTCCACCAATCCCAATCCTGCCAGGTATCAGGCTGGTATACAGGTTGACCGGTGGTACCGCTGGTCTGGTGGTATTCCGTAACCTTTTCCAATGGAACACAAAGGCTATCTCCATAAGGGTAAGGTTCTTTCGCCTGGGCTGTACGATAATCCTCTTTTTGTAACGTTGGAACCTTAATTATATCCTCCCATGTTTTTAAATCTTCCGGTTCGAAGCCGGCTGCATCGTAAAGACTACGGTATAACCTGGAGTTTTCATAACCCCATTTTACTACCCGCTTGAATTTCTTAAATTGAAAATCTCTTAGTTCATCCCTTGAAAGCGTCTCCAAAACAGGGTTCCAGTATTTATCCATGCCTTCATATCATCTCCTCGCTATCTAATTCAAAGGTCCTGCTCCT
The DNA here is from genome assembly GCA_050948825.1 of Dethiobacteria bacterium. GTDB lineage: Bacteria > Bacillota > Dethiobacteria > DTU022 > UBA8154 > DUQX01. The sequence continues at coordinate 110,880 of JBMNEO010000007.1, read as the reverse complement.
ATAATAACGGCAATAGAAAGAATCGAAAATCCTTTTAAAATTGAATGGCAATTCTCTTTTAAAATATGCCGGCCGATTAATCGACCGGCATATTTTTGCGGTATGCGGCATATTATTACTGGAAATCTTGCCTTAAAAAATACTCTAGAAATCCGGAATTAATACTACCCGCTTCATTAGCTTACCGGAGTGAGAATCTTTAAAGGCATTTTCAATTTGACTCATCGGGCGAAACTCAATAAAGGGTTCGACCTGTATTTTTCCCTCAAGAACCATTTTTAAAACGTCATTATAATACTTGGGCAGGCAGCCCCAGGTTCCTATAATTTCTGCATCAAAGGCCATCAGCCGGGATAACATATATTCCACCTTTTTCATGCCGTAACCAACTACAACCATCTTTCCAACAAATGACAGCAACTCAAGTCCAATCTCCTGCCCTGCCGGAGAACCGGTGCATTCAAATATTTTCCACCCGTAACCCGGCAGTTTCTTTTCTTTACAGTAAGCTCTGTATTCATCTCTGATATCTTTTGTGCTTTTATCAAGGGTACTGAGCGCATAAGTAGCACCATAATCTAATGAACGCTCTAACTTCTCCTTATTCCTGGCGATGGCTATTACTTCTTTTGCTCCCATGGCAGCGGCAATCTGCGTCATATAGACTCCAATGCCGCCGGTGGCACCAATAACCACAACATGATCCCCTTCTTTAATATCACCGCGCTTGGCAGCTTGATAGGGTGATGTTATGGCATCAGCGACAACCGCAAAACTCTCCAGGGGCATCCCCTTACGATCTTCAATAAAACAAAGGTCCGCAGAAGGTACAGGAATATGAGTGGCAAAACCACCGTACATGCCCATGCTGTTGCCGGGCATTTTCTGTTTCAAACAGCGGTTACCCCGTCCTGATGCACAGATTTCGCAATTATTGCAAGGCATTACCGCCGGGATGATTACCTCTTTACCAATTAATTTTTCGTCACCGGCTACTATACGCCCGCTTATTTCATGACCCAAGGTAAGCGGCGGTTTACTTACCGTAGGCACCCCATCATAGAAATAACCGACATCTGTATGACATACCCCGCATCCCGCTACTTCTACCAGAACCTCCCCAGGTTGCAGCTCCGGGACATCAATACTGGTTTTCTCCAGCTTGCCGGGTTCGACCATTTGCCAGGTTTGAATTTTTTCCGGTACAGCCATGTGATTAACCTCCTTATTTTCTGTAAATAATTGGGTTACTATTTACCTTTCCATACAGGATTGCGTTTTTCCGTAAAGGCATTTAATCCTTCCACAGCATCTTCCGTTTTCATCAGTTCATTCAGGTAGATATCATCAATAGCTTTTATCCCATCCTTAAAGCTCTTCCTCTGCCCGGCCAGCGCTGCCTTTTTGGTCAGTGCTAAAACCGCAGGACTTTGTGTTAGGAATTTCTTTAAGAACTCACCGCACCCATTAGCAAAATCATCGGCTGGAACAACCTTATTCACCAGACCCATCCGTTCAGCACGCGCAGCATCAAAAACCTCCCCGCTTAACAGAAGCTCCAATGCTCTGGGCCAGGAAACTAAATGGGGTAACAGGTAGCAAGCAACAGGCGGAAAAACACCGACGTTAATCTCCGGCTGGCCCAGCTTGGCCTTTTCCGAAGCTACTACCAGATCACAGGCAAGAACAAGCTCGTAACCGCCACCCAGAGCAGCACCATTTACCAGAGCTACGATTGGTTTTTCTACCTCAAACATGGCTATAAAAAGCCTGTCGAATACATCGATCATTTGTCCTACTTTGTCCGGAGTATGATCGGCCACATCCACGCCGGCGGAAAAGGCTTTTCCTTCCGCATCCAGGACAACTAATGAGCCTGATTCCCCTTGTGCCCAATTAAACGCTTTTACCATCTCTTCCATCATGTCAATGGTTAAAACATTCAGTGGAGGGCGGTTCAAAGTAATACGCACTACTCCGCCCTCGTTTTTAGTTTTCAGATATTCATAAGACAAATAATATCCCCCCTTATTCTTACCTTGTTAATCTGGAAAACAACATAATTTAAGAAGCCGGCTCTACTCGAACCAAAATAGCTTTAAAATCGGGGTAACCGGTAATCGGCTCCCTGGTTTCGACATTTGTTATTTCGTTCACGTTCGCCAAACCCCAGCCATGGGGAACCGTTACTACGCCTGTCATTAAATTTTCATTGGTCTTAAGACGCATTTTTACGGTACCTACTTTTGTTGAGATATTTACCTTTTCACCATCAACCAGTCCATAGCGCTGCGCGGTAGCGGGATGCATCTCGGCCAAGGGCTCCGGGTTTAAAGCGCGCAGTGCCGGGATATTACGCTGCTGAGAATGGGCATACTCCTCTTGCCTGGCTCCACTGATCAGAATAATGGGATATTCCTTATAAAGCTCGGGAGTACTGACAGGGCTCTGGGCAGGCTCCACATATCCAGGCAGAGGATCATAGCCATACTCCTTTAATGTATCTGAGTAGATCTCGATCTTTTTGCTCGGCGTAGGGAATGGTTTTGTTTTATACTGGTAATAACCTTTATCTGCAAAGAAAACACCAAGCTGATTATTAAGTTGGTCTTTGATACCGCTTGGCTCCAGCAGGTAATCAAAGATTTCCTCATCTGATGTCCAGGGGAAATATTCTCCCATGCCCATACGCTTTGCCAGTTCCGACCAGATCCACCAGTCAGGCTTGCTCTCACCCACCGGCTCAATAACCTTCTTGCGCAGCATGGCATAAGGCTCACAATTTACAACCCCATAAACATAGCCAAGGCTGTCTTTTTCGAGGAAAGTACATGCAGGCAACAATACATCAGACAGCTCGGCAGTCTCATTGATAAACGGATCAATGGATACCCTGAAGTCTAAAGCTTCAAAAGCTTTCCTGTAGAGGCCGGAATCGGGGTAAGTTACCAAAGGATTGGCTGCCGTTACGATACTGGCTTTCATCGGATAAGGAATCCCTTCCAACACCGCCTTGGGGAACAATGTAGCAATTCCGTAAGGAGACACGCGACCCCAAACCGAATGGAAAATTGGGTACTCATCTGCACCGATGGGCTTTTCTTCCATAGGCAGCCGTAAATCTGCCATGCGGAGAAATGGAATGGTTACCCAGGTTCCGGGTTTATCAATAGCGCCCACAATTATTTGCAGCAGCGCTAAAAGCCTTGAATTCTGGAAGCCGTTACGGTGCTGGTCAAGCGTATTAATACCCTGCAGGATACAGGGTGCCTTGGACTGGGCAAAAATTCTGGCCACAACCTTGATATCCTCTTTGGGAATACCGGTAATATCAGCCGCCCATTCAGGAGTATACTGCTGGATATGTTCTTTCAGCTCGGGGAACCCTTTGGTGTAGTTTTCCACAAATTCTTTATCACAACGATCTTCATTGATGATAACATTCAACATCGCCAGAGCAAGGGCTGCGTCAGTGCCGGGGCGTATTTGTAAATGAAGACCTTGTTTAGCGAGCTCGGTTCTCTTGGGGTCAATAACAATAAGCTCAAACTTTTCATTGGCCACTTTTTCTCGAATTAGATCCCCTAACATTTTCCTTGAACCGTCAGGGTTGTGACCCCAAAGGATAATACACTCCGCTTTGCGATAATCCTCACCTACATAACGCCCAAATGTCAACTGGCGTGCAAGAATCCGCAGCCGGTAGCAGATATTTTCCACGGAAAGCAGGTTGGGAGTATTATAAGCGCTCTTAAAGCGCTGGGCAAAAGCGGCTACTTCAATATTTTCAACGCCCACTGAACCGCAGAAGATAGCCAGTGACTTTGCTCCGTATTTTTCTTTTACTTTGGTCAGGTTTTCTGCGCAAATATCAAATGCCTGGTCCCAGGAAATCCTCTCCAGGGAATTATTTTTCCTGCGATAAGGATAGAGCAAGCGGCTATCGGAATATACGTAGGCTGGAAGATTTTCTCCCCTCGGGCAAACGTAACCATTGCTAACCGGGTGCTCGGCTAACCCTTCAGTTTTAACTAACTTTCCATCCTCAACATGTGCTTTAATACCACAGTCCCAAACACATAACATGCAACTGCTATTTACAACTGCCATTAAACTAAACCTCCTAAGATGAACATAGCTGGAATAAAAATTAACAGATACTTTATAATTTATTTAACGTTTATTTTTCTTGCTTGAACCTTTGCTGTAAATACAACGTTTTGAGTATAACAAAAATACCCTCAAATCAAATAAGTATCATTTTGTCTAACTATTGATATATTCTACTATTAAATTCTACTATTAAAGTAAAGTAAAAGCACCATATGATAAAAGCAGATAAAATTGAGTATTTAAAGGCTCTGTAAAAGAAACAGAGATCTCTCACCTCCTTTATCCTTTATTCAGGGACAATATCCTTATCATTCTTAAATTACCTTCCAAATCCCCCTTTCTTACTGCTCTTACATATTATTGATTATATTACATTATAAAACATTCCTCCCAACCGTTTGATTGGCTATATTATATCATAGATAGAAAATAAAATCTATACCCCATGCTTTTACAGATAAAGCAAAATCACAGCCACAGGCAGGCAAGATAAGATCTACTGTCTTCACGGGATTTTTGTTATTTATGTAACCTTCTAATTTTATGAATCTTTTATACTATTTTTTATTATAACTGCTCATCCTTCACACGTAAATAATAATTAATTTTATGTATTCGGTTCAACGCTATTCCTGTCCATTAACTTTTTAAAAAAAGGGTTGACCAGTTTCTGGTATTCAGCAGGTGTCATTGTTTCTTCGGAAATTTTCTGCATCGTCTCAAAGGATATTAATCTTTTTGAGGCAAACTCTTCTCCCGCTTTTTTAACAAGTTGATATTTTTCAAGATAAGCGTCACGCACAAAACCCAGAGCACTTGCAGGCACAAGAATCTCCCCCCCTGCAGCCCAGGCGAAACTATTGCATATTATCCTGAAATGATTGCTGATTTGATCAAAATTATCCCTCTCGGAAAAACCGCAGGTAGAAACAAGCAAGGCTGTTTGCTCACGGGGCTTAAACCTGCGGTGGCTGCAGTGGCCCCCCTTATCGTTTATTATAAAGGGCTCAAGCATGGAAAAGCACCTATCCAAAACTGCTTTTACCGGAGCGCTAAAACCGTATACATAAACAGGACTGGCCAGGATTATTACATCTGCATCTTCAATTTCCGGCTTAATAAATTTCATATCATCTTCAATGGCACATTTTCCTGGAGTTTTAAACCAGCATGACATGCAGGCCGTACAATACTGGATTTTCATTTTATGCGGATAGAATATTTTCAAATCTGCAGGATTAATTCCCTCTAGTAATAGGTTTAAGATCTTTTCAGTAAATGATTTTTTATTTGAAAAGCCGGATCTCGGCGAACCGCTTATGGCTACTATTTTTTTGGAAAAAGTCATAAGAAAAACATCCTCCTGCAAGAATATTTCTTAATTTTATATTATATCTTCTCTAAAAAGCAGGCCGTTTCCTGCCAAAATAAATATTAAACTTAATTTTTAATATTCAAAACAATAATACCCAAATTAGATAATTTTAACTCTTAAAACTTTTTTTTTAAGTCGAATATTTTAGGCAGGAAATATAAAATTTTTGTTGAAGTAAATAGTAATAGCAACAGTTTACCGGGTTAATGTATTGCCATAGATTACAGGGGAGGTGTATACAGCTATCTTCTAATAATTAAAAGTAGGATGGTATAATGGGTCATTGTTTTTTATTACCGGTTTCACAATTTTGCGAATATATATTAAGTAAGACAGCAGCATGGATGCCTCTATCAAACTTTAATGATGGGGGTGTCTTTATGTATTAATGGGTTCCCAATTATTGAAGAGGAGGAAAGATATAATGACTGTCAGCAAATGGATGAATGTTGGAACAATCTTAAAGATGAATGCCTTAAATTATCCTGATAAATTAGGCTGCCAGGATAAATACAAAAGTTTTACCTTTAGGGAATGGAACGAACGGGCTTGCCGGTTGTCCAACGCATTATCGGAAGCAGGTATCGGTTACGGCGAACGGGTGGCAATACTTGCTTATAACCGTGTAGAATGGATGGAAATGTATGCCGGATGCGCAAAGGGCGGACAGGTAGCCGTTCCTATTATGTTTCGGCTGGCTCCCATTGATATTGAATATATCATCAACCATTCTGGGAGCAAAATAATTATTGTTGAAGAGCCTTTTGTTGGAAATATTAACAGCATACGAGATAAGCTTAAATCGATACCTCAGGATAACTTCATTTTCCTGGGAGAAGGGAAAGCCCCTGAGGGTTATCTCCATTATGATGATTTTCTTGACCGGGGCAAACCCGCGGAACCAGATGTGATCGTTGACGCCAATGATCCATGGACCATTATGTATACCTCCGGGACAACAGGCAAACCAAAAGGAGTCGTAAGAAACCACGAGAGTTATCTCGGACAGTATTTCCTCAGTAATATGAGTATGGGCGTAAGGCCGGCAGATAAGTCCATGCTGGTAATGCCGATGTGTCATGTTAATTCCATCTATTATTCATTCGCCTATACTTACGTCACAGCACCCGTTATGGTATATAATATGATCAGCTTTGACCCTGAGGATCTTTTAAAAACAATATCCGATTATAAAATCACATTCACCTCCCTGGTGCCCACTCATTATATTATGATCCTTGCGTTGCCTGATGAAATAAAACAAAAATATGATGTTTCCAGTGTCCGGCAATTGCTTATCTCCTCTGCCCCGGCAAGGAAAGACTTAAAGCTGGCCATTATGGACTACTTTAAATCGGTAGAACTCTGGGAGGCCTATGGATCTACAGAAGCGGCCCTCGTAACGCTTTTGCGTCCGGAAGACCAGTTAACCCATCTTGGCTCTATAGGGAAAGAAATTTTTGGTATTGACCGGATTAAACTCCTTGATGAGGATGGGAATGAGGTGCCGCAGGGAGAGGTAGGAGAACTATATTCCAGATCCCCGGGAACATTCCAAAGATACTGGGACGACCCCGAAAAAACCGAAGAGGTATTCCTTGGAGAATGGTGCACTGCAGGCGATATGGCCAGGAAAGATGAACATGGCTATTATTATCTGGTAGACAGAAAAAAGAACATGATTATTACTGGAGGCGAGAATGTTTATCCTTCTGAAGTAGAAAACGTTATTGGAGCACATCCGGCAGTGAAAGATGTAGCGGTAATCGGAGTCCCTGACGAAAAATGGGGCGAATCAGTTACCGCGGTTATTATTTTACATCAAAATTACCAGCCTGGAGATGAAATAAAAAAAGAAATAATGGATTTTACTAAAGGAAAGATGGCAGGTTTTAAACGTCCCAAGGATATCCATTTTATCTCTGATGAAGAAATGCCGCGAACGGGTACAGGCAAAATACTGCACCGGGTATTGCGGGAACAGTTTGGCAAGTGGAGCGAAAATAAATAATTTTTATTCTTATAATAATAAAAATTGTATGACTCTACCGGGTAGAAAAATCCGGTAGAGTCATATTGTACGCTGATGCATCATCCGCTATTTGTCAATAAAACAATTTAACCGGTTTTGCAATTAACCAGCATTTGACTGTGAAGGGCCAATATATTTTTCTCGCATTAAAGGTTTGTTAATTTTTCCTGTTACGTTGCGTAAGACACTATCAAAGACAATTTTCTCCGGCCATTTATACTTGGCCAACCCCTGCTGCGAACAAAAATCAACGACTTCTTTTTCAGTCATCGTTTCTCCGGGGTATAGCTGGATTATCGCCATGGCTATCTCCACCAGTCTTTCATGAGGATAACCTATTACGGCTACATCAGCAATTTTTGAATTTCTGCGCAATACATCCTCAATCTCAACCGGGAAGATGTTTTCTCCCCCTCTGATAATGAGATCTTTCTTTCTGTCTGCAATATAAATATAGCCATCCTCATCCATTTTAACAAGGTCACCGGTGTAGAGCCAGCCATCAACAAGCGTTTTACCTGTCATTTCAGGGTTTTTAAAGTATTCTTTCATGTTTCTAGGCCCTTTCAGGAGCAGCTCACCTACTTCACCTACAGGAACATCCTTTCCATTTTCATCAACTACTCTTGTTTGCACATTAAAAGTACCTTTGCCAATTGAGCCGGGTCTATCTAATACATCTTCGTCATACAAGTTTATTGTGCCTCCGCCACCGCCTTCAGTGATACCATAAATATTGCCTGTTTTAAAGGGAATAAGCTCTTTCATATCTTTATATAGTGAAGAAGGTACAGGTTGCGCTCCGATTACGATACCCCCGGTTACATGGGAAAAGTCGTATTCACCCATATCAATCGCACCTTTTTTAACGGCATTTACCGTGTCGGACATGGTGGGCACCGTAACCCAACCATGGGTAACTTTCTCCTGATAAATGGTATCCAATAAATAGCGCGGGTCATTTAACTCTAAGAGAATAACAATCTTACCACCGGCCAGGTAGGAGGGAAATGACAGAAAAAAGCTCCCGCTATGATAAAAGGGGTGGGGCGCCAGATAAACCGTCTCGTGTCCTTCACCATAGGTTAGCGCATCGCCAATACCTATTTGGTAAAGAGTATCGTGTGCCTGGCAAACAGGTTTAGGGGGTCCGGTTGTCCCGGAGGTAAACATCAACTCTGCCGGGTCCTCCCCATCGGTATCAACGATAATATCCTCGGGAGAAGAGCTCTCCATTATCTCGTTATATGAAACCATATTATCCGGGATATTCTCACCAAGACAAATATAAGAACTGACGCTGTTTAGTTCACCTTCTATGGGCTGAACCTTGGGCAGAAAGCCTTCTCCAAAAATGAAAACCTTTGGATTGCAGGCATCCGCTGCATATTTGATATCCATGGGGGCAAACCGGAAATTCAAAGGTACGGCAACAGCGCCTACCCTTAAAATAGCATGATAAGTTACAATCCATTCCATGCTGTTCATTTGCAAATGAAGGATATAATCACCCTTTTTCACACCGAGTTCGTTTTTCAAGTAATTGGCAACTCTATTGGTTTGTTCGTTAAATTCTTTCCAGGTTAAAGAACGCCTCAATTTTTTTGATGGTGTGAGCTCAATAAGAAATTCCTGCTGCGGGTACTTCTTCGCATTTATGATACCGTAATAGGCAAAATTCATCTGATAATCGCCTCCTATATTGCTAATTTATTTAATTCTCAACTTTCATATTTCTCAGAGCAGGATGGCGACAGCGCTGCAGGGGAGCTCAGGCGGGTGCATATGTTCCGCCGCACTTTCCCTGAGCACCAACTGCAAGCTGTCAGCCCGCTATCTGGAAGATACGCAGCTTATAATTAATCAAGCCGTTTGCATTTGTCTTCCTGCCTCAAAGGCTTTTAAGTTTAAATCCACAAACCTCTCTGGTACCATACGTTTAATAACGTTAAGCCAGGCGCTCTCTTCACCGCCGACCAGGCTGGAAAGGGCACCAAGCAGAACTACGCCAACAACTGCCGGATTGCCGAGTTCTTTGGCTTTCTCCGTAGCGTTAACCCAATACACCCTGGAAGCTGCACTCTTTAGCAGGGAATCCAGATTTTCTTCCCGGGGGTAACTGGCTTTCCCCAGGTTTACAGACGGAGGCGGGATGCGATAACGATTTACGATCACAGCAGCATCTTTTTTAATAAAAGCAGGCCATCTTCCCGCTTCGAGCATTTCAAAGCCAAGCAGGTAATCCACATCTCCCTGAATAGCCACAGGTGCATAGACCTTATCCCCCCAACGTACATGGCTTTCCACTGTACCGCCACGCTGGGCCATCCCATGAACTTCTGCCTTCTTAACATCATAACCTAACTCCAGGCCCACTTCCGCCAGAATGTTGCTGGCCAGAATAGTGCCCTGTCCGCCAACACCGGCCATCAAGAAATCAATTTTTTCCAACTGCCAGCCTCCTCTCTTATCAGATCATCTTGTTGTTATTATACTTCCTGAACGATAGCCTCTACAGGACAAACCTGAACGCAAAGTCCACAGCCGTTGCAAAGCAATGGATCTATACTTACATTATTCTCTTCCTGCATGAGAGGCGAACACCCCAGATCCAGGCAGGTCCCACAGTTGGTGCACTCATCAGCATTTACCCGGGGAGGGGTACGTTTTTCCTTAGTGTAAAGGACGCAAGGCCGCTTGGAGATAATTACCGAAGGCTTTCCGTTATTAAGGTGATCTTCCAGCACCTCTTCGAATTTCTCCAGGTCATACGGATCAACCACATCTACCAGATTATAACCTATGCTGCGCACCAGTTTTTCCAGATCTACCGCATTGGTTGTTTTTTTCTGCAAAGTAATACCTGTTCCCGGATGTTGCTGGTGTCCTGTCATGGCCGTTACACTATTATCTGCAATAATAGTTGTAACATTGCTCTCATTGTAGAGCACATTTATCAGGGGGTGAATACCCGAATGGAAAAAAGTAGAATCACCGATTACGGCTACAATACGGTCCTTTACCCCTGCTTTTGCCACCCCATGAGCCACTCCGATACTTGCCCCCATACATCCACACGTATGCATTGCGCTAAGAGGGGGCGCAAAGCCAAGGGTATAACATCCGATATCACCGAGTACTAAAACGCCGGACTCCCTGAGAACATGGAACATACCGCGATGGCCGCAACCCGGGCAGAGCATTGGCGGCCGTACAGGAAGCTCAACAGCAGGGGCAGTTGCCGCTGCCTCCGCTTCAACCGCCGGCGCATCAATCAGCCCAGCGTCAAGGGCACACTGATGGATCAAGAAAGGGCTAAATTCACCGATCATGGGGAAAATATCCTTTCCTTTTACTTCTATCCCCATTAAACGGAGATGCTCTTCAAAAAAAGGATCCAGTTCCTCAATTACTACCACGGTTTTTACCCTGGAAGCAAATTCTTTAATGAGTTTTTGCGGCAGGGGATAAACCATGCCCAGCTTGAGAAAGGTAGCGTTCGGAAAAACCTCACGCGCATACTGGTAAACTGAGCCGGCTGCGACAATCCCCAGGGAATCATCTCCCGGTTCAATACGGTTAATGGCAATTGTTTCAGCATAGTCGGCAAGTTTAATAATCTTCTCCTCTATCACCGGATGACGGTGACGGGCATTGGCAGGCACCATCACACATTTTAAAGGAGCACGTTCATAATACGGAAGGTCCTCCGGAGGCGGCGGAGGGCCGTTTTCCGAGATCTCTACCGGTGAAGAAGAATGGGAGATCCGCGTAACGGTCCGTACCATAACCGGTGTATCAAAGGCCTCGCTCATTTCCAGCGCTATGCCCATAAACTGCTTACATTCCTCGCTGTCGGACGGCTCAAGCATTGGAAGTTTAGCAAATTTAGCATAATTCCGATTGTCCTGTTCGTTTTGGGAACTGTGCATGCCCGGGTCATCTGCACAGGCTATGACAAGCCCTCCTTTTAACCCGGTATAGACACCATAAAAAAGCGAATCGGCAGCAACGTTAAGTCCCACATGTTTCATTGCAACCATGGCCCTGCTGCCTGCATATGCGGCGCCGATACCCACGTCCATAGCGACTTTCTCGTTAGGGGCCCATTCGGCTAAAACCCCCGGGTACCTGGCGAAGTTTTCCATTATCTCCGTGCTGGGTGTCCCAGGATAAGCAGCCCCTACCCGTACCCCGCCGAGATAAGCACCATAGGCCAGAGCCTCATTTCCTGTCATTAGTTTTTTCAATGTTTTACTCCTCCTTTCTTCTAGCTGCTGGGGCTTCATTGGGATGATGAAGCCAATTGTTCAAAAAACGGTTCCAACCTGGCAAGAAACTGGGCCTCGGAGAAAAAGCGCAAGTCGGACATATCAGCATCAAAAACCACCCCCGGAAGGCCGGTTCTCTCGCTTAAAACGCTGCGTTTGTCATAAAGGCCCAGAGAGGTTGATTTACAGCTGCGGTTTGAGAAAAGCACAAAACCGTCAACGCCATACTTTTTGAAAAAGTTCATTTTTAACTTCAATCTATATTCAAAAGAACGGTTAACAAACCCTGAAGTATAGTTTTCTGCCAGGCTTTCCAGTGGGCGGGCAAGATCAAAGGAATACGCCCAGGAATGGGTATATTGAGAAACAGCTACCAGGGCATTATGGGTTGAAAACAGATCGGAAAACCAGCGCAACTTTGGCCAAAGGGGTATATGGTCAAAGTAAAGTTTAAAACGCTCATCGGGTATAGCGGTTGTTCCTTCTTTTATCCTATCATCAACTTCTTGCTTGAGCATCTGGTAATATTCAACTGCCTCGCGTGTACCGCGCATGGTAACAATAGGGGCCATGTGAAAACATGCATCAAAAAATCCGAAAGGAGCCGGCTTCATGGCAGCGGTATCAAGAATCTCATTCCAGAGTTTACATGTTTCGTTGGCAGAGGTGCAGCACCTCGATCAAGCGATCATAGTCAAAGGGTTTGCCGGTGATCCCTTCCAGGAAGGCAATCATCTCTTTTAGCTGGTCTACGTAATAACCGATGACAAGCTCTTCAGGCTGATCCAGTATCTGGGGTGCATCGAGCAGGAAGTAAGGTACATTATAAAATCTGCCGGCTACTTCAAACCATTTTGCTAGGGAACCGCACTGGGTATTGCAGCAAAATGCTACATCCGGCTTAAGAATTTCTCCTACCGGGTGCTCATCGGCATAGGCATCTCCAATGCCGCAGCGGGCATAACCGCACAGATCATGGGCATACCCTTTGGCCTCGGCATAACGGGAGAGTTTATCCGCCACCTTCCTGGCTGAAGCCACCGCACCGAAGTTTTCCGGGTAATAGGGGAAAATCCCCGCTGCATAAAGTATCTCTACCGGAAAGATTGCAGTCACCCAGGCGACTGGAATGCGTTTTTCTTTTGCAGCAACTCCTTTGTCATAATATTCTTGCATGATCTCCTTCATCCGGGCAGCTGTTTTAAAAACCTTTTTCTCGGACATTGCCTTCACCTCCAACCATCTCCATAAATGCATGTATTCTTGTCTGCAGTTGACCCAGTGAGGTTTCTCCGAATTCGGTTTCAATACGCAGGGAGGGGATACCCGCCTTTTCTAAGGCCTGCAGGTTGTCATAGAAATCATAGTTCTCCGGTTCACAGTATTTCAGGTGCAGAAAAAGTACCCCCTGTGCCTTTTTCTGCTGTGCTGTTTTTACCAGGTTATACCGTCGCGGAGCAAAAGGTACATCATAAGCGGCAAAAGGTGTTTTCTTTAGCTGACGGTTTGCCAGCGACTCCAGGGGGGGTACACCGGTATCCTCAACATCAGCTTCGATATAACGAAATCCGTTTTTAAGATCATCCCCTACGACGGTCACACCACTTTCATCCAGGTAATCCAATACTTCCGGGGGATTGATAAATGTGCCGGAAATATATAGTTTTGTTTTATTATCACTAACCCGGGGGCTTGTTTCTTTTTCCAGCGTTACCACCAGCTCACTTAAAAGGCGGTTTAGTTTTTCTCTTTCAATTACCATGGATGCTCCCAGCACAGCGTAAAGATCTTTATTACTAATAGCATCCGGATTAAGCTCATGAATGTTGTACAACTTGCGCAGCAAGCCTCTGTTGCTGTTATAAAGCTGGATACTATGTTTTAGTTCTTCATCGGTAATCTCTTTTCCTCTGTATGCACCCAGGTTGCGCGTAATTCTCTCCAGCTCCCCAAGAAGGTACTTTTTGGCGCTCGGACGTTCAACCTGTCTTGGCAAGCGGTAGCTATCCATATAGGGAAGCGGTGTGTTATGTTTCCAGATACCAGGAAGCAAACGGGTAGAATCACATGTGAGCGGAACAATCACCCCATCTAAAAAATCAAGTTCGCCGTTTAAAGCCAGGGCCAACCCCTTACGGACATAAGAACACGCCCAGGATTGCAAGTGGGCTTCCGCCTGCTCCATCCTGGCTCTACCGCCACAAATGCCAAAAGGGAAGAAACCAGCTGCATGAATTAACTCCTCCGGAACTTCAGTCAAAAGAAAACCGATCGCTTTGCCGCCTGTATCTTGTTTCCACTCCTTGACCTGCCAGCCGGGATCTGCAAATGTTTTTTTTAGGACTTCTAATACTTCTATGCTCACTTGCTATCTCCTTTCTGCAACTTAAATATATTTACCTGTTCTCAGTATAGCTCCCAGGGCAACTGCGAGAACTACACACATTGTCATTTGCGATTGGGCTCAAATTCCGGAGCAATATTACTTAATGGTTCCCCTTTTAAAAAGCGTTCGATATTATCTATAAAAACCCCGCCGAACCTCGCAGCATACATATCCGTCCAGCTGGAAACATGTGGGGTAATAATAACATTTGGCGTTTCCCATAATTCATCTTCTGGAGGAAGGTAAGATGGCAGAGGATTTTTAATCCACTGCGTATCGTTAGCAGCTCCGGCTATCCATCCCTCCCTCAAAGCTTTCATCAGGGCATCTTTAACAACCAATGAACCGCGGGCACAATTTATCAGGTACGCTGTCTTTTTCATCATTTTAAAACGTTCTTCATTCATCAAACCCAGAGTTTCGGGAGTCTCAGGACATGAGAGAACAAGAAAATCCGCCTGTTTAATTACTTCGTCCACCTGCTCATTTAAATACATTTCATCTACATTGGGGATATCCATAATCAGAATATCGGTTCCAATCACGCGCATATCAAAGCCCTTGGCCCTTTTGGCAATTTGGCGCCCAATTCCCCCAAGACCAATTATCCCCAGAGTTTTTCCATAGAGTTCTTCGCCACATACACGGATAAATTTTTTTCCTTTTTGATTATCCCATATCTGATTATATTTTTTTGTTAAATTTAACATCAGACCAAGGGTAAATTCCGCCACCGGTATTCCGGAACCTCCGGGCAGATGCAGCAGCGGGACATGTGCGGGCATTTGGCCCCACTTAATAAAATGATCATAACCTGAGCTAAAGGTCATTACCCACTGCAGGTTTTTCATCTGCGGGATTTTTTCAACGATCATTCCTGTACCGATAATATGCGTATCTAAAACATCATCATCAAGAGATGAACCATCCTGGGATAAACGGATACGAATTTCGCCGCTGGCAACTTTATCCGGGAAACGTTCTTTAATCAATTGTTCGTACTCATTCGGGGTACCCAACCCGGGTTGTAATACAATCAAGATATTGAGAGGGTTAAGCATAAAAAAGACACCTCCACAAATTATAATTCATTTTCCATTCAGGAAACCAATCCATGCTGCCGTATTACTTTCCAACTAAACGACAGGGCAGATCACATTTTACGCAGAGGTATCCATACTACCATTCTTCAACCTGAAAAATGCATTTTTAAATAAACCCTATATAACTGCCAAACCACAAAAATTAGCGCTGAAAATATAGATGGGATTTAGTTATAAGAGTTATTTCAGATCCTAATGTGTGAACTATTTTATACTTTGCTAATTGCCTGACTTATTGACGAATACACATCCCCGCCTTCCGTTAATTATCTTTGCCATTATTATTTATTCTTAATAATACATATTCTATAATTATCTAGTTTTCCCTGCAGAAAATATAAAAAAAATTTAAATATCACCTTTTTTTGATTATAGTATAATGTCTGAATATTATCAGCGTTAATCCATAAGTCATATATTGTAGTTTTATAATTTATATATTCAGTAAAACTGCGGCATTAATACCTAAAATTCGTTCTTTTACTGATTCATTAAGAGGCAGCTGTCTTAAATCATTAATATTTTGTTTGATATCCTTTACTCCAGGCCAGTCAGAGCCAAATAATACCTTTTGACCAATTTTTTCCAGCTCAGGGAAATAATAAGGCAACTTTTTAGGAGGCAACCCTGCTATCTCCATATAGACATTAGCATGCAGCTTTGTTAAGAAAAAAGCTCTGTCATACCAGAATCCCCTGCCACCATGGACAAGAACAATCTTCAACTTTGGAAAATCAACAGCCACATCATCAAGATAAAGGGGATCCCCATATTTAAGCCTTGCCCCCTTAAAAACAGAAGAACCGGTATGAAACATAACCGGAATTTGTAACTCCTCGGCCCGGGCATATAACGGATACATTGAAGAGTCATTTGGATAAAAATGCTGATAAGTGGGATACAATTTTAATCCCCGAAACCCTTTTTCTACCAAAAGCTGCAGCTCTTTCTCCATTCTAACAGTCGTAAAGGGGTTTATGCTGGCGAATGGGATTAGCATTTCCTGCCCCTGGCAAAACTCAAGCACATATTCGTTGGAACATATACCTGTTACTGCAGGACTAAGCTCTGCCAGGACGACTCCGTAATCGACACCGCTTGCTTTTAAGTATTGCACGAATAAATTCGGATTACAGTATGCTGCGTAAAATTCATCCCAGTTCTTTGCCGGATGCATACCCTTAATCCAATTAAGAGTACTATCTCCGTAATACTCGTAATGTATAGGGTGAAGATGAAAATCTATTACGGGAGCGTCCATTCGCCGAAACCCCTTTCATCTTAAAACCGCTGCATGATAACATTGCTTAACCGGATCATACCGGTAGAAATTGATAACTTACCTGTCCATCAGGAAGAGAAATCGGCTCAGCTTTTATTTCCACCCCAACTGAAATTTGTTCTTCAGAAGTATCCTTACTAAAACGGCCAAAAACTTTTATGCCATTGAAATCCGCCAGGGCAAGAATATAGGGTACATCATCTTCGAAACCAGTGGGGCCATAATTTACTTTAGTAAAACTTATAATCTTCCCGTTGCCTTCAACTTTAATCCACTCCATATCTCTCGCCAGACAAGAACTGCAATCTGCTTGCGGCGGGAAAAAGACGCGGCCACACGCGCGGCATTTGGTAGCACGAATTTCATTTTTGCTCAGATAATCTACAAAAGCCTCTGTTTTTGTTTGAGATGTAAAGCTGACATGTCCAAATTTTTCAAAACCCATTTTTTTACCTCCCAAAAATGGCCACATTGCCGTATATTCCAACGCCGCCAATATTATGCACCAGACCGATCTCTGCACCCGGTACTTGTATCTCACCGGCCTCACCACGCAACTGCAATACAATGGTACGAACCTGTGAACCGCCGGTAGCCCCGATGGGATGACCTTTAGACAGAAGGCCGCCGTCAACATTTACGGGAATCTTTCCCTCCAGGTAAGTTTCCCCTTCCCGAATTAGCTCCGCTCCTTTGCCGGGCTCAGCAAAACCAAGGTTCTCGTAAGCCATCATCTCGGCGATGGTAAAACAATCGTGAACCTCTGCTACATCAATATCCTGCGGGCCTACCCCGGCCATCTTGTAAGCCTCCTGGGCAGCCACCCGGGCACAATTGAGGCCATCTAATGCATCCCTGCCCGTCATCGTCAGGGAAGCTGTTCCCGATCCCGTCCCCAAAATCCACACCGGCTTTTTAGATATTTCCTTAGCTCTATCCGCACTGGCCAGAATCATACAGGAAGAGCCGTCCGCATTCGCACAACAATCAAATTTTTTTAACGGGCTGGCAATGTATTCGGAATTTACACATTGTTCCAGTGTAAGCTGTTTGCGGTAGACTGCTTTTTCGTTAAGCGTACCATACTTGGTCGCTTTTACTCTAATTAACGCAAGATCCTCCTCCGTCGTGCCATACCGGGCAAAATGTGCGCGAGCATGCATCGCATAATAAGCAGGCATCATTGTCCCAAAAGGTGATTCCCACATAATATCCGCTCCGCGCCCCATACGTTCCTGAGAATCTGCGGAAGTGATTTCAGACATCTTTTGGAAACCCAGCACAACAACAATATCGTGCAACCCTGATTTGATAAGTGCATAGGCAGCTCTTAAGCCGCTGGTGCTTGAAGAACAAACTGATTCCAATGCAAAAGTAGGTTGTGGATTTAAGCCCAGGTACTCCGCCATAAGACCGGCAGGACTGCGTTGTTTATCATACTCCGGCGCTGAGCAAATAATTGAGGCACCAACATCCTTGTTCGTTATTCCTGCATCTTTCATCGCTTCACTGTATGCTTCAAAAGCTAATTCCCTGATAGAACCTTCATAATTTCTCACGAAAGTACTCTGGCCTACTCCGATAATGGCCACATCTTTTGGCATATTGTTCCCTCCCCCAAATTTGTTTATTTACGCCTAGGGCATAATCATTCCGCCATCAATACAGATCGTCTGACCGGTTATAAAACTTGATTCATCCGAGGCTAAAAAGACAACCGCAGGAGCTATTTCCTCTGGTTTGGCAAAGCGGCCTAAAGGAATACGCTCCAGATATTTTTCTTTAAATTTTGGATCGTGTGCAATTTTTTGCGTCATATCAGTTTCAGCCATCGGTGAAATGGTATTCACCCGTATAGAATACCTGGCCAGTTCTTTGGCGGCAGACTTGGATAAAGCATATATGCCACCTTTGGCAGCAGTGTAGTTTGCCTGCCCGATCGTTCCATTCAGGCCGGCTGAAGAAGTAACGTTAATGATTGAACCGGACTTCTGCTCCATCATCGGTTTTGCCACCGCTTGAATACAGTAAAAGGTACCGCTGAGATTTATCCTGATAATGTCTTCCCACTGTTCTTCGGTTGTATTCCAGAGCATAACAGGCTTGCTGACCCCTGCATTGTTAAATAGTGCGTCTATCCGGCCAAAATACTCTAAAGCTTGGTCAACCATTTCAAAAACTTGTGCCCTGTTGCCAACATCTACCTGTTTCACAAATACCCGGCGGCCAAGATTTTTAACCTCCTGCACCAAAGGAGCATCAGGCTGGATGCTTCGGCTAACCAGTACAAGATCGGCGCCCTCCCTGGCCAGCGCCAGGGCTACCGACTCGCCGATACCTTTTCGCGCACCGGTTACAATAATTACCTTGTCCTTTAATCGCATGTAATCACCTCTCATTATTATACTTGTTTACAATCTCAAATTATATTTTCGGCAATGATTTGGAAAACTCCTTCTTTTGTTATTAAAGTGTTATGAAACACAAGCCTTATTTTAGGAAAAAAAGCTGCAATTAAGCTTAATTTAGAAAAAGATTTCACCTGCAGTAATTTTTTCTTAAAAGTCTTACCTGGCAATTACATCCTTTATATCTAATTGAACCAGCCCCTTAAAACACCGGGGCGGCAGCTTAATATATACACCGGTAGCATAATCCATGTACTTGCTCATTTCCAAAGTAATCTCCCCCGCGTCTTTGGCCGGCACACCTATGTACAGTCTCCCTGGCGCAATAATTGTCCCGGCGGTTACGAGGGCTCCTGCCCCGATGCAGCTGCCGGCCCCAATTCTGACATTATCCATAATAATGGCACCCATTCCAATTTCAACGTGCTCCTCCAGAACAGGCCCGTGTAAAATGGAACCATGCCCCACATGACTTCTTTCGGCAAGTAAAGTAACGGCATCAGGAGCAGAATGAATAATGCAATTTTCCTGTATATTGGAATTAGCACCTATAACAACTGCTCCCCAATCGCCTCTAATCCGCGCACCCGGGCCGATGTAACAACCTTCCCCGATAACAACATCTCCAATGATCGTTGCTTCAGGATAAACAAAAGCACTGGCTGCAATCCTTGGCCTCTTTCCTTCAAATTCATAAACCGGCATTACTATTACATCCTTTCGATAAATAGATATAAAACCAATATAAAAGGAACACCCATCGGTGTTCCTTTTATTCACAAGAATACAACTTCATTAGGGGGTATCTGAATAATCCAGGCCCTCTCCCATTTCAAAACGCACAAACCGGCGTATAACAATATTTTCTCCAATTTTACCTATTAGCTCTGTTAACAGAGCTTTTATTGTTTTATCCTGATCCTTGATATACTCCTGGTCAAGAAGACAATTTTCAGTGTAGAATTTTTCCATCCTGCCCGTTACAATTTTTTCTACAATCTTTTCAGGCTTTCCTTCAGCAAGTGCCTGTTTTGTCAAAATCTCCTTCTCTTTTTCCATCACCTCTGGCGGGACTTCTTCGCGTTTGAGGTAAGAAGGATTTGTTGCAGCCACCTGCAGGCAAATATCCTTGACAAATGCCCTGAAATCTTCATTCCGGGCGACAAAATCCGTCTCGCAGTTAACCTCTACCAGAACCCCAACTTTTCCTCCCAGGTGAATATAAGACTCGACCACGCCCTGAGCGGCTATACGGCCCGCCCTTTTTGCCGCAACGGAAAGGCCTTTTTCACGAAGCAACTCCTTCGCCTTTTCTTTATCTCCACCGGCTTCGATAAGAGCTTTTTTACAGTCCATCATACCGACACCGGTTAAAGCACGAAGTTCTTTTACCATTTCGGCACTAATCATCTTTTACTCCTCCTGTCTCTGTTTTTATGATATAAGAAAATAATTGTATTCTATTCTCCTTCTGTTTCTACTGCCTCTACACCGGTCTTTTGTTCGTTACTCTCATCACGTTTTTCTTCATCTAATTCATTTTCGGGAAAAGTATTCTGCGCTTCAACTTTGGATAGTTCATCTTGTTTCGCCTCTTCAGCAGCTTCTTCCTGGGCAATTTGCAAACCCTGTTTACCTTCAAGGACCGCTTCAGCAATTTTTGAAGTAATTAACTTAACTGCTCTGATAGCATCATCATTGCCAGGAATGATATAATCAATCTCATCAGGATCACAATTTGTATCGACAATAGATATAATCGGTATCTCCAATTTACGAGCTTCTGCAATTGCAATTCTTTCTTTTCTCGGATCAACAACAAAAACTGCACCGGGAAGTTCTTGCATATCCCGAATGCCGCCTAAGAATTTAAGTAACTTGTCCTTTTCATGATTCAGCTTGATAACTTCTTTTTTCGGCAACAAGGCAAACCGGCCTTCTTCTTCCATTTGCTCCAGCTCAATCAGCCTGTTAATACGCTTACGTATTGTATTAAAATTCGTAAGCATGCCGCCAAGCCAGCGTTGATTAACATACGGCATCTCACAGCGTACTGCTTCAACTTCAATAGATTCCTGAGCCTGTTTTTTCGTCCCCACAAAAAGAATCTTTTCCCCCTGCATGGTTATTCTTTTTACAAAAGTATAAACACCTTCCATGAGACGAACTGTTTTTTGCAGATCAATGATATAGATACCATTACGCTCCGTAAAAATATATTCCCTCATCTTAGGATTCCAACGCCTCGTCTGGTGTCCAAAATGGACTCCAGCTTCCAACAACTGCTTCATTGTTACTACGGACATATTAAATGGTTCCTCCCTTTGGTTAGCCTCCGCCTGATCATTATTATAGAGAACTCATCAGGAGCACCTCTCTACAATTTTCACGGCGTGTGTATTTAAACAATAGGTAGTATAACATAGCCGACAGTAAATAACAAGCAACCAACGGTAAAAACTACTCCAGCCATACCCTGAGAGGGATAGAATAATAATCCGTCAGTGGAATCGATACTTTCCGCCCATTTAAGTCAAAAAACAGCGAATTTAATGCATCACCCGTTATACTGCGGCTTAACTCATTGACAAACTCCTCCCTCTCCAGCGTATCAAGCAATTCATAAACATAATAGGTAACATCATTGCGCAAGCCTTTTTCCAGTTCCTCAATAAACTGATCCGGAAGCTCAACAGTGTAGCCACCAATCTCCAGGTCACCGATTCTAATAAAGTCCTCCTTCATATACTTTTCCACTAGAAATGGAACTTCAGAGCGAACCTGTTGAATAAAAGCCGGAAATTCTTCCTGTGTCTGACGGTCTACCTCATAACTAATCGCATTAAATATTTGTTCCTTGTTAAGATAAATATTAATTCCATTCGGATTCAAATAAACTACGGAAATGATAAATATAATACTTATTAGAATTCCAATAAAGGCTCCGCAGCAGAAATAGAATAAATATCCTGAGAATAATCTCTTTTTTTTTCTCATGTTGATTTTTTTATCATTTAAAAACATAAGGTCACCCACCGCCTTCATATTATACTAGACTGTCCTCTAGCAGTTTATGCCTGAAGATTTCAAGTATAAAAATAAAAAAACAGCCTTTACGGCTGTTTCCAACTTAACTCTCCAATGTTATTTTCTATCTATGGAATGGTTTTTTCTTCTTAGCCAGTTGCTCCAGCAGGTAAGGGTTAAGAACTTTAATATAGGTGCCCTTCATACCAAGCGAACGCGATTCAATTACACCTGCACTCTCAAACTTGCGTAAGGCATTTACAATAACTGATCTTGTTATTCCTAACTGGTCCGCAATCTTACTGGCAACGAGGAGCCCTTCATCACTGTCCAGCTCTTCAAAGATATGCTCAACCGCTTCCAACTCAGAATAAGAAAGCGTTCCGATTGCCAGCTGAACAACAGCTTTATTTCTGGCCTCTTCTTCAATTTTTTCAGCTCTGGAGCGCAAAATTTCCATACCGACTACTGTGGCTCCGGTTTCAGCCAGTATTAAGTCCTCTGCATTAAAGGTTTCAGCAAAACGGGCTAAAAGCAAAGTACCCAATCTTTTCCCTCCACCCATAATAGGGACAACCGTGACAATCTTGTTTGTAAAGAGACAGTTTTCCGTCTCTACAAAAACACAATCATTTGTCTTTTGCGGTAAATTTACCCTTGTTTCATCATCACGCAACAAAAAATTGTTATAACGTTCAGGGAAGAACCCTGTCTTAAGAACCCGGGTGACCATTATTTCACATTCAAACTCATCAACCAGGGCATAACCCAGTATTTTCCCTTCCCGATCAACAAGATATGAATTGGCGTGGATGACATTTTTCAATACTTCTGCCACTTCTGAGAAATCTACCCTTTGTCCGGCAGTTTTCTGGAGAATTTTGTTGATACGGCGTGTCTTCTCTAGCAAAGGAGAAGTTATCAATACTATCACCTCTTTAAGTTGTAATTAAATGGGGAAAAAGCAGATATTCCAATTTATACAAAAAGTTTTTCTGAAATTATAAAATATATCTACTTAAATCTTTATTTTTAACAATATTTTTTAATTTATTCCTTACATAAATACTATCTATAAGAATTTTTTCTCCTTTGAGATCCGATCCTTCGTAAGAAATGTCTTCCAACAATTTTTCCATGATGGTATGCAGGCGTCTTGCACCGATATTTTCCAAATCATCATTTAGGACTGATGCAATATCAGCAATCTCCTCTACACCATCAGGTGAAAACATGATTATCACCCCCTCCGTCTCCAGCAAAGCTGAATATTGCTTGAGCAAGGCATTTTCAGGGTCGGTTAAAATTTTTTTCAAGTCTTCTTTGGAAAGGCTTTGCAATTCAACCCTTATGGGAAATCTTCCCTGCAGTTCCGGAATGAGGTCGGAAGGTTTGGTAAAATGAAATGCTCCTGCCGCAATAAAAAGCATGTAATCTGTTTTAACAGGTCCATATTTTGTCATCACCGTAGAACCTTCAACAATCGGAAGGATATCTCTCTGCACTCCTTCCCTGGATACATAATGCCCGGCATGAGAAGTATCACTACCTGCGATCTTATCTATCTCATCTAAAAACACAATTCCCATCTGTTCGGCCCTTTCTATCGCCTCACTGATAACTTCATCCATATCAATGAGTTTTTCGCCTTCCTCCTGCTGCAAAATCCTTCTCGCCTGTTTCAAAGATACCCTCTTCTTTTTTTTCTTTGATGGAAGCAAATTTCCAAACATATCCTGGATATTAGTGCTCATTTCTTCCATACCCAGGCCTGAAAAAACTTCAAACATAGGAACAGAGCGATCTTCTATATCAATTTCAACAATATAATCCTCAAATTCGCCTCTTTTAAGCCTTTGCAGTGCAATCTTACGTTCTTCTGCTGCCCGTGTAATATCCTCACTATAATCTTCTTGATCTTTTGTTAAGGAAAGATTTTTGTATTCCCCAGCAGTTTGTAACAACAGGTTTAACGGGTTGGATCCGGCTTTTGGCCTTGCAGGCAAGGGAGCAATCAGATCCAGCAACTTCGCTTCCGCCATTTCAACTGCCCTAACCTCAACCATTTTCATCTTTTCAGACTTTACAATTCTAATCGAGGTTTCGACGAGATCTCTTACAATGGAATCCACATCACGTCCCACGTAACCAACTTCAGTAAATTTAGTGGCCTCAACCTTAACAAACGGGGCATTAACCAAACGCGCTATTCTACGGGCAATTTCTGTTTTGCCCACCCCTGTTGGACCAATCATGATAATATTCTTCGGTATCACTTCGTCTTTTATTTCATCTTTTAATTTCTTTCTCCTGTATCTGTTGCGCAGTGCTACCGCTACACATTTTTTTGCTTCCGCTTGTCCGATAATATACTTATCCAGTTCCTGGACTATTCTCTTCGGCGTGAGTTCAGCTTCATTATCCACCATTAATCTGCAAAAACACCTCCAGGGATGTTAAATATAGGATTATTTAATTATACAAAAATTTAATTGTATTGATTATCTGTTGACTAAATTTCTTCAACCGAAATATGTTCGTTAGTATAAACACATATCTCAGAAGCTATTAAAAGAGATCTGCGTACTATTTCTCCTACAGCAAGTTCCGTATTTCTAAGAAGAGCCCTTGCCGCAGCCAGAGCAAAAGCCCCACCCGAACCGATAGCAGCAACTCCATCATCAGGTTCAATCACTTCACCGGTGCCTGAAATAAGGAGCAATCCATCTTTTGCCGCTACAATGAGCAAGGCTTCTAATTTTCTTAAATAACGATCAGTTCGCCATTCCTTTGCCAATTCTACAGCGGCCCTCCGCAAGTTTCCATGATAGTTTTCCAACTGTTTTTCAAACTTCTCAAAAAGTGTAAGGGCATCCGCCACCGAACCGGCAAAACCTCCGATAACCGTGTTGTTATAAAGCTTTCTAACCTTCCGGGCTTGATGTTTGATAGCGATATTTCCGGAGATTGTTACCTGCCCATCTCCTGCAATAGCGACTCTCTCACCCTTTTTTACAGCTATAATTGTTGTGGCATGAAACAATACAATTTTTCCCCTTTTAATTTCCAAAAAACAGAAAATTTTTTTATAATTATAATTATGCCCTTGGATGCGCCCTCATATAAGTTCTTCTCAACTCATCCTTGGTTATATGCGTATAGATCTGGGTTGTTGAGACAGAAGCATGACCCAGTAATTCTTGAACAGCCCTCAGATCGGCTCCTGCATTTAATAGATGGCTGGCAAAAGAATGCCGCAACACATGAGGCGATAAATTACAATTGCTGCTTATTTTCAACCCATATTTATGCACCAGCCGCCTGATACTTCTTTCCGACAACCTTTGACCGAACCTGTTTAAAAATAATGCCGCGTCCCTATCTTTTGTTTGATTACGTTCTTCCAAAAAAGGGCGGCTCTTAGTTAAATATACAGCAAGTGCCTGCAGGGCATAAGATCCGAGAGGCAGTATTCTTTCTTTGGAACCTTTACCTTTTACTTTCAGATACCCATCTTCCGCATTAATAGATAACAAATCTAAACCCGCCAATTCGCCGACTCTAATACCTGTCCCATAAAGAACCTCTAAAATAGCCCTGTCCCGGAGGCCAATATATGAATGCCTCTCCGGTTTTTCCAACAAATCCAGCGCCTCATCGGCATATAGAAACTTGGGAAGCTTCTTTTCTTTTTTGGGAATAGAAACAAGCTCCCAAGTATTGTTTTCTAAAAAACCCTGTCTTTTTAAAAAGCTCAGGAATGATCTGATAGATGATATTTTCCTGGCAATAGTGCTGCGAGCATACTTCTGTTCTTTTAGAAGGGCTAGATATTCACGCAGGGTTAAATGGTTTACTGTTTTTAGGCCTAGGATATCGTTACCTAAAAATTCTAAAAACCTTCTGATATCCTTTTCATAGCTTTTCAGGGTCAATGGGGCAGAATTTTTCTCAATTTTCAAGGATTCTACAAAATCCTTTAAATATATGTTCATAACTTAGTCCTTCTATTTAATATTAGCATATTGAAATTGTTTATGCAAGCTGCTTATGGAATTTTTTTCGAAATCTCGACAAAATCTCTATACTGCGTTCTGCAAGTAACAACTTTCTTTTTTGTTTCGCAGTTTTAGATGGCAACCCGGGCAAAAGCCCAAAATTTACATTCATCGGTTGAAAATTATGCGGATCGGCAGTTGTAATATATTTTGTTAATCCGCCCAAAGATGTTTCTTCAGGGAAAATGAGCATTTGGTCCCCGTTCAACCGGCAACGGGCATTAATACCCGCAATCAACCCGGTAGCTGCTGATTCGACATACCCTTCCACGCCGGTTATCTGCCCGGCAAAGAAGATCCCCTGGTAATCTTTCATCTCTAAAGTCGGATGAAGTAGAAGCGGAGAATTAACGAAAATATTCCTGTGCATCACTCCGTAGCGAACAAACTCTGCGTTTTCCAGGCCAGGTATTAAGGAAAAAATTCGTTTTTGTTCCGGCCATTTTAAGCGCGTTTGAAAACCTACCATATTGTAAAGCGTTCCTTCCCTGTTGTCTCTCCGCAACTGGACTACAGCATATGGCTGTTCATTTGAAGACGGCAGTGAGATACCTACCGGTTTTAACGGTCCAAATCTTAAAGTATCCCTTCCTCTTTTTGCCAGAATCTCGACAGGCATACACCCTTCAAAAAAGATCTCTTTTTCAAATACCTTCCTCTCAGCCACCTCACCCTTGATCAACTCGCCCCAAAACAACTCATATTCTTCCTCGTTCAGCGGACAGTTTAGATAGTCTTCCCCGCCCTTGTTATAGCGCGAAGAAAAGAAGGCTTTTTTCATATTGATCGACTCATAGGTCAGAATAGGTGCGGCAGCATCAAAAAAATAAAGCTTCCCCAATCCGGTTAATCTATCCAGGGCAGATGCCAGATCGGGTGAAGTGAGAGGACCCGTAGCAATAATTACAGGCCTACCCTCCGGCAATTCTTTTAGCTCTTCATAATATATATCGATCAGCGGATGATTCTGTAAAGTCCAGGTGACAAGGCGGGCAAATTCTTCCCTGTCTACCGCCAGAGCGCCGCCTGCAGGAATGCGTGTCTCCAGAGCACAATTTATTATCAGCGAATCAAGCAAACGCATCTCCTCTTTAAGCAGCCCAACAGCATTATTAATTGAAATCGCCCGCAGAGAATTGCTGCAAACCAGTTCCGCAAAATAAGCCCCATGATGTGCAGGTGTCATTTTCTTTGGCCTCATTTCGTAAAGCGACACCCTCACACCTCTCTTTGCCAGCTGCCAGGCCGCCTCAGAGCCGGCCAACCCGGCCCCGATTACTATTATTTCTGAAATAAGGCATTCCTCCTAAAACAAACAGATCATTAGAATTATAAAATGTACAACCTGCTTTTTATTGATTTTCCGGCTTTTTTTCTTGATAGTCACATTCCCTGTTTGAGCAGCGATATACCGTATAAGGTCCTTTATATCTTTTTTCAATCAAAAAACTGGCGCACTGAGGGCATTTTTTATCCAGGGGTTTATTCCACGATACAAATTTACACTCCGGATAATTGCTGCAACCATAAAACAATTTCCCTTTTCTGCTTCTGCGTTCAACTATACTCCCGTTACATTGAGGGCATTTTACCCCTGTTTCTTTTTTGGGTTGCATAGTATACCTGCATTCAGGGAAACCGGGGCATGCCAGAAACGGCCCATAGCGGCCGTGTTTTTTTACAAGCTTTTTTCCACAATGCGGGCATATTTCATCTGTTTCTTCATCCTGAATTTCTACTTTTTTCATCTCACTCTTTGCTACTTGTAAACGGTCTGAAAAAGGAATGTAAAACTCGTTTAAAACCTTTAAGCGCGATTCTTCCCCCGATTCGACTTTGTCAAGTTTATCTTCGAGCTGCGCTGTAAAGTCTTCATCAATTACCTCGGGGAAATACTTTTTTAGTAAATCTACAATAATAAAACCCAGTTCGGTTGGCTTTAACGACTTATTCTCCTTTATTACATAACCCCTGCTCTGGATAGTATCAATAGTTGGAGAATAAGTGCTGGGTCTTCCTATCCCCTTATTTTCCAAGGTTTTGACCAGAGATGCTTCAGTAAACCTGGGTGGAGGCTGGGTAAAATGCTGTTCCGGTGTTAAAGACACTGGTTCCAGCTTTTGTCCCTCTTTTAGCGGTGGAAGCTGTTTCTCCTTTTCTTTTTCCTCATCCTCTCCTTCAATATAAAGTACCATATATCCCGGAAATTTGATGCTGGATCCGTTAGCTTTAAAAAGATAATCTCCAGCGCTAATATCAACCCTTACCTGCTCTATGGTTGCAGATTCCATCTGACTGGCCAAAAACCGCTCCCAGATTAACTTATAAAGACGATACTGATCCCTTTTCAAATATTTTTTGATTGTATCCGGAACCCTGGAAACCGACGTTGGCCGGATAGCTTCATGTGCCTCCTGCGCGCCCTTCTTTGCGGAAAATTTTCTGGGTTTATCAGGCAAAAAGTTTGGGCCGTATTTTTCACGTATATACTTTCCCGCCTCTTCCTGGGCAAGGGAAGAAACCGTTACGGCGTCTGTTCTAATATAAGTAATTAAACCAACAGCTTCCCCTTTTTGGCCAATGGCCAATCCTTCATAAAGCTGCTGGGCAAGCATCATCGTTTTCTTTGTGGTGAAACCGAGCTTGCGTGAAGCTTCCTGCTGCAGTGTACTGGTTGTAAACGGCGGAGCGGGATTTCTTTTTCTTTCCTGAATTTGAATTTTAGTCACTTGATAGTTTACGCCCTCAAGCGCAGCTAGAATCCTATTAACATCTTCCTCACTTGATAATTCTATCTTTTCGCCGTTTTTACCGTAAAACTTTGCATTAAAGGTAATCTTCCCATTAAATACTTGAAAAACACCTTCAATTGACCAGTATTCTTCCTGAATAAAAGATTCTATTTCCTTTTCACGGTCACATATCAACCGAACAGCCACGGACTGTACCCTTCCTGCACTAAGGCCTTTGCGTACATTTTCCCAAAGCAATGGGCTGATCAGGTAACCTACAAGTCTATCCAGAATTCGCCTGGCCTGCTGGGCTTCGATTCTATGACGGTCTATGGGCCGCGGCTGCATAAAAGCATTTTTAACTGCCTTTTTCGTTATCTCATGAAATTCAACCCGGCAAGGATAATCCTCCTTTATGCCAAGGGAATTACATAAATGCCAGCTTATTGCTTCCCCCTCCCTGTCGGGGTCAGTTGCCAAAAAAATTTTTACCGCTTTTTTACTTGCTTCCTTTAATTCATTGAGTATCTTACCTTTACCCCTGATCGTTATATACCTGGGATTAAAATCATTTTCGATATCTATCCCAAGACGGCTTTTCGGCAAGTCTACCAGGTGGCCGATGGAAGCTTTTACCATATATTTACTTCCTAAAAATTTACCTATGGTCCGCGCCTTTGCTGGAGATTCTACAATTACTAGATTCATTTCAGCACCCCCATCTCAATTCCTTACAAAATATTTCCCCGGCAGCTGCTTAATTATGCCTTTTAATTCCAAATTAAGCAATAGAGTATTCACTGCAGAAATTGACATTTTGCTCATCCTTACAATTTCTTCCAGGGTAAGGGGCTCATAGGGTATTACTTCTAGCAGTTTTATTTCATCCACATTGAGCTGTCCCTGATCGTCCACTTTCTCAAAGGTTTTTGTTTGAGAAATAACGGCTTCATTTTCCGGGGAAAATTGCAATTCCTCAAGAATATCTGCGACCTTTTCTACTAGTTTTGCCCCCTCTTTAATAAGTTTATGGCAACCCTTGCTGTAAGGACTTTTAATCCCACCCGGCACCGCAAATACTTCTCTGCCCTGTTCCAGGGCAAAGTCAGTTGTAATAAGAGCACCGCTTCTTTCACCTGCTTCTATAACTATTGTTCCCGCCGAAAGCCCGCTTATAATTCTATTTCTACGGGGGAAATTTTGCGGAAAGGGTTCACTGCCAGGGGGAAACTCACTGATTACTGCTCCTGATTCAGATATCTTTCCCATTAGGGTTCTGTTCTCGGGGGGATAGCAGGTGTCCAAACCGCACCCCAGAACCGCTATAGTATTCCCTCCGGCATCAAGAGCACCTTTATGCGCCCAAGTGTCAATACCTCGCGCCATACCGCTGACAACAGTGATATCATAGTTTGTCAAATCCGCTGCAAATTTGTATGCAACATCCTTTCCGTAGGAAGTATGGCGCCGGCTTCCCACAATCGCCAGGCATGGAGCAACCGAAACGGAAAGATCGCCCAGATAATATAAAAGAGGCGGAGCATCATATATTTCCTTTAAAAGACAGGGATAATCATCTTCATCCCACATAACATATGAATAACCTTTTTGTTCAAATTCGGACCACGATTTATCCAGGTTTATATCACTATGCTCCCTAACAACCTTTTCAGCCAGGGACCTGCCAATTCCTTTTACCTCAGTCAATGCTCCGATATTTTTTGCCGCTTCCCATGCCTGTTCTAATGAACCAAAGTGATGGATTAATCTTTTTATCCTTACAGGACCAAGTGATGGCATCAAATTAAAGGCATGATAATATCTTGCTTTATAAAATCTGTTATCCGGCAAATCAGTTTCCTCCTCCGGCCGGGCGTACTCTGGATTTACTCTGGAATAGATAGAAACCATGAGTAAGAACCCATGGTTCCGAATGGAGACACCAATATAACAGCAACCTTATGTTTCCTCGGTATTTTCATACTCAAGAACCCTTTTTTCCCATGTTCTAATCAGCAATTTGTTTTTTCCCATGGAAATCAGATATTCGGGGAACATAGGTGTTTTGCCGTAACCATGCGGGGCATTAATAATATATGTCGGAATAGCCAGGCCGGATGTATATCCCCTCAATTGCTCCATTATTTCAATGCCGTCTTCTACTTTAGTACGAAAATGCCTGGTTCCTTTTACTCCTTTAGCATGAAAAAGAAGATAAGGCTTCACCATAATTTTCAACAGTTCCTGGTTTAATATTTTCATGGTAAAGGGATCGTTGTTAACTCCCTTTAAAAGAACCGACTGGTTACCGAGCGCTATTCCGCATTTGGCCAGCTTTAGGCAGGCTTCCCCGGCATCCGGTGTCACCTCCATGGGATGATTAAACTGTGTATTAATATATAAAGGCAGGTGTCTGCCCAACACCCCACATAACCCATCTGTTATCCGATAAGGCAAGGTAACAGGAACCCTGCTTCCCAAACGCTTTATTTCTACGTGGGGGATATTATCGAGTTCCGTCAAGATCCAATCAAGGGTTTTTTCGGAAAGCATCAGCGCATCTCCGCCGGTAATCAAAACATCCCTGATTTCTTCATTTTCTGCAATATACTTAAGAGCGGATTCTAAATCCTTGCGGGAAGTATGACGATCAATTTCGCCAATATTTCGTCTCCGCTGGCAATGCCGGCAATAGCTGGCACACTGGTTGGTAACATTAATAATAAGACGATCGGGGTAACGCCTGGTAATCGCAGGTGCAGGTGAGGTGTACTCCTCTGCCATGGGATCCAAAACCCCACAATCGTCAAAATACTCTTTTGCAGATGGCAAGGATTGCATAAGCACAGGATCATTGGCATCGCCGGGATTAACAAGGCTCAGATAATAAGGTGCCACTGCCCAGCGAAATTTACTTCCGGTTAATGCTATTTCCTGCTTTTCTTTCGGACTGAGCTGAATAAATTTTTCAAGCTGCTCGACACTTTGTATGCGATTCCGCAGTTGCCATTTCCAATCTCTCCATTCTTCATCGGTAACCCCAAAAAGCTGCTTAATATGTTCTTGCCTGGATTTTATTCTTTCCCACTCCTTATAGCCGGTGGGTAAGGCTTTTTTATATTCTAAAAAATCTGCTATACTTTCTTTTAGTTCAGCAGCCCTTTTCATAGAAATATTCCTGCAAACATCATCCGTCATCATAAACCTCCGTACTAACCAACAAAATGTAATTTAAAAATTATTTTGATTATAGCATAATTATTAAAAAGTGTAAACAACTCGCTCCGGCAGTCCGGCGGTAAAATATTTCGCCGGTAATATAGTTAGGTGCAAATAATGCGCCTAACCTTCCGCGGCAATTTGTATAATCTGATTCTTTTCATTTACAAATAACACTAGCGGCCGATAATCCTGGAGTTCTTCCCGGGAATATTGAGCATAACTGATAATGATAACTGTATCCCCAGGCTGGACAAGACGTGCAGCAGCCCCGTTGAGGCATATTACCCCTTTACCGCGTTCCCCCTTGATAACATAAGTTTCCAGACGTGCACCATTATTATTGTTTACCACCTGCACCTTTTCATAAGGAAGAATATCAGCTTTTTCCATTAATTCCTCGTCAATAGTAATACTGCCGATATAATTTAAATTTGCATCTGTGACAGTAGCTCTATGAATTTTGGATTTACACATTGTCCTCCACAAAGCTTACACCTCCAGAATTATATTATCAATTAATCTGGTTTGGCCAAATTTAACGGCAAGGGCAATCAGACATTCACCTTTTAACATGTGAAGGGAACGCAGATTTTGCGTATCAACTATTTCTATATATTCAATTTGGGCATGTCCAGCTTCAGAGATTATATCGGATATCACTTTTTTAATTACTTCGACATTCCTTTCCCCTTCAACGACCAACTTGCGGGCCTGTTTCAAACTTTTATATAGTACTGCAGCCTCTTTTCTCTGTTCGGGCATCAGATATTTATTGCGGGAACTCATCGCCAAACCGTCATCTTCCCTAAAGGTGGGCAGAACAATAAACTCCAGATCCATATTTAAATCATTAACCATTTTCTTAAGCACAAAAGCCTGCTGGGCATCTTTTTGACCAAAATAAACGCGATCGGGTCTAAGCAGATTAAAGAGCTTGGTTACCACAGTGGTAACACCGAGAAAATGTCCCGGCCGGGATGCACCGCAGAGGCCTTCCGTTAGTTTTTTAACCTCAACGAACGTTCCATAACCGGAAGGATACATTTCCTTCACCGAAGGCGAAAAAATAAGATCACAGCCCGTCGAACGGGCGAGCATTTCGTCCCTGGTAAGATCCCGGGGGTATTCTTCAAAATCTTCTCCCGCCCCGAACTGCAGAGGGTTAACAAAAATACTGATCGCCATAAAATCATTTTCTTTTTTAGCGGCTTTCATCAAAGAAAGATGCCCCTCGTGTAAATACCCCATGGTAGGTACAAACCCAATACTCAATCCCTTTTTCTTTACTTCGCGGATCTTCTCCCGTAATCTGGCAATATCCTTGATTATTTCCAACAAGCTCTCCCCCCGGAATACTAATTAGAAAAAACAACCACAACCAACAAAGGTTATTCCTTCAGCGCAATCTCCAGGATCTCCTCAGACATGGTGAAAGTATGTTTTTCTTCAGGATAAGTACCCTCCCTGACTTCGGAAATATAAGCTTCAACACCTTTTTTCATTTCATCTCTTGCTGCAGCATATTGTTTTACAAACTTCGGCCTTTTACCCGCATAGATGCCCATAACATCGTGAAAAACCAGAACCTGGCCGTCACAATGCGCTCCAGCTCCGATCCCGATTACGGGTATTGATAGCTTTTCAGTTATTACCTTACCCAGCTGCCAGGGTATACACTCCAGGACGACCATAAAAGCACCGGCATCTTCCAGGGTCAGGGCATCTTTAATCATTTTCCGCGCTACCTGCGGATCTTTCCCCTGAACTTTATAACCTCCGAGCTGTCCAACCGATTGAGGTGTCAGGCCCAAATGGCCCACAACAGGTATACCCGCTGAAGTAATGCCCTTTACAGCTTCAGCAATTTCCACTCCGCCTTCCAGCTTTAACCCCTGTGCCCCTGTTTCCTGGATGATTCTTCCGGCATTGCGCAGGGCATCCTCGCTGTTTATCTGGTATGTCAAAAACGGCATATCAATGATTACAAAAGCCCTTTTACTGCCTCTGACTACCGCCTTGCCATGATGAATCATATCGTTTAAGGTAACAGCAAGGGTATTATCGTAACCCAGCACCACATTCCCCAGGGAGTCCCCAACAAGAATAGTCTCCACTCCGGCTTCGTCAGCGATCTGCGCTGTAGGATAATCATAAGCGGTAATCATCGTAATTTTTTCTTTCCTCTGTTTCATTTCTTTCAGTTCCAGGGTTGTAAAACGATTGACAGTCATTTTAATCCTCCTAGCAATTTTTTGATTTTTTCTTCTCCTTCTTTATCGAGCGTACCCTTTTTAAGGGCAAGATCCACTGTATAGAGCCCCAGGGACCGGTACAGCGGAAGGAGTTCCGGTGTCAGCCTCCGCATGATATCAATATGGGAGCTGATCGTAGAACTGTCGCCCCGTGATACCGGGCCTGTCAAAGCCTTTTCAGGTCCCAGTGCTTTTATATTGCCCATTGTGCTAAAAATTAATGGAGAAAGTGCTTCAAATGCTTTTTCAGGAGAAATATCCATAACCCTGTACATCCTTAAGGCCACATCCATAAGTGATACCAAATAATTGCAGGCCACACATGCCGCCGCATGATAAAGCGGTTTCATCTCTGTAGGTATAGTAAGCATCTTACCTTCCATGGCAACAACCAGTTCCTCAGCAAGGGGTAAAGCCTTTTCATCCCCCTCTACGGCAAAAAATGTACCCGGCAGGGAACGCAAACCGGCCTCAAGCTCCGGAAAGGTTTGCAGGGGGTGGAATGAAAGGACATCTGCCCCCATATCCCTGGCAGGAATTAATATGGTTGAGCTATGGGCGCCGCTGGTATGCAAAACAACCTGTCCCTTTCTGAATCCCTTTTTTAACGCTATCGATGCACATACTTCTTCAATAACGCGATCCGGGGTGGTTAAAAAGACGACATCCGCTTCATAAGCAGCCTTTTCGGGTTCGCTGTAAACAGGACATTGAAATAAATTTGCAGCCATTTCCCTTGACTTTTCCGATCTGGAAAAAGCCGAAGTTATCCTGTAACCTTTTTTATTAAGGGCACAACCAAGAACTTTTCCTACATTTCCGGCGCCAATAATAGCTATTTTCCGCACCTATTAAACCTGCCTTTTTAAATAATAAAACCTTCCTGGCGGGCAGGAAGGCACACTACTTCCATTCATTACAACGTACCTGCTGTCCCGGTCCTTTATTCGGCTCCAGGCAGAAAAATATCCGGTTGTAAACTTTAATTAACCTTAATTAACCTTGGCAACAATGGTGCAGGCACTGTGTTCCCGCCCAAAAAATATTTTAACACTTAATTAGCACAAATACAATAACTTTGTTATTTTTTTTACCAGTTTTTTTTCAATAACTCCAACAATAAAGAAACACTGTTTTCGACATCATTGAGATCCACCATTTCACCTGGTGAATGAACATACCGGCAGGGGATGGAGAGCGCTCCGGAGCGGATACCTTCCTTCGAAAGGTGTATAGCTCCAGCATCGGTACCCCCCTTCTCCAACACTTCAAGCTGGTAGGGGATATTATTGGTTTCCGCCGTTTCTATCATTAATTGTATAACCTGCGGGTGACAAATAACTGATGAATCCTTAATCTTTACTCCGGGCCCCTTTCCCAGAGACACCTCCATCTTATAATCCGGCTCAGGAGTATCCCCCACCCTTGTTACATCAACCGCCAGACCGTAATCGGGCTCTAAGCGATAGGAAACCGTCCTGGCCCCTCTTAACCCAACCTCTTCCTGGACCGTAAAAACAAAATATACTTCATTCGGCAAGGAAGAAGGAAGCCTTTTTAATACTTCCAGCAACACAGCACAGCCAATGCGGTTATCAAGAGTTTTTGCTACGATCCTTTCTCCAAGCCTGTTAAAGGGAGTATGAAAAACCGCCGGGCTGCCTATGCGTACCATTTTCTGTGCTTCGTTCCGGTCCTTTGCACCGATATCAATGTATAACTTATTTAAACCAAAGTCCTTTGCATCTTTAATCTTTTCCTGGCCGATTATACCAACAACTCCATTTTCAAATATAACCCTCGTTCCTAACAGAGTGTTTCTTAAAACTCCGCCGATATTTGTAAAACGTAAAAAGCCGTTTTCATCTATAAATGTAACCATTAAACCTATTTCATCCATATGTGCAGCCGTTAATATTTTTTTTCCGGATTTACCCCCCGCGGTAACAACCAGATTCCCAAGGGTATCCACGAAATAATTTTGATTTAGCTTTTCCACCTCTTCACATAGAAGAGCCCTTATTTTCCCTTCACTGCCGGCGGGGCCAAAAGTTCCGGTTAGCCTTTCTATCAAGTCGATCATATCAACAACCCCTTTTCATTTATATTCCCTTTTCAGATACTGATCTGATAAATAAATCTATTATATTAACCAGATGGTTCCAATCTTCCAATGATAACAATGACACCGGCGTATGAATATACCTGCAGGGAGTAGAGATTACGCCGACAGCCGCACCGCTGTGAGCCAGCGCGACAGCACCGGCATCGGTAAAACTGCCGGTATAGCGCCGGAACTGATAGGGGATCTTTTCCTGCCCGGCAATCAACACCAGACGATCCAGTATCTGCGGATGAGCCATAAAAGAATCATCCATCAGAGTAAAGGCAGGGCCGGCTCCGATTGCTACGGAGCTGTTCTGCTCTTTTACCCCGGGGATATCCATCGCACCGGTAGTTTCAAGGACCAGAGCTATCCTCGGATTCACTCTGTGTGCTGCTGCCCTGGCTCCCCTTGAACCAACTTCCTCCTGTACTGTAAACACTACTGTAAAAGAAAAGGGATAATCTTTTTGCAGTATTTCCAGCAGGGCTGCACATCCCGCCCTGTTATCGAAAGCCTTTCCTTTCACCAGGTTTTCAATAGTTGATGCTTCACTGTCAAAGGAAACATAGTCCCCTATTTTGACCGCCTTTTCAGCATCCTCCCTGTCTTTAGCACCGATGTCGATATAAAGTTTATCAACTTCCAGGGCTTTTTTCCTCTCATCTCTTTTTTGCAGATGGATCGCTTTGGCACCGATAACTCCCCTGATATCCCGGTGGCCTATCCTTACCGGCTTGGAGACAAGGGTATGCTCATATATGCCTCCTACTTTGTAAAAACGCAGGTGCCCGCTTTTTTCGATAGAAGAGACCATCAGGCCCACTTCGTCCATATGTGCTGTTAACATGATACCGGGATCTTCACCCTTGCCCCGGCCTTCTTTAAAAGCATATAAATTACCCATCGAATCGGTCTGGTTTTTTATCCCCCACTGCACCAGTTTTTCCTTGATAAAATTTCTAACCCTCGATTCATCGCCTGAAACACCGGGCAACTGGGATAGCTCTTTTATATACATGATAATCCCTCCACAAAATCTCCTTGCAGGTTGGCCAGGAAAAATGCCAGCAGTTTTCCGGCGACTTTAATATCTTCGAGGTTAACCAGCTCTACCGAAGTGTGCATGTAACGCAGGGGGATAGAGAGAAGTCCCGCCGGGATACCTCCCAGGCTTATCTGAATTGCACGGGCATCTGTACCCGTAGGACCCGGAGAAACGTCTTTTTGATGGGGCAGGTGATTTTCCTTTGCCGTTTCCGTCAACCGTTCCGCCAGCTGGGGGTGAATGTTTGGCCCCCAGGTAATTACAGGCCCCTTACCCAGTGGAGAAACTTCATACTCATGAGCACCTGGAAAATCCCCGTGACAAACGTCCACAGCGATTCCGATATCCGGAGAAACACCAAAAGCTGATACCAGGGCTCCTCTGGTGCCAACTTCCTCCTGGATAGTCGCTACAAGGTAAATATCGGCTTGATGCTTTAGGTTGGCCAGTTCCCGGGCGCAGATCCACAATACCGCCACCCCCGCGCGGTCATCAAGCGCTTTACCCGTAAAACAATCGTTTAAAAGGGTAAGCATAGTTCTTTTTATAACCGCAACAGTTCCTACTTTTATCTCTCTGCGTACTGTTGTTTCCGAAAGGCCGGTATCTATAAACAGATCTTCCATCTCTGCCCCCTTCCCTTTTTCATCATTTTCAAAAAGGTGGGGTGGCTTTATACCTATTATCCCTTCGAGAGGTTCTCTTCCGCGAATGACAACTTCCTGTCCTGGAAGGGTCCGCGGATCAAAACCTCCAAGGGAAGTAAACCTCATAAACCCATTATCTTCAATCTTTGTAATCATTAGCCCTATCTCATCCATATGCGCACATAAAAGGACCTTCGGCCCGCCGGCACCCTTTCCTTTTTTTAGAAAAATAAGGTTTCCCAGGTTATCCGTCCTCTGGTCGTCTATATAAGGCGCAAAGGCATCTGCAATTATCTTTGCAATACTTCCTTCATAACCCGAAGCGCCGTTATCTTCTGTTAATTTCTTAAGTAAATTTTGTAGATCGTATTTGTTTTCGCTCAATAAAAAAACCTCCTTCCTTAGTTATGATCAAGAAACGTTTCCTATAGAAATTTTTGTAACTCTGAGGTAATGCGATATACCTTTTCACATTCTGCAACCGAAAGAGTGCCGGCTCCACAGCTCGGGGTCAAAAGATACTGCCTGGAAAGCAGTTCAGGGCTAACCCCTCTTCGTGCAAGGCGGGCTATGCCTTCATAAAACCTCTCCTTTAAAGAAAGGGTGTTTTCCTTCTCTATAGCTTCTGAGGTCGGTACAAGACCCCAGGCCAAACAGCCTCCATTTTTTAAAAAAGCATCGATTGCATCGCTGTAAACCAGCAGCGATTCAAAATAATCATAGGCATCAAAACTCACTATTTGCAGGGGCAGTTCAAATATTATCGACCAGTCTATGCCGGAACAGCAGTGAACACCGGCATAAGCGCCCTCGGCGTTTATAACTGAAACAACCTCACCGATGCTCTTAGAAATATGTTCTCTGGAAAGCGCAACATAAGTAGACTGGCCGAAGGAAAGCAATTGCGGTTCATCAATAAATATTACTACCGGAAGCGAAAATTTTTTCAAAAGGCGCACCTGGTGCCGGGCATTTAAAACAAGGGTCTTGGTAATTATATCCCGCAGGTCGTCTCTATAAAAGGCAGGCACACCGTTTTCGTCATTTACCTGCAAACCTATAGAAAGCGGTCCGCTCAGCTGACCTTTAAGAAAAAGCGGTTTCCTAGATAACTTCCCCCATTTTTCCTCTAAAAATTTATAAAAACCCGATGCCGCTTCCCGGGGGAAAGCAAAGATGGAAAGAGAAGTATCTTTTTGTACCCCTTCTTGATCGCAATCAAGATAAAGGCTATAAAAGCGCTCCATTTTTTGCAGCCAATCATTACGCCCGTTACAAAAAAAGGGGGTCTCCCCCTTCCCTATATCCATAATCCCCAACTTCAACAACGGAGACAAATATTGCCGGACAAAAGTTTCTTCTCTCCCAAGTTTCGGCAACTGAGGCCAGTGCGGCCCGGAACAGAGTGTATCTTTAATCAACTCTAACGCAACATCTATATCCTGATGAGGCATACTCCCAATAGCGGTTGCCAAACCGAATAAAAAGCTCACTTTCTTTTTCATTAGCGCCTCCTTCACCGCCGAGCTTCCTTCTAAAATTTGCCGGAGTTATCCAACAATTGCTCATTCTTATCGATATACTCTTCCTCCCAGATCATATCGTTAATAGCTTTTTTAAAATCATCCACCGCCGGGCTTTGCTTGCAGAGCAGACCATATTCGATGCTGTCAACCAGCGCAACCCAGCTGGCCTCAATAATATTCTCGGAAACACCAACTGTTCCCCACCTTTTATTGCCGTTTTGAGAGGTAATTAATACCCGCACCTTTGCCCCTGTGCCATCTTTGCCGTCAAGCACCCGCACTTTATAATCAACCAGTTTTATATTTTTAATCTCCGGATAAATCTCTTCCAGGGCTTTGCGCAAAGCGTTATCCATAGCATTAACCGGACCATTCCCCTCGGCAACGGTATGAACCGATCTCTTTCCTACTTTTAGTTTTACCGTCGCCTCGATATAGAGATCGTTGCCCCACCGCTCCTTGTCCAGTATTACGCGAAACCCCTCCAGCTTAAACAGGGGATTGTAAGTTTTTAGCGTTTTCCAGATAAGCAGCTCGAAAGAACCTTCAGCCCCTTCAAATTGGTATCCTTCATGCTCCATTTTCTTGATCGCATACAGTACTTCTTTCGCCTCCGGATAGTTTTTAATCAATTGAATTTCATCTTCCCTGGCCTTGGAGAGAATATTGCTCTTACCGGAAAGCTCCGAAACCAGAATACGGCGTTTATTGCCCACCTCTTCCGGATTGGCATGTTCATAAGTACGGGCATGCTTCACCACTGCATCAACATGGATACCGCCTTTATGTGTGAAAGCATTTCTTCCGACATATGGCTGCCCGTCAAGAGGAATCATATTGGCCAGCTCGGCGACAACTTTAGAAATCCTTGTTAATTCTTTCAACTGGGGTTTATATTTCCTGATGTTTAGCTTGAAGTACATATTAGGTATTATGCAGCAGAGATCTGCATTCCCACACCTTTCCCCGTATCCGTTTATTGTCCCCTGAACGTGGACAGCCCCGCTTTGCAAAGCGATGATTGAATTTGCATCCCCCATTCCGCAATCATTATGGGCATGAATGCCGAGAGGGACATCGATTTCTTTTTTTACAGCCTTAATGACCTTTTTTACGTCCAGTGGCAGTGTCCCACCGTTAGTATCGCACAATACAACAGTATCCGCACCATTATCTGCAGCTACCCTGACAGTTTGGAGAGCATAATCATGATTGTTAAAAAATCCGTCAAAAAAGTGCTCCGCATCATAGATAACCTCCAAACCCTTTCCTTTTAAATAGGCAACAGTATCGGCGATCATGCTCAGATTTTCCTCTAGGGTGGTACCAAGAGCCTGGGTCACATGAAAGTCCCAGCTTTTCCCAACAACCGTCACTACGGGTGTTTTTGCCTCCAGCAGAGCTTTAATATTTTCGTCTACTTCTACCTCTGTATGGGCATGCCTGGTACTGCCAAAAGCAGATACTTTGGCATGTTTTAAAGATAAATCCTTTAAACGGTGAAAAAACTCGATATCTTTGGGATTGGAACCTGGCCATCCGCCTTCAATGTAGTCTATTCCTAAAGCATCCAGTAATTCTACTATCTCTATTTTGTCGCTAACAGAAAAGGAAATACCCTCTCTTTGAGCCCCGTCTCTTAATGTTGTATCATAAACATAATATTTCTTCATTGAAAACCTCCAAAACACCTGCATAAATTAGGAATATTATACTATAACCCTGAAATCCTGTCTACCGCGCAGATGCTATAAACCTTTGGATAAAGGAAGATATTAAAAGAATATTTTTCCTTATGATGCCACGTATAGATGCAAGGATAACGGATAAGATAAAATCAAGCTTTTAGCGGAAGGAGGGATATAATGCAGCAAGTAAGAACCAACATTAAAAATATCGGCAAAGCTGAGTTTATGTCTATTTTCCACCAATATCAGGGTGAATCACTGTGTTTAAAAAAGCTAAATGCATACTCAAGCCAGGTCCAGGACCCCAACATGAGGAACATAATTCAACAAATGAGTACCCAATGCCAGGAAAGAGCAAACAGGCTCTCTTCCTTATTACAGCAAGCCGGTGGAAGCCACCTGCTCTCCTAAAAACATTATTAGTAAATAAAAAGGAGGTTAAGATATGCCCTACATGCAACAATTTACCGATAAGGATATCGCCGGCGATGTGTTAACTGGCGTAAAACATATGGCTGAGGGTTATATGATGGCAATACTTGAAGCCCAAGACCAAAACCTGCGCCAGACTTTTAAAGATTTTCATGATCAGCATTTAAATGATCACTATAGAATTTTTCAGATCATGTATCAAAACGGATGGTATAAAGTACCCAGAATTCTCGACGAACAAGAAATGCAACAGCCGCAAATGCATATATAGGGATGAATATAACCAAAAAAAGTGGTGCAGGCCTTATAGTCGCTAGGGTTCCTCAGTAACGAGTTCGCATGCACCACTTTTTCCCAAAAATTGGTTTAAAATACTTTAAAAATACTATTGATTCAGGTGTCTACTTGAATCCTGGAATAAACTTCACTTTTGTTTTTCTTTCAACATCTCGACAAAATTACTGAGCAACCCGGTAATTTCCTGACTTTTTTGGGCAATTTCTTCAGAAGCCACCCCTTCTTCGGTCTTAACTAGACCCTGCATGCTGGTTTTTCACTTTTCCACAGCTCGTGCAATTTTTTTCCAATCCAATATAATCACCTCCCGGGTTTAGTATCTCCCCGGCAAGCGCTATTATTTAACTTACTTTTATGAGGAAAAAAAAATAAAAAAGAGCGCTGCGGCTCTTTAATAAAATTTATTCAATACTGCAATTTTAAGTAATAATACACCGTTTACCTTTCCCTGCAGGGAAGCAATTCAAACCGTTGAATCCTGAGAAACTTCTTATTCAAAAAAGAATGCCGGAGATCACCCTCACGGTATATTAACTGTACCCGGCTAACACGCCTTCCAAGGCGTTCTAGAGAGCGGGTAAATGCACGGGCTGTTTTTTCTGAATAAGATAACCCTTCGGTATTAATGACAAGATGCAAACAGGGCCTGGGTACCAGACCCTTGAGTGTACGGTTCAATTCTTTCAAGGTAAGCCGGTTTAATAAGCCTCGCAGGCGCAGGTAAAGGACACCGTTACTCTCCGAGACATAGATCTTTAAGTGATTTGCTGTTTCCCCCTGTTTTAATTTTCCTTCCCGGTTAATGGGAATCCGGCGATAAAAAAGAGGCACCGAACGGCTGCTTTTATTTTGTAAGCGTTCTAAAATTTGATCGTACCAGCGGTTTTGTTTTTCAAAACGTTTTACCAGCCACCAACCCACCCCACGGTAAAGGGAAGAGCCCCAGCCTGTTAACATTGTGTTTTGAAATACATGGGATAGGGAGTAAAAACGCTTAAACGCATTGAAAGACTCCTCCTGGAGCTGCTCGGGGGACATAAGCGCAGGCTGAAAAACTGCATGGTGGCCATCATAAAGCCCCCAATTCCTGGTAAGAAGGCGCCCCTCGGATTCCAGTTGTTTAAACAACGGCGTTCCCGGCAAAGGTGTGAGCATCAAAAATTGCACGCTGTCAATACGCATTTTAAGAGCAAAATCCACGGTGTCCCTGATCGTCTGTACGGTGTCACTGTCGCTGCCAAAAACGAACATACCATGTATCCTTACACCGTAATCGTGAAAACGTCGAATGCCTTCCTCAATATCATCCAAGCTTTGCTGTTTGTTATAAGCTTCAAGTGTAGCAGGATTAATTGATTCCAAACCTATATAAGCAATATTCCCCCTGGTACGCCGCATTAGCTCTAAAAGTTCTTCGTCTCTGGCTGCATCAACACGAACCTGGGCACCCCATCCCTTAAGGGTTATTTTTCGATCCAGCATTCCCCGCAGTACCTCTTTGGTACGCTTCGGGTTTGCCGTAAAATGATCATCACAGAAAAATACATGCTGCCCGCGGTAAAGAGAAAGCTCCTCCAACACCTTTTCCGTACTGCGGTAGCGATAGCCCCTTCCAAACATCGGGGTAACACTACAAAAGGTACAATTAAAGGGACACCCGCGGGAGGTCATCACCGGAACAGCACCGCCAGGTTTGCCCTGCACAAAAAGACTCAAGTCGGGAATGGGAAGATCGTCCATCTCCACCCAGTAATCCTGTCCAGGATTATGTACCGGCACCCCATTATCCCAGAAAGATACTCCTGGAATATCGCTGGGCAACTGACCCGCTTCGAGTGCCCGCACAAGCGGGAGAAAAGTGTA
This sequence comes from Dethiobacteria bacterium, assembly GCA_050948825.1. Classification (GTDB taxonomy): domain Bacteria; phylum Bacillota; class Dethiobacteria; order DTU022; family UBA8154; genus DUQX01. The sequence goes on along the minus strand of JBMNEO010000007.1, from coordinate 67,014 downwards.
ATCCGCCTCCCCCCTTACAACATAATCCCCGTACTGTAAGGCCTCATCCGGCAGATAGGTTGCATGAATGCCGCCGATAACAACAGGAATATTATAGGCGCGGAGGTGGCTCGCGATACGATAAGCATCAAAACTTGTAGAAGTAGTGGTTGAAACCCCGACCAGATCGGCCTCCAAAATTTTGTTCCAGGGCAGGTTATCCAACGACGCCGTATAAATTGACACCTTATAACCCTCGGCTTTTAACTGCGCCCCCAGCAAAGGAAGGCCCAAGCGAGGCATGCGCACCATACTATAGACATGCCCTTTTTTGGTTTTTGGTTCAATAAGCACAATTTCCTTCAATAATAACACTCCTATCTCATTTGTGCATTCATGCCTATTAATATTATCCCCGACAATATTATTACTATATACTATTACACTTTGGATCTAACCATTTTTAAAATTTTCAAGCAAAACAGGGAAACAAAGAAGGGAATGGTGTCAAGTTCTTTTTAATCCTTATAAGGATCATTATTCCAGTATAATACGCGCATCTGCAGCAACGCACCCCTGGCTATCCGCAAATAGAGGATTGATATCAAGCTCTTTCACTCCCGGGTTTGCTTCAACAAAATTAGAAAGTTTAAGAAGTACCTCAGCGAGCGCTTCAATTTTTACCGGATCCGCTCCCTCTTGCCCCCTTCAACAGCTCACGTCCCCTGATTTCATCGATCATCTCATAAGCATCCTCTTCAGTTAGAGGTACTATGCGGAAAGATACATCCCTTAATATCTCGACAAATATCCCACCCAAACCGAACATTACCATCGCCCCGAACTGAGGATCCCGGGTAACACCGGCAACTACTTCGATCCCCTCAGTGATCATCGGTTGGACGGTCACCCCTTCAATATTATACCGAGGATGTTCTGTTTTCATGGTATTAAGCATATGATCATAGGCAAGTCCAACTTCCTCCGGACCGGCAAGACCCAGCGAAACTCCACCAGCTTCTGTTTTATGTACCAAATCCCGGGAGCAAATCTTCAACACCACCGGGTAATCAATATTATCGGCAAGTAGCTGTGCTTCTTCTTTTGACCTTGCGAGAAATGTTTTTACCACAGGTATGCCGGCTGTTTTTAAAATTTCTTTAGCCTCAAATTCGGTAAGTTTTTTTAGCCCCTGAGCTTTTGCCTCCAGGATTGAAAAAAACATTTGTTATATCCCTCTGCTTTTTTGATATCTATAATAATTTGCCAATTTAACAATTGCCGTCGCCGCCCGACCGGCGCTGGAGAAAACAGGTATACCCTCCCTTATTAACTGTTCACGCAATCTAAAAAGAGCCTGCCAGCGCCAGTTAACAACCTGGCTAATCCCAATTTCGGGATTGCCTACCACAGCAATAACCGGCTTACTTCCCTCTTTATGAATTTTTACAGCTTCATTCATATAGCTTTGCATAAATGCAATCCAATCATCTTTGTAAAATAATGAATCCTCAGATGAATTGATACAGAGCAGATCAAAATAAGGTGATTGGGCCATACGCCTCAATACATCAACAGATTCTAAATTTAAACTGGCCAGGATGGACGCGTCAACAGGATTGACAAGCCACCGGCGCACTTTAGGGTTCATCTTTGTTAACAATTGAATTATCTCATCCGGAATGGGGACAACTTCAAGGCCGGCCTCCTCATATTCATCGCCGGCCAGAACACTTTTACCTCCGCCCCCTCCGACAACCCCCACCCGTTTTCCCGTTATCGGAGGAAGAAAATAAAATGCTGTACAAAGATCAATCAGTTCGTTTAAACTATTGGCTTGAATCGCTTTAACCTGTCGTAATACTACCTGCCAAGTACTTATCGACCCGGCGATGGAAGCAGTATGAGAAGCTACAGATTTAACACCTGCCCTGCTTCTTCCGCCTTTTAAAACAATTACGGGTTTTACCTTTGTTACCTTGCGCAGTGTTTTAAAAAATCTTTGGCCATCTTTGATGCCTTCAAGATACATGAGAATAATTTTCGTTTTGTTGTCCCACAATAAATACTCCAGAAAGTCGGTTTCGCCAAGGTCTGCCGCATTTCCATAACTGACAACCTTACTAAAACGAACTCCCCGCAGGGCTGCCAGCCTTACTATCTCACCGGCAAGTCCGCCGCTTTGTATTATTGCCCCAACAGTACCCGGCTCCATGCATAATTCATGATGAAAAGCAATCCGTTCCTCCGGATAGTAGATTCCCATACAGTTGGGACCTATTAAGCGTATCCCCAAATTTTGAGCCTGCCTTTTTATTTCTTCTTCAAGCTGAAGAGCTTTTTCGTCTCCGGTTTCGCTTAATTTTCCGGTAAACAGGTGTACCGCTTTGACTTTTTTTCGTGAGCACTGAGCAAGCAAATCTAAAACAAGCCTGGCATTAATGCAACAGATGACATAATCAATTTCCCCCGGAATATCTTCGAGGGATGGGTAAGCTTGGATTCCAAGTATTTCTTTCTCCTGCGGATTAACCGGATATAAGCGCCCCCGGTAACCGGATTCAACCAGAATTTGTAAATACTGATAACCAAAAGAAGTATGCCCCTTTGATGCTCCAACAACTGCAATGGAACGGGGATGAAAAATATCGTCGATTATTTTAACAATAGCGGCAGATGGTTGCATTTTATCAATAAACCCCCGGTTGAACATTAATGTATACTTTAGATTGTAAGATTTTCATAATAAAAAAATAAGACGAGGTGCCGGGTTTTACTTTGGGCCCGGTGTTTATCATCAATTCTCAATGCAACTAAATGAATAATAAACCTAACCCTCTAGAATTGCTTCCAGCTCAACCCACCCAATACCGAAAGGCGTTAACCCGATGGCATTAGCGGCTGCCCCGGAAAGATCGATAATGCGCTTCGGAACATGTGGACCCCTGTCGTTAATCCGCACCCAAATGCTGCGGCCGGTTTCCGGAAAGGTTACCTTAACCATAGTTCCAAACGGGAGAGTGCGATGGGCGGCTGTATACAAATTTTTATCGTATACTTCACCGCTCGATGTCTTGTTCCCGTGAAACTCATTTCCGTAATAGCATCCTTGCCCTTTTTCCTCAAATACTATTATTAGGTTTGCTTTTATTACTTCAAATAATGCGTCGTTTGCCGACAATAAATTTTTAATTTCTCCAAAACTTTTATAAGGACCGACTGCTTCCCGGCGGGCCAGGATTTTTTCAGCTATCTCCTTGCTAACCCCATCTATTCTTACCAGCTCATCTACACCCGCCGCATTGATATTAATCTTACCTCCGTAAATACTAGCGAAATTCTGGCCTCCCCCCCCCCTTGAATCAAGCTTCCTGGCAGAAGTCGTTATCGACACTATGCTACTGCCTGCTTCCCAGTTTACCTCTCCACCCAGGGATTCAGCAGCAAACCGCAGGGGAATATAAACATGGCTAACGACAATCATAGCCGGGGCATCAACCTGTACCGGCACGTCATCAATCGTTGCTACATTGCTCCCAACGGATATGCTAATCCTCACCTTATCCTTAACAGCAATTGCAGCCTTAGTTTTGCCGTCCCAGGAAACCTCAGCACCCAGAGCCATAAAAAACTCCCGCATCGGCACCAATATATGCCCATTTTCTATGCACGGGGGGTTAGTAAACTCAACTGTTTTACCGTTAACTTCAACCTCTATTCCATTAGCGCATACGGCGGCAGGAATACTGAAAAAAACATCAACAATATAAAAATACACCAGTATTTATTCACAATAATCCTCCAAATTCCTTTCATTTTTTTAATTCGTTATACCGGAAGAAATACCTTCCAAGGTAAGCAAATTATTACTTATTATTCCTCACTACATTATTTCGAAATGATCTATAATATTATTTTACCATAACTTCCAGGCAAAAAGAACCTGACTAAAGCTGGGATATAAATTATTCAGTAAAAATTATCTATTACTTCCATAAAAGTTTCATGTTTTTAGGATTGTAAAAATATGTTTACATATTTATGCATTTCTTGAAAAATATCTTTAAATTTAAGGTGTTTATAAAACAAACAAGCAGCCTTTATTTGAGAAAGAAGCTGCTATTTTATTTAGCACGGTGGTATCATTATTATTTTGTAAAGTTGGTATCCTACAAGCATCAATGTTATACTTCCGCTAATACCGGTAATAATTTATTCCCCTTGCCACACAATGAATATTCAAGCTCTTTTTAGATAGCATTTTTCTGCTTCAGCGCGCCGTTTACATAGTCAAGAAATTCCTCAGCTTTTTCACGTGGAGGCTCTGTGAAGAGACTAACTACGATAAACAGAATTAAGGAAACGATACCACTCCATATTCCCGGCCCCCAGCCCAGCGGCTGCACACCACCGAACTGGAAATATGCCGCTACTATGCCACCGGCTATAATGCTGGTAATAGCTCCGGCCGCGGTACCCCTTTCCCAAAAAAAGGCACCTATAAGGGAGGGAACCATTACCAGAAGGCCAGCTGAAGATGCCACCGACAAAACAGCGATTAGCCCCAGGCGCAAGCTGGCAAAAAAGAAAATTGCTATAGCAAAAAGCGGTATAAATACCTTACCTGCCAGCAACTCAAAATCTTCATCAATATTGGGATTGATCTTTTTGACAACATCTCTGGAGACCATGGAGGAAAGAGTAAGGATGATCGAGTTCACCGTTGAGATAGCTGCTGCGGTAATACCGAGCAACACAAAAAGGGCAATCGCGGCTGGTACTATATCCAACGCCAACAGGTAGGGAGTAGCATCATCGGCTATGGCAAGATCAGGAAGCAGCAGACGGGCGGAGAACCCCCAGATTATAGAGATTAATGTATAAATAAACCCAAAAACCAAAAATCCTATCACCATCGTTCTCATATGCCCTAAAGATTTGGGTATAAAAAGGCGCTGACTTACCTGCGGATTGGAGAGACAAAAAAAGAACCAGGGCATACTTAACCCAACAAACGACTTGGCGTTAAAAAAACCCGGGCCAGGGACGGTTAGCCAGGCAGGATACTGAGTCTCAAGCGCGGCAAACATATTTCCAAAACCGCCAAATGCACGATAAACGATGAATAATACCGATCCGGTTGCCACGATGATCATTACCAGCGCCTGGAGTGAATCAGTCCAGGCTACAGATCGCATTCCGCCTATCCAGGCCCAGGTGACAGCAAAAATTGCAGCAGCAACCACACCTGCCATATAAGGAATAGCGCCACCCGAAAGGCCCTCCAAAAGAGCCCCGATACCTATTAACTGAACAGAACTGTAAGGAATAAGAAAAATGACTGACGCTACAGCCGCAATAATCCCCAGGGAATTGCTTTGATAACGGTCCCCCAGCATCTCCGTCGGGGTAATATAATTATATTTTTTGCCGACCAGCCAGAAGCGGGGCCCAAAAAAAGCTACCAGTACCAGGCCTGAGAGGTATATTAGCTCAAAACCCAGAGCTCCTACACCACCAAGATATGTAAAACCGGCCAATCCTACCAGCATAAAAGCGCTATAGGTAGTAGCGCTGTAAGTTAAGGCCGCTACAAAACCTCCCACTGTCCTGTTAGCGAGAAAAAAATCAGCTACGCCTTTCCCCATACCGCGCCGGGCAAGTACGGCAACAATGGTGCCAAAAATAAAATATAGTGCAATCGCTGCATATATAATTGTAGCACTCACAGGATTAATCCCTCCATTGACTCGTGATAATCAACATGCTTATTATCGCAACGACAGCGAATATATTCCAGAAAAGGAAGGCGCCGTACACTTTAGCTACGTCATGAAAAAAGATGAAAGGTACAATAAAGGCTGACAGAACAAGAACTGTAAAAAAAATTATCCAAAATTTTCTTTGTTGATCAAGGGTCATATTTTAATCCTCCAAACAAATAGGTTAACATAATAACAAACATTAAAGGATATGTTTCTTGAGAGATTCCTTCCGTGGTAATTATTTGTTGTTATTATCTTAAGCAATAATTATCTTAAGTAATAATAAAACAAATTTTAATCCTCCTGAGCTGTTAATAAAAAAGCCCGCGGAGAAAAAAGCAATTTCGAAAGCAATCTTCCCCTGGGAATCAAATACATAACGCCTCCTGATAATAATAATCTTTAAAATATATTTTTTCAAGCTTTCAAATAACATTTTTAAGCATTTTTTGCAAAAAGAACTTTGTCATACCAAGCGGATAAAGCATAATATGGTCAATTGTAGATTATTCTTTTTGTGAAATCGCCTATCAAGTGATGTACGTGCTTAAGTAGTGGTTTCTTTTCCTATTGTTACTATACTGCCTGCTTCATATTACTGACCATAGGATGGAAAACTGATATTAAAAATTGTTCCTTTCCCCGGCTGGCTTGCAACATCTATTTTGCCACCCTGTAACTGGACCAGCTTTTTTGCGATCACCAGCCCCAGGCCTGTACCCTTTTCCTGAATGTGATTGCCCCGCTGGTTCTTTACTTGATAAAACCTATCCCAGATATGCGGAAGGTCATCGGGCGAAATGCCAACACCTGTATCTTCAATCGTAAGCAATACTTCGTCCTGCCTGGTCTCCACGCCAACCCTGATGATGCCGTTTTCCGTAGCTCCAATGGCATTTTTTATCAAATTCCTGATAATTTGTTCCATGCGGTCAACATCCCCAATCACGATGGCAGTCTCTGTTCTCTTCTCCAAAAAGAGCGAGGTGTTCTTGCTTTTGGCTACGGCCTCCAGGGAAGTCACTACCCCCTGGGCAAGGACAGTTAAGTCCACCGGTAGTTTTTCCACGGTGATAGTCCCGCTCTCCAGGCGGCTTAATGCCAGTATGTCATCAACGAGCCTGCTTATATGGACCGTCTGAGTATAAATAGTATCTAAATACCTCTCCAGCAACGCCTTGTCCTGTACCATACCGTCACGAATCGCCTCAACGAAACCCTGAACTGCTGTCAGCGGAGTACGCAACTCGTGTGAGATCTCCGCAAAGAGCCGCGATCTATCCTCTTCCATCCTGCTGCTTTCTGCCTGTATTTTTTGCAATCTCAGTGCCATTTTATTGAGCTGTACGGCAAGCGTATTTATTTCATCAAAAGGTTGATCTTCAACGCTCAATGCATCACTGCCCCTGCTGATCTCCGCTACTGTAGTAGCCAAACTGGAAATAGGCCTGGAGATATGCATCGCCAGGTAAACTGAAATGATAATTAGAATCACCAGGATAACCATTCCCCCGATAACCTGATACAAACGCATTTTGTTTAAAGAAAGGTCAAGGTTGGATGGTTTTGTCTCCAGCAGTATAGCGTTTTCGATGATGTCTTTGTTGTTGCCCATTGGAACAACCGCTACAAAGGTGAGCTGCCCTGTTTCCCGGTCAACTGTTTTAGCAATTGTTGTTTCACCACTGTTGAATATCTCAAGAAATTTTTCCTCAACCTTGCTACCGGGAACCAATTCCTGCTCAGCCGAGGTGCTTATTATGCTGCCTTCGAGATTAAAGATCGTTATTCTGGCATCAAAGATATCAGAGAGGAATTTCAGCAAATCTTGTCTGCTCTGCCCCTGGTCCCCTGCTTTCTCGGCAGCTGAGATGCCTAAAACACCTTCTTCCTGTGACAAAGCATAGTTGGCCCGTTTAGCTTTGCGCAATAGCTCCTCCTGGGCTTGATTATAAGTGACCTGCCTCACCACAAAGCTGGAAAACATCATCAGTGCAATTAGTCCAACAACAAAAGCCGTTACATTTGTAAATAATATCCTGGTATAAATATTCTTATTAAATTGCTCTCGCAACAAGTGGCTGAGCATAAACAAGAAGCCATGTACAGTGCGGATTGCCAACTGAAGTTTTTCCCTGGCCTGCCGGAGGTTAATATTCACGAAGCAGTCTCTCCTCCTTTTACAGGAGGTGTAAACTGGTAACCCACACCCCAGACAGTTGTCAGATATTCATGGGGTAAGGGTGTAAGTTTCGTCCTCAGCCGGCGAATGTGCACATCTACAGTACGCTGATCGCCGAAGTAATCATACCCCCAGACTGCAGTTAAAAGTTTATCCCTTGAAAAAACCTTCCGGGGATTCTGTGCAAGGTAATAGAGCAAATCAAATTCCCTGGGGGTTACCTCTGTTTCCTCACCATCAACCAGTACTCTTCTGGTATCGGCCTGGATTTCCAGCCCCGGGTATTTTAATTTCCAGTTCGTTGACATATCTAGCGGTTGGGTGCGGCGCAGCACCGCTTTGATTCTGGCTATTAACTCCCTGGGGCTGAAAGGTTTGGAAACATAATCATCTGCTCCCATTTCCAAACCCAAGACACGGTCCGCTTCTTCTCCTTTGGCCGTAAGCATGATGATAGGGATCATGCGGATAGCCCTTAAATTTCGACAGAGGGTAAGTCCATCCACTCCCGGCAGCATAATGTCCAGTATTACAACATCGGGGTTCTCGCGATCGAATGCAGGCAGTACCAGCTCACCGTTACTAACCCCAATGACATCAAAGCCTTCCCTTTCGCCATAAAGCTTTACCAGTTCAAGTACGTTCTGGTCATCATCCACCACCAGAACCTTCCCCAAAAAAGGCATAATATCCCTCCTCTACTACCATTGTCTATATTACCATAATAATAGATGATGAAAAACTGGCAAATTATACCATTGGCGCCGAAAAAGATACATATTTTAGAAATTGAGTAACTTTAATTCTCCTTCGACTGATACGGCTTGCTCCGGGGAAAAGGCACGGATATTTACAAATTGCGGATTTTGAAGAAAACATAAAAAAGCTGGGAGCCGGTTACTCTCAGCTTTATCAAAACAAAAACCGCTGTGCTAATTTTATGTTATCCATTCATTGTTCCATCTGTTTAGCCAAAAAAGAAGCAGCAGTGACAGCAGACTTGAACTCCAGTTCGCCAAATCCGGGATTCAGTTTTTTGGAAGCTATAATCACCGCTCCAATCGGATCACCTTCTACTATAATGGGCGCTATAACTTCTGCTGTGTATCTGCACTTTTCTTCTTCTTCCGCAATAATTATGCAAGAAGAGTGCTGTTCAGGCTGATTAATCAACACCGCCCTTCTTTCATCCATTACTTCTTCAACCAGCGCAGCTATGCGCTTATTAATGTACTCCTTCTCAAGGCTGCCGGATACGGCAATAATCTGATCCCGATCTGCGATACAGGTAATATGACCAAGAGCTTCGTATAAAGAGTCGGCATATTCTTTGGCAAAATCGCCCAGTTCACTGATAGAGGAGTATTTTTTTAGGATGACCTCACCATCGCTATCCACAAAAATTTCCAAAGAATCACCATCGCGTATGTGTAAGGTCTTCCTGACCTCCTTTGGGATTACCAACCGGCCAAGATTATCAATTTTTCGCACAATACCTGTCGAACCCATTTGCTTACCTCCTTTTCATGTAATTATAATCAAAGATTATTAAACGACTATAACAAGATCTTAAAATTTTGTTGCCAGATTATTAATAAATGTTACAGAAACATTTGCTACCATTAAAGGCTGAGGCTAAAACCTTGATTATAACGGTTTATTATGGCACATTTTCACAGTCATTTTTTAATTAGTTTATAGTATTGAAGCAAAAGAGCTGCTTCTTTCTTTAATCAGAAAAAAGCAGCTCTTTTTTTCTACCGAAAAACCGGCCGAATGAATCGGATAAAAGAAAACTGCGGGATAAAAAAAGAATACCCCCACATTCCTTTTTACAAAAAATTACTTCCTAATTCGTACTACTGTCCCTTTATTAGCCTTTAATAATTCTGTAACACTAATTTTTATTAATGAATTTGGGGAACCACCGCCCGTATATACATTTGTTAGTTCCAAAACTTTGGGGTCAATCAGGAAGACTGCATCAAATCCAAATGACGGAACACCCCCTGCTGGATACCCCGTAACTTTCAATATTTCTTCTTCATTAGCCAAACGTGGGCGTGGTATGTTCAAAGCTTTACCTACCCTTGATGTACTTGCCCTGTCTTCCCCTTTGACTATTGCAACAAAAAATTGGCCATTTTCACCGGTCATGCAAATATTTTTTACAAACTCATTTACCGAGCCATTCACTGCCTTTACAGCATCTTCAACTGTATGGCAGGATTCGCTAAATTCCAGGTGTTGGGCTTCCAGGCCATTCTCATGTATATACTTTTTCATCTTTTTATTATAATCCAAATCAGCTCACCCTTTTATCCTTGCTTTGATATTTATAAAATGTAACTAACCATTTTAAGACGAATAATATATAAATAAAGACCCATAAGAAAGAAGTGAGGAAAATGGTCTACGTTATTCAACCCGGCGATACACTGTTCCTTATTGCTATGCGTTTCGGGGTTACTGTTGAAGATATCTTAGACGACAGTTTATAACGATCCCCGCAGGGCCTGCTACACCACCCATACCTCCCCCGGGCTTTAACTATGTTGTTCAGCCCGGCGATACTCTCTCCCTTATTGCACAACAATTCGGAGTAAACCTTAATGATCTTATCGACGCCAATCCGGAAATTGAGAACCCGGACTTGATATTTCCAGGGCAAGTTATCCTTATTCCCGTTGAAGACGAACTTCCCCCGCCCCCTTCCGGAGGTTCCGTCTATATTGTGCAGCCAGGGGATACCTTATTTGGCATTGCCCAACAATTTGGAATCGATCTCGATGAATTAATTGCTGCCAATCCACAGATAACCGATCCCGATATTATTTTCACAGGGCAGTTTATTGTTATCCCGCCCCTGACAAACGCATAATAACTACTCTGCAGGTAATTTTAGGTAGTTTCTGATGGTATATTTCATGGAATATTACTTGATATTTTTAGCATCTCCTGAAAATGATCCTATCCAGGCTTTTTTTTGCGGCAACTAAAAATATAATTTAACAGTTATTTTTAAAAGCGGCTTTTTTAGGCCGCTTTGTTATTATTTCTATAAAAATTTCTATAACCCTCTTGTTGTATCAAAATACTACGGTGATCATGCTATATTAATTGCTGATTAAAGAGTGATGCATTTGAAGGCAGAACGTATGTTTCCCACCGTATCGTACATGTTGGTAACATAACCTACTTTTAATTTATCTTTAAGCCCGTAATAATCTAGGCAGGTGCCGCAGGAAAATACTTCAACTCCCATTTCCGCCATCTGTGTCAGCTCATCCAAAACGGGACTCCCTTCTGTAGTTAAAAACACGCCGCTGTTAAGAAAAAGCATTTTGCACGGCAAAATTTTAGTTTCTTTAAGGGTATAAATAAAACTGCGCATCAATAATTTACCCAGCTCCTCGCTGCCCTGGCCAAGGGTTGAAGATGTAATAAGGAAAACTGTATAGCCGCCTTCTACCGGTTCGCCTGCACAGCAGCAAGGTTCTCCCGGATCTGGTTGGCTTTCCCCTGCATTGCTGCCGCCGGCATCCTCTTTTTCAGTACTTTGAATGATAACAAAGAAGTCTCCGCCCCTCTCACGGACAGAAACCCTGCACCCCGCTGCCTTTGCAAAACGGGAAACGTTTTCCCTGGCAGCTTCATTATCAACGATAACTGTAAGGGTAAAATCTTCATAACCTCCTTGACGCAATTCGTCCAGCGCTTTTTTTGTATTGATCACTGGTTGAGGACAGGACAACCCCCTGTTATCAATTTCTTTATGCTCCAATTAAAATTCCCCCTTTGGTTAGTTTGAAAAGTGCGACAGCGATGAAGCCGTTCTCGCTGTCGACGGTATGCGACAGCGGGGACGGTTCTCGCTGTCGCACCCCGCGTAAGGTTTGGCTATAATAATCCGATATCTAAAAGCGGGAAACAATTTCCCTGATTGCCTTTAAAGCATAATCAACTTGCTCTTCCCGATTGAAATAGCCCAAGCTGAAACGTACTGTTCCCTGGGGAAAAGTTCCGATCGTGCGGTGGGCACAGGGCGCGCAGTGCAGGCCTGTTCGACATAATATCCCGTAAGCCTGCTCCAGGACATAGCCAAGCTCGCCGCTATCAATTCCTTCGACAATGAACGAGACTACAGCTACTGGGTGATGCTCCGTTCCCGGTTCAAAGAGTTTAACCCTTCTTATTTCCTTTAAACCCTCGCGCAGCTTACCAGCCAGAATAAATTCATGCCCGGAAATGGCAGGGATTCCTGTTTTTTCAATATACTTCAGCCCCTCGTTGAGCCCGGCGATACCAGGGGTATTCATGGTACCGGCCTCCAGGTAATCCGGCATCATCTCCGGCTGCTGTTCTTCTTCCGATCTGCTGCCTGTCCCCCCTTCACGCCAGGGTTTGATCCTTACCCCATTACGAATATAAAGCAGGCCCACCCCAGGCGGGCCCATTAAACCTTTATGTCCGGTAAAAGCCGCCAGGTGAGGTTTTATCTCCTGAAGGTTGATAGGGATAGAACCCGCGGTTTGTGCCGCATCCAGGAGAAAGAAAACACCGTTTTTCCGTGCCAGATTGCTGATCTCCTTTACAGGCAAAACGGTCCCGATAACATTAGAAGCATGAGTGCATACAATCAACCTGGTACTGGGCAGAATGGCTTTTTCAATATCTTGAAGATCTATATTACCTGACGGATCACAGGAAATCATTGTGGTGGTGATTGTACCGTTTCTCCTGAGGGAGCCCAGGGGTCTGAGAACAGAGTTATGTTCAAGGGAGGTGTAAATAACATGGTCTCCCGGCTCCAGAACTCCCTTTATCGCCATATTAAGGGAGTCAGTGGCATTAAAGGTAAAGACAATCTCCTCGGGCTCGCCCGCCCCGAGGACGGAAGCCGCCCTTTCCCTGGTTTCAAATACCAGACGATCGGCATCGATCGATCGTGTATGGCCGGAACGGCCTGGATTGGCGCCGCCGTTGCGCAGGTAATTCTCAGCAGCTCTATAAACATCATCCGGTTTCGGCCAGGATGTAGCGGCATTATCAAAATATATAATCTTCTTTTCCATCCCTTTCAATCTCTCCTTATTCGTAAAGAAGATAATGGATTTGTAGGAATTCTTTCCTCCAGTTCAAAACACCCCTCAATGTCAACAGAACATTCCTCCAAATAATTTCTAATTATCCGGGCATCCCCGGGAGGGCAACAAAGTGCTATACCGCAACTGGAACTTATACTCCGGGGTACCGGAACCATTTTATACTGATAGTTTTTTGGGGCCAGCACTCTCTCAGCCTTGATGGCCTGATGTGTAGTAGGAAAAGAAAAATAGCATTTCTTCGTCACAATGCACCTCAAAATAAATGATTTATTTTACTATTCCTGATTATAGTACTCCCGATTCACTCTGATTCCCGTCATATTAATTATATCAACTGCAGCCCTTTCTGAAAATAGGAATACTCTATAGTAAATACCACTACTATAGAGTATTCCTATTCCTCACCTTTTTCTATTAGCGGGGCAGACAATATTATTGAACTTTTCTATTTCCCTCCCGGAATTTTTTCTTTATCAAAGAAAACGATTAAACCCCGGCGTCCGCTATAGCTTCGTTTTTTTCACGCAGTTTAAAACGCTGAATCTTTCCCGTTGCGCTTTTAGGCAGCCCGGCTACTATTTCTATCCAGCGCGGATATTTAAATTTGGCCAGCCTGTCCAGTGCCCATTTCTTCAGCTCCTCTTTCAACTCTTCTGAGTCTTCATACCCGTCCCTGAGTACAACATAAGCTTTAGGCTTGAGCAAGCCCTTATTATCAGGAAAACTGATTACCGCGCACTCCTTAACAGCGGGATGCTGGTTAAGGCAGTTCTCCACCTCCACCGGAGACACCCAGATCCCCCCGGCCTTAATCATATCGTCCGCTCTGCCTCCGCACCAGTAATAGCCATCCTTATCAATGTAATATTTATCTCCGGTATTTAACCACTGGCCCTGCATTGTTGTCTTGGTTTTTTCACGCTTGCGCCAGTATTGCTGGGCATCGCTGTTTCCTTTTACCATCAGCGTCCCGATCTCACCTTGAGGGACTTCCTGTCCAGTATCATCAACTATTTTTAGCTCATATCCCGGGACTGGTTTTCCAGTAGAACCCGGCCTGACATCGCCCGGCTGGTTGCAAAGGAAGATATGCAGCATCTCTGTAGAGCCGATTCCGTCCAGTATCTCAATTCCAAAACGTTCTTTCCAGCGATAAAAGATATCTACGGGAAGCGCCTCCCCCGCAGAAAAACAAATCCGAACGGACGATAATTCGTGATTACCATTGGGATTCTCTTTAATATTTCCTTTCTTCTCCATGCGTTCCTTATACTCAAGCATCTGGCCGTAGAGCGTGGGAACACCAAAAAAAACTGTCGGACGAAAGCGCTCCAGGTGCCTGAATACATTCTCCGGAGTAGGCGCGCTGGAGTTCAAAACTGCAGAACCCCCTACCGACATGGGCAAAAACATCCCGTTTCCAAGCCCGTATGCAAAAAACAGCCTCGCAGCTGAATAACAAATATCGTCTTCGGTCAGGCCAAGCACTTTTTTACCGAAGGCGTCGGAGACAACAACCATATTGTACTGAGAGTGAATGGCTCCCTTGGGAGCACCCGTGGAACCGGAACTATAAAGCCAGAAACCTACATCATCCCTGGTCGTATAGGCTGTTTTCAGGGTAGTTGGAGCAAGCCTGTATTTTTGTTTGAAAGGAATATGCGCGCCGCTTGTTTCCGAGATAACGATTAAATCCCGCAGGTAAAGCAGATCGCCTTTGATATTCTGAACCTTGTCAAGCAACGGCTCGGATACAACTATCGCTTTTGCCCGGCTGTCATTCAGGTAATATTCATAGTCATCAGGTGTAAGCATCGTATTTACGGGAATAGGAATAGCTCCTATTTTTACCGCTCCCCAGAAGACAGAATAAAACTGCGGGACATCGAGCATTAAAATCATGATTTTATCATCGATCCCCAGCCCCAGTTCGCGGAAGGAATTGGCCGTTTTGTTGGTCATTTTTTGAATATCATTATATGTATAGTTACGATATTCAGTATAGACGGCAATCTTATGCCCGCGTCCCTGTCTGATATTCCGATCCACGAAATAATCCGCCGCGTTGAAAAACTCTTGTTGCACTCCGTGCATAGTTGTTATCCTCCTTTATTATTTGTATAATGCAAAAAACGCGACAATTAATTATCAGGTTTATCTAATACTATAACAATAAAGGATTCTCCTGCTGCAAATTAAAAATAAGAGTATTTTATTTATACTAAAGATGCGCGCATTTCTTTGCAATTTTCCGCGGATTGAGTATATACTGCCTCCAAATCTGCAAAAAACCTAAAGGCCCCCTTCATTCAAAGGAGGCCTAATGAAATAAGGTTTTTATTTATTTTGCGTTTACTTAACAGCTTCAATATTATAAGAAGCAACCAGATCTTCAATATTTTTACCCGGTGCCCATGATTTTACAATCTCCCTGCTGTTAGCTTTGGGTTCCATCCGGATATTCCTGAAGCCCGCATCCTGCAACATTTCTCTAATCTTTTCAACATATTCGGCTCCACCGACACAGGCAGCAATCAGTCCCAGATCCTGTTTAATGTTTTGAGGTATTTGCTTCGTTGCAACAACATCCGAAATAGATAACCTCCCGCCAGGCTTAAGCACTCTGAAAGCTTCTTTAAATACCTGTTTTTTGTCCAGGGAGAGGTTGATTACGCAATTTGAGATGATTACATCCACCGAACTATCCGCAACAGGAAGATGTTCAATATCTCCCAATCTGAATTCTACATTGGTAACCCCGCTATCTTTAGCGTTTTTCCTTGCCAGTTTAACCATATCAGGTGTCATATCAACCCCTATTACATACCCGGTTTCGCCCACCTTCTTTCTGGCAAGGAAACAATCAAGACCCCCTCCGCTTCCCAGGTCAAGGACCCTTTCTCCCTTCTTCAGGGATGCCAAAGCTGTGGGATTCCCACATCCCAATCCCATGTTGGCTTCAAGCGGTACGCTTAAAATATCCTCATCGGTATAACCGATCTCTTTGGATATTTGAATAATATTAATCGGAGCACCGGTGCAGCAGCCACCACTGCAGCAGCCTCCTTCATTACCTTTCTGCGCCACTTCGGCATAGTTTTTTCTTATAAAATCTCTAATATCTTCTTCACTGCTCAACTAGATAACACTCCCTGTTAATTTAAATAACTCCCACAATAAAAGGAAATTTTATGTTTATAGCCTCTGCAAACACATTCTTCTTTTCATTGCCTGAATTTAGTTATATACTTTTTGTATTCCGCAAGCATAGCATTCTTGTATTCTCTTTCCGCACTTTCGGGAATATAATTTCTCCGCTGCACAATTTCCAACAGTTTTTCGGTAACTTCTTTATCATCCAGGTTAAGGTCCCTAACATCCAGAAAAGCCTGCTCTAAACCTGCTAACCCTATCCTCATACCGCCAATGTTTAGGTTATATATCCTGGGTGCATTTGGATCACAACAATTGGCCATATTCATCTCTCCCCCCTTATGGAAACTGGGAATTTATTGTCCGCAGCAATTATTGTTTTTTTTTATTTGATTTTCATGCTGATCTGCTTCTGTGGATTTTCCTTCCTCGGTGTCTTTGGGGACAATTTCAATATTACAACATCCTCCTCCTGAGCCCTTCATTTTCAGTGTTTCAAATAATTTTTTCAACATCATTTTTACCTCCCTGTAAATGTTTTTAAACTAATAGTGAGAACAGTATTCCGGCAAGGGATGCTACTATGAATACTGTCAACACAAATGTAATAACCAGTTTTCTTTTAAAGATAGCTGCCAGGAGCGATATTTCTGGAATACTGGCTCCCGATCCCCCGATAATAAGGGCCATCACAGCGCCTATACCCATACCTTTTGAAAGCAGAACATTGCTTATTGGCAGCATAGTCTCCGTTCGAATATACATGGGAATGCCGATAAGAGCTGCAACAGGAATGGCGATTGGGTTATTAGGCCCTGCAATTTTTACGATAAAGTCTTCTGGAATAAAGCCATAAATAAACGCTCCTATCCCGGCCCCCACTATAAGCCACGGCAGCATTTGTTTAAAAAGAGACCATGCGCTCCAAAAAGCGCTGATTATCTTATAATACTTTTGAGCACCCTGGGCACTTATTGCCGCCTCTGAACTGCAGCAATTTTGTTTTATCATGACATCCTTGACCTCGGAGGCAAGGCCCAGCCTTTGCCAGATATCTCCGATCAAAACTGCCGCTGGAAAGACAATGGCAAAATAGATGACGGTGGTTTTCATGCCAAGAAGAAGTGCCAGCAAACTTAAGATAACAGGATTAAGAAGAGGAGAAGCAATCAAAAAAGACATTACTGCTCCAAATTGTGCCCCGGCATTGAGCAAACCCAGTACTATAGGGATAGTAGAGCATGAACAAAAAGGCGTAAGTGCACCGAAACCCGCCCCCAGGACATTATTGACCAGCGGATGGCGCTTTCCGCCCAGGACGCTCTCAATTTTTTCTGCAGGAATGTATTCCTGGAGCAAGCCTACAAGAAATGATATCCCCACAAAAAGTAACGCCAGCTCCCCCACTAAAATGATAAAATAACGCAGTGCATTTAGCAATACTGTCGACATATCATTTATCCCCTGCTTTCAACCAGTTCTTTTTTGGCTTCCAATAGCGCCAGCGCAGTCTCCTGCCAGGCCTCCAATCCCACCTTATAAGCTTCCTCTCCCTTTGGAGTGATAGTATATACTTTTCTCGTCCTACCACCTACCGTCTTTGTATGGCGGGTAACATACCCCCCCTTTTCAAATTCATGTAAGACAGGATACAGGGCCCCTTCCGTAGGAGCGCAGCAGCCATATGTCAGGGAAGAAATCCTTTTGGAGATCTCGTAACCATGCAGCGGCTTTTCATAAAGTACTCTTAAAATAAACAATCTGGAAAGACTCATCTTAATTAAACCGTTCCAATATGTTTTATCCAAGTATTGGTCCATTATATCAAATATCCTTTCATGCATTTTTCCCTAATACATTACCTACCTATATATTACCACCTAATATATTAAAGATCAAGGTATTATTTTCAAGCATTTTGGGAAATCCCTTTAAATTGGTGGCATTAATAAATATCGTTAGTTCTTGCAGAAAGGCCCTAAAAAACTTATAGGCACAGATTACCGCTCTTAATGATTGAATGGAGTGCGGTGCCTGTGCCGGATATTGCTCTGCTCTACGGCGACAAATTGCATCCTGCAGTTGATTGAAACTATGCCCTTTGCGTTTTATAGCAAATGATTCCCTCGTTAAGTAATTCCAGCAAGAGCTTGGCTTTCTCCTGCAGCATTTCATCCTCGCAACCCAGGAATTGAGGAAATGCCTCATCCTTTATAAGGGCGGCTTCGTCCAAAGTCTTCCCTTTCATCAGCATACAAAGAATTTCTAATGATACATTGGTTATCGGATCAGTGATACATTGATACTTGATATCGGTTATGTGGTTGTCGTCCACCTGGATATAGAGACATAAAAAATCGTCAGGGTTTCCACAGACAGGGCTGACCTCTCCGAAATTTTCCAGGAAAATAGCTGCATTTTCAATTTTTCCAATATGTTCAAACCCCGTTTTTATTAATTTTTGGTAATACGCTCTAGTTGCTTCGTGCATTTCCTTCTCTTCCTCCTTGTTCACTTAACTTAACTCAGATATTGCCGCGCTCTTTAAATATCTCATCCAGCGTTTCCAGGAATATGCGGCATTCATCTATGGTATTGTAGAAGTAGCAGGAAATCCGGTACACCATCCGGTGTTCATCGTGCGATAAAGGGCGGGTCCACTGCGATCCGAACTTCTTATTAAAATAGGGGTGCACACATAAAGCACCGTCCCTGATCATAATATTGCTCTTTTCGCTAAGCTCGACGGCTATCCCCAATGCATTCGGCCGTTTGACTTCGAAGGTTAAAATTCCGCCTCTTTTTGACGCGTCCTGCGGGCCGATAATTCTGAACCATCCCGTATCTCCGTAGCGCTTCATCACCTCCCCGCTGAGAAAATGGTTCAGGCTGGTCACATGTTCCCTTATCCTGTCCATTCCAATTTGCTGTAGATATTGGACGGCTGCTCCTGAGGCAATCTGAGCGGGGTAATCCTGAATTCCTGCCTCAAACCTATACGGCGGAAGCAGAAGGGTATAGGAATTATATGTTGAATTGGCGACTGTTGCACCGCCCAGGAAAACAGGTGCGATGACATGATCCGCCTCATCCTCTTCATGAGGCTTTTGCCCAAGAAGTTCTTTTTTCCCATAAAGTACACCTACCCCTCGCGGTCCACACATTTTATGAAGTGAAAAGGCCAGGAAATCGACGTCCAGGCTCTGAACGTCAATCCTTTGATGGGGCGCGGTCTGGGCAGCATCGAGAAGTACCAGGGCACCGTATTGATGCGCTATTTTAATGATTTCTCTTGCAGGTATGGTATAACCGGTTATGTTTGAGGTGTAGGACATACTGACCAATCTAACCCGGTTATTCTTCATCTTGTGCTCAAAAGCATCGAGGTCAAATTCATCCCGGTCATTGGACACTGTAAAATCAATCTTGATACGTCCCGCTTTCTGCAATTTCAGCCAGGGAAGCAAATTGGAATTATGTTCCTTGTCGGTTAGCAAAACAACATCACCGGACCGGAACGGGAAGCCAAGCGCCACCATATTGAGGGCATGAGTTGTATTCATAGTGAAGATGATTTCTTTTTCAGAGCTCGCGTTAATAAATCCGGCAATAACCCGGCGTGAACTTTCTCTTCCCTTCCCGGGAGTTCCTTCAATGCGCTCGAAAACCTCCCGGGCAAACCAATGGCGGCTTCTTGTGCCGCTGCATGCAGGATAATCTGTATAATACTCTTCAATTGAAGCGATGACCTGCCGGGGCACCATGGTTGTGCACGCATTATCCAGGTAAATGGGGGGTTTGCCCTTTCGCTGTCTGTTAAGTGCAGGAAAATCTTCCCTGCATTCCTCAATGGTTTTCCAGTCCATATGTTCCGCCTCGTCCCAAAATTATTTTGTTTAATCAAAAATTCAATTATGTCTTGCTTTTAGTGTCTATTATGACTTTATGTCTTGACTGACATAATGAGTGTAATAAAAAAACTGCGTTATACTACACTTAATTGAAACTTAATCTGAACTTTCCAGCGCCTTTGCCAGATATCCGGCGGAAGTTTGATCGGTGAAATATACCTTTATACATCTTTCCCTAATACATTGCCTACCTATATATTACCACCTAATATATTAAAGATCAAGGTGCTATTTTCAACATTTACTATTTGGATGAAATTGATGGCAAGGCCGCCGACCAATGAAAAAAACACACTAAAGGAATGGATCGGAAAAGTTTACTTAAAAAACGAATTTCACCCACCGGGGGAAATAGAATAAAAAAACCCTGCCGCAGTGTAGAAGGGAGAAAACCGGACTGCGCCAGAGATATGAAAAAAAAGTGTTAGATCAGGAAATAATTAACACTATTATATCTTCTGATGGCATTTATTTTCACGCTAACTTTTTGCAGGGTTGACCACCCCAAAAGATCTAAAACTAGTCAATATGCAATAATACCTTCAGAAATTTGCACCCCGCCGACTGCCGACAAAAAAGCTATGGCCCATGGTGAAACCAATAAATAACGGGAATTGTAATCAGTACAATACCCAGGGTCACTCGAATAATCTGGTCTGCCGTCCCCACCTTTTCAATATCTAACGATCGGCTAAAAGCAGAGCTTTCAGAAACCAGCAGCGGATGTCTTACGAAAGAGCCACCTTTTTGGGGCAAGATGAAATACGGGTGGCTGCGGGGGAGGCGTTTCAGTACTCGGGATGAGGCTCGTGCTGTGGTGTGAGATATGAGGCCCATTTAAAACCTATAGTGGCTTGACACGATCTTATTTGTGTTATTAATTGACATATTCACTAAGTTAGGTTAGCATATAATACAGCTAAAAGCGAATTAATTGTATTATATCAAGTCAGGCGCTGCATTTAGTAATGCTGTGAGCCGGGCCTTTTTTGGCAGCAGATATGAAATCTGTGGGACTATTTCAGTTTCACAGATTTTTATTATCTCCTGAAAGACAGGTGAAAATTTTGACTGAAAACTATAATAAAGTAAAGCAGCTATTATGGATAATATTATTCGCCAATCTAACTGTTGCAGTCATGAAAATTTTAGTTGGTACTATGATTAAGAGCACAAGTATGGTTGCTGATGGCTTTCATTCAATTACAGATGGCTCATCAAATATTGCTGGGCTAATTGGTGTACATTTTGCTTCCCAGCCAATTGACCAAGATCATCCCTATGGCCACGGCAAATTTGAGATGATGGCAGGTTTATTTATTGCAGGGATGCTGTTTGTGATAAGTGGGAAGATTATTATGGCAGCCATAAACAGATTTATTAATCCCGTAATGCCTGATATAACATTGGAAAGCCTTTTGGTATTGCTGCTAACTTTGTGTATTAACATTTTTATCAGTAATTTTGAATACAGAAAAGGCAAAGCATTAAATAGCCAAATTTTAATTTCAGATTCTATGCATACAAAAAGTGATATTTATGTTTCAGCAGGAGTACTATTGACTCTTATCTGTATCAAATCGGGCTTGCCGCCAATAATTGACCCTATAACCTCATTGATTGTCGCTGGATTGATTATTTATACTGCCTATGAAATCTTATGCGCTAATGGCGGCATACTGCTTGATAAGGCAGTCGTGGATCCCAGCACAATAAGGAAAATCGTGCTGAGTTTTGAAAAAGTAAAAGATGCGCACAATATTCGCAGCAGAGGAAGTAAAAGTGACATGCATATTGATATGCATATCATGACGGAACCTGAATTAAGTGTTGAAGAATGTCATGAACTAATCCATAATATTGAAAAGAAGATTAGGAATGAAATTAACCAAAATATACAGGTCATAGCTCACATGGAACCGCTCAAAAATGAATAGTATGCAAAAGGGTAATTGGCCGAACATAAACCATATGAACTCCTCCCATTAATTTACTTAAATAGGAGTTCTAGCATATGTTCAATATTCCTATGGAAATATTTTCCAATTACAGATTTAATTTTAACGACAAGGCACTAGCTGGCATGCCGCTTATATTATCACTCATTTTATCATGTGCTTTTTATTGACAAAATATATATCTATTGAGCTATACAGCATAAGATGAATGTGGCTGAACTAGCCACCCACGCCACCACCTCATCACTGGTTGTTTTTCTTAATACGAATCTCATCACCATCGTTTACTTCTTTTGCCAGACCCTCTGTATTAACGCTTTTATCATTAACCAGCACATCAATATTCGAATACAGTGCAAGCGTTTCCCCTGTCTCATAAAAAAGGATCTCCTTCATTTTAGGTATAAGGCTTACAAGATGATTGAGACACTCGCACACTGTCTTTCCATTTACCTCAAACGTATCTTTCCCTTTGGTAATAATAGTCAGGCCACCTAAAACATATAACTTTATACTCATCTCTGGCACCTCCTGAATAAAACTGGTATCTAAGCCACCGACAGCCTCGAGTTTCTACCACTATCGCTTCCACTTTCCTTTTTACTGCTAATAAAAGTCGGGAAATAGATCTCATTTTTTATGGTGGGAAACAGCAGGCTGAGAAAGACCGAGTTCATCCATAATCTCGCAAGCACACTTTTCTCTTTCCAGGAGCATATGAATTACTTTCAGAAGCGCCTTTTCACAAAGAGCTTTAAAAACAGCTGCAACGCTTTAGCTTTCCTCAATGCCAAAAAATCTCCTTATTAATCTTTTCTTATTTACACTTTTATCCTACCTGTCAACTTTTTTGCAGCATTGACGGGAACCAGTGTTTTGTCCTCAAACAGAAACTTACCAACAAAAGCATTATGGGAACTTCTATCAGCACCCCCACCACCGTGGATAGTGCAGCTCCGGACTCCAGTCCAAACAGGGTAACCGCCGTGGCAATCGCTACCTCAAAGTGGTTGCTGGCGCCGATCATTGATGCAGGAGCGGCTTCTTCATAAGTAATACCGATCAGTTTTGATACACCGTAACCAATCCAGAAGATAAATAAGGTCTGGATAATCAGTGGAACAGCAATCAGCGCCACTACGAGAGGAAAACGCAGCATTACTTCTCCCTGCAGCATGAAGAGGAAGATAAGCGTGGCCAAAAGGGCGATAATGGAGATATTGCCCATGTTTTTAAGAAAAACACCCTCGTACCATTCCAAACCCCTACTTTTAATCAGGCAGGTACGGGTAAAGTATCCGGCAATCATGGAAACACCAACATAAAGCAGGACGCTGTAAAAGATGGTCATAAACGGGACCACTGTCTGGGCAACACCGAGCAGGAAATTGCCAAGAGGAGCATAAAGAGCCAGCATGGTAAGAGAGTTAATGGCAACCATAACCAGCGTCAGGCCCATAAAACCCCTGGAAAGGTAGCTCCAGACCAACACCATGGCCGTACAGGGAGCTATGCCCAAAAGGATCATCCCGGCAATGTATTCCGTAGCCAGATCATACTCAATATATGGAGACCAGATAAGACGCATGAAAAGCCAGGCGAAAAAGAACATGGTAAACGGCTTAACAGCCCAGTTTATAACAAGGGTTAAGATAACAGGCCTGGGTGCCTTCACGGCGTTTACAACCTCCTTAAAGTCGATCTGCAGCATAATGGGATACATCATGGCAAAGAGAAATATTGCCACAGGAATATTGACCTGGGCAACCTGTAAGGAGTTGAGGAGTTGTGCTGCGGCCGGGAAAGCCGCCCCCAGGCCTATTCCCGCCAGGATGCATAAAGCTACCCATACTGTTAAATACTTATGAAATAAACTTAGCTGATACTCTTTTGTCTTCGTCATAATTAGGGCCTCCTTGTCAAGAACAAAAATATAGCCTCTTAAGATGGATCTACCGGGTTCTCTATCCGGGGAAAATGGCTCCGTAAAGCAAACCCGCCAGGGTGGAGATGACAACCACCAGAGAAACATAAACCAGCGTTTTTTGTGTCCCCAGTATACTGCGGATTACCAGCATGCTGGGCAGGCTGAGCGCCGGGCCCGCCAGCAACAGGGCTAGAGCCGGGCCCTGCCCCATCCCCAGGCCGAGAAGGCCTTGCATAATAGGAACCTCTGTCAGGGTGGCAAAATACATAAATGCACCCACAACAGAAGCTAAAAAATTAGCCTGCAGGGAGTTGCCTCCCACTGCCGCTTCTATAACGCTTGAAGGAATAAATCCTGCGTTAAATCCGGGGCGCCCCATGAGGAGTCCCGCCGCAAGGACACCGCCGAAAAGAAGCGGCAGGATCTGCTTGGCAAAATTCCAGGCAGCATCCACCCAGTTAAGGCGTTCATAGTCCTCAAACCAGCGTGCCAGGATAAAAGCAAGTATCCCCAGCAGGATTACAACCAGGTACCACTTGATTCCGAAGATGAAGCTCCAGAAACTCATCGCCTCCTGTGGCCTTCCCCAGGCGGCAAAGATCAGGATGAGGACGAGCACTGCAAAATAAAACAGGTTCTGGGCCGGGCTGCGCCTTTCTTCCTGCTCAAACATCTGCCCCATTGTTGCTTTCGCCTTTTCTGCTTCCTCGCGCCGATAGATAAAAGCCATGAGCAGCCCGATCATCACGGCAAAAAGGACGGCTCCCACAGCCCTGGCCAAACCCAGCTGCCAGCCCAAAACCCGCGCCGTGAGAATGATAGCCAGGATGTTGATGGCCGGGCCGGAATACAGAAAAGCGGTAGCCGGGCCGATCCCCGCCCCTTTTTTCCAAATACCGGCAAATAGAGGCAGTACCGTGCATGAGCATACAGCAAGAATACCTCCGGAAACGGAGGCCACGGAATAGGCAAGATGTTTGGGAGCCCCTCCTCCGAAGTACTTGAGAACTGCGCCCTTAGAAACAAAAACAGAAATAGCCCCGGCAATAAAAAAAGCGGGTACCAGGCAGAAGAGGACGTGCTCCCGGGTATATTCCTGCAGCATGTGAAAGGCTTCCAGAATAGAAACCTGCACTGCCGTATTGTTGAAGGGGATAAAGTAGAAGGCCAGGAATACGCCGGCAAACAATAGTAACTTATGCCATTCCTTCATCAGTTTTCATCTCCAAAGCTTTTTATAGTTCTTCCTGAATCCACTTTTTAATCTCTTCCCTACGGGGTACACGGCCGAATACCTTAACCTTCTCGTTTACCACCAGTCCTGGAGTCATCATGACATCGTGCTCCATGATCTTATCCAACTCCGTTACTTTCTCCACATCGGCAGCCACACCGAGTTCTGCCAGGGCGTTGATGGTTTCTTTTTCTAATTTCTGACAGTTCATACATCCCGTACCTAAGATTTTAATTTTCATCCTGCAACAACCTCCTCACTCTTTATTAAAATTACTTAAAAACTTGATACTTATCCTGAAAAACTCCTGCCACAGAAGTCTTCCCAGCCGGCTGTCCCGCTCTTCTTTTAGCAACACACGCAGGGCCGATACGGTCGGCTTTCTTAAGCCTATCAAGATCCTCCAGGGCAACCGGGTTGCTCTCAAGTGAACGCTTGATTCCGGTTAATATGTTGCCGGCATAGTCTTTCGCACGGCCGGTGTCGATGGAATAAAGGGCCCAGCGGCCTTCTCTCCTCAGCTTAAGCAGTCCGGTATCGTAAAGAGCCCTCAATATCCGTGATGCCTTTGACTGCGAAATCTCCATGACCTGCATTACCTCGCAAACACAGCACTCCCTTTCCTGAAGAAGATTGAGTGCTCTAAGCCTCGATTCGTCGGAAAGGACTTTAAGCAACTTTGTAAGTTCCCTCATAAATATCCTCCTGTGCATGTCACATGCAAATTTCTGCATACATGCATCTATGCATGTATGCATTATTATACCTTCCCGGGAGTGTTTTTGTCAATGCAACTATTATATAAATGAGTCTGGTCTTTGTAGGTGACGGTATAAATGCTGCCCCCGTGCTTGCCCGAGCAGACGTCAGCGATGGGAGGTTTGGTCTCCGATGCTGCCATCGAGGCTGCTGATATAGTAATCATGACAGATGAACCCTCCAGGCTGCTCTTGGCTATGGAAATAGCCGGAAAAACCAAAAAATTGTCCGGCAAAATATTATCCTGGCTCTTGGGGTTAAAGGGGTTATCCTGATCCTTGGGGCCGTCGGATTAGCTGCATTGTGGGGGGCTGTTTTTGCCGATGTGGGCGTAGCAATAATCGCTATTTAAAATGCCATGCGCGTTCTAAATATGAAAAGCTATTTTCTTTGAAGGGACAATAAGGCAAGGGGAAAATATGGTATTGCCTGCTGCACCAGGTTTATCAAGAAAAGCTTGGACCTAACCACCATTGAGTATTTACCTCTGGGCGCAGCTTTTGTTACTTAGCAGGCTCTCAGATTAAAAGGCAATAAGGTTGTCATCCGGCTTCCACAGATGACAACCTTATCTATTACTCCCGGGACATTAGATTATTAGTAAATACTATTGCGGGCATCTGCTTTAAACCTGTTCTCTCAAGGAAGAGAATACCCTAAAGCAGTGTTTATGCATCCAGTGCAGCAAAGTAAGCCGTGCTGGTAGCATTTTGGAAATTTGAGGGTTTGGCCGCATCTCCGATAACCCGGTATTCAATATGAGCATCCTCAAGCGCCCGGGTTAATTCTTCGCAGTGTGACTTTTGCCCAAAGGCCAGAACCACATAGTCAAAAGTATCCTGTTTGGTTTCTCCCCTGTTTTCATAGGTAACAACTAAACCAGGTTCGAGCTGAGTCACTTTAGAGTTTAGCAGCACATTGATCTCCATTTTTTTGATTACTTCAAAGAGATCCATCATGTTAGCACCTTCAAGACCGGTAGCAATTTGATCCAGCATCTCGATAATCGTTACCCTATTTCCATAAGTGGTCAGCAACTCTGCCGTTTCACAACCCACCGTGCCGCCTCCCAGCACGGCAACCTTTCGGTTATTCGGAATCTCAATTTTTCCTGAAAGCAAATCCCAGGACTGGACACCGTTTTCAATCCCTGGAATGGGCGGGTTGTATGGCAACGATCCGGTTGCGACCAGTACCAAATCCGGGTTCAATAATTGGATGCTTTGCAAATCCGCTGTAAAATTGAATAGCAGATCTATATCACGTTTGCAAACTTCAGAGGTGAACCACTCCCTGGCCCAATTTATATAGTGCTTGTGAGGCGGGACACTCGCAATTATTAACTGTCCGCCCAAATGATCTGCGGCTTCCAGGAGAGTTACCTTATGCCCTCTGTCACAAGCCGTGATAGCAGCTTGCATACCGGCAATACCTCCACCTACAATAACGATGTGTTTCTGTTTCTTTACCGGCGTAACCAGCGTGTTTAATATACTTTCGTAGCCTGCTTCCGGATTCAGCCCGCACTGGATAGATTGACTCTTTGCCAGGTTCCCGTAGCAGGCATGCATACAGGATATACAACGGCGTATCTCGCCGGCTCTTCCGGTTCTTGCTTTCTCAGGCCATTCAGGGTCGGCAATTAAAGCTCGTCCCAGCATTACAAAATCAGCCTTCCCTTCAGCCAGTACTTTTTCACAAAAATCCGGCTCGCGCAGGGCCCCAACCGCAAAAACAGGAATGTTCACAGCTTCTTTGATAAGCACGGCCTGATCGACCCGTGCACCCTGCTCATAACGCTGGCTTTCTATCAAAGCAGTAACGCTTGGCGGCAAACCGTTATTCGCATCAAGGAAATTACAGCCGGCCGCTTCATAGGTTGCGGCGATCTGCTTGCTTTCATCATCGGTTAAGCCATCGGTTTCCCACTTATGGACAGGCATCCGGGCGCCGATGATGAAATCCGGGCCGCAGGTTTCCCTTATACCTTTGATGACATTAACTGCGAACCGGATACGATTTTCCAGGCTGCCACCGTACTCATCGGTTCTAAGGTTAATGCTGGGTGTTGTCAGTTGGCCGATCAGGTAACTGACACAATGGACCTCCACACCGTCGCAGCCTGCCATCTGTGCATAACGGGCGGCATTGACATATTTTTGTTCCAGCTCTACTAATTCATCGCGCGTAATCGTTTGAAACTGCCTGGCTGATACATCATAATTTACATCCACTTTGGATCCCGGTAACTGCTTTTCATTTTGCCCGGCAGGATCACTGACCTGATAAGGCGGCAGCCCCTCAGTTATTTCAATATCGCCCGCCGCACCAACATGAGAAATCTGCGGCACAAGCAAAGCACCATAGCGATGGACTTCGCGAGCTAACCGTGCCCATCCGTTTACGTACTTGATACCATCTAGGCGATACTGACAGGCAATGGTTTTCCCGCGTGGATAGTCGACGCAGACTACCCCTGTAATGATGACACCGACGCCCCCTCTGGCCCTTTTTGAATAATATGCAATGGATTGCTCGCTGACTGAACCGTCAGCATTGGCCATATTATCACCCATTGGCGCCATGACAATACGGTTTTTGGTCGTTTGGGATCCCAGCCGGCCTTTTTGAAACAAGTGCAGATAAAATTGGTTCATTTTGAATAACCTCCTGTAGTTAAATTTATTGTCACTTTGCCGATAAACCGGCAATTAAACTTATTCTATAAGGTTAACAAAGAACTGCTGACCCTGCAAATAATTTGTTTGTTTTACTAAAATTTAAGGCTGCAGAAGCACCTTTGTAGTTTAGCATTATTAAGAAATCATTATATCTTAATTGCAACTTGTGCTCCTTCATAAATTGCTTCCAACGCTTTCCTGGGTTTCTTCGCATCACCGATAACATATGTCTCCACTTTATCTTTCAATTCCGCAACCAAATTATTAACCGCAGTGAATCCGGCAGCCAAGATGATCGTATCAAACGGGCCCAATTTCGTATCAGTACCATTCTTTTCAACTATAACATGATTTTCCAGTACCTCTTTTATTTTGGTATTTACTGCTAATTGGACTCCATACTCTTTTAGCCGCTTCTGTAAGTGGTAATTAACATTAAAAACAACATCCTGTGCGACCTCCGGCAACATCTCCACTATCGTTATCTCAACACCGTATTCTCCGAGAAAATCTGCGGTTTCACAGCCAACCATCCCGCCGCCGATGATTAATACCTTATTTCCAAATGGTTTTTCTCCGAGCAAGATTTCATTAGCTGTAGCGATATGGGGCTGATTGACACCAGGTATGGCCGGAATAAGAGGCTTTGAACCAGTTGCAATAATTACTGTATCAGGATTTTCCTTTAACACCATTTCTTCTGTAGCTTCAGTATTAAAGCGATAAATAACGCCATACTTATCTCCCATTGTTTTGTAATACTTCAAAGCTTTAATAATCTCTTGCTTTGTCGGCGGATAAGCTGCTACTCTATAATTGCCGCCAAATTTATCACTTTTTTCAAATACTGTAACATTGTGGCCTCTTTTGGCTGCAATCCAGGCAGTTTCCAGACCTCCTGGTCCAGCGCCAACGATAACAACTTTTTTAGGTTTTTCGGCGGGGATAATCTTCGCTTCACCTTCGATGGTCACGAAGGGATTAACGAGGCAGGATATTCTCAGTTTTTCCGGATTCAGCACCTGGCCGATACAACCCTGACAACATGCAATGCATGGTGCAATTTCGTTTTCTTTATCCCCTGCTACTTTATTGGGATATTCCGGATCGGCAATTGATTGTCTGCCCATAGCAATTAAATCAGCCTTGTCTGTCAGTATCGCATCCTCGGCCATCCTTGGATCGGTAATTCTGCTAACAGCTATTACCGGTATCGATACGCTCTTTTTAACTTCCTCAGCATATGACAGTATCCATCCGGGAGCGACCGCTGAAGATGGAACATTAATATGACCTGCTAATATTCCTACAGAAACATGGAGGCAGTCAACCCCGGCTTCTTCCATAGTACGAGCCACCATCCTGGTCTCGTCTATTGTTCTACCGCCAGGCCTTAATTCATCACCGCTGATTCTCATCAATACAGGAAAATCGTTACCGGCCTTACGCTTAATATTTTTTATGATCTCTACCGGAAACCGCATTCTGTTTTCAAAACTACCGCCAAATTCGTCAATTCTTTTGTTCGAATACCCGGACATAAAGGCTGCTACCAGATAGCCATGGCCGCCATGAAGCTCTACACAATCCGCTCCCGCTTTCCTGGCTCTTAAGGCGGCATCGCCAAACAACTCTATGAATTGATATACCTCCTCTGTGGTAAGCTCTCTCGGTAATTCCCTGCTCGCCGGACATGTAATAGGTGAAGGTGCTACCAGTTGTTTCCCCCCGACATACATACTTGAAGTCCCGCGCCCGGCATGATGAAGCTGTATGGCTATCTTTGCTCCATGTTTATGGACCTCATCTACTAAAGCTTTAAATCCTGGAATAAATTTATCATCATATAACACGGGGACAGCCAGGGATGCTTTCCCCAACGGTTCTACCGCTGTAACCTCCACTGTGCAAAGCCCCCAGCCACCCTTTGCCCGAGCAGACCAGTAATCAATAAAACCCTGGCGAATGGTACCATCTTGATTGCACTGGTTTGTTCCCATTGCCGGTACAACCAGGCGGTTTCTCAGTTCCATGCTGCCTATTTTAATTGAAGAAAAGAGACTTTTGTATTTCATCTAAAAAACCTCCATGTAACTGGTAATTGTAATCAGTAGTTCAACTTAAAAAGGAAGTCTCCCCATGCCCTCCGGCCGTACGTAATTGGTAATTATAATCATTAGTTAGAAACGGCAACCACATTTGTTTGTAGTACGTGTTTCTGGTATATTACTGTTAGGGTTATATTAGCGTTCAACTCCCTCCCTTCCAACAAATGCCTACCAAAAGCCAGGTCTGTTCCGGGAGCTTGTTACAAATTTCACTATCCTAATTTTATTACGGGTCCCGGGAAAAAACATTGTTACGGTTTACAAAAGAAGATCCTGTTTATGTTCACTATGCACAATGCGGAAAATGGGAGGCAACAAGATGGATATCACAACCAGGGAACTTTTTTCACTGCTAAGTGATGATTTGCAACAGGTTAAGTTATCTCGTGGAAATCAGGAAATCCACAAGATTAATTTATTATTAAAAGGGCAGAGAAACTTCGATAGTAACACTCTATATGTCGGCAGAACCTCATTTCTGGATAAGGATAATCCTTCACCCGTTCCCGCCTTTTTAGGTCTCAACGACTGCGGCATCCTGCCGGAACAACTTTCCAGGTACTTTACTGATTATGCTCTCCTGAAAAATAACTGCGATTTGCATCAACTTTTTAATAAAGCCCAAGATATCCTTAGCAGGGAACAGAGTTTCCTGCATAGTTCTGCCACCCTCCTCCACAGTCTGATTAAAGGCAGAGGGCTCCAATACATCATAGATATGGGCTACCAGCTATTAAACAATCCCATGCTCCTGGTAGACACCAGCTACAAGCTGCTGGCTTATACAAAGAAAGACCAGGTAGATGATCTGGTATGGAATGAACTGGTAACCAAAGGTTATTGCTCCTATGATTTAGTTTCTATTTTTAAAAAAGAAGGTGTTGTAAAAAAAATAGCAGATAGCAAAGACCCCTTGCTAACAGACACAGGTTTTTCGGAAAAAATTCGCAGGATCCACGGAAAAATCATTATCAATAACAAGTTAGTAGGTTACCTGGGCGTTTTGGAGCATAATCAAAAATTCAAAAAAGAAGATTACCGCACCATCCAGCTCCTCTGTGACGTTATCTCCGAGGAGATGCAAAAAAATAGAAACTATTACCATATCAAGGGGCTAATGTACGAAAACATATTAATTGACCTTCTGGATAACACCATTCAAAATCGGGAACACCTGCGAGAGAGGCTTAAAACTGCGGGGCTAAAATTGGAAAGCAATTTATACCTGATAGTAATCGATTTTCACAACGAAGATATTGCCAATTATCACCTGGTTGATTTTCTTCGGGATTATATTGATCATCAGCTCACCTGTTCCCGGTCCATTTTTTATCAAAATCAGATTATAACCTTTATCTCTAAAAAAGATGAACAAATAGAGAAGATAATGTCAAAGTTAGAAAAATGCCTGAAAGATTACCGCTTGCAGGCGGGAATAAGCGCCCGGTTTAAAAATATCGCCAATTTACAAAGAGCTTACCGCCAGGCCCAAAAAGCCCTGGAAATAGGAAGCTGCCTTTTTAGTCTAAAGACATTATTCTATTACCCCGATTATAGAATTTATCACCTGCTCGGCCTGGCAGACAAAAATCATCAATTAAAAGACCTGCTCCATCCAGCACCCCTTAAGTTAAAGGAATACGATGCACAAAAGGAAACAAATCTTTATTCAACCCTTTACACCTATCTAGGTACAGACAAGAATACTATGCTTTCTGCAGAAAAGTTATTCATTCATAGAAACACGATGAACTATCGCCTGAAACAGATTGCTGAAGTAACCGCGCTGGATTTTAATAACTTCGAAGAATGTGTTCAGGTATACTTAACTTACAAGATATTAGAACTGGAGAGTATGCGGGGAGAGCAAATCTAGAAAGCAAAAAAGGGTTTTCTCTCACAAAGGAAAGAAAAACCCTTTTACCTGCATAAAATGCGGTCCACTTTTTGAATTATCCACATAGTAATTATCCACGCTTATATTAGTTCTACAATAGTTCCACGCGAATAGTTCTACATACGGGAGCGAACCTCTTGTTTCATAAACAGGACATAGGAAAGGCCAAAGATAATAAAAGCCGCAGCCACTAGGCATGTCAACTGGGGCCAAACCAGCAGTATGCTTTGCCCTAACGGCAGCGGCCCTGCAATAGCGCCGTAAGCCTGCTCCACGGTAATCGGACCAAGCGTGCGAATAGTGGGAACCAGCAAAGTTGACGTTGCCTCGCTAAAAAGCTGGCTGGGGGATATGCGTAACAAATTTTGAACAAACCCTTGATAAGCGATGATCTGGCCGGCATCTGTTACCTGGGTGGGGGCGGTGGCTTTTACAATGATGTTAACAATCATCGAATAAAACAGGCTGAAAAACAACCATACCGCAAGGCTGGATAAGGCGGATGTGGCCGATTGTTTAAACCTGACAGAAAACATAATCGCCAAATTCAGCCAGACGCCGATATATACAATACTAACCAGCAGGAAAAAGAATACCCGCCAGAATTCTTCCGGGGCAGGGGGTATACCGGTTAACAATATACCGAACCCGATCATCGACAACCCCAGGGTAATAATCATGATAGTGACAACTAATAACGAAGCGACAAGTTTGGCATTAATAATATAATCCCGCGGAATGGGCTGGGCCAGCAGCCGGCTCAAAGTGCCCCTGCTGCGCTCTGAGTTGACCGCATCAAAGCCCAGGGCAATGCCGATAATCGGCCCCAGCAAGCTGATAAAGGTAATAAAAGGAGGCAGGGTGCCATCAGTAGCGGTAAATAGCTTTAAAAAGACAAAGGATGTTGAGGTATCTTCCGCAAGTGCACTTTGAAGGCTGGACATCGCCGTATACAGTGAGGCAATGGTTGTTAGGAACATCAAGGCCAGTAAAATAACAAATCTCCAGCTGTTGATATGGTCCATTACCTCCTTTTGCACGATCACCCAAAAGGGGTGCCGTGATTCATAATATCTTTGCGGGCTAATGGATGTTTGGCTAAATATTGCACTTAGCTTTTCGAAAGCTGCCATATTGCTACCTCCCTCCTTCAAAATAGCGGTGATAAATCTCATCCAGGCCATAATCGTGCTGACTTAAATGGTTCAGCCCCGCACCGTGGTTTACTATGATATTTGCAATCTCCGCACCAATATTCTCCCGGCAATAGACTAATAAACGGTGCTGGTCGCGCTCAACTTTTGTTACATATTGGTGTGCTTTTATAGCGGCAACTAACCCCTCATCAACATTTTCCGCCTCTGCTTCCAGCAGGATGGGATCGCTTTTAAACAGGCTGGCGGCCAGTTCTTTAATTGGCCCCACAGCGATTAATTTCCCCTCGACAAAAAGGCCTACGCGATCGCAGATTTGTTGTATCTGATGCAGGTGGTGGGAAGATAACAAAACTGTCATGCCTCTTTCCCGGCTCAGCTGCTTGATCAGTGCCAGCAGTTCGCGCACACCCTCGGGATCGATACCGCTGGTAGGTTCATCAAGGATAATTACTTCCGGTTCTTTAATTAATATATCAGCCAGGCCCAAACGTTGTTTCATCCCCCGGGAATAGGTCTGTACTTTGGCGTGAATTTTTTGGGTTAAGCCTACTTGTTCCAACAGGCGCTCTGCCCTTTCCCCGGCTAAAGAGGAATCAATACCGTTAAGTGCTGCCGTGTAAAGGATGTTTTCCAAACCGCTCATGTTTTCATAAAAACCTACCTCATCGGGAAGGTACCCCACTTTTTCTTTTACCAACAAGGGGTAAAAAGTAGGGTCAATTCCGCATACTTCAACCTCTCCTGAAGTAGGTTCCGACAGGCCCAGCATCATCAGGATGGTGGTTGTCTTCCCGGCTCCATTGGGCCCCAGCAACCCGAATATTTCACCGCGATCAACAGTTAACGATAAATGATCGACAGCCGTAAAATCTCCATATTTTTTGGTTAACCCGTCTAGTTTAATAATGCTTTCTTTTGTCATTATTGCCTCCCATATCGACGGAAAAGGTAGTAGACCCCTGCTCCTACCAGGGCAATAATCAGCACGCCAATCCAACCCCAAAGGGCAGATGCCTTAACCGTTATACGAAAATCAGCGCTGTCGGATACCTCAGGGGTCTGGGCCTGGAGGCTAACCACATAATCCCCGGCGATGGCCTTATCGCTCGATTTTATGTGAGCTTTTACGGTTGTAGATTCACCCGGAAGCAAAGAATCAACATTCTCCGGTTCAAAAGTAACTTCCCAATCAACAGGGGCGGATTGATTTAGTTTAATATCTATCAATTCTGCCGACCCGGTATTGTTCAACTGCAGTTCGACCATCCTCTCTTTACCGGCGGTAATATCGGTACTTAACCGGCCGGTGGGGGTGGTCAGCTCCATTTTGTAAGTACCGGTGATATTTACTTCCAGTTCTTCCTTTGCCGAAAAAGAACCCGCCTGGGCGGTCACGGGGATAGTATATTTTCCGGCTTCAATTTCAGCAGGTGGATCAATGGTGACATTGATATTCTGGCTTGCATTGGCATCTACTTTAACAGAGGTTACTTTTTGGGCGGAAACTTCAAAGTCAACACTCCATCCCCGGGGTGCAGCGGCAGAAAGGGCAAAAAGCTGCTCATCTGCGGTACGGTTTCTTAGAGTAAGCTGGTACTTAAAGCTGGAATCGGCATTGCCCTCCATGCTGGGTTGTTCAGATTCCAGTTCGGTCTTGAAAGTGCCCTGTTCCGTAACCTCAATTGTAATAGGCAATGTACTGGTTCCGCCGCCTGTATCAGTAGCGCTGATCAAAAAGTTATAGCTGCCTTTTTCCACTTGCAAAGGCACTTCGGTCTGCAGGTTGAAACTCTCTTCATCTTGAGGCCTGATAGAAAGCTGGCTAATGCTCCACCCGCCTGCGGTTAAACTTGTTTCCCAGCCTTCCGGCTGCTCAACTACTTGCAGAGAAACCCGCTGGATGGAGCTGCTGTTATTAATAATGTCAATGGAATAATTAATTGATTCACCGGGCGTAACGGCAATCCCTGCATATTTTGTAAACATTGATACGCTGCTCGCCGCCGAAGCGGAAGCAACAGGAAATAAAATCCCCCCCATTAAACCCAATAATAGTGTTAGCACAACCGCGGTTTTTCGTAAATAGTGCTTCAAGATATTCCCTCCTTTTCAGATTGTCCTCATGTCCTCCATATATAGTTACGAATGAATAGCTATTTTGGATTTATAGGGTTTGATTTTTTTTTCATCTTGTTATATAAAATAATTAGTCGGAATTCCTTAAAGCGGGTGAAGAAATTGTCTAGTTGCCAGCAAACAGAACGTTCACTGCAATGGTTTAATGATCTTTACCGGCAAAATGTTTCCTTTGTATATAAAATCGCCCTGCACCTACTCCACGATCCTGTCGAAGCAGAAGATCTATGCCATGATGTCTTTTTGGAAATAATACAGCACCCGGAGCAATACGATCCGGAAAGGGGCAGCATCAAGGCATGGCTGGGGGTTAAAACCAGGAGCAGAGCCATCGACCGCTTACGAAAACAAAAGCGGCAGGAACTCAATGTTACCGTAGAACCTGCCGGTATTAGCAACACGGATCCCACCGCCGATTCAGTATTAATGAAGCTCGATATGGAAAGCTTGCATGAATCGTTGCGGCATTTGCCCGAACCTCAGCGCGAAGCGTTAACAGCTACCTATTTCCGATCGTTGCGGCAAAATGAATTGGCCGAATTAACAGGCCGCCCGCTGGGAACGGTTAAGTCCTGGATTCGCTATGGAGTGAAAAATATTCGAAAGCAATTTATTCAAATGGGCTGGCTGGAACCTTAAGGAGACATCGATATGAACTCGTCACAATGCAAACAATTTGAAATTGAAATTGTCGATGACATATTGGGCAATTTACCCTTAATAAGAGCTCAATCCTTGCAGGAACATCTTGCCGGGTGCAGCTCATGCCGGAAGTTGTACAAAGAATGGTCTGAACTTTTAAAAGACAACACAAGAGTTCACCCTTCGGTCCAACTATATAAGAGTTTACGGAAATATTATATGCACCGGCAAGCCAATCGTAAAACGTTACAAACATCAGCATCAACCATCTGGGGAGCTGCTTCTGTTGCCTTAATAGGAATGCTTATACTAGCATTAGTTACAATTCAGGGCCGGCAGCCTTCGGATTCATGGGAGCAACCCCCTGTTGGGGCAAAAGACATTCCGTCTTTTGTAGCAGAAGATATGCCGCACTTTGTTACATATGATACGGATACGGTTCAGTATCTGATTGATCCCCAAAAAGGACGGCTTTCTAGCATTAACGGAATAATATGGGTAAACAGCAATCGTGATGAGCTATACTGCTTTGTGCAAAACCTGGAGGATAATGCCTATTATGACTATCAAATATGGTTGATTAAACCCGTAAGGAGAGAAAACGGGGGTCTTTTGCGTATCATGGATCAATACGGTGAGCTTTATCTCCACCAAAAAAATATTCAAGAGATACAACAGATAAGCATCAGTCAGGAACCCAAAGGCGGAAGCCTTTATCCTACCACCGATGATACAATTTTGGTTGATTTTAACCATTAGGTTTATGCAAAACTATTTCCAAAACCTTCCCACCCATTCCCTAAAACTTCTGGCTGCGCCAACTGTTTTGTGCTGAAAGGGCTATACCAATGATCGCTATTACAAGCAGGATAACTGCAATGGTACAGCCAAGTCATTTCTTCTTCATTTCGAAAGCTTATCCCGGAAACTCTGCCACATCTCTTGGCTAACCAAACCCAAACGCCAGATTGCTACGCCCTGCAGGTTAAAACGCCTGGCTGCCCCTATCTTCTCTACAATACTCTCTGCTGTTTCATAAGGAGCACAAATACCCAGGACCAGCTTGTAGGGCGGGACAACTTCTCCGGCCATTTCTGCAGCCTGTGCCACAAGGTTTAACGGTTCCGGCTTTGGCCCGTAGTCATAGGCCATGAGGATAATCCGGTCGGCTATTTCACCCAGAACCCCGTAATCATAACCGCGATAAACGCTGTTAGGCGGGTGGATTGTCAGCGTCAAACTCTTCCCTGCTGTTTTTAGTTCAGCGGATAAGCGGCGGACAAATTCATTTAACAGCTGCCTTTTATTTATTAAATCGTTGCTAAATTCATCACTGCTTCCGGTATATCCGAACTCTTCAAAGTTAAGGTTAACCCCTCCGTAGAGTGCCGCTTCTTCCACAAGCGCTTCAATTAGCCCGGCGGACGCGGCTTTGTCTGCAAGCAGAGAGGAAAGGGTACCGTACCTGTCGGTTGCGTGTACAGTCATCTCGGTTTTCAGGCTGTACTCTTCTGCAGCTCGCAGTACATTTTCCCAGCCGGCAGGGCGCTGCCAGCCCGTCTCGCTCCAGGTAAGAAGGTTTCCCCGCTCGTCAAGGCTGTACCAGCCAAGGGCCAGTGCATCAACAACATCAGTGTTGCCGGTACCGGTTTCAGGATAAGCCTTGCGGAAAAGATTTGTCCAACTGCTGGTTTTACTGTCCCCCAGGGCATAAAAGCCGATTACGTTCATTTCTTTAGGACAGGATATAATATCAACTCTGTATGTATCTGCATCCCATAATACATCACAATTAAAGGCTTCACTAAAAAAGCGCAGCGGTATTAATGTCCTTCCAGCAATAATTACCGGAGGTACATCTACAGGAACATTCTGTCCGTTTCGCCATGCGTTCTTATTATTGATTTGCAATCTGATCAAGGTTTCGCCATCGGACGCTTCAACTGTTTGTGCAGCGCTTTCCCAGCTTACTTTTATATTTAGCGCTTCTGCTATTGTGCGAAAAGGAACAAGGGTCCTGGCGTTTTGAATGACAGGTTGTACATCGGTAGAAACCGGAAGGCCGTCAACAAAAACCTTTACTTCCTCCCCCTGTTCCTGAGCACAGGCAGTGAAAGTAAAAATAATTAATGAAATAATAATTAGTGCTGATAGGAACGAGAAGTATTTCATATAGTATTTGATATAGTATTTCATTATGATAACCATTCCTTTCTTCATAAAAAAATTCCTTGCGACAGCAAGAACCGTCCCTAGTGTCGCACTTTGGTGCGCCATCAATTTGTTCTATGCGACATTGGGGACGGTTCTCGCTGTCGCAAAAAATCCTAAATTATCCTCTTATAATTTGGACGGTTTATACTGGAAAAAGTTCTGCCTCTTTTAGCAGGATTTTCATTTTTTTACCGGCAACCAATATATAACGGAAGAAGGATTCATAAGAGATAAAATTCTCCCTTTTTTGCTTTATGCAGGATTTGCCGCCGGTGTTAGCAAATAAATGCTTTATAAACGGAGGTCGCTTATGGGTGATAAAAGCTGGTTAAAAAAAATTTATTTCGAATACCAAAACCTGGTTTACAGTATAGCCGTCTCTATTATTAAAGACGTTCAGCTTGCCGAAGACATCGTACAGGAAGTCTTTGTCACGCTGTATTTTAAAGCCGGCGATATTCGGGACAGAAAAAAAATAAAACACTGGCTCGTGAGAACTACTACTAACAGGTCCATCGACTTTTTAAGAAGTTCACAAAAGGCAATCGCACTTTCCGATGATTTCTTTGAAAGCCTTCCGAACAACTCCCGGGCAGATCCTGTTGCCGAAATGGATAAAAAAGAACTTGCCCGGGAAATACATAAAGCCATAAACAAGCTTCCGGAAGATATGAAAGCATTAATTCTCCTTTTTTACTTCCAGGAAATTCAACAAAAAGAAATAGCGGAGATAATGGGGGTAGCACTGGGGACGGTTAAAACCCGTTTACGAAGAGCACGCCTGGCCATCAAAAACCACTTACTGAAAGAGGAAAATGATTCTGCTAACCTCTGAAAAGGCGGTGATTTAGGATGAATGAAAAACATTTGGATGATTATATAAGAAAAACTGTTACAGAAGAAATGCAAAGCTATGCTCCGCCTGATCCGGAGAAAACATGGCAAAAGATCGAAGGCACAATCGATCTGTTTGAAAGGTTGCAAAATACACCAAAGAAAAAACGTAAACCAACGGCCCGGCTTAAAATTGCCGCCGCCTTAGTAACGTTGATACTAACAGCCGGAATTATCGGATTTACGCAGACAGGAGAAGCGGTACCCTTCGGCTGGGTCTTTCAGGGATTAAAAAAGATCGTGGGCGATGATTTTGTCCTTGTACAGTATAAGTACGGTGAGGAAACAGCCCCTAACAAATCAACACCACCGCCGCCTGAATCGGATATGGAAGGAACCATAACCTACCAAACAAATCTTACAGATACCTCCTTAGAAGAGCTGCTCGATCTTTATCCCGGGGCGCTCTATTACCCCCGGAGCATAGCGGAGATAGATCTAATATCTGCCCAGTATCTTCAAACAGGCGACAAATGGATTATTATGCTCGACTTTTTGGCTAACGAGCATAATATACTTTTCCAGCAGGAGGACATCGTGGGAAAAGGAGCAGCCGGTGTAGGATACGGCAGCGATGCGGAAGTCTATTTCCGTCGCCTGGGGGGTATAGAATATATGGTTGCCGAACTTCGTTATGGTATCGTGAACGTTAGATGGACTAAAGAGAACAAGCTTTTTGAGTTAACATGCGATCTGCCGGTTGAGGAAGCACTCTCAACCGCACAATCAGTAGATCCATATTATTAAAAGATTATTAAGCTTATAGCATTACCTTCCCCCCAACATCATCCTGGGGAGAAAGAGGGCAATTTCGGGGTATACAACAACAATTGCAACCATTATTAATATTGGTATAACAAAAGGCAAGGCTCCCAGGTAAATATCTTCCATCGAAACATCCTTAGCCGTTCCGGCAATAGTGAACAGGTTTAAACCCATCGGCGGTGTAATTAATCCTGCATCCATCATCAGTACGCATAATACTCCGAAAGCAATAGGGTTAAAGCCTAATTGCAGGATCAGAGGAAAGACTACCGGAAGTGTCAAAATCATCATTGACACCGCGTCTATTATGCAACCTAAAAACAAATAAACAAGAAGAATTGCCGTTAGTATTAGGTACGGGGAAACTGCCAGCCCGGATACCCACCCTACTAGCTTCACCGGTATTGTGGAAAGACCCAGAAAATAAGTGTAAACTGTAGCTCCAGCAATAAGAAAAAGAACCATCGCCGAAACCCGAACAGCCTCCTGCAAAGCAGCGAAAAGATTTTTAAATGTTAGCTTTTTTTTCAAGAAGGCAATGAAGAAAAGCAGGGTCGCTCCCGCAGCTCCGGCCTCGGCGGGAGTAAACCAACCTAAATATATCCCTCCCATGACCACCAGAAAAGCCAATAATATCTCCCATACGTTTTTAAGTGATAGAAACTTCTCTCTCCAGCTGACCGGTTCGGGATTTGCTGGAGCCAGGCTGGGATTTCGCTTAACCATAAGCACTACAAACAAAATAAAGATTGCCGCCAGAATACCTCCAGGAAGGATACCGGCAATAAGCAATTTCCCGACAGACTGCTCGGTAAGCATTCCGAACACTACAAAGCCAATACTCGGAGGAATAAGAAAGCCCAGGGTCCCGCCCCCGGCGATAGTTCCCGTCGCTAATTTTGCGGAATAATTATATTTTCTCATTTCCGGATAGGCAATACCACCCATCGCGGCTGCTGTTGCCACTGAAGACCCGGAAACGGCGGAAAATCCGGCACAGGCAGCAATGGTCGCTGCCGCCAGCCCCCCGGGAAGCCTCCGCAACCATTTATCAAATGTTTTATAGAGGTCCTCTATTGAGCCGCTTATACTGGCAAAACTCCCCATAACCAGAAAAAGCGGAATCACCATATATGAATAGTTACTGGACACCTCATAGACTGTTCGGGCGACTACCGGCAAAGCAGCGTTGGAAGAAGTTAAATACCAGATTCCTAAGAAACCTGTAAGCATGAGGGCAAGGGCTATAGGCATACCTAATAACAAAAGTAGAAATACTCCTACAGTACCGATGATACCAGTAGTAACAGGATCCAAGATTTTTCCTCCCTTCTTTACTTGAAAAACCGAGCATTCCGGCAAGACGACTTACCTTTTAAAAAACTTTACTGCAGAAGTTAAGAGAT
This sequence comes from Dethiobacteria bacterium, assembly GCA_050948825.1. Classification (GTDB taxonomy): domain Bacteria; phylum Bacillota; class Dethiobacteria; order DTU022; family UBA8154; genus DUQX01. The sequence goes on along the minus strand of JBMNEO010000007.1, from coordinate 25,138 downwards.
CAAGGAGAAATTCGAGAAAAAGAAGCGCCCCCCCTATAGGGACAAGCAACCTGAATGGAAGCTGGGGAATTCTCAGCACGTCTGATACAATTCTACCTATATCCCCCATTGCCACTGCCCACCCCTGCCATACCACGATACTAACAATACTTAAACAAAGTAAATTAATAATCATTTCCACGAACAGGGAAATTCGCAGGGGCAGTCTTGAAACAACAAGGGTTACATTCGGGTGTCCTTTTACTTGCTGAGTGTAAGCCAACCCTAACACTATTACAACAACGAGCATGAAAGAAGATGTCTCCACTACGCCAGGGACGGGTTTGTTAAATATAGTACGTGAGATTACATCGAACGTAGAGAGCAACATCATGGGGATTAGTATAAACATGCTTACACCGGACACATAGTAAGTTAAACGCTGGACCTTTTTTTGAGCACTAGCCAGCCACTCCATTTACTTTTTCTCCTTTCATTTATCGCCTCATTTATCGCCACAATTCCGCTACTTTTTATACTACAAGCACACAACAAGGGATCCTTTTGCTGCTAAAATATTGAGGGTTTACTGAACAAACGTGACAATCCCGCTTTTTAAACCAGATTTCAAAAAAGAAATATTATTCGTGAGTAATATTTATATCTTCTTAAATTGCTCAGTAAACCCTATTTACGAAATAATACAAAAATAATTATATACTATACTCCTGTTTTTTTCAGTAATTTTTTTAATTTCAAGGTAATTTTTTCTGCTCTTAATTACCTGTACTGTTCCACCTCTTCTTCCCACTCTGACGGGAATGATGGAAATTCAACGCCGTTCTTATCGAGCACCGCCTTGTAGTTTAAAATTGCCTCCTTACCAGGAAGACCCTTCTGCTCCATATTATTTACCCAGTCCTTGACAACCTCTTCACTAAAGAGGGAATACCAGCGTGCTGCTTCTTCCGCAGGCAGCTCATAAAATTCCACACCTTCTGCAGCAAGAGAGTCGTTGCAGGCTTGAATAACTTCTTCAGTCAGACCCCCGGTAAGCTGGAAAGGATTGCGGGTTACCTCTTCCACAATAGCCTGAAGATCGGCGGGCATTTTATCCCAGAGGGCCTTATTCATGACCACGCCTTCAGAAACACAACCGAAAGTGGCCACTACCGCATGTTTCCCCAGCTCCTGAAGTTTATATGCCTTATAAAGCATCGGACAGGTAACAATTCCGTCAATAACACCCGTCTCCATAGACAGATATACATCCCCCAAGGGCATAAATACAGGCTCCGCTCCTAATGATTGAATCATATAAGTTTGCAGTCCGCCCGGAGATCTAATCTTTAAACCTTTTAGATCCTCCAAAGAGTGTACCTGTTGCCTGGTCCAGATAAAAGATGATACACATCCATTTAATGAAAGAACTTTCACATCTGAAAACTCGGGGCTAAGCATACGCTCATGCATCTCATTGCCGACCTCGACGGCAACATCCTTACCTAATACCTTGGCCGGCATGGAAAGGACATCGCTAAGCGGAAAACGATCAGGTGTCCAGGTGGCTGTAAAATAACCCATATCAGAAAGCCCGTCCAGTATGATATCGTAATGTTCCGCCGGAGCGCCAAGGGCTGCACCGTAATACGTTGTATATGTTATACGCCCGTTACTTCTTTTTTCCAACTCCTCCAGCATCGGTGTCCAAACATTCTGGCACTCTTCACCGGCGGGCGGGTGCCAGGTGCTAAATTTAATACTAAATACTTCCTGCTCTGCGGCCGGCTCCCCGATCTGTGTTTCAGCCTGCGGCGTGTCTGCTGGAGGTGTTTTTGCAGGCGGCGAGGTCGTACAACCTCCTGCAATCAACAACAGCATCAAAAACAAAACGCTGCCTACTATTACTATCCCTTTCTTATTCATAAAAACCCTCCTCTTAAACAAAATTGTAATTTCAATAATAGGTAAGGCACTCTACTGCATCTTTTTAAATTCACCTCTTTCCCGCTTCTACTTTTCGTAAGATACTATTCCCACCGCATGCAGACCGTTTTCTCATCCATGAACAACCTCATTGAAGCCATCCTCGACTTTGCAGTTCCCACAAACGACTCCCTCCTCGAACACAGTGGGAAAAAGGCATAAGGCTGTGCCACACCAACATTTACCCCTACATTACCCACGTTAACCTCGCGTATAAACTGTCGTGCGTTTTTACCGCTGCCAGTCATAATGCATGCGGAATGCCCGAGATTCGTCTTGGTGTTGATCCATTCGATGGCCTGTTCAAGACTGTTACCCCTGATTAAGGCCGCTACCGGACCAAACGCTTCTTCTTTAGCCATGGTCATATCTACATCTACATCTTCGAGAATTGTAGGCCCCAGGAAGTAACCGTTGGGATAATTCGATACTTTTGCGACTCTGCCGTCTAAGACTATCTTTGCGCCTTCCGCAAGTGAATCTTCAATCCATTTTACAACCTTTCCTTTTCCCGCTAAAGTGGTAAACGGTCCCAGTTCGGCTTCTTCGTCTAGCCCGTAGCCAAGCTTCATTGTTGCCGCAGCTTCTTTAAATTTTGCTTTCACCTCTTCGTATATGTCTCCAATAACAACGACATTGTCTACACCGAGACAGCGCTGCCCGGTCATACCAAAGCAAGCGCGAAGCAGCCATTGACATGCCTGATCCAGATTGGCATCGGGCATAATTACAACGTGGTTTTTACCGTTACCATTAATGGAAGAAGTCTTTCCCAGCTCCCCGCAAAGCTTGAAAAGCTTCCAGCCGGCTTTATTGGAACCAATAAAACCAACACCCTTTACTTCCGGTTGACGCAGTATTTGCTCGTTAATATTGCGGCCTCCATGAACGAGGTTAATAACACCAGGGGGAAATCCAGTTTCCTGAGCTATTCTGGAGACGTACTCCGCAGCTACAGGAGCCTGCCGGCTGGGGCTTATCACAACAGTGCATCCTGCAGCAAGCGCATAAGGGACAAAGGAAGACCAGGCATGCATAGGAATATTTCCGGGAGTAATGATGAGAAAGGGACCCAGCGGCTCCCAGGTAAGATACTGGTCGATGCCCCTGGCCACCTGTTCCATATGTTCGTTTTGCCGTGCAAGACCGTAAAGGGCAGAACAGGCAGATTCAATATTCTCAATTACCCGGCGTACAGACCCTTCGGCTTCACCTATAGTCCTGCCATGGTCCTGGGTAAGCACTCTGCAGAGTTCATTAAAGTGTTCCTCAAACTTTGCCCTCATATCAAAAAGAAGGCGCGCCCTGTCCCTCATGGGATAGTCCCTCCATGATTTGAAGGCTTCATGAGCGGCTTCAACTGCGGCACGGGCTTCCTCCTGAGTAGCCGTGGGATACTCGGAAATTATCTCTCCGGTGGCCGGGTTTGTATTTCCATTTATAATATTGGATTTTGATTCAACCCATTCACCGTTAATCAATAGTTTTTGTTTTCCATAGTGTTTTTTAACCTCTGGAAGTAAAGCCATTCTTATTCTCCTTTCTGAATAGCCCTGTAATACATTTTATATTTTAAGCACTTTACCTCAAGCCGTCTTCACCTTTTACTTCATCAATTGTTAAACCGCCAATCCGCGCAAATGGACGGCCGGAATCCGTTATTGCGATAATAAGCACAAGCTCATCGGCACGCGGAGCATCGGGTAAGCGTACTTCCATGGCATCAAAATGCGTACGCACAAAAGCAGCATTCTTAAAATGTAGCGGTACATCTATTGCCGCTCCCGGAAAACCCAGTTTTTTGGCTGAAGGAATAATGGCTTTTCCACCTCCTACATTTTCCCTTAATGGCTTTCCCAGTTTTGGGTGAAGAATAGCCGCACAATGTTCCAGTTCTCCTCTCTCGCCTACAAGGGCAGCCTTGCCATAACTCTCAACTTCCCCGGCATTAATGCCCAGCGCCGTTACAGCTTTTTTCGTTAAAATTTCCCCCAACTCTGTACTCCAGTCGTAAAGAAGAGAAAGATCTTCAACATACTTGCCGGCAAAGGGGTTTTTAAAAACTGCTGCCGCCGCTGCTTTACGCACCGGCTTCGCTAATTTTTTTATTCCGTCGGCATGAATTTCTTCCAGAAAAGTATACATTTTTCGAACTTCAGGTGTATTGGTCAAATTATCTCCTCCCCAAAAACCATTAATTTTGAACCGCTAATCATGAACCAGCTTTAAGTGCCTTGCTTTTGTTTGAAAAAACTCCGGAACCGTTGCCATTTGTCCCTGAACAAAAATATAGGCTCCTTGAATTATTCCTTTCCTTATCATTCCCATGGCACTTTCTTTCCCTTTTTTTAAAGCTTTTTTTATTACCACAGAGGGCAAATTATAGACTTCTTTCGTGACCATTTGCTCTGCAATGTCAGTTTGCGGATCTAAAATTTCCGCCTTAACCTGCAGTACTTCCGGAGTATCAACATATGTTTCGTTGGCAATAACGGTAGCGCAGGCATCTGCAAGCCTGGCATTTTCAGCCAGGACGACCACAGCATCGGCTATACCCTTGCTCAGACCGCGCCCGCCCAGGCCACTGGTTGCAATTCCCCCGATATGATCACGACCCGTTATAGTAAGACTATGGGATACCCTGCCCGTAGCTAAAGAGGATATAATTCCAATTTCTGTTTTTTCATCTTCAATCATTTTTACCGCTATATCGCCCCCATTATTGGCAAAAGCCTTGGTTGCTCCTTGCCCTATAAGGACCTCCACCGTCAGGTCGGCTATAGATCCGGCAACCGCAGCCATGGGCGTAAGAGATAGATCGCCCGTAGATAGCACAGCTTCAGACATATAACTTAAAACCCGGGGCTTCGGCAAACAAACATAATTATTTCCTACATTTTCCCTTGAAACGGGAACCCGTGCCTGGCCCAATACATGGGAAAGCTCCTCAAGGTTTTGACCTGCTGCTGCCGCCGCCGCTTCCAATTCAATTGACATGGGCTTTCCCCGCCGCCATCCGCCGATAACCATACAAATAGGCCCGTATTCTAATAAAACTTGACCTGGACAAACAGGCTCAATTTTAATCGGGTGCACCTCCCCTGCAGCGTTGAAGTGCCTCTTCCACGGTGGTGATATAATCGGTTCGCCCGCCTATTTTCTCGTATATGTTACGGGTCATAGTATATTCCAGAGGTGCAACAGTTGCAGGAGTGGGCACCCAGGCAAACGCTCTGGGGATTACTTTTTCCACATCGACGAGAAAATTTATTCCTCCGCCCGGCAAGACAAAAACCGGAGCGCCTCCCACGGTGAGAATAATCTCACCGGTATGGACTCCCCTGGTCAGACGCAGGGGATAATCAGTTACCCCTGCACGGGCGCTCCCTCCGGATCCCCCTGTATAAACAGCTGAAACACGGGATTCCTCACAGCTCTCAGCCAATGTATGCATAAAATCTATAACCTCCGCTGTCAACGGGATCTCCATCAGAGAACCGGAGGAAGTAACCTCCAGCAGTGCAGCACTGCGGCCGGTCGTCTCTGTCACAAGAATACGCATTCCGGGGCTGCAAATGCTCATATCTATTTTTGATATCGCTTCCCGGGGATCCATCACTTTCGTATCTCCCCAACCGCTACCTGCCTGGCCAAAATATCTTCCCACCGTGCTCTTTCGTCCGACAGGAATAATGCCGCTGTATTTCATCCCCAGCACCGCTCCAGCAGGGTGTTCCGAAAGAAGGCCGGTAATATGGTGATCGAGGATAATAGCTTCATCAACTATATCCTTGAGCCTGCGGGCAAAGAGTCCGATGGTAGCGCTTCCACAGCCTATACGCATTCTGGTATCCTGTTTACCGTTGATGACCGGCTTTTCTCCGACCTGTATTTCCAGAACGCTCCCTTTTTCTACCTTCAGTTCCACCTTTTCTTTGTTGGCAATATCCACAATCGTTTTTGCTACCGTAAAGCCTGTTTTACCGCTTAAAAGATTGACTCCTCCCAAAGCCAGCATTTTGGCTCCATACTCCTCGGTGGTTACCCTGCCAACGAGCTGCCCGTTACGCCGAACCCCGGCGCCTTCTTCACCTATATAGAAATTAGTATCGATCTTTACCTTTGCTCCGCTGTAGCTTAAAGGAGCTTCAGTAACAACTGTTACCAGCTCTATTCCGTCGAGGTTTCGGCTGACAATATGCGGCGCCGGTTTGCTGTCAGGATAGTTGGTGCCTGCGCCTACCCCGGTAATAAGAGGCCTGTATTGCGGATTACGATAATCACCCAGAGGCTTTTCAACCAGTGGGACGGTTTCTGAGAAGAGCGCCCCCTTTATTAACATATCTCATGCAGGCGCCACAGTATCCTTCCCGTATCAGGCATTGGACCGGGCAGGAATAACACTGCACAGTGTTCGGTTCCTTTTCCTTAAAAACGATAATCGCTTCATGCGGGCAGACCTTGCTGCATGTACCGCAGGAGGAACAGGCCCCGGAAATCACAACCTTTCCGTTTTCCAAACTAATTGCCCCCAGCGGGCATTCTCGCTCGCATATACCGCACGCGCGGCAGGCTTCCTGGATTATTTGGATCATTTCCTCGACTCCTTGATTAATGGTTTACGCTTTGGTGGAGGAGTGTTTCTGCTAGTGTTAACAAGAATTTTCCCATCCACTATGACCAGGGCAACACCTGGAAGATCCCCTGCTTCCAAAGCCTCAAGCGCGTTTTCCCCTGCCGACCCCATAGGTGCATCCATCACTACCAGATCCGCCTCATACCCCTGTTCAATCAAACCGGTATTTAACGCGTAATGTTTAGCTGTATTGCCGGTAGCCGAACAAATAGCCTGTGCAGCGGGAATCCCAGAAACCGAAGCCAATTGGGCAATAACTCTTAAAATCCCTAAAGGAATCACTCCCGTTCCCGAGGGAGCATCGTTGCCGATAATTAAACGGTGCAGTTCTTCCTTCTCGTGAAGCAAACGTGCCGCAAAATCTGCTGCTTTGGGATTACCACAGTGAACTATCTCCAGGGTTATCTGCGTATCGTTTACCAGCCTTTCTATTTCTTCAAGCGGAGGAGCCGTAGGACCGCCGTTTATATGGGAAGCAACATCCGGTTGAACTTTAATCACATCTTTTGCAGTTACGACAGAGCTGCCAGGGATAGAGGTGCCACCGGTATGCATCATAACTTTCATGCCGTGCTTGTGTGCCCAGTACACCATTTGTGCAGCTTCTTCGGGATCCTTAACGCTCCCCAATCCTATTTCTCCCACCAGCCATACACCCTCCGCCGCCATTTCGGCAAAATCTTCTTCCTGAAGTCCTTTTTCCAGGATTAAGGCGCCCCCGTGCAGCTTGACACCTCCAGGACGCAGGTTGCTGGAGGATTTATGGCAGAGTATGGCCAGCGCTTTGGCTCCTGCAGGGTCTTTGGGCCTGCCTGGGACATGAGCCTCCCCGGCTGAAATCATCGTCGTCACCCCGCCATGGAGGGAGCTGTTGATAAAGTCAAGCATTTTCTGGCGGGGTGTGTAATCGCCAAGAACCGGATGAACATGTGAATCGATAAGACCGGGGACAACCGTTGCACCCTGGGCATCGATAATAACATCCGGCTGATCCTCGGGCTGATCCTCGGCACTAATGTAATGTTTCCAACAGCCGATATAACACCGTCTTTCTGCCAGGAGAGCGTATTTCCCTTACTGTAAGGCTGGTCATGTTTCCCGGTTATCAAACAACCGATATTTTTAAGTAACAAGGAACTCAATTTTATACCCCCGTCCTTTTGTCATTAGCGTCCATTTTTACGGCTGCCTTTTTAACCGCCTCCAGGATCTTAACATAACCGGTACAGCGGCAGAGGTTGCCGGCAAGGGCTGTTTTAATTTCCTGCTCGTCGGGATTTTTTGTTCTTTGAAGCAGTGCACAGCTGGACATAAGCATCCCCGGGGTACAAAACCCGCACTGCACTGCCCCTGTTTCAAGGAAAGCTTCCTGCAGGGGATGGGGATTCTCCTCGGTACCCAGGCCCTCTACCGTTAAGACACGGCAATTTTCTACTTTCCAGGCGGGGTACAAACAGGAATTGACCGCTGCCCCATTAACAACAACCGTACAGGCGCCGCATTCTCCCTCTCCACACCCCCTCTTAGTCCCTGTCAGCCCCAGTACATCCCTGAGAAGATCCAGCAGCATGGTTTGAGGCTCTATTATTACAATTACAGGCTTATTATTAAGAATAAATGACAGGTATTTTCTATTATTCATTACTACACCCCCGTATTCGCGATCATTTCCCATGCTTTACTCAATGCTCGAAAAACCATAACCCTGGCAATTTTTTTGCGGTAAACTGCGCTTCCCCGATACTGGCTATCCCTGGGCGCGGCTTCGTCAGCTGCTATACCGGCCGCCAGCTGAAAAATATTTTTCCCGGGAGAACTGCCCTGTAAGAATTTTTCCGCTTCCCTTGCCCTGAAGGGTACACGTGCTACCGGCCCCATGGCAATACGGACGTCGGACAGGCAGCTTTTGTCTTCGCCGCTCCAGATTGTTACCGCCGTATTAAAAACCGGAAGGGCTACAGCCTTACGCCTGGCCAGCCGGCTAAAGACGCCGGCGGCTTTGTCTTCTTCCAGAGGGATAAATATAATTTCCGTCAAAATCTCGCTGCAGGGGTCCAGGGAAGCCCCCCCTCCGGGGTGATAGAGTGCCGCCAGCGGCACCCGCTTCTCTCCAGAGATAGAGATTATTTTGACCGTTGCATCCAGAGCCAGCAATGCTACTGCTGTATCGGCAGCAGGTTGAGCATTTACAATATTGCCACCCACGGTACCTGCATTGCGAATCTGCAGGGACCCTATACTACCGGCCGCATCTGACAAAAGAGGAGCTTTCTTTCTAATAAGGGAAGATTCCGCCAAATCTGTATGAGTAGAAAGAGCGCCAACCCTTATCTTGGTTTCGTCTTCACTTATAAACCTCAGTTGCTTTATGTTTGCAATATCCACAACAGCATCTACAACTATTTCCTTACGCATCAGCTGTAAAATGAGATCTGTCCCACCGGCAATTACCCTTGCCTTTCCCCGGCAATCATTCAGAATCGCCAGCGCTTCTTCCAGATTTGCAGGCTTGTAATATCTTCCAATCATCTATGTCTTCTCCTCATCAATTTATCTGCGGATGCTATTCCTTTTCTTCCAGCGCAGATAAAATTTTCTCGGGGGTAAGCGGCAGTTCAGTAAAGCGTATCCCAAGAGCATTACTGACAGCGTTTAAAATGGCAGGTGCTGTAGGAATTAACGGGGGCTCACCTACTCCCTTTGCACCAAAGGGGCCGGTATCTTCTTCGTCCTCTGTGATCAAAGATATAATTTCGGGCACGTCCGCTATTGTCGGAATAAGATAATTAGAAAGGCCGGGATTAAGTATAGTCCCCTTGTCCGTGATTATCTCCTCCATTAAGGCGTAACCGAGGCCCATTAAACAACCTCCCTCAATTTGTCCCTCAATCATTTTGGGGTTAATGGCTCTGCCTACATCATGAGACGCCACTATCTTTAACACCGTCACTTCACCCGTTTCCGTATCTACCTCTACTTCTGCCCACTGGGTTGCAAAAGCGTAAGTTGCATAGGGATTACCCTGACCTTCCTCGTCCAACCCGGTAGTTAGGGGATTAAATGATCCATGACCCAAAGTTAACCTGCCTTCACGGCGGCATTCCTGGATTACATTCTTCATCGGTAAAGCGCAATCAGGATCGAAACGGGGAAATACCTTACAACCCCTAAATTCAATTTCACTTTCAGGAACTTTTAATAAAGAGGCAGCTTTTTCTAGCAAAGGCTTTTTTGCAGCTTCTGCAGCCTTTTTTACGGCATTACCCGAAATATAGGTCTGTCTGCTGGCAGAGGTGGCGCCCCCGTCAGGGGTAACCCAGGTATCGGCGGAGATAACGCTGATTTTATCCAGTTCAACTCCCAACTCTTCGGCAACTATTTGCGCCAAAACGGTATTGGAACCCTGGCCTATATCTGCACATCCCGTTAAAAGAACTACCGTTGCGTCGTCAAGTATATCAACAAAAGCCCCTGAAGGATTTGGCATGCCGGTATTACCGATACCGTACCACATACAGCCTAAACCCCAACCCCTCTTTTTCATCGGGTGTCATCTCCCATTACTTCTTTTTTCACCCTGATCATTGTCTCCCTAATACCAACGCTCTGTCTCAACACCTGAGACGTAGAGGTAAGAGAGCCAGCCCGAAGGAAATTTTTTATCCTGATTTCCCAGGGGGAAAGCCCCAACTCTTCAGCCAACAAATCCATCTGAGTTTCATGGGCAAATCCTACCTGGGGAACTCCAAAACCTCGCATCGCCCCACAGTAGGGATTATTCGTATAAACACAGTAAGCATCAACATAGACATTGGGAACCTCATAGGGGCCTGTAACATGGATAGCTCCCCTGGTAAGCACGCCCGGGCCGTAAGAAGCATAGGCCCCTGTATCAATAACCAGTTCAGCTTTCACTCCCAGCAGCATACCCCTTTTATCAGCTGCACTGATATACTTAATTACATAAGGGTGCCTTTTCCCGGAGGCAACAAAAGATTCTTCACGGGTATATGTAAGTTTTACCGGGCGATGAGTATACCATGCCAGCAGCGCTGTATGGCACTGGGTAGAAATGTCGAGCTTTCCACCGAACCCACCGCCGGTTGGTTGCTGAATCACCCTGACCTTCCTCTGCCCTATCCCCAGAACGGCCGCTATCTCTCCCCGGTCGAAATGAGGATTTTGAGAGGAAACCCAGACTGTAATATTATCGCCTTCCCTTTGAGCCAGGCTGGATTCAGGCTCCATCGCTGCATGTTCCACATGGCCGGTACGGTAAGTTCTTTCAATAATTACTTCAGCTTTTTTAAAAGCTTCTTCAATATTTCCTTTTCTAATCCTACGGCAGGCCAGGATATTGCTTTTATCATGAACTAATGGAGACCCGGTTTCCATAGCCAGCTGAGGTGAAAATACTCCTGGGGTTTCAATAAGCTCTACTTTAATTCTTTGAACTGCTTGCTCAGCTTGATTCCGACTTTCTGCTGCCACAACAGCCAGTGCATCTCCAACACGTCTAATTTTATTGGTAACCAGGACGGGTTCATCTTTTAAAATGATACCCACTGCATTACGTCCCGGAATATCATTTGCTGTTAAAACAGCGGCAACCCCGGGAAGACGAATCGCATCTTCACAATCTATTCTTTTAACTACAGCACTCGGCACTTTGCTGCGCAAAACCTTTGCATAAAGCATTCCGGACAACCTGAGATCATCAGTATACAGATTAGAACCGGCAACTTTAGACCAATCCTCTTTACGATGCAACGACTTACCTATAACATGAAAGTTCCTCAATCTTAAAACACTCCTGCCGCACAATGTTAATAAGAGGTACGAATATTGGTTATAGTGGGTCAATATTAAATATAGCGTCTCTTCGATAAATTTAATATGCAATTAATATGCCAGGTTAGAAGAACAGATTATTATTTTTGTTACTATTTTAGGGTAGGCTTATATTTAATAATACTTACCTTATAGAATAGACATAAGCCGGGCACACAACCTAAATTTGCCTTAATTTTGATACAAAAATGCATCATTACTGACACAATGCCTCATTAATGATGCAAATGATTACCTTCTTTTAATTCCATACCTTTGCATTTTCCTGGCCAGAGTTGCCCTGCTCATCCCCAAGCGTTTTGCAGCAATAGCAGTCGTCCTGCTATTTTCAAGAACATCATTTATTACCTTCTTCTCTGTACCTTCTAAAATTTCTTTTAAAGTACCGTCCTTAATATAATTAATAATGCTGTTATCGTTGACTTTATCAGTAGAATTTTCTACAGGAAAATATTCTGCTTTCAGGATATTTTCTTTACTGGTAACCACCATTCTCTCCACAATATTTTTCAGCTCGCGAACGTTTCCAGGCCAGTCGTATCTCTCCATAACATCTATCAGTTCTGCCGAGAGAATTTTTTCAAACCCGTACTTTTCATTAAAATGCTGTACAAAATGCCTGGAAAGAGCTACAATGTCCTCCTTCCTTTCCCGCAAGGGGGGGATATCTTTAAGGGAACTACATTAAGCCTGTAGTAGAGGTCCTCTCTAAATTTTCCATCTTTTCACAAGCTCAAGCAAATCCTTGTTGCTGGCAGCTATCACCCGAACATCCACATTTATTTCTTTTGATCCCGCCAACTCTTTTAAAATTTCTCTCCTGAAGTACACGCAAGCAGTTTAACCTGCAGGTCCAGCGGCAACTCGCCAACTTCATCCAGAAAAGCACTTCCTCCATCAGCCAACTCAAATGAGCCAGATCTTGCCCTCTTTGGATGCCCCCGTAAAAGCACCGCGCTCGTAACCGAACAACTCTGCTTCCAAGCAAGTTATACGGGATCGCACCACAATTGATTGTAATAAACGCTTTGTCAGATCTCTTTGGATTGGCCCTGTGAAGAATCCTGGCAACAACTTCCTTACCGACACCGGACTCCCCCATAATCAATACAGTAGTATCTACAACGGCCAGGCGCCGGGCCAAATCCAGGATATCCAGCATCTTTTTGCTTCTGACAATGATATCTTCTTTTTGCAACTGGCTTATACGCAGATCGGTTAGCTGTGCCTGAAAACCATCCGCAAGCTTCTGTGATTGGATAAGCTTTTCCTTGAGCAAATAAAGCTCGGTAACATCATGGCTATTTATTACTACCATTTCAACTTCCCCATCGTCGCCGAAAACCGGGACTCCCATCGTCAGGCATATTGGGCCTGTACTTATTTCCTGCATTAAACTAACCGGTTTTTTCGAAGCAATTACTTTTTCCGAAATACTTATGCTGAAAATACCCTTACTTACCAGATCAGATACGCTTTTTCCCACGTAATCTTCAGCAGATAGTTGATAGAGTTTTTGCATAGCAGGATTGGAGCGCAATATAATCCCGTTTTTATCAACAACGCTCATTCCGTCACGACAATTTTCAAAGACTGCCTCCCATTCCCGCAGCCTTCTCCTGAGATATTCCAGTTCATTATTTACTTCTTCTGAAACAGGGTTCTTAGTAATCACTGGGGAAAACCCCCTCCATCCAATTGTAAAAAAGCCAGTGAATTAAAAGCGCGCCGCAGAAGCATACAGGCTCCCCTATCAAGGGGGGATAGCTCCTGGACACAGCGGCGCGGCATAGTGAGAGAAATAAACGATAGCAGATTATCTAATATTGAAATATGAGGGGATAGCGCTATAGTATGATGATATTTGCTACACCCTGCAATTATTTTGTACAACTGCAGTTGTTATAACGGATTGTCCTGCATTTATCAACTCTCTTATTTATATACTTAATTTATTTTTAAATTTCTGTATATTATATATTATCTACTTTTTTATACTTTGTCAATAAACCAGCCTGAGCAAGAAAGCTTTTAATCCTGATCACCACCCCATTTTCGATAATTTTTTCAAGGGCACTCGTTTCTTCAATTTCCTTAAAAAGACGCAAAGCACCTTCAGTATCACGCGCCAAACTCAATAATATCTGGTCCAAAACCCAATCCTAGTTGTTTCTGGTTGATTTTGGTTTATAAATGTTGTATACTGATGGTGGAGGTGGTATTGTGACCGAAGATAAGGAGTTGATAAACGCCCAGGCTCTGGCTAAAACGTTGGATCTTTCTGTAGACACAATCTGGAGGTACACAAGAGAAAAAAAAATACCCTGTATAGAACTGGGTAACAAACATTACCGCTACAAGCTGGCAGATGTGATCAATGCACTGTCCGGCACTACGGTTCAGGAAGAAAGATCAGGGTACAATATCAAACCCGATAAAGGTTTTTCGTACCAGGACTATTTGAAACTACCGGAAGAACCGGGCTATCGTTATGAAGTCCTTGAAGGCATGCTGGTTAAAGACCCATCGCCCAATGTTATCCACCAGCGGGTTTCCCGTAGGCTCCAGCGCATCCTGGAAGATTACTTTTTAAAAGTTGACTCCAGAGGGGAAATTTTTGACGCACCATTAGATGTAACCTTCGGCGATATTACCGTAGTCCAGCCAGATTTATTTTATGTTTCGGGGGAACAAAAGGTAATCATAAAAGAATCACGCATTGATGGTCCACCCACACTGATAGTAGAAATTCTCTCACCTTCCAGCGGCCGTAAGGACCGGCTTCAAAAAATGCGTATCTACCAACAGGCCCAGGTACAGCACTACTGGATTGTGAATCCGGAGGAAAAAACCCTCGAATGCTTTGCCATCCGGGATGGGATATACGCTTTGCTTACAGCCGGAATGGAGGAAGACAATGTGATACATCCGGATTTTGCAGGATTATCTATTCCCTTAAAAGACATTTTCAAAGATCCAGAAAGATTTTGATATCCGGTTATCACCTATAAGAGCAATTTATAAATATTCTTCAACCTTTTAACCTGCCGATAATATGCTTATTCATTTTATTGTAACTATCCCATACATCTACACCGGCTGGAAAGTAATTTGGGTAAGTGTACCTAAACATCCACTGCAAATCTTTTAAGACTCTATCACTGGAAATACCAGCAACTCTTGTAAAATATTCCTCCTTAATAGCTGTAATATTATGGGCGGCCGGGTTGCGGAGCTTTTCCTCAACGTTACGCAGGTCCTGAGCTTTTTTATAGACAACCTCATTAGGAAATCTCCCATTGGCACCACAATCAAATTGAATCATAGGCAAGAGCGTTGCACAAGACAAATCACTGTCTCTTAATCCCGATGCAAAACTTTTATCATAATAAGCAAGCAATTGCGGATCTTTCCTTGCTAACTTATCCCGTTTAATCAGCCAGCGGCCAGGATCGGAGTAGCTTTGCACACAAAAATCATTTTTCAAATTCCTCCGGCATTTTTCCTTTAAGAAACACTCAAATAGTTTACTCAATGCCGGGGAAATACCGCGCACAAAATCCATTAAATGTCCTGATTTCTGCTGTATTCCTAATAATAACAAATACTCACACAGCTCCTTGGCATCTCCTGATTTAACCGGGAATAAATCATAGTTAGCCAGTTTGCTTTCTTTTTCCGCCTCTCGCAATGCCATATTTTTGCGGTGTTGTGCTGCCATTAGTAGCCGCATAACATCCTCCGGGACAAAGCCTTTGACCTCTTTTAATATATTCAAAGCTGCGTTATAGTTATAGGCTACGATATTACTGATGGCTGTCTCCCTTAAGAATATGTAACGCAGATTATCCGTTTCTACCTCTTGTATTCTATTTTTCAGGCCCAGTTCGGGATGATTGTCCAGATTATTTTCCCAACTCTTTTCCAAATCATATTCCGGGGAACCGTAATTTTCACTTTCGTTTGGTGTGCTTATCTGAAGAGGAACCACGGGAAATGGTGTTGTTAAAGATAGTAAATGGCAGGTTGATTTCATTTGCGGGGTTCCGGATGAAAGGTTAATTAATATCTGGCAGCCAGGGTTGGAATTATAAATATCAATTAAATTTTTCTCAAAAATAGGGTAGAAGATATCAAATCGTTGAGGATTGTCAATTTCTTCATAACGCAGTTCAATCAACTCACAATCAAACCCTTCTTTTTCACATAGCTTGGCTGCTTGCAATCGATACCGATCATCTTGGTCGGCCAGTTCACATACTCTTTTAGTCATAAATAAATATACCTTTTGAGGTTTATAATTCCGCATGATATGTAATAATGGTCCATCGTAATCGTTTTTTATAGGATCGGTCATTCCCAAAGCGCTAAAAAGAATCTTTTGCAAAATAACACCTCCTTTAACCACTTTTGCAACTATTTATATAATTACGACTTCCTCCTCTTCCAACAATTCAACAGTTCCCCATGCTCTGATATCGGCATTGCTTGTCAATTTATAAACTCTAATCTGATCTTCTTTTCCTATTAAATTAGGTATCCCTTTAACCAACTTTTCATATTTAGCTTCAGGCAGAATACACTCAAATGCAGATTTCTGCACCCGAACTCCAAAGCCCTGTAGATATTTTGCAAATTTGGCTCGACGGCTGTTGTCTACAATATCATAAATTACTACAACCAAATATTTTCGCCTCTCCTCCGCAATAAATTCATCAAAAACAAAAATGCGATTGCTGCTCTTTATCATCTAATCACCACCGGCTTGTATATATCGGGATCTTCCTCTTCAACAGCTTTTGCCAAACGCTGACACTGCATCTCTATAGCCCTCCGAAAACTTACCGCATAATCTACATAAGTAATGTAACTGGTTCGGCTGCGTACTTTTTTCTCATATTCAGCAATATATACTTTAGACCCTTTGCCATCCAAAAATATCCCCCCTTCTTCATTAGGTTTTTCAAAATTTTCGCGCTTAATAATTCCTTTACTTGTAACGTAAAGAGCTAGCGAGTCAGCTAAAACGGCCCGCCATTCTTCCATTAAATCAGAGCAAAGCGCCGGATGTCCTCTTCGGATACTATGCAAGAAGCTGGCATAAGGATTTAATCCCCGGTTTACTACTGCAGTATATATATCATACATCAATAAAGTATAAGCAAAACTTAAGAGCGAGTTAAAGCGATCTAAAGGAGGCTGTCTGCTTCGTCTCGAAAAAGCAAATTCAGGATTTACTAATGTACCTAATCCCTGATAATAATAGCGAGCGGCCATTCCTTCATGTCCCATCAGTTCGCCTTTGCTATGAGTCCGTTCCATTACGGGTAATAGCTTTGCCATTGCATCAATAATAGCTTCAACCGATGTTTCCGCACGATTTCTTTGATAACGGCGTAAAATCGTAATCTGGTTTCTTACTTTTGCATTAATGATCTTCTTAGCCAATACCAAGCAAAAACTCTCATTCTCTCCACAAGCAAACTGCTGCCTTTGCCGATAAATATTCACATTTCGCGTAGACTCCAGTCGCCCAAAAAATTTGCCTTTGCTCGAGAGCCAAGTAAGGTTAATATCCCTTTCCATAAAATGTCTAACACAACTGGAACTCAAAGAAGCATCGCCAAAGATTATTACATTCTCTACCCCCTCAATAGGCAAGGTGCGCTTCAAATTTTCACTTTCTACCACTATACAGTTGTTTTGCACCCCAATTTTAGCTGCTCGCTCATAAATATAAAGGAAACTAATATAATCACCCCCTGGAATATTTTGTTACAGTTTCCGTCCCCTTAAAGAGGGCCTTCTTTTTTAATCTTCAGGTGGTCGCCCACCAATGGAGCCTGGCAGAGTTTCCGTCCCCTTAAAGGGGGCCTTCTTTTTTAATAGGATTCATTTGAGGTATAGACGAGTACTGAGGAAATAAGGTTTCCGTCCCCTTAAAGGGGGCCTTCTTTTTTAATTAAGTAGCCGCTGTCCGAGGGTCAGGAACACCGGATTGTCACGGTTTCCGTCCCCTTAAAGGGGGCCTTCTTTTTTAATTCATGCGAACTTCAGCAAGAGGTTTCCGTCCCCTTAAAGGGGGCCTTCTTTTTTAATGATACTCGTGCAGGTACTAAGAGTTTCCGTCCCCTTAAAGGGGGCCTTCTTTTTTAATACGAATTATGACATACTGGCAATGATGACGAGCATGTTTCCGTCCCCTTAAAGGGGGCCTTCTTTTTTAATGCCATGAAAAGTGCAAGGCCGGTCTGAATGGTTTCCGTCCCCTTAAAGGGGGCCTTCTTTTTTAATGTGGCAAGCAGCATAGGAATCTGATTTGGGCGATCTAGGCGTTTCCGTCCCCTTAAAGGGGGCCTTCTTTTTTAATTCGAATAATGAGTGAGTGGATATCACTGATTGAGCAGGCGTTTCCGTCCCCTTAAAGGGGGCCTTCTTTTTTAATAGATGAGATTGAAGCTTGAAAAGATGCAGATGTTTCCGTCCCCTTAAAGGGGGCCTTCTTTTTTAATGACGTATTTAACAGTAAACAGGAAGCATATAAAGAAGTTTCCGTCCCCTTAAAGGGGGCCTTCTTTTTTAATTAAGCGGACAAGGAGAAATAACTTTAATTAAAAGTTTCCGTCCCCTTAAAGGGGGCCTTCTTTTTTAATTAGAAAAGCCTGTTGCGTTTAGGTCATGATCGTAGGCAGGTAGTTTCCGTCCCCTTAAAGGGGGCCTTCTTTTTTAATCCAAGAGCTTGAAGAGTGACAGATGGCAAGAGCGTTTCCGTCCCCTTAAAGGGGGCCTTCTTTTTTAATTGACAAAGATAGAAGCGGAACAATGTCATGAGAAAGGTTTCCGTCCCCTTAAAGGGGGCCTTCTTTTTTAATCCTGTGTCAGCTAACCCCTATGGAATCAGTGCTACTAATGCGGTTTGCGGCGGTCAAAATATTTATGTTAATGTTTTCCATATTCCAAACGACTCCTTGAAAGCCACTATTCTTTTCCTTTCATTTGCTCCATTTTACTAATGATTGCTTCCTGCGGCGCTCAAATATATAATAACCGCCTAGCTAGATTATTTCCTTAATTTTTACGCCCCCCATACCTAAGGCGGTTTTAATACCTAACCCGCTATACTCTGCAAAAGAGAGCAGCGCTCCAGCCACTCTTGCCAGTTGTTCAGGACCGCTTAAAACCAACGTTATTCGCCCCATGTATCCTGTAATTTTGGTATTTTCCAGGTAATAGACCGCCGTATGCAATGAATAACGGACTATGCGTGTATGACGCACTATTTGTTCCATAGCTTCTGGGTCATCCAAAGAAACATCCTGCATATAAGCACAATAACGACTATTAATATTGTTGATCATCAATTCCGGACTTGGAAATAATGTATATGCTCCATCCTGCTTATGGGTACTGGGCGTTAAAAATTCAATCTCATAACGGCGGCATGGTTTATCCGCAGTAAAAAATTTTTTGAAATACTCCTGTACGCTCTGGCTGCTTCTTTGGACACCAGTAACTTCTAGCGTCATAGCTTTTTGTTGGAGCTCAATCTGAGTCAGGGGCATAATTGCTTGTACAATATGATCAGCTATTTCTGATTCCGACAATCCAATAACCCAGGTCAATTGCCAGCCACGCTGGGGTAAAACATATTGGGAAAAAGGACGTATTTGGCTATGGTGAAGCATATCGGATATCTCGGGCGGCAATGAATTTATCAGAAACCCATGGAAAAGTGAGCCCCAATTATAGTTAGCTCTTTGATCCCCTCTATATTGGCATTGTACAATAATTTTTTGTAACATTTCTTTCTTCCTTTTATAAAAGCGGTTATTTTAGGATTAATTCGCATCTGCCCATTTGATAGTATTCACCCGCATACATAGTGGTTTTTAATATATGCGGTGAAACTTTATACTTGGCGGCATCTTTAAAGTGCCCGTGTCTGGGAAACTGTTTGGACAATATTTTTGCAGTAAACGGCAATGCTTTATCCCGCTGTGAAAATAGATTATAAACCAGGGTTTTAGACACAAAACCTGCCCCGCCGCCTAAAAAGATATCGACTCCCTTTTGGGCTGCCAGCGAAGTATCTTCGGGCAATTCCTTAAAAAACTGTTCGAAATTGGCATAATAAGCATCAGCAAAGCTGTGTAAGGCTGCCTCGATACTGTCTATACTTAAGCCAACTTTGGCTAACACAGGCTTATCCAATGTCATCATCAGCTGAACTTCGCTGCCTGGCACTAAACATTCCCGGAAAATAGGGAGCCGATTAGCTGTACCATCCGGTCTACGGTCGTATTTCCCAGTTAAGGTCAAATTTTCAAACCCCAAAGGAACGCTGTCACTGATTCTGATGCCTTGCATGATATCGTTAATTGGGCTGTTCAGCACTTCCCCATTACGGGGATTTTTAACATCCAAGCGATAAAAGATTTGTTTCTCAAGGCTCTTGCTCTCACTGGAAAGATAATAGCGCATATGCCCTGAGTTATCGGCTCGCTCAATTTTTTGTCTAAACCTGTTCCAATCCCTATTATTCATCAAGTATGCAGCCAGAGCAGTACGGATAGCTCCCTTCAGGCTGCTGCCAGGAATATAAGGGCGACCGTCAGAATCCTTAATGAAAGTTAATACTTCCCGGAAGTTGGCTGCTTGTGCCGCTTCACCCGCGGCTATACTATAGCTGATAAAAGAAGGGTATTCAGCCTCTGCTATTTTGTTTTCCCGCAGAAAAGCCTGGAAATCGTTGTAACGCGGTTGGATTAGAAACTCTTCATACTTAGGCAGTAACCCCCTGCTTTTTAAAAAGGTGACTAGCAGGGCAAAATCTGGAAAATGAATTATGCCCTTTCGCTTATTAAGAATATATTCCTTTTTGTTAAGGCGCTCTCCCGAACCGATAAAAACCGGTGCCAACGCACGCAGGGTAATATTAAACCTTTCCAGATGACCGTATTTCAAAAATTCACCCCCGCAAATAGAGTATTGCCACAGCGCCACACAGGATGGGCACCGTTATCAGACAAGTCATACATCCCGCCCCTGAACCTGAAGCGCAAACAGGACCCGGGAGCCAGCATATACAGAGTACGTTTTTTCAATTGTCCCGGAGCATAGGTAGCGGAGCGAATAAAGCCGCCACGTCTGACCAGCGCATACCAGCTATCGCTTAAAACATCATCCAACTCGGCATCAATCGGTAATGCGGTTCCTAACAGCATTTGATAATCAGCCTTGTCATCATTGATTAGTTTGGTTAACTCTGCAGGAACTGAACATTGCTGTATGTCAAATTTTCCCCAGCCCGATGATCGTTTGCCGCCTATTCCGGACAAACCCAGCTTAGTTAATAAAGCTGCAAACGTATTTAAAGCCTCCTCTTGTTCAGATCGTACAATAACATACAACCCACAGCCAGGCTCAAATCTCCAGGAAGCAATGTGATAAGGCAGCGGCGGGGTATTGTCTTTTATGGCCACGCGGGTACTGACGGTCAACTGACCAAAATTGGAGCTCAGTTTTTCTAAATCTACTGCGGGCTGATTTAGACCTCTAAGATACTCCTGAAAAAAGGACAGTGGAATATATTCCACCCTTTTCAGGGCTTTCTTAAATCCGCTGTTGCTTTCACGCTTTTTATTCCCAACAAATAAAACCGGCTTGGGAAGAAAAATATCATCGCCGGTAAAAGGCAGGGCATCAGATATGGTCAGCGTGCCATCAGTAAAATACCCGACTAGCTGCTCAATCCTGCCGTCGCCGGCAGCTTCACAACACAGTGCAGCAAAAAGGGTATCGGCATGAATGGTCATCTGGCCATCATCCAACGAGGCCCCCCCCGAGTCCTTCCCCATATGCAATGCGGTGCTAAAATTAAGCCTGTACAGATAATACCCCATATTCCTCCACTTCCTTCAATATGTTCAGGAGTAGGTTTACATCCTCCGGACACTCTCCTTCCCTTACTACAACTTCAAAATCCGAAAAGGCAACCTTGCCATAACCCCGAGAACCATGTCCACCCAGGTAGTCCATAGAAAGCAGCTTTAAACCTTTGGCAATGTTGGCAAAATCAGTTTTGATAACCTCAGGCTCCCCCATATCATAGACCAAGTTGATTGCAAATTCAGAACCCCTTACCACCCTTTCAATTTGCCTGGGGTTGGCAACAGCAGTAAGACGATTAATAGTGTTTTCAAACTTAACCTCGGTCATTCCGCTGCGTTTCTTAAGTTTTTCCGCATTCACCAGAAAAGCATCGGCAAATTGAAGCTGCGCAGCCCTGGGATGCTCCCCCTTACGATTGTCGCCTGCCGTTCCAAAGAGGCGTTTAATTTCCTCTGGATCATTAGCACATTCCTGGGTAATATAATGGTTTTTAATCGCCTTGGCCAGCAAAGTGCGCATTTTACCTTTGAGGCTGGAACCCGGCAGCATCGGCTCGCCGGTAAAACTGTCTCTGATGACCGGGCTGTCTACCGCGCCAATAGCAGAAAAAGCTGATGAACCACCAATATGCATACCGGTCAAAACTGTCATTTTACATTTAATTAATATTTTTCCATACATCTACACTGCACCCCCTTTAGCTATCGCGACCGCCACGGAAGCGGTGGTAGGCCACAAGGGCTTCCATGTAACGGGCAAAGTTAATAAATTTCTCCCGGTTGTCACCTATATTATTCAGCAACTCAAGCAGTCCCGCCTTACTCACGAAAGGTTTAACTATCCGAGGTTCCCGTCCGCATTCGTAGACCAGCCGCACTTTGAGATATTCTATACGACTTTGTAGCTCCAGGCTTAATGCTTCTTCATGTTCAGAA
This sequence comes from Dethiobacteria bacterium, assembly GCA_050948825.1. Taxonomy (GTDB): domain Bacteria; phylum Bacillota; class Dethiobacteria; order DTU022; family UBA8154; genus DUQX01. Next base: position 2,860 of record JBMNEO010000007.1, on the reverse strand, counting down.
ATAACGTCATTGTAGATTTCAGAAACCATAGCTAATATATTTCTGATTTTACTGGTAGTGAAATTTTGATAATCACGCCCCATTGACCCTGCTAATTCCTGGATAACCTGATCTGCTTGCGCTGTATAGTTTTTGCCCAGTACGAATTGGTTCGAAGCAGGTTTGGCTTGCGGGGACTTTGCACGCTGCTGTTTCGTTCCTTGATAACCTGCCTTCCTGAAGGCATCCTCCATATCATTACTCATGCTGATTTACCTCCTTATTCATCCGATTGTAGTAGATATAGATAATAATCGCGGTAATCAATTGTTGCCGGTCCTCATGATTCAAGGCCCAACGGTAAACATTCTGCACAAAATTACGGTAGCTTTGTTTAAATTCATGAGCAGCACCTTTACTCGGCTCCCGCCTGGCAAGCAAATATGCTAAGCGGGCTATATTAATAGAATCGCTCTCTGCCTGCCGCAACAGGTCAATAATATTGTATAGGTAACTGTTACCGTAGTCTGCGCTACCGGAAAATATTTTATCAATAACCGCAAATTTTTCTCCCAGTACCTTTTCTTCAAAGGTGTCCCAGTCATAGGTGTGTTGGGCCTGCAGTTTTTCCCCCTTCATTTCCAATCCAAAGAGTGAGATGGAGTTTTTAGCTCCATACTGGTGCTGATGTTTTTTGGCACTGGCTTCCAAGGAAGCCGTTTCATCCGCCATCCGGGCAATAGGATAACCGGGTTCAAATAAGGCAAATCCTGCTGACATAGTAAGGGTACTACCGGTATAGCAGGCAAACGCTCTGCGAATATCAATGGCCGCAGCAAGAACTTCATTCCAGGCTCCTACCAGGAAGAGGTCGTCACCACCCGAATATACAACCACAATATTGCGCCGGCCTTCAGGGGCTAGCAGACTAGATTTACCGTTAGCAAGCAGGTCATTAAGATAATGTTTAAAAAAAATAGACAAGCTGCGCGATAATGTAGCAGTGCGGGACAAAGTAAGGTAGCGATACTTGTTTTCAGCATTGTTTTCTCTTATAAATCCACTGATAAAGGCTGCTCCCATATCATCCACGTCCGCCCTTAATACCCCAATCCTACCGATTCCGGCTGAGCTTTCCGCTAGCTCGGCAAAGGTTTTCAGGTCTCCATCCTGATTGCTTACTGCATAGTCCCCCAGCCACAGTCTGGTGGCCAGCGTAAAACCAGTACGATAAATGTTCTTACTGTATATGCGTACCACTATTTCCGGGCTTTTCTGTAACAGTACTTTAGCCTCATCTACTTTTAAGGCATAAAAACTTAGTTCATCGCCCCGGCTTGAAAATAGCGGCAATGAAGTTCCATTAATTGCCTGGTTGGTTACAACAAAAACTGTATCCGGTTTTATGAGCATACGCGAGATATCGCTAAAAGCTGCACAGGTATGGCAGAGGGTTCCGTCCATCGTTTCCTTCAAATTACTGGAAACTCCACACACCTTACATTCACGTCCCGCCTTGTCTGTATGGTTATTATTTAACTGGCGTAATTCGGCAGCCGAGTAGCGCCTCAGTTTACGCTCTGATATCTGCGCAGCCACACTGCGAAATATATTGCTGTATTCCTCCGGATCCTCAGTCTTGTTCATCAATTCATTAGCTGAACACTCTTGCATACCGTAAGCTACAAATAAGCGGGCACCAAAAGTTTTAATCAGCATGCGGTTGATGTTTTTAACAGCTTCTTCAGCACTCTGACGAGCTTCTGGGGTATTTGGCAACAAAATATAGGCATGTCCACCACCTGTATACAAAAGATTTGTTCGATATAGAGAGCTGGCGGTAAGAATTTCATCCGCCAAGTTTTCTAACAGTAACTCCAGGTAAAAAGACCGCGATCGTAGTGCTTTTAACGCACCCTTGGAGGAAATGGTATAAATAAATGCCTGGACCCCTGAAATATCGCAGGAAAACAGACAGAAGGCTTTTTCTTTATAAAAACTAAGCCCGTTTTGGAAAAGCTCCATTTGATAATCAACCCTTTTATGGGTATCTAAATATATGGCAATACAGGCAGCTAGAGCTGCGGTTATCTTGGAGTGATCAAAAAGAGAAATATCAGCGACCTCCCCCAGATAGGTGGATGAGGGAATGTAGGACAAATAAGCTTCGGAAAGCTCCAGCAAAGAATTTACAAACTCTCCTTCAAAATTGATTCCGCGCATACCTTCACTCATGCCGAATATGATGTGGTTGTAGTCTGAGGCCGCGGTATATGCTTTTTCCATTTCTCCAGGATAATTAATTTTCTCACTGATTGGTGCTACTTTGTGGACAGCTTTCCCAGTCGAGTTGTTTAATAAATTATAAACTGATTCTTGAGGCCTGTTTTTGTCAAAGCCTCTAATACCCTCACCCTCAATGTCCCTACGGTCAACACCTGATGATATATTATCAGCAAGGTAGACAATATAGGCGGCGTTATTCTTTGTTAATCCTGCACCCGATATATCTTGATAATGATGATATCTAATACAGTCCAGGATGGTTTGATCGTCAGTAAATTTATTCACCCAATCCCGCCCTGAAATGCTATGGGCACGACCATCAATATTTGCCCCACGATGTAAAACCTTACCGATGTCGTGTAAAAGGCCGGCAATAATTACACTTTTCACTAAATCATGCAAATTATCACCCCTTTGCATTTTTCTGTTTACACACTAAATATGCATACTTCTTTTCAGCCAATTCTGAACATCAAAGAGACAATAAAACATATTCAGGTTTCATCTTTTGGGATAGGTTTGTTTATCTTCAAGAATATCTTGTATTACTCCTTTTTTTTATGTATCTGGGAAGATTATCCATACATACTATAAT
>JBMNEO010000006.1:0-165860 GCA_050948825.1 Dethiobacteria bacterium | reverse complement strand
TCAAATTCCTTTTAAATTTAAAAACTTCCAGAATATTTGCCGCGGCGCAGAAGATTGCGGGTTTCCCTGTCGAAGGGACAAAATTCCTGGATGTGGCGTCTGTTATGTTTACGGTTCTTTATTTTATCCCCCAATTTTGAATCTTAATAGTTAATTTATATCATTATATCACAATTGAGCCTTTTGCCGCCTATACAAAGGCGGCAGGCAGGAATACAAATGCCTTTATTTAAACCGAGGTTCAACCTTAGAATCTCCGGTCCAGGCTGCGGTACTGGATGGCTTCGGCAACGTGGGCGGCGCTGATATTTTCTCCGCCGGAAAGGTCCGCGATGGTGCGGGCAACTTTGATAATGCGGTCGTGCGCCCGCATGGAAAGAGCAAGGGAATTAAAAGCGCGGCGCAGAAGATTGCGGGTTTCCCTGTCGAGGGGACAAAATTCCTGGATGTGGCGGCGGGACATGGCGGCATTGTTCTCGATTAAAACACCTGAATTTTTAAACCTCTCCCTCTGGATAGCGCGGGCTTTCTCCACCCTTTCCCTGATGGCGGCAGAGCTTTCCCCCTCCCCTTCGCCCTCGATCTCGCTGTACTCCAGGGCGGGAACTTCCACGTGCAGGTCAATCCTGTCCATCAAGGGGCCGGATGATTTCATCTGGTAGCGCCGTATCTGTGATTCAGTACAGCTGCATTCACGAAACGGATGCCCCAAAAAGCCGCAAGGGCAAGGGTTTCTTGAGGCGACAAGCATAAAACGGCAAGGATAGCGAACTGCCATTTCCGATCTTGTTATAACCACCTCGCCATCCTCCAGGGGCTGCCTCAGGCCCTCCAGCACTTCCCGTGAATATTCCGGAAATTCATCCAAAAAAAGAACTCCCAGGTGGGCAAGGCTTACCTCCCCCGGCTGGGGAATCCTGCCGCCGCCGAGTATCCCGGCAATTGTAGCCGAATGGTGAGGGGTGCGAAACGGCCTGCTGGTAATAAGGGGCCTGTCCTTCCTGGTTAGCCCCGCAACGCTGTGGATTTTAGTCACCTCCAGGCACTCATCAAGCGTCATGGAAGGCAAAATCGAAGGGATCCTGCGCGCCAGCATTGTTTTGCCCGTGCCTGGCGGCCCCGTCAAGATGACATTGTGCCCACCGGCAGCCCCGATCTCCAGCGCTCTTTTTGCCGTTAACTGGCCCTTTACTTCTTTAAAATCGGGCTGTTCGTTGTTTCCCCTATTTTTAAGAATATCATTCGGCAGGCCGCATGAGACTTCCGGCAGGCTTTCCTCCCCTTTCAGGTAGGCGGCAAGCTCTCTTAAATTTGAGACACCCTTTACTGGAACTCCACCAACCATAGAGGCCTCCAGGGCATTCCCCCTGGGTACGATTAGCTCCAGGGCATCCTTCATTTCAACCCGTTTTTTTATTGAAACAGCAATAGCCATTGTTCCGGGAATCTCCCTTAACTCCCCGTCCAGGGAGAGCTCACCGGCAAAAACTTTTTGCTGCAAGGCCGTTTCGGGAACCTGTCCGGTTGCAGCCAGTATACCTGCAGCAATCGCCAGATCGAAAGCAGAGCCGTCTTTCTTTAAATCGGCAGGAGCAAGGTTAACGGTAATTCGTTTGGAAGGAAACTTAAAACCACTATTTATGATTGCGGCCCGAACCCTCTCCCTGGCCTCTTTAACCGAAGGGGCAGCCAGCCCCACCAGATGAAAATTGGGCAACCCCCGGCTTACGTCTGTCTCTACGGATACTTCATATCCTTCTATGCCGATAAGTGCACAGCCGGTAACTTTTGCTAGCAACCTCAATCACCTTTCAACATATTATTAGAACGCGTTTTTTAACAGTTTTATTTCCTTTGCGCTCGATCTTCCCTTCTCGAACAATACAATAACCACATCAAAACGGCAGAAACAATCGGGCATTCCCTTTTCCTTTAAATAATAAGCGGCAAGCTGCCGCAACTTCTTTTGTTTGCGAAAACCGATCGATTCTTCGGCATAACCCACCGAAAGAGTGCTACCGGACCGGACCTCTACAAAAACAAGCGTTTCACCTTCATAAGCTACGATATCCAGCTCTCCAAGGGGACAGGTATAGTTTCTGGCAACTATGTTGTAGCCTTCCGTATTTATTAAGTATTCTCCGGCGATTTTCTCGCCCAGGGCGCCCATTTTCTTTTTGTATCCCCCGGTATTTCCTTGCAAGACAAAAGCCCCTTTTTATAACGTTATATTTACTACCACCATAGTAAAAAAACTGTTCCGATAGATCGTTAAGCCAATGAGACGGCTCCTTCACTTGTACTCTTATCCATACATACCTGCCGTACACACCTGCTGTGCAATATCTACCTGTCTTTATTGCATTGGAATGTCCTGCGGTGGATAGGTGATAACCCCAGGGTTTTTATAGCTTCCCTGTGCCCGGCGGTAGGGTAGCCTTTATTCCTGTCAAATCCGTAACCTGGGTATTCCCTGCTGTACTTCAGCATGATCTTGTCCCTGGTTACCTTGGCAACAATAGAGGCGGCCGCAATTGAAAGACACAGGGCATCACCGCCGATCACCGCCTCCTGCGGCAGATCCACCCCTGGAACGTTAAAGCCGTCGAAAAGAATATAATCCGGCTGCGGCAACAGCTTTTCAACCGCCAGCCGCATAGCTCGCAGCGAGGCATGATATATGTTGATCTCATCTATCAAAGGAACATCCGCCACCCCTATAGCAACAGCTTTTGCGTTTGCTGTCACAATCTCATACAGCTCTTCTCTCGCCTGCGGAGTAAGCTGTTTGGAATCATTAATTCCAGCCCAGCAATTCTTTTCCGGATCCAGTATTACCGCGGCCGCCACAACCGGCCCGGCCAGGGGTCCTCTTCCGGCTTCATCCGCCCCGGCTATCAGCTTATAGCCCTGTTCATGCAATAACCGCTCTTTCGCCATCAACTTATGTAAATGTTCCTCCTCGCTTCGGGCCTTTTCCCTCTGTTTAAGAAACAAGGAAAGAAGTTCTTGCACGCCTTTTCGCCGATCGCTTTTAAGAATTCCCAATTCGCGGGCAGAGAGCTTTTCTTTTGAAAAAAGGTAAGCCTTAATTTCGTTGATTGTAAGCGAAGATAGATTATCGCTCAGAAAGTGTCCCATTGTAATCCTCCGGCTTTTCCAGGCTTATACGCCCAAGCGTCCCCTTCCTGAAATCCCTCAGCACTATCCGGGCCGTTTTCTTTTTATCCACCTGGCCGCCTTTTATTAAACATCCCCGCCGCATCCCAATGGCATACAGCAAATCCCCGGACACATCAATTACATCGTCGTCCCCCAGCGAATAACATTCAAACAGGCAGCGGCGGGTTTTTTCACCGGACAGGTAACGCTCCAGCAACCACAGGGCAACTTCTTCTTCATCGTAGGCATCAACATCAAGCGAACCGATAGCCGCAAGTCCAAAAACGCTCGCTGTACTTTTGCCCTTCAAGCTGGGGGGCAACAGACCGGGGGTATCCAGCATCTCCCAGCCCGACCTCAACCTCAACCACTGCGGGCCCCTGGTTATTCCGGGCTTTTCACCCGTTCTTAAGGCAAACTTACCCGCCAGCCGGTTGATAATCGTGGATTTACCTGTATTGGGTATACCAACTACGATTAAACGCAGCGGGCGCCTGTACTTATTACTTTGCGAGCGGTTTGCCAGAAGCAGGCTTTCCAGTTTTTTAACACCGCCCATTTTTTTGGCATCAAAAGCTAAAACGGGCCCTTTATCACCGGCCAATATACTTAGCCAGCGGCCCGTTATTTCTTTATCTGCAAGATCGGATTTGTTAAGAATGGTAATTATTTTTTTCCCGCCCAGCATTCTTTGCAGCCTCTCATTCCTTCCGGCAAGGGGAAGGCGGGCATCAACCACCTCAAGAACAAGATCAATAAATTTAAGGTTTTCTTTTAATCTTTGCTCTTCTTTCAGCATTTTGCCGGGGTAACAGTTCTTTGTCATTTTCAGGGTTCACCACCTGGCGTTTAAAGCAATCTCGCATTAAATGGCGGCCAGAAAACGAGGAAAGCTTTGCCTTTTACTTTTTCCAGGGAAACACAGCCGACCGCAGAATCCCTGCTGTCCATACTGTTGCTCCTGTTATCTCCAAGGACAAAAGCATGTCCCTTCGGAACCACTACCGGACCAAAATCCGTTATACTGTGATTTTCTATGAAAGGTTCATTAATACGCTCGTTATTAATAAAGAGGCGGCCGTCAATGAGTTCTACAACATCGCCTTCCAGGGCAACTACTCTTTTAATGAAATCCCGCCGGGGAGAAAAATTAAAGACAATGATATCGCCTTTCTCCGGCTCACTCAGATAGTAAGTCACTTTATTGACAATCAACCGCTCGTGGTGTTGCAGAGTGGGGACCATCGATGTCCCCTCCACCAAAAAAACCTCCAGGAAAAACAGCCTGATAATCACAGCCAGAATCACGGCCAGGATAATAGACCTGGCCCATTCTTTTATTTCTTTTTGCACAGAATGCCTTTTATCTTCTTCCGGTTTGCATTCTTTATTAAGATCACTATCCATGAGCAAGTCGCCTCTTTTCATGATAAAAAAGCCCTGTAAGTTTATCTCCTGGCTTCCTTTATCCGGGCGGCTTTACCCCTTAGTTTACGCAGGTAATACAATTTTGAACGCCGGACCAGGCCCTTGCGAACAACTTCAACCTTTTCTATTTTTGGCGAGTGCAGCGGAAATGATCTCTCCACTCCCACCCCGTAGGAAATGCGACGAACAGTAAAGTTCTCCTTCAATCCGCTGCCCTTGCGCTGAATTACTACACCCTCATATATCTGAATTCTTTCCCTGTTACCTTCTACTACTTTAAAATGAACCCTTACTGTATCACCGGGAGAGAAAGGGGTAATATTCTCCTTTAAATATTCTTTTTCGACATGATCGATTAAATTCATCTACGCTAACTCCTTTCAACTTACCAAATACCTGACTTCTTTCTTAAGAACAAACACCGAGAGACATTATATCATATAATCCCTCAACAAACAATAATTCCAACTGCCCCGCCCATTTTACCCGCCGCTGGGCAGCAGTACCCCGTTTTACTCATCCGGATGGCCTTTTTTGTCCGGAGTGCTCATTTTTTCAGCGGTAATTCCTTTTTTATGCAGTAATTCCGGCCGATACATTGATGTGAGCTTTAACGCTTCATTGTATCGCCAATTCCTGATATTTTCGTGATTACCGGATAATAATACGTCCGGGACAGACATCCCTTCGTATTCCTGCGGGCGCGTATACTGGGGATACTCCAGCAGCCCGACGGTGAAGGATTCATCATCCAAAGAAGGAGGGTTCAGGACCCCTGGAATCAGGCGTACAAGAGCATCCACCAGCACCATAGCGGGTATTTCACCGCCGGTAAGGACATAATCCCCAATGGATATTGCCTCTTCCGCCAAAAACAACCGCACCCTGTCATCCACACCTTCATAGTGCCCGCAAAGAATAATTAGATGGTCAAATTTTCGCAACCCTTTCAATCTATGCTGGTTTAACAACTCTCCCTGGGGTGACATGAGAATTGTTCTGCTTAATCCCGCCTCCGGAGATTTGTTTTTAATGTCCGATACAGCCTTAAAGAAAGGCTCCGGTTTTAAAATCATCCCCGGCCCTCCGCCGTAAGGATAATCGTCAACCCTGCGGAACCTATCATCGGAATAATCCCTCAGGTCATTAATCCTGATCTCAACCAGTTCTTTTTCCTGAGCCCTTTTGACCATGCTTTCACTGAAAACACCGCCAAACAATGCCGGAAAAGCGGTAATAATATCAATTAGCACAGCGCCACACACCCTGTTTTATTATCTTTCATTGCTTTCTAATCCAAAAGACCAGGCAAAGGATCTATAAGGATAGTCCCTTTTTCAAGGTTTATTTCTTTCACCACTGTTTTTAAAGCAGGAACGAGGATATCCTTTCTTTTACCGGCCTCCTCCCCTGCTTCCTGATTGCTAATTACATAAACGTCATTGCTGGATCTGATAATATCTTTCACATAACCCAGTTTTCTGCCCTCAACCGTAAAGGCTTTCAGGCCAATAATCTGATCTAAATAATACTCCCCCGGAGGCAGCGGCACCCTCTCCGAAGAAAAAATTTTTACCAGAAGCCCATACAACTCACGGGCATCGTCCCTGCTATTGCAGCCTTCAAAATGAAACACCCATAATTTTTGATGAATATAAGCTTTTTTTACTTCTTTAAAACCGCAGTAGCTTTCTCCTTCCAATTTAACTTTTTTCAGGAGGTAACAACGGTCCAAAAAATCTGAATAGGGATATACTTTTACTTCCCCTTTTATACCATAAGGAGAAATGACTTTTCCAATAATCGTCATCCGTAAAGACATCGGTGTTTCTCCCTATTGCACAATTTCCACCATTACCCGCTTCTTATCCTTTACAGCTGCTGCGTTAACAACTGTACGAATCGCTTTGGCAATGCGCCCTTGTTTTCCAATTACTTTTCCCATATCATCCGGGGCAACCCTGAGTTCCAGGATTATCGAATGATCCCCTTCAACCTGTTTAACATCAACCTGCTCAGGATAATCCACGAGCGATCTGGCTATTAGTTCTACTAATTCTTTCATTGAAATCACTCCTAGCACAGCAGTTATTTTTTCTGAAATCCGGCTTGAGCAAATAAAACCTTTACGGTATCAGAAGGCTGGGCCCCCAGGGATAGCCACTTTTGGGCCTTTTCCTCATCAACCTTAATTGTCTTTGGTTCAGTTAGGGGATTATAATAACCTATCTCCTCAATAAACCTTCCATTCCGGGGAACACGGGAATCTGCAACCACAATACGGTAAAAAGGCCTTTTCTTTGCTCCCATCCTCTTTAAACGAATACGTACTGACAAAAACTAACACCTCCTGAGATCTTTTATGATCATTTCTAAATTATTATTTCTAAATTTCAAAAGGGAAACATTCCCCTGCGTTTGTGCTTTCCTTTTTCCAAAGCGTTCATCTGCTTCAACATTTTTTTCATCTGCTCAAATTGTTTTAAAAGCCTGTTGACATCCTGTACTGCTGTCCCGCTGCCCAGGGAAATACGACGCCTCCTGCTGCTGTTGATTATCTCCGGGTGCTGGCGTTCTTCCCTGGTCATGGATTGGATGATGGCTTCCGTCTGCACCAGTTGTTTCTCATCTAAAGAAAGGTTTTTTAACTGTTTCCCGGCCTTGTTTAGCCCGGGTATCATACCCAGAAGATCTTCCAGCGGGCCCATTTGTTTTATCTGTCCCAACTGTTCCAAAAAGTCTTCCAGGGTCAGCGTCTGGCTGCGTAGTTTCTTTTCAAGAATCTGCCTTTTTTCCTCGTCAACTACAGCCTCCGCTTTCTCGATTAACGAGAGCACATCGCCCATCCCCAATATTCTGGATGCCATCCTGTCCGGATAAAAAGGTTCGAACGCTTCAAATTTCTCACCCGTTCCGACATATTTAATCGGGCAGTTTGTCACAGCCCTGACGGAAAGCGCCGCTCCACCACGGGTGTCGCCATCCAGCTTGGTAAGGATCACTCCGGTCAGCCCGAGCTGCTCGTGAAATGCCTGCGCTACATTTACAGCATCCTGTCCTGTCATAGCATCTACGACCAGCAGTATTTCCAACGGGTTTGTTTTTTTCTTAATGTTTATCAGCTCATCCATCAGCTCTTCATTGATATGAAGTCTGCCGGCCGTATCTAAAATAACATAATCGTTTCCTTCTTTACCCGCCTCTTTTAAGGCGCGGGCAATAATTAATACTGGATCCTCTTTACCAAGGCTGAAAACGGGAACTCCGATTTCTTTCCCGAGCACCTCCAGCTGTTTGATTGCAGCCGGACGGTAAATATCACCTGCAACCAGCAGAGGTTTATGACCGTTTTTTTTCAATAAACGCGCCAGCTTTGCAGCAGAAGTGGTTTTCCCCGAGCCCTGCAACCCTACCAGCATAATTACTCCGGGCGGATTGTCAACGGAAGAAATTTTACTCTGCGTTTCCCCCATAAGCTTAACCAGTTCGGCATGTACAATTTTAATAACCTGCTGACCGGGTGTAAGGCTTTTTAAGACCTCTGCCCCGAGGGCTCTTTCTTTAAGAGAAGCGGTAAATTGCTTTACAATCTTATAACTTACATCGGCTTCAAGAAGTGCCAGCCGGACTTCCCGCAATGCAGAGTCAATATCCTTTTCAGTTAATTTACCTTTTCCACGCAGTTTACGAAAAGTATCCTGCAGCTTTTCCGACAGTCCGCTGAATAACAAATTTTGTACCCGGCTTAACCGGGGCTGCCTCCTTTTTTAGTTTTCAACCATATTCCGCCGCACAATTTCCTTAATAGCATCAATATCCTCTTCCTGGAGCGGCCTGCGGGCAAGCAACTCCAGCACCCTGTGCCCATCCTCTTTCCGCTGAAGGTAAGAAGCGTACAGATTGAGCTTTTTTTCCCAATTTTCCAGGGCAAGTACGGTCCTGGACAAAATATCATGGACAGCCTGCCTGGAGATATTTAAATGCCCGGCGACCTCTGCCAGAGAAAAGTCATCCTTATAATACATTTCTATGACGCGCTGTTGTTTCTCTGTCAGCAGAGTACCGTAAAAATCAAATAGGTAATTTAATCTGTTTACCTTCTCTAACATTTATACACTATTTCTCCTGTAAAGTAAATACCCTTTACAATAGCACCTGTAAAAATGTAATTCCCCGCAGGCTGAACTGTTTCCTGCCCTTCCTGCCACGCTGGATAGGGTGAGGAGTATTCGCAGTGGAAGATAGTATAGCTCTATTTTTTCATTTTAGCAAGGGGGCTTCAAGCAAGGAGGGCTTCCACAAACTCCGCGGCATTAAATGGCTCCAGGTCCTCCTTTCTTTCACCTACCCCCAATAGCTTTAAAGGAATACCTGTAATATCCTTCACAGCCAGGACAATACCGCCTCTGGCAGTACCGTCGAGCTTTGTCAGGATAAGGCCGGTAATGGGCACCGCTTCCTGAAAAAGCCTGGCCTGTGCGATAGCATTTTGACCGGTGGTTGCATCAACGACCAGCAGCGTCTCATGAGGTGCTTCACCTAAGGATTTATGAACAACCCTGTAAATTTTCTTCATTTCATCGAGCAAATTCACTTTCGTATGCAGCCTCCCCGCGGTATCGCATAATAGAAGATCAACCCCCCTGGAGACCGCCGCATTAACAGCATCGAAGATAACCGCCGAAGGGTCTCCACCTTCCTGGTGTTTAATTATCCCCGCTCCAACAGCACCGGACCATTCTTCAAGCTGTTCTATCGCCGCAGCACGAAAGGTATCGCCTGCAGCGAGCAAAACCTTTTTCCCTTTACCGGAGCAGCGATAAGCCAGTTTAGCTATAGCCGTGGTTTTCCCTACCCCGTTAACCCCCAAAATTAAATACACGGTGGGCGGAGAAGAAGCAACTGCAAGCGAAGCCTGCTCGTTGCCACCCAGCATTTCAACTAACAATTTTTTCAGCAGTTCCCGGGCAGCAGAACGTTCCCTGACCCTTTCTTTTTTAATGCGCTCCCGCAGCAACCCGATTATTTTTTCAGTTGTCTTTACACCTACATCGGCTGAAACAAGGATCTCTTCCAGTTCATCAAAAAAATCCTCATCAAGTTCATTTGCCCCAAAAAGGCTTTCAATTCTGTTTTTAAAAGCCTCCCTGGTTTTCAACAAACCCTTTTTAAATTGAGCTAACATTAATATTTCACCCTGCTTTTTTGTTTAAATTCAAGGTTACTACTTTGGAGACACCCTGCTCTTCCATAGTTATTCCCAACAGAACATCGGCCTCCTCCATAGTCTTTCTGCGGTGTGTAATAAGAATAAACTGGGTACCACCGGAATATTTTTTTAAATAGCGTACGAACCTCTCCAGGTTATTTTCATCAAGAGCAGAATCAATTTCATCCAGAACACAAAACGGTACCGGCCTGAACTGCAGTAAAGCAAAAAGCAAGGCTATGGCCGTTAAAGCTTTTTCGCCGCCGGAAAGCAGGGAGATGCTCTGCAACTTTTTACCAGGCGGCTGTGCAATAATCTCTATCCCGGATTCCAGCACATCTTCAGGGGAAGTCAATTTTAAGAAAGCCTGGCCGCCACCGAAAAGTTTCCTGAAGATATCAAAAAAATTGTTTTCAATAGCGCTCAGAGCTTCGAGGAAACGCCTCTTCATATGCTGATCCAGCTCCGCCAAAACCTTTCTAACCCCTTTTTCCCCCTTGAGCAGATCATTTTTCTGCTCTTCAAGAAAGGCAATCCTCTTTTGAAGCCGCTCGTATTCTTCTGCAACACCGGGGTCAACATCCCCCAGAGCTATTATTTGTTCCTCCAGAAATGCTTTTTCCTTCTTTAGCTGTTCCTCAGTATCCATGCTTAAAAATTGAGGGGGGAAATCCTGCCGGGGATTTATTTTAAATTTTTCCAGCAACTGCTCCTCAAGGTATTTACCCGCCTCTTCAGCTTTGATTAGCTCCAGAGCCAGATTCTGCAGACGTCTTTCAATTTTTTCAATTGCCCGTTGTTCTTTTTGTAAATCCAAAGATAAAGATGACCTCTCTTTTTTTAAGGAGGAAAGCTCACTACCCAGCAGAAAAAGCAGTTCCTCGTTTTTGCACACTTCTCCCTTAGCCTTTTCCAGCTCAGCCAGCATCCCGGCTTTTTCAGTTTCAAGATGCCTCATTTCCACAGATAACCTGCCACGCTCTTCCGCAAGGCGTGCCAAAAGCAAATCCAGCCGCTCTTTTTCCTCGGCTTGTTTTCCCAGAGCTTCTTGCAGGGAGCTCTCCTTTTCCTGCAATGCGGAAAACCTTACTCTGATATCGACCGATTCTTTCTCCAATTTTTTAACTTGCTCTTCATCAACACGCACCATACTGCTCATCTTTTCCAGGTCATTTATTATTATTGAGCATGCTTCTTCGAGTAATTGCAGCTCCTTTTCCTTTTGAAGAATCTGCCGCTGCAGGTTATCATGCTTATTCTTAAGCTTTGCTTTCTCCCCTTCAAGGCGTTTTACCTCATGTTCAACTCTTAATATCCCGGTATCGGTTTTCTCCAGCTCGCTTTGAAGCCTGGTTTTTTCATTTTCTGCTTTTCTGCCCAGTAAATCCAGCTCTATTAAATCGTTTTCTAGACCCCGCATATGGTTTAAAAGCCCCTCAATGTCCTTTTCGAGGTCTTTTTGCTGATTTCCTATCTTTAAAATATCGGCTTCCAAGGTGTTCAACTCCCCCTTGCGCCCTAAAAAACCGGTGCGCTCCTGGGAATGGTAGCCCCCGGAGATGGCGCCCCCCGGTGTAATTACTTCCCCGTCCAGGGTGACCATGCTCCAGCCCGCCCTGTTACTGCGGGTAAGCTTAAGCGCCGCTTCAAGGTTTTTTAACACCAGAACACGCCCAAGCAGATTTTCAACCGCTTTTTTATACTGCTGATGCACGCTTACAAGCTGCGAAGCCACTCCCAAAAAATCCTCTCCGAAAGCGTTAGGAAGCTCTCTTTTCCCCGGCGTTTTTAAAAGATTTAAAGGCAAAAAAGTTGCCTTTCCCGCCCTGTTTTTCTTTAGATACTCTATCGCCCTGCGCGCTGTTTCATCATCCCGGGTAACGATAAATTGTATTTTTGCTCCCAGCGCCGCCTCCAACGCCTTTTCCAGACCATGCGGAACATTAATGAGATCTGCAACAGGGCCGTAAATTCCCTGCAGCAAAGGGTTATGGGCCGAAGCTTTCATTATCGCTCTCACTCCGCCGGCATAAAAATCAAAACTGTCCTGGCTTTCCTTCAGGTACTTTATGCGGGCTTCCTTTTTTTCCATTTCTTTTTGCAAAACATCCAGGCTGGCCTTTCTGGCTTTTGCCCTTTCCTCAAATTCTTTAAAATGCTGTTTCAATAACCTGTGCTTTTCCTCCCTGTCTTCCTGCTCTATTTCTTGCCTTTGTAAAAAACCCCTTATTTTATTTTGAACCGTTTGTAACTTCTCTATTTCCTCTGTCGCTTTCTTTATACCCTTGTCCAACTCGTTTATTCTTTCGCTAAGCTCATCGCACCGTAATCTGTCAGCTTCAAGGGATTGGCCCAGAGATACTTTTTTCAAATCGTTCTCCGTTTTCTTTTGACGCAGTGTTTCAAGGTTTAAAACATTTCTCTCCGCCTGCAATTGCGTTAACCTGTCTTTAATCTCCGCGGCCTTTTTCCCAAGCTCTTCCTGCTCAAGCAGAACGCTTTTCAATTCGGTCTCATTTTTTTTCCTTGTTTCTTCCAAACCCGAAATTCTTTCGTCAATTTCCCGGCAGGAATCCTCTTTAACCCTAATTTTTTCTTTCATATATTTACTCTGCTGCTGGAACAGGCTAAGTTGATTTTCAAGACTTTCTTTTCTCCCCTTAGAACTGTTGTAACAGCTTTGCAGCTTTTCTTTTTCCTCGCTTTTTATGCTTTCTTTAACTGCAATTTTTTGGCACCTTTCTTCAAGCGTTAGCAGGGCATTTTTTTTCTCTAAAAGTTTACCCTCAATTTTCTGTCTCTCATCCTGCAATCTCTGTAAGATGTTTTTGTTATCCCACCAGCGTTTGCCTGCAATTTTCTGTTCGACATTCTGTAATTTAATTAAAATTTCCCTGTATCTGCCTGCAAGCGCTGCAGCTTCTGAAAGGCCTTCCTCCTGGTTTTTTAGTTCCGCCAGCAGATCTTCAACTCTTAAGAGATTCTGCTCCATCTCATCCAACCTTGCCCTGGACTCTTTCCTTTTTTGCTTATATCTGTGGATCCTTGCGGCTTCCTCAAAAAGCTCCCGGTGTTCGTCAGGCCTGGCGTTAATCATCTGATCGATCCTGCCCTGCCCAATCAACGAATAGGTCTCCGTTCCGATACCGGTATCCCAAAATAGCTCGGTAATATCTTTAAGCCTGCATTGAGCTTTATTTAAAAAGTATTCGCCTTCTCCTGAACGGAAGACCCGCCTGGTCAGCGCAACCTCCTGGTAATCAACAGGCAAAAATCTGTCCGCCCGGTCAAATACTAAGGATACCTCCGCATAATTTAGCGGCTTGCGCCCGGAAGTACCGTTGAAGATTAAATCATCCATCTTAGACCCGCGCATGATCCTGACGCTTTGTTCGCCCAGGGCCCAGCGGATAGCGTCTACAAGGTTGCTCTTGCCGCATCCGTTTGGGCCGACAACAGCGGTAATGCCGGAGGAAAAATTTAACCCGATTTTCTCGGCAAACGATTTAAAACCTGTAATTTCCAGTGATTTTAAATACATACAACCACTCCAAAAAAATTGCTATTTTCCTTCAAGGAACTCACAGGCACATTTAGCCGCCGATTGTTCCGCTTCTTTTTTAGTCTTTCCCCTGCCGTAGCCAATTTTTTTATCATCCACCTTTACCAGGGCTTCAAAAGTTTTATTATGTGGAGGGCCGTATTCCGCGGTAATTTGATATTCAGGAAGTATTCCCTGCCCGGACTGACACCTTTCCTGCAACATCGTCTTGTAATCCAACAAAGGGATATCTCCCTGTTCAACAGCATCTAAAAAAGGTTTGAAGAGTTCCAGCACCCAAACCCTTGCCTCATCATAGCCCACATCCATAAAAAGAGCACCAATCAGTGCCTCTAAAGCATCGGCAAGCAGGGATGGTTTGCCTGAGCCGCCGCTCAGAAACTCGCCTCTTCCAAGTTTTATGTATGAACCCAGATCCATACCCTGTGCAATTTGAAACAGTGTTTTTTCATTGACTATATTATGGCGCATTAAAGTTAATTTGCCTTCAGGGTAACCGGGGAAAGCTTTAAAAAAATATTCTGAAATTATAAGTTCCAGCACTGCATCCCCCAAAAACTCTAATCTTTCATTACTGCTCAGATTAGCAGACTCATAAGCGTAGGACGAATGCGTAAGCGCTTCCTCATAAAGTGTAATATTTTTAACCGGCCAGCCAATCTTATCTAATAATTCAACCGCGTCCTTATATGAAACCGTTAGCTATCCCTCCCCTCCGGAACATATTTTTTTAAAACAAGACAGGCATTTGTTCCCCCAAAACCGAAAGAATTGGAAATCGCCACGTTGATTTCCCGCTCATAAGGTTTATTTGGTACATAGAAGAGATCACAATCGGGATCTTCGTTTTCATAATTTATGGTAGGAGGAATAATACTGTAATGCATACTCAATACTGTTGCGACCATCTCAACTCCTCCGGCAGCGCCCAACAAATGCCCGATCATGGATTTTGTCGAGCTCACAGCTACTTTATAAGCATGCTCTCCAAAGAGCCTTTTTATAGCATACGTTTCAATTTTATCATTATATACGGTAGAAGTGCCGTGAGCGTTAATATAATCAACGTCCCCGGGTAAAAGGCCGGCGTCATTCAAAGCCCTCTGCATGCAAAGGAACGCACCCTGCCCTTCCGGATCGGGTGAAGTAAAGTGATAGCCGTCTCCGGACATTCCGTAACCGATGATCTCCGCGTAGATATTTGCTTTTCTTTTTAGCGCATGTTCAATCGTCTCTAATACCAAAACCCCTGCTCCCTCTCCCATAACAAAACCATCGCGTTTTAAATCAAAAGGCTTTGAAGCTTTTTCAGGTTGATCATTACGTGTGGTCATGGCACGGGCTGCACAAAATCCGGCAAAGGCGATTGAAGTAACCGGAGCCTCGGCTCCCCCTGCAATCATTACATCTGCTTCTCCTCTTTGCAGAATCCTGAAGGCTTCACCGATGGCATTGGTCCCACTGGCACAGGCAGTGACGGTTGTTGAGTTGGGACCGTTAATTCCATACACGATAGAAATATAGCCGGAGGCCATATTTGCTATAAGCATGGGCACCAAAAAGGGGCTTACCCGGCGGGGCCCTTTTTCCAGAAGAATTTTATATTGCTTTTCTATCGTATCCAGGCCGCCGATCCCCGAGCCGATAATAACACCTATTCTTTCCTTATCCGTTTTTTCAAGATCAAGCGCCGCATCTTCGAGGGCTATCTTGGCTGCAGCCTGGGCAAAGTGGGTAAAACGATCGGTTTTTTTTATATCTCTTTTTTCCATATAATGCTGCGGATCAAAATCTTGAACAACCGCAGCAATATATGTGGAATAATCACGAAAATGGTCAATGACAGTAACTCCGCTTTTACCCTTCTTAAGGTTCTGCCAAAATTCTTCTTTACGGGTACCGATGGGTGTAACTGCCCCGATTCCTGTCACAACCACCTTATTATTCACAAACTTCACCTCGCTAAAACGCAGCTATATGATCTGGAAGCCCTGCAAAAAGCAGGGCTTCAACTATTACTTTACTAAGAAAGATGCTTTTCTATGTAACCGACAACATCGCCAACCGTTTGAATTTTCTCTACCTCTTCGTCAGCAATTTCCAGATCAAACTCTTCCTCCAGAGCCATAACCAGTTCTACAACATCCAGAGAATCGGCATCAATATCTTCAAAGGTAGTATCCAGGGTAATCTGGTCTTCATCTATATCAAGCTGTTCGGAAATCAGTGCTTTAACCTTTGCCAAAATATCCACCTTCCAATTCACCTCCCTCCGGGCATACAATACTATCTAAGGAATTATAGCATAAGACCCCCGTCAACCAGGATTACAGAACCAGTTGTATAATTTGCATTTTGGGCTAAAAACAACACTGCCTCCGCTACCTCTTCAGGTTTTCCAAACCTCTCCAGAGATATCCTGGGAAGAATCATTTTTTTTAATTGATCCGGCAGATCTTCAGTCATATCCGTTTCGATAAAACCCGGTGCAACAGCATTTACCGTTATACCTCTTTTCCCAAGTTCTTTTGCCAGTGACTTGGTAAAAGCAATTACTCCCGCTTTGGCTGCTGCATAATTAGATTGCCCGCTGTTTCCAACCATGCCGGCGATAGAAGCGATATTTATTATTTTGCCTCCTCTTTTTTGTTTTAGGAGTGGTCTTAAGACAGCCTTACAACAATTAAATACCCCTTTCAGGTTGATATCCAGAACCACCTCCCAGTCTTCCTCTTTCATTAACGCCAGGATATTATCCCTGCGTATACCGGCATTATTTATTAGTATATCAATTCTTCCAAAATGATCAAGAGTAGCTTTAACCATTTTTTCACATTCCGGCAGGTGCCTTACGTCGGCACGGTAAACTATTCCTTTCCCACCGGCCTCTTCAACTTTTCCTAAAGTATCCCGTGCAGCATCTTCATTTTCCTGATAATTAATTACTACAGCTGCACCTGCCCGGGCCAGGGCTAAAACAATCGCTTTTCCTATTCCTCTTGACCCTCCTGTTACTATAGCTACCTTTTCCTTCAAAGTCAAGGTTGCACCTCCTGCAGGAGTGTTATGAGCTTCTCCAGAGTTAATTTATCCTCCACATGGATGGCACGGGCTTCATTAGATATTTTTTTCATAAATCCCGTCAGGACACGTCCGGGGCCGATTTCTATGAAAAGGTCGTATCCGTCTTTCAAGAGAAGCCTCATTGAGTTTTCCCAGTAAACGGGACTGTAAACCTGTGCCACGAGCGATCGCCTGATTTCTTCCGGTTCCCACAGGTAATTGGCTGATATGTTCGATACAAAGGGAACACTGGGTCTATAAAAAGGCACATTTTCAAGTAAAGCCGACATCTTATCTTTGATCGTATATAATAATCTGCAGTGAAAAGGTACGCTGACCGAAAGTACAACTGCCCTGGCCCTTTTCTCTTTTGCCAGCCGGCACACTTCTTTAACAGCCTGCATATGGCCAGCAATAACTATCTGGCCTGGACAGTTATAATTTGCCGGCTCAACGTGCCCTAAGGTCATGCTCTGCTCACAGAGTATTCTTACTCCCTCGGGACTCAGCCCGAGGATTGCGGCCATCCCCCCTTCTCCCAAAGGGACAGCTTCCTGCATGTACTGTGATCTTTTCTGAACGATCAAAAGAGCATCAGAAAAACTGATTACACCTGCACATACCAGAGCGCTGTATTCCCCCAGGCTTAAACCCGCCAGCCCTTCGGGATTAATACCTTCTTCCCTTAATACTTTTAAGATAGCAATACTTGTTGTTAAAACCGCTGGTTGGGTTATCTCCGTTTTTTTTAAATCTTTTTTTTCTCCCTGGAAGATAACGCTGCTTATTTTAAATCCCAGTATTTCATCAGCTTCCTCGAAAACAGCCCTGGAAGCAGGAAAGTTTTCTGCCATATCTTTACCCATGCCCACGTACTGCGCACCCTGACCGGGGAAAAGAAAAGCACATTTACCCATATTTTACCTCCTCAGCTACCATTTTAATAGAGCAGCACCCCAGGTCAGACCAGCGCCAAACGATACCAAGGCTATCAAATCACCCGTTTTTATTTTCCCTTCTTCTGCCGCTTCGTCCAAGACAACGGGAATAGACGCCGAAGAAATATTCCCGTAACGCTGGATATTCACCAGTACCTGTTCCGGTTTTAACCGCAACCTTTTAGATGCCGCCTTGATAATACGCACATTTGCCTGGTGCGGTATTAAAAAATCAAGGTCTTCCGGTTTTTTGTCGCAAAGGCCCAGTATTTTTTTTGTTGAGTCTACCATAACCGTCACCGCAAATTTAAAAATCTCAGGACCGTTCATTTTTACATAATGCATTCTTTCCTCAACAGTCCTGAGTGTGGCAGGAGACCTGCTCCCGCCGGCAGGAACATATAACAAACCTGCCTTACTACCGTCTGAAAACATTTTACTCACAAGCAACCCGCGGCCCTTTTCCACTTCACTTATCACTACAGCCCCCGCACCGTCGCCGAAGAGCACACATGTATTGCGATCCTGCCAATCAATAACCGGCGAAAGGGTATCAGCCCCAACCAGGAGGATATTTTTCATCGCTCCTGTTTTAATAAACTGTTCCGCAACGCTTAAGCCATATAAAAAACCTGTACAACCTGCTGCAAGATCAAACGCCGCCGCGTTACAAGCATTAAGTTCAGCCTGAATTAAACATGCCGTTGAAGGAAAGATCATGTCCGGCGTTACGGTTGCCACAAGAATTAAATCTATATCACCGGGTTTCAAACCGGCCCTTTCCAGAGCTATTTTGGAAGCGGCCAGCGACAGCCCGGAGTTTGTCTCACCGGGACTAAGCATACGTCTTTCCTCAATCCCCGTCCTCTCCCGAATCCATTTATCGCTGGTTTCAACAAGATATTCAAGATCAAAATTTGTTAAGCGTCCGACAGGCAAGGCCCTTCCCGTTGATACAATTCCGACAGCCTTTTCGGATTGCATGCCGTGCCCCCTTTCAACTAAGAATTTTGCCAAGTGCTTCTTCAATTTTTTTATTAGCGCTGTAATTGACAAATGGATAAACCTGTTTTATTAGAGCCTGCGCTATTGCCTTTTCCCTGGAGGATCCGTGACACTTAAAACAAACACCTTTCAGGCCCAGCAACAGGCTGCCTCCATGCTCAGATTCATCCAAACTGGAACTAATTCTCTTGAAAATCGGACGAAACAGGGGAGAAGCAAGCCGTGCCTTAAAATCATTTTTTATCTCTTTGCGCAGATAACCAAAAACATCCCTGGCAAATCCCTCGATAGTTTTTAACAATACATTTCCTACAAAACCATCGCACACCAGAACATCGGCCGTACAGTGGAATATCTCTTTTGCTTCAATATTACCGATGAAATCCGCAACATTTGCTTTAATCAGACGGTACGCATTTTTCACTTGCATGTTGCCCTTACTTTCTTCCGTGCCAACGTTCAGGAGGGCAACAGTGGGATTTTTCCTCCCCAGTACTTCCTGAGAATAAATCCTGCCCATCAGAGCATAATGCAATAGGTGTTCAGGTTTGGCGTCCATATTTGCCCCAATATCCAGTAACACCGTGTCCCTGCCCTTCAAATGCGGGGATCACCGTCATCAGTGCCGGTCGTTTGATTCCGTTTAACCGCTCCAAAAAAAGCAACCCCCCGGCCATCAGCGCTCCGGTATTTCCTGCGCTCATTACTGCATCTGCGTCACCGTTACGGACCAATTGCATGGCTGTAACCATGGAAGACTTCTTTTTAGAGCGTATAGCCAGGCCGGGATCCTCATGATTGCCGATGACTTCTTCAGTATTTATAATTTCAATACGAGAAGAATCTATTTCCATATCTATACTTTTTCTTATTGCCTCCGCAGAACCAACCAGAAAAATCTGCAAATCATCGGTTCTCTTTACAGCAGAGATAACTCCCTTTACTATCTCGGAAGGTGCATGGTCACCTCCCATAGCATCGACTGCTACACGCAACACAAATCCCATCTCCTAAATACAAAAAATATTCATTTAAATAAAAGAAACCCCGGATTAAACCCTGAAGAGGCTTAAGCCAGGTAATAGCCAATCTTATTGCTATTTTACAACCTCTTTGCCCTTGTAATATCCACAATTTGGACAAATTCTATGCGCCATCTTAACCTCATGGCACTGAGGACATACGGAAAAACCCGGAAGAACCAGTTTCCAGTTGGCTCTGCGCTTATTTCTTCTTGTTTTAGACGTTCTTCTCTTAGGTACTGCCAAAAAAAGCACCTCCTTTGCTTAACTCTCAATTAATTAATGCTTATACTCCAGATGATCTTTGGCGGCATTATGATCCCTGCAAACTCCGAATAATGACTCTTAGCTATCAACCTAAATAATTTTCGGTCCCAATCAATGTTTTTCTTTGAGCTTCAGCAAAAGCTCCCAGCGGGGATCAAGGTTTTCCTCCAGACAAGAACACTGCTGATAATTTAAGTTTGCCCCGCAAACAGGGCAAAGGCCTTTACACTGGCTCCGGCAAAGGATTTTTAAAGGCTGGGACATAAGAAACGACTGCCGGAAATACTCATCCAGATCAAGCGTATCTCCCCTGAAAACGAACAAATCCCCTTCCTCCGGAGCGTTCCCGCTATCCCGTTTTGAAGGTTCGTTTATTAAGCTCAACTGCTTAAACTCTTCATAAAAGCTTTCTTTGATTTGATACTGGCACTTTTCCAGGCAGCGGCTGCATTCACCTTGCATCTCTGCCTCCCAGTGCCCTTTGATTAAGATCATTTTTGCAGCATAAGCGGCCTGGAGGTTGATTTCTAGCGTCGGGTCTTCTTCATTACCGCCAATACTCAGCACCAGAGTACTGTTATAGGTAATAAATTTTCCCTCTTCTTTCCTGAGATCGGGGACATACAGCTTCATAATTTGGGTTTCACCTCTTAAAAACTAAGCCTAATTATATATGAGTTAAAACTTTTTTGTCAAGAATTGGCGGGGTTTTAAATTTGATGCGCAACGGCTAATACGTAACCCCGTCCACTCCTTCAATCTTTTTATCGCTAAAGGCAATGATAATGCTGTTAGGAACACATACAATACTCTGGTAATTACGGCTGATCCATCCGGTATGAGAACAAATGCCACGAGGGCACAGTTCTTCATCCAGGGGGAGCATACGGACTTTGCCGCCGCTTATCTCAATGGTAGCGGTATGTTCCCTATGATCACCAAAGGGGAAAGATATCCTCTGCTGCGTTCCGCCATTTATTGAAAGCTCCATCACCAGCTCGTTATCAACATGAACTGTTATATACTCTTGTTTCATTTCAGCACCAAGACTGAAATTAAAAATAAAACCTGCAGCGCTAAAAGCTAAAATAATAGCAATGAATAGTTTATCATAAAAAGTAATTTTCATAAAACCACACCTTTATTTAATACACGCTTTACATACTATAAATAATTCTGCTGTCTCAAACAATTATAGCTTAATAAAATACATAAAAGCAAGTAAATATCCGGGAACTGTTTTGCAGCTGTGGTATGAGCCGGAACAAAAAGTAACTCTTCACCGCCGGTTTAGGACACTCTAAGAAAAGGTTTCACCTTTCGCAAGTGTAAGCTTGTTTGTATTGCTGCCAACAGCGATAAGCTTTTTTTCACAATAGATAAATGCCTGTCCGAAAGCCATAAGACCTTTTCTGTGTATGATCTCCCCCTCTGCTACTACCGTGCCGGAGGTTACCGGGTTGAGATAATTAACCTTTAATTCCAATGTTGCGATCCCCTTTACTTCTTTTTGGCTCAACAATACACAGCCCAGAACAGCATCAACCAATGAGGAAATTACCCCTCCATGAAGAGTACCCATTGGATTTACCAGGTCTTTTCTCCACTGCAGGCTCAATCTGGCCCGGGGGTATTTTACTTCTTCAAGCTTTACACCAATCAACTCTAAATAAGGTGAAATAGCAATTTTCTTATCAGTATTCATTTTTACTCCTTACCCTACTTATCATTTGGTTTTTCCCTCTAGCCAGATTATATAACACTGTAAAAAAAAACTAAAGTTGCTTTTTTCATAAACATCGGGACATACAATTCTCCGATTGTGGTAAAAATTAAAATACAACAAAAGATAGCATTAGCAAAATATCATCTAAAAAGGAGAAAACAAATGACCCTGCCCCTGACTTTGAAGGCCTTTTTAGCAGCGGTTCCTATACTTGTAACTATTTATCTGATGGTCGTTCCGGCCTTGCCTGCCAAGAAAGCCATGCCCATTGCCTGGGCCATTACCGCTTTTATCGCCCTTGTCTTTTGGAAAATGAATCCGGTAAGAGTCCTGGCTGCTACTACAGAAGGAACACTGCTGGCAATAAATATATTAATTATAGTGTTTGGAGCCATCCTCGTTCTAAATACTTTAAAAGCAAGCGGCGGCCTCGCCGCCATAAATAGCGGCTTTTACGATATAACCACCGATCGCCGCATACAGGTCATCATCATTGGATGGCTGTTTAGCTCATTTATCGAAGGGGCCGCCGGTTTCGGCACTCCTGCAGCCCTTGCTGCGCCCCTGCTGGTAGGGCTGGGGTTCCCCCCCCTTTGTTCAGTGATGGTTGCCCTGATATGCAATAGCACCGCCGTAACCTTTGGGGCTGTTGGAACACCAATAAATGTAGGCATAGAAGCATCGATCGCCGGACTTATACCCGGGGATACATCGATGGCAATTTTATTGAAGGAAGTGGGCATCTGGTCAGGAATCTTTCATGTTCTAACAGGAACATTTATTCCCTTATTAGCTATTATGATGATGACCCGCTTTTTTGGCGAAAAAAGAACGCTGCAGGAAGGCCTGGAAGTCTGGCCGCTGGCACTTATCGGCGGCCTTTCGTTAACTTTACCGTCAATGCTTGTAAGCTATACCTTGGGACCGGAACTTCCTTCAGTTATCGGGAGTTTGGCCGGTCTGGCAATCATCATTCTAATTGTAGCAAAAAAAATTCTGGTTCCCCCGAATGCCTGGGACTTTCCTCCAGAGGAGCATTGGGAAAAAAGCTGGGGCGAAAAAACCCGGTTAAAAGAAAAAGAGACAGGCAAACTGTCACTTTTTTCGGCATGGACACCTTATATAATTATCGCTCTGCTGCTGGTAATCACCCGCCTTCCGTACTTTGAAATTCAGGAATTGCTTGCCGGTATTGAATTTACATGGAGCAACATACTCGGTCAGGAAAATATTCAATACAGTATACAGCCTCTCTATCTTCCCGGGATAATTCCATTTACCCTTGTCGCCCTGCTCACATTCTTTTTACATAAAATAAGCCTCGTGGAAGCAAAAAAGGTTTTCAGGCTAACCCTTGCACAACTTTTGCCGGCAACCATTGCTCTAATTTTTGCCGTCAGTATGGTCAGGATTTTTGTACATTCGGATATAAACCGTGCTGGAACAGAAAGCATGCTGCTAACCATGTCAACTTTTTCTGCTATTATATTTCAAGGAGCATGGCCCGCTGCAGCTCCTTTTCTAGGGATGCTGGGGGCATTTATTTCCGGCAGCAATACCGTCTCCAATATCCTCTTTGGTGGATTTCAATATCAGCTGGCGGAAAGCCTGAATATTTCACATACGCTGACACTTGCCCTTCAAGCTGTCGGCGGGGCAGTAGGGAACATGATTGCGGTCCATAATGTTGTAGCGGCTTGTGCTGTGGTAGGAATACTCGGCACCGAAGGGAAAATAATTAAGAGAAACCTCATCCCGGGGCTTCTTTATGCCGCATTTACAGGGTTAATCGGGCTGGCGATCATCTATACTATAAACCCTTAAAACATTCCTGAAATATCGGCCGGCTAAGAATCCCATGCAGCCGTAATCTTCTGCAGGCTTTTTATAAAGACCTCGTAATCTTTTTTGCCGAAAAGGACAAAGCGGACGGTTTCCGGGAGGTCGTTATCCTGCATAAACTTTATTACAGTACGCAAAGAAATTTCAGCGGCTTCTTCGAGGGGATAACCGAAGATACCTGTACTGATAGCGGGAAATGACACACTTCTAATCCCATGTTTTTTAGCCAGATTAAGGCTGTTTAGATAACAATTTTCAAGGTCTCTTGCATTTTGAGGCGTATTATTATATACAGGACCCACGGTATGTATAACATATTTTGCTTTAAGCCGGTAACCGCCCGAAATCTTCGCCTCTCCTGTTTCACACCCGCCTAGCTTTTTGCATTCTTCCCATAGCTCCGGCCCCGCTGCGCGGTGAATAGCTCCCGCAACGCCGCCGCCGGGGGCCAGCCTTTTATTGGCGGCGTTAACAATCGCTTCTGTATCCTGCCCGGTTATATCACCCATGATAATCTGCAATTTGGTTTTACCCCCATGAAAAATTGCTTCTTCCTTCATGGACTGCCATCCTCCTTTTTACTGGAATTTTATCATCAACCACTGATTATTCTCTTTTCCCGTCTTTATTAGAACATACGCCCCCTGGATAAGCTCGCCAAGCAATACAACCTTGATTTTCTGCGAAGTCTTTTCTAGCAAAGCATACCTGCCTCTGTCCCAGATAATAACCTTCCCTGCACCGTAATTTCCTTCAGGAATAATCCCCTGAAAATTTAAATATTCTAAAGGATGATCTTCAACCTCTACCGCCAGCCTGCGCTCCCCGTTTTCACGCGGAAGCCCTTTGGGTAATGCCCAGCTTTTTAATACCCCGTCCGTCTCCAGGCGAAAATCCCAGTGGAGCCTGCGGGCATGATGCTCCTGGACAACAAAACGGCCGCCTTCCGTTGCCTCAGGCTCCTCCATTGCAGTGCCCGGCGCGGGTTCAGGAGTATGTAAGAAGTTCCTTTTCCCGGTATATTCCTTTAATTTTTTCATGCGAATACTCCAATAATTTGTTTACTGCAAAAGTTCACTGTTCAATTACTTAAATGTGAGTTAAAATATTTTTTAAAGAAAGGTGGTCAAACGTATGATTTTTAGAAAAGCTAAAATGTCAGATGTTGAACAGATGGCCTCGTTAATTAATTCATATGCTAATCAGGGGCTTATGCTTCACCGCACTCTTCCCTCATTATACCAAAAAATCAGGGATTATACTCTTATTGAAAAGAATAACACGATCATCGGAGTGGGTGGATTGCACATATTATGGAAGGACCTGTCGGAAATCTGCTCGCTGGCCATCGCTCCTCAGTATATTCATAACAGCCTTGGCCAGGCACTTGTGGATATTCTCCTCCAAGAAAGCAGAGATCTCGGCATAGAAAAAGTGTTTACCTTAACTTATCAGCCGGCCTTTTTTGAAAAAAGCGGATTTATCCGCATCGGAAAAGACCAATTACCGCAAAAGGTCTGGACAGAATGCATAAATTGCCCTAAATTCCCCAACTGTGACGAAATAGCGCTCATCAAGCCATCGCAGTAAGCGCTAATAGATACGCTTATACTGTTTGTATGTTCTCTCTACCTTTAAGATAAACTGATACGTTTCGGGGAAAGGTATATCCTTAAGCCTCTCCCGGGAACCATCCCAGACTCCTTCACGAAGCCAGCGGCTGACATGCCCTCTGCCGCCGTTATACGCTGCCAGGGCAGCATATAAGTTGCCGTTATATTGATGAGAAAGCTCTGCCAGATACCATGTGCCGATAGCAATATTGACGTAGGGATCGAAAAGATGCTCTTGCGAAAAGGATTCCATTTTCATCTGTTCCGCTGCCCAGAGTCCCGTTTCCGGCATTACCTGCATTAACCCTACCGCCCCTTTAGGTGATTTTGCATCTACGTTAAAACTGCTCTCCACTCTAACAACAGCCGCTATCAGCAGAGGCTCAATTTTGTTTTTTTGCGCCTCGTCGATAATAATTTCACGGTAGGGGAAAGGATAATAAAATCTTGCCAGATAATCAGACTGCGTAATAAAAAAATAAACAAGTAAGATAAAGAGCAGTAAGTATAAACATCTGTTGATTTTCTCACTTTGAAACAGAAACAGCACCTCTTATCATCAAATTGCCTGTATCTTTTCCCACAAGAGATCCACCTTTTCCTCCAACAAATCCTTTGTCCCGTTATTGCATATAACAAAATCGGCCTTTGCTATTTTTTTCTTTATTTCCAACTGGGAACGTATGCGCCTTAGCGCTTCTTCCCGGGACAGTCCATCCCTTGCCAGTAATCTTTGTATCTGAACCTCTTCCCGGGAGGCCACCACAACAATATAATCAACTCTCTTATCGTATCCCGTTTCGAACAAAAGCGGAATATCCCAGATCAAAGGCCTGCCGGGGAGCTCTTTCTTCAGCTCGCTGCTTCTTTGATAAAAAAGATCTAAAACCCGGGGGTGAATGATGCTGTTCAATTTTGCAAGGGATTTTTCGTCATTAAATACTATAGAAGCAATTTTTTTACGGTCTAAAGTACCATCTTCCTCGACAATAGCATCCCCCAACCATTGAATAATCTCCTTCCAGGCTTGATTTCCCGGCTCTACAGCCTCTCTGGAAAGCCGGTCCGCATCAACCAGCAAGGCTCCTTTTTGAACCAGCATCCCGGCAACTGTGGATTTACCGCATGCTATCCCGCCCGTCAAACCTATTACATTCATATTTCCACCTTCCTCCTCATCAAAGGGGCTGGCATACGGGGCAATAATAAGTGCCGCGGCCTGCAACCACCATGCGCCGGATTGCACCGCCGCACCGCAAACAATAGGAACCTTCCCTGCGGTAAACCTTGAGCCTTTTCTGGAATCCCCCCTCCTGCCCCCAGATATCCCTGTAGTCGGAGATACTGGTCCCCCGACAGTCGATTCCCTCTTTTAATGTGCTCAATAAGGATTCAAAAAGACGGTTAGTCTCCTCCACCGAGAGGCTTTTAACCTTTCTCTCGGGGTTTATACCCGCCTTGAAGAGGGTCTCATCGGTATAGATATTCCCCATACCCGCAATATATTTCTGATCCAGCAAAAATGACTTAATCTTTCTTCCAGGGTTTTTCTTGAGCATTTCCGAAAACGAATCCGGTGTAAAATTTCCTGTCAGAGGATCAAGCCCCAGCAAGCAGGGCTTTGATTTAAAGAGCATCTGCTTCGCATAGATTCGGAAAGTGCCGAATTTGCGGATATCCTGATAATGCAGTTCGTCCCCGCTCTCAAAGTAAAAGACGGCCCCGGTATACTTCTGCGGATCCACGGGGCCGGGATAATAATACAGCCTGCCGGTCATGCGCAGATGAACCTCTAAAATTTTATCATTGCTTAAAAAAAAGAGTATATATTTCCCCTTTCTCTTAATATCACGGATTACTGCCCCCCGGATTTCTTTTTCAAATGCTTCAGGGCTTATATCCTGAAGCATTTTGTAAAAGGTAAAGAAAACACCGGTAATTTTTTTCCCATTGAGGTATTCTTTTAAATCCCTGACTATACATTCAACTTCCGGCAGCTCCGGCACTGTTAACTAGCCTCCCGCAATAGATTCTAAATGGTACCAGTCACGTCCAACCCTCAAATCCACCTTCAGCGGCACGGAAAGAGGCAAAACACTCTCCATCAAGCTTTTCACCTTTGCTGAAACCTCTTCCAATTCTTGGCGCGGGACATCGAAGATCAATTCGTCATGAACCTGAAGAAGCATAGCCGCCTGGAAGCCTTCTTCCTCCAGAAAGTAATCGATCGAAATCATAGCAGCCTTAATAATATCTGCCGCAGAACCCTGTATGGGAGTGTTACGGGCCATACGTTCGGCAAAACTCCTGCGTGAATGGTTACGATGATTTATATCCCTCAGATAACGTCTTCTGTTCATTACTGTAGTAACGTATCCCTTTTCCCTGGCCTCACTAATACACTCCTCGGCATATTTTTTAACACCCGGATAGCGTTCAAAATAACTCTTTATATATTCTCTCGCTTCAGCCCTGGAAATATGAAGGCCCTGGGAAAGACCGTAGTCGCTAATACCGTAAATAATCCCAAAGTTTACCGCCTTTGCCCTGCTGCGCATTATAGAAGTAACCTCTGCAAGAGGTACATTGAATACCTCTGCAGCGGTTCTGGTATGGATATCCTGGTCCTTTCGAAAGGCATCAATTAAACCGGTATCCTGAGAGAGATGGGCCATAATACGCAGCTCAATCTGCGAATAATCAGCCGCTAACAGCAAGTTGCCGGCATGGGAAGGGGTAAAAGCATTGCGCAGGCGTCTCCCTTCCTCAAGTCGAACAGGGATGTTCTGCAAATTAGGATCCTTACTGCTCAATCTGCCGGTTGCCGTAACTGTCTGATTGAATGTAGTATGGATTTTCCCCGAAGGGCTGATAAGGGGCTTTAACCCCTCCAGATAAGTCGTCTTCAATTTGGATAACATGCGGTATTCCAATATCTTTTCAACCACAGGATGATGAACGGAAAGCTCCTGTAAAACCCGGGCATCAGTTGAATACCCCGTTTTAATGCGGCGAATCACGGGCAGATTCAAATGCTCGAAAAGAACGTTGCTCAACTGCCTTGGCGAATTTAGATTAAACTCCATCCCGGCCAGTTCCATAATCTCTTTTTCAAGTTCAGCCATACTCTTTTCATTCCCGGCGGCAAGCTCTTCCAGCACGTCCTTCCTTACGTCAATTCCCCTTAATTCCATTTTTGCCAGGACGCGAACCAGTGGAAGCTCCAGTTCAAAGTAAAGATTTTTTAATTTCCTGGCCTCCAACCCCGCTAAAAGGGTCTCCTTCAGGCCATTAAGTTTAAGGGTGCAAAGGGTTAAAAAATAAAGCCTTTCTTTTCTTGCCTGCTCTTCCCCCACCCCTTTTTCCGGCTCGGGCAGTGAAAGCCCCTCATACTCTTCATACAGAAGGGAAAGAGGGTAAGCAGGCCGCTCGGGTTCAAGCAGATAAGCGGCAAGCAGGGTATCAAAAAAAGCACACTTAAGATCAATACCATTTTCCATAAGATATTTCATCAGCGGTTTTAAATCGTGGACCAACAGAAGCTGTTCGGGATTTTCAAAAACCGGCTTGAGTAAATCTAAAACCTCTCCCGGTGTTATCTTTTCTTGCTCGTTCAGGGGAATATAATAGACCCCTTTCCCCTCCACGGCACAGAACAGACCTGGAAAAGAACCGTTTTCACGTGGGGATAGAGTATCTGGAAGAAGGGTTACCGTGTGGACTTCTTTCAATTCCTTAATCAGAAGTTGCAAATCCTCCACATTATTGACCCAAAACAGTCCAAAATCGCTATCTGCATTTAAGCCTGCCGCCTCATGTCCAGCTGCATTATCCAGCCGCTGTATTTCCTCTGAAGGCTGAACAAAATCCCCGTTTCCTTTTTCATCCCAGAGTACAGTCTGTTGAAAACAGCCCTCCCCATCACTATTAGCCTCTGCTTTAGCCGCTGCTCCGTTTTTTATCTTTGCTAATTCCGGTATTTTATCAATAATATTATTGAATTCCAGCGCGCGGAATATCTTGTAAAGGCTTTGCCAATCGGGTGTTTGCAAGCGACAGGCTTCAACTTCCAGGTCCAGCGGGATATCTTTTTGTATCGTTACCAGATCCTTACTGATTAAGGCCTGCCGGGTATAAGCGGAAAGGCTTTTGCCGACTTTTCCTGGAATATCGTTCACATGTCTGATTACTTCTTCCAGCGCCCCGTATTCCTTTAACAACTGCATGGCCCTTTTTTCACCAATTCCGGGGACACCGGGAATATTATCCGAACTATCCCCTTTTAAGGCTTTAAAATCTATCCATTGCCCGGGAGTAAGGCCGTATTTTTCCTGCAGGCTTTCTATACTAAAAACCTCCAGCTGGCTGATGCCCTTCCTGGTAATTAACACCTTCACCTTTGGGGTAAGCAGCTGGTAGGCATCTGCATCAGCGGTTACGATAAAGGTATCCAGGCCGGCCTCTTCCCCTTTTACGGCAAACGTCCCGATAAGATCATCAGCCTCATAGCCCTCAAGTTCAATAAAGCTAATATTAAAAGCCTGGAGTATCTCCTTGACCAGCGGCATCTGCTCCGTCATCTCTCCGGGGGTTTTCTCCCTTGTCGCCTTATACCTGCTGTAAGTCTGATGGCGGAAGGTAGGGGCGGGATAATCAAAAGTTACCAGCAGATAATCAGGTGATTCATCTTGCAGCAACCGCAACAGCATTCTCGTAAAACCGAGAACCGCATTCGTATGCAGACCTTTTTTTGTTTGCAATTCCAGGGGCAGGGCGAAAAAAGCCCTGTAAGCCAGGCTGTGGCCGTCCATAATCAAAAATTTGCCCCCGGTTTTTTCTTTTTCCATCCCGGAACCTCCAGTATCAGAAACAATCGCAACATAGAACTGTTTATTTTTTTGGCCTGTTACATTTCAAAACCCTTGATAAGGTTTACCATCTCAATCGCCCCGAGAGCTGCATCCCAGCCCTTATTGCCTGCCTTTGAACCGGCCCGTTCAATTGCCTGTTCCAGTGTATCGCTTGTTATTATACCGAACATAACCGGTATTTCGGTTTCCAGCCCCACCAGCGCAATTCCTTTGGACACTTCGGCTGCAACATATTCAAAATGCGGGGTACTGCCCCTTATTACCGCTCCAAGACAGATAACAGCATCATAACGTTTGCTCACGGCCATTTTCTTTGCTATCAGCGGAATTTCAAAGGCACCGGGAACCCATAATACCTCAATATCTTCATCCCTGGCATCATGCCTCTTTAATGCATCCATTGCACCGGTAAGAAGTTTTCCGGATATAAATTCGTTAAAGCGGCTCACAACCAGACCAAATCGGAATCCTTTAGCATTGAGATGACCTTCTAATTGTCTAACCATTTTAACACCACCTTTAGCTCTGTTCACCAACCCCGGTATTTAAGAAATGTCCCATTTTATCCCTTTTAGTTTGCAAGTAAAAACTGTTATACTTTCCGGGGGGCACCTCTATCGGTACTCTTTCTACGATTGTTAGTCCATAACCTTCCAACCCTTTTATCTTTCTTGGATTATTTGTAAGAAGGCGCATCTTTCCGACACCCAGATCAACAAGTATCTGTGCGCCAACGCCATAGTCCCGCAGATCAGGAGGGAACCCAAGCTCCTCATTTGCCTCCACGGTATCTTTACCGCAATCCTGAAGCTGATAAGCTTTTATTTTGTTAACCAGCCCAATACCGCGCCCTTCCTGGCGCATATAGACCAGCACACCACAGCCCTCTTCACCGATTTGTTTCATGGCTTGAGAAAGCTGCTTGCCGCAATCGCAGCGCAGGGAACCAAGGACATCACCGGTAAAACACTCAGAATGAACCCTTACCAGCACAGGTTTATCCCTGGTAATCTCCCCCTTAACAAGGGCCAGATGGGTTTTCTGATCAACCGAATTATCATAAGCAATCAGTCTAAAATCGGCAAAAGCAGTCGGGAGGATAGTTTCTGCCGCTTTCCAGATGAGCTTTTCTTTTTTCATGCGGTATTGAATTAAATCGGCTATGGTAATAATCGACATTTTGTGCTCCTGCGCATACTCCATCAATTGCGGAACACGCGCCATTGTACCGTCTTCATTCACAATTTCGCAGATAACGCCGGCCGGATAAAGACCTGACAGCCTTGCCAAATCAATCGCTGCTTCAGTATGCCCTGTCCTGCGCAGTACCCCCCCTTCTTTCGCTCGCAGGGGGAAAATATGACCCGGACGGGTAAAATCAGTGGGAGCGGCATCCGGAGCAATTAATTTTTTTATCGTTAAAGCCCTTTCGAAGGCTGAAATGCCTGTAGTTGTATTCCTGGCATCAACCGACACGGTAAAAGCGGTATCGTGGCTGTCGGTATTATGAGCAACCATGGGCGGAAGATCCAATTCCTCGATGCGCTGTGCTGTAAGAGGTACACATACTAACCCGCGTCCAAAGCGGATCATGAAATTGATTGCTTCCGGTGTAGCCATTTCAGCAGCCATAACCAGATCCCCTTCATTTTCCCTGTCTTCATCGTCTACCACAATCACCATTTTGCCCTGTTTAATATCTTCAATAGCTTTTTCAACAGTATTAAACTTGATTTCCAATGGCCCCAACCTCCCTCAAGCTATTACAGGAAGCCTTTTTCCGCTAACAGGCTAAATGTAATGCCCTCTGTTTCTTTTTTTGCAAAATCGTCTCCGGCAATCGGGTTTACAGCGGGGTTCAATAATATCTTTTCAACATATTTCCCGAGAATATCTGCTTCCAGGTTAACCTTATCACCGCTTTTCTTATAACCCAGAGTCGTATGCTTTGCTGTATGAGGAATAAGAGATACGCTAAAAGAATTCTTATCCACATCGACAACCGTCAGACTAACACCATCCACAGCAACAGAACCCTTAGCCACCAGATAACGAGTTATCGTGTTCCCGGCGCTGATGCGCTTAATCTGCGCGTTGCCCTCCCTTTTTTCTCCAATAATTGTTCCGGTTCCATCTATGTGTCCGCTTACAAAATGCCCTCCCAGACGCCCTCCAATCGGTAAGGCCCTTTCTAAATTAACCTTCTCCCCTGCCTTAAGTTCATATAAATTTGTTTTGCGCAGGGTTTCAGGCATAACATCCGCATAAAAAGCTGCGGTCGAAATTTGGGCTACCGTAAGGCAAACACCATTTACCGCAATACTGTCTCCCTCTTGAAGATCATCCAGAACGTTTTTCCCTTTTATTATTAGCGCAATGCTTTCTTTATAATGTTGCCGACCCAATATTTCTCCCAGCTCTTCCACTATCCCTGTGAACAATCTTTTCCCTCCTCGCAGGGTAACCAATTATCAGAAGGTCCTTATCCAACTGCCTGATTTCCATTTCTTCGACTACCCAGGAATCATCCATCTCGTGAACACCGGAGCCTTCCAGCGGGGTGGGAGCGGCAACTCCCCCTAAAAGCAAAGGAGCAACAAAGAAGTATATTTTATCTATAAGGTTCTCTTGAAGCAGGGAGTAATTCAAAGTCCCACCTCCTTCAACCAGAAGGCTGCTGATTTCTTTTCTCCCAAGAGAAAGCATTAATTCATAGAGATCAACCTGACCGGCACGGGAGGGTATAATAAGGACCTCAATGCCGTAAGAGCGTAAAGCTTCTAGCTTATCGCGGGGAGCGAGCTCTGTAGTAGCGAGGATAGTATTGATACGAAAAGCGGTTTGTACAATTTTTGTATCTAAGGGAAGCCTTCCTTTGCTATCAACAATAATTCGAATAGGGTTATGGCCGCCGCCATCATCCAATCGCGCCGTAAGAAGCGGATCATCCTTTAATACTGTATTTATCCCAACCATGATACCATCCGATATTGAACGAAGCCGATGTACCAGCTTGCGGGATTTCTCGCCGCTTATCCAGCGCGATTTCCCTGCAGCCGTAGCTATTTTGCCGTCCATAGTCATCGCAGCTTTTACAATTATAAAGGGCATTTTTGTGGTAATATATTTAAAAAAAACTTCATTGAGGCGCTTTGCTTTTTCTTCCAGGACACCTGTTTTTACTTTTATACCGGCCTCCTGAAGCCTGCGAATTCCATTCCCGGCAATAAGCGGATTGGGGTCAATGCACGCAACAACTACTTTACGCACTCCGGCCATGATAATCGCCTCAACACAGGGTGGTGTCCGGCCAAAATGCGAACAGGGCTCAAGGTTAACATATAATGTAGAACTCCTGGCCCTTTCACCTGCTTCTTCTAAAGCTAGAACTTCAGCGTGCTTTTCCCCCGCCTTTTTGTGGAAACCCGTACCGACAACCTCACCGCCTTTAACTAATACCGCTCCTACCATAGGGTTAGGATTGGTATTGCCCCAGCCCCGGCGGGCAAGATCGAGAGCCATCCACATATATCGTTCATCCGGTTCCAGTTTCATCACCTCTTAAAAAGCCTTTAATATATTATAATTATAACATAAGGAGAATCATTCTTAAACTTTCTTTCCCCTTACCGGGAACATCTTAAAAGCATTGATCAGTTTTGAAGGATCGGATACACCAAAAAGGGCAGACCCGGCAACAAGAATATCCGCCCCGGCATTTAGGACCTGAACTGCCGTATTTTCATTTATACCGCCGTCAACCTCAATTTCCAGAGGAAGCCCGCGTTTGGTCTTCTCTTCTGCGAGTGCACTGATTTTTGGCAATACTCCCGGGATAAACTCCTGCCCGCCAAAACCGGGGTTGACAGACATAATTAGAACGAGATCGAGCTCTTCCAGGATATAATCCAAACAGTTAAGAGGGGTTGCGGGATTTAACGCCACACCCGCCTTACAACCTAATTTTTTAATTTCCTGAACGACTCTGTGCAGATGGGTACAGGCTTCAGCATGAACAGTGAGCATCCCTGCGCCGGCCCCGTAAAAATCCGCTAAAAATAACTGAGGATTCATAACCATCAGATGGACATCAAAAAAAAGATCTACCCGGCCTTTCAGTGCCCCAACTACCAGGGGGCCCATGGTAATATTGGGGACAAAATGACCATCCATTATATCAAGATGAAGCCAGTCAGCCCCTGATCGCTCCATACGCTGTACTTCCTCCAGCAGGCAGGAAAAATCTGCTGAAAGAACTGAAGGCGCAACCTTAACCATAGTAGGCAGCCTCCTTGTGCTAATATTTTTTTTCCGCTTGCTGAATTTCTTGCAGGAACATAAGGTAATGATTATATCTCCAGGGCGCCATTTTTCCCCTGTGAACCGCTTCCTTAACCCCGCAATCCGGTTCTGCCCTATGCAGGCAACCCGTGAAACGGCATGAGCCGGCAAACGATATAATCTCTGGAAAACAAGAAGAAAGCTCTCTAGAAGAGAAACCCTTCAGGTCCAGTTTTTGAAAACCCGGGGTATCAACTAGAAAAGTAGCTTTCTCGATCATCAGCAACTCTACATGACGTGTTGTATGGCGCCCTCTTTCAGTTTTAGAACTTACAGGAGCGGACTTTAACTCCAACCCCGGCTTTAATCTATTGATTAAAGTGGATTTTCCCACACCCGAGGGCCCGGCAAAAACATTTACTTTGTTATTTAGAGATGTTTCCAGATGCTGCAAGCCCTGGCCTGTTACCGCGCTGGTATAAAAAATCCTGTACCCGCAGTTTTCGTAGGTTTCTCTGATTTCCTCGATCATCTCTTTTTGTAAATCATTAATTAAATCTATTTTGTTCAGGCACAGAATTACATCAAGCACTAATGACTCTACCGAAACAAGAATACGATCGGTAAGAGCAAGGTCAATGGGTGGTTTACTTACCGACATTAAAATAACAACCTGATCTACATTGGCAACCGGAGGCCTGATAATACTGTTTTTTCTCGGATAAACTTTTTCAATTACTCCCTCAGAGGCATTTACCTCAACCAGATCCCCCACCAGCAGGTTGATTCCAGCATCCTTTATTCTCCTCCTGGCGCGGCAGCGTAATACAGCCCCGCACGCATCCCTGACAAAGTAAAACCCACCCTTTGCTTTTACCAAACGTCCCTGCAGCAGTACCCCCCCTTATGATAATTTTACAATTTGCTTGACCTTACGGGAAAAATACAACATCTATGACCTGATATTCATTGTCCCTTAGCTCCATCAAGACAACTTGCCCTGATCCAACCCCCTCGGCAGTTATCAGCTCCCCATGATATCTTCCCTCGAATACAATTTTTGTTCCCTCTACATCTTCAACGTATACCTTGATCATCTGACCCCGGGATACTAAGGGGTCAATTTCGAAAGTGTATGTCTTATATGAACCGGGCTCTATGCCCTGGCTAATGACAAGGTCAACGGAGTCACCAGCCTGGACCATTTCACCGCTCGCGGGGAACTGCGATATTACTTTTCCCTCCGGCAACTCGTCCGAATATTCTTCAGTTACATCGCGAATAACCAGCCCGTAGAGATTAAGCCACTCCTGGACATCCTCAAGCTCCCAATTGCTAAAATCACGCAGCGAAAAAGGCCTCTTGCCATCGCTCACCACGACCCGGACTTCCTCTCCCCTGGCTAATTTAAAACCCTTGCCGGGATCCTGTCTGATCACATAATCAGGAGCAATTTCATCGTTGTATTCCCTATCAACATCCATGTTTAAGCCCAGATCGCTCAACATCAAACGCGCTTCCAGCTGCGTACTGCCGACTAAATAGGGAACTTCCACTAAATCCGGCCCAAGACTTAATACAAGCTCTATTTCTCTCCCCTGTTTAACACTTCTTTCGGCGGGAGGTTCCTGTGAAATAATATGATTCTCAGGTACGGTGTCGTTATATTCCTCCCTTACAACCTTGTAACCCAGTCCCAGTGAATCAAGTTCTTTTTCCGCTTCTGCCATGCTTTTATCTATAAGATAGGGCATAGTAACTTCCGGTACATGCAGAAAGTTATAAATAAATCGGTAACCAATAAATACAACCGCGAAGAGTAAGAGAAACAAACCTGTATAGATAATTATTTTTCTCAACGGAGACTTCTTCTTTGAGCGCCTCTTTTTTCCTGATATTACTTCTTGCTGTTCTTCGAAGTCTGCTTCATTGGGTTCCTGACGATCCCTGTACAGTGAATATGACTGCATGCGCTTGACAAGAGAATTGTTTACATAGTTTACCTCTTTTTCGCCTTTTAACCAATCCTCCAGTTCATCCCTGAACTGCGCCGCACTTGCATAACGTAGATTATGATCCTTATGCAGGGCCTTCACTACAATATTTTCCAGCTCCGCCGGCAACCCCTCAACCAGTTTTCCCGGGGGAACAATATCCTCCTGTAAATGCTTCAAAGCTATAGAAATAGGACTCTCCCCGGAGAAAGGAACTGCACCCGTCAGCAACTCATAAAAAACAACCCCCAGGGAGTAGATATCGGACTTTGGATCGGCGCAGTAGCCCCGGGCTTGCTCCGGCGAAGAATAATGAACTGAACCAAGAAGCGACTTTCCATATGTTATTGTTGCATCCACGGCCGCCCTTGCTATGCCAAAATCGGCAACCTTTACCCTGCCTTCACAGGTTATAATAATATTTTGTGGTTTAATATCCCGGTGAATAATATTTTGACCATGAGCATGGACCAAAGCATCGCATATCTGTAATACGGTCTGTGCTGCCTCAGCGGGTTTCAGTTGTCCGTCCCGTTGGATAATTTCCTTCAGGGTAAAACCGTCCACATACTCCATAATAATATAATGGATATTGCCTTCCTCCCCTTCGTCATAGACGTTAACAATTGAGGGATGGGAGAGCTTGGCCGCCGCTTTTGCTTCCTGCTTGAACCGGCGTAAAAAATCAGGATCTCCGGCAAACTGCTCGTAAAGTATTTTAACGGCTACGGGGCGGTTTAATTTTGTATCCACACCTCTGTATACCCTGGCCATTCCACCTTCGCCGATATTTTCAATTATTTTATAACGATTTCCCAAGATCATTCCGGGCATCTTTTTCACAATATTTTCACCCTTTAAACTTATGCATAACATATTATTTCAAAAGTAATATTGTCCGGACCGCCAAGCTCGTTGGCTTTGTTTAAAAGCTT
Organism: Dethiobacteria bacterium; assembly: GCA_050948825.1. Classification (GTDB taxonomy): domain Bacteria; phylum Bacillota; class Dethiobacteria; order DTU022; family UBA8154; genus DUQX01. The sequence goes on along the minus strand of JBMNEO010000006.1, from coordinate 128,942 downwards.
ATCGGCTGCCTTTTCCAGATGGTCACCCTCAAGGCAATTATATTGAAAGAGTATTTCCTTTATTTCGGCAGGTCTGAGCACGCTTGTCAAGCCATCCGTACAGAGCAATATACAGTCCCCGGATTTTATACTCTTTGTGTAAAAATCCACAACTAAAGACGGAGATGTCCCCAACGCCCTGGTAAGCAGATGACGCTGCGGGTGATCGTATACTTCATCAGGCCCAATTTCTCCGTTTTTCAGCAGCTCCGTTACCAGGGAATGATCCTCGGTAATCTGAACATACCCTGAGTTATTAAAAAGGTAAGCCTGGCTGTCGCCAATATGACCGACCAGCAACTCCTGATGAAAAAAAACGGCCACGGTAAAAGTAGTGCCCATTCCTTTTAAATCAGCCAATTGATTCTGTATATCGAGGATCTCTTTATTTGCTTCAAGTATACTATCCTCTAAAAATATTTTCATTTCAGTGAGGTTATAATGTGACAATTTTCCCGAATACTTGGAGATATTTTTTTCTAATGCTTCTATAGAAAGTGAGCTTGCCACTTCTCCGGCAGCATGTCCCCCCATACCGTCAGCAACCGCAAAAATAAACGGCCCGTTTTCGGGAGGTATAAAAAAGCAGTCTTCGTTTTTATCGCGAATGCAACCCGGGTGAGACCGGACTGTAAATCTCAGCATTCTCTTCCCCTCACCATATCCTCGCCTGTGCTAGTAAGTATAACAAAAACAAAAAGGAAAAGCAATGGAAGTGCTGGTATCTATGTTATCTCAATGGAAGTGATGATATCTGATATCTAGCTATGAGACAGCTTAAATAAAACATAAAATGCTGCTGCTTAATTTATCTTATGTGTCCATGAAAAAGTGTACCCATAAAAAGCAATTAGTGCGACAGAGAGAACCGTCCCCGTTGTCGCATGTGCGACAACGGGGACGGTTCTGCGACAACGGGGACGGTTCTCTCTGTCGCATAACAACCATCCATTATTGCAGGTAACGCCAGAAGATCTCTTCTGTCTCCCAAAGGATCTCCTCCAAACGTTTGTAATCCTCAGAAGAGAGCTTTTTTTCGGGTGAGAGGCTGTTTTTTTCTGGTAAGAAATTGTTTTCTTCAGGGAAGAGCTTATTATTTTCTCCTGTGCTTCCCGCATTTATTGCCTCTTTTAATAATGTCTCTTCCAATAAATTCTCCTCAACGGGTAGGACCTTGAATTTCCATCTGCCGTCTTCCAGAAATTTATGGACCCAGGTAGGGGTAGTACCCTGAATTGACACCTCTACTTTATTTAACACATGATCTTTTGTTATCTGGAGATAAACAACAATACCCGCATCGGTATAACGCCATCTCTGGTTGGAGATAAAGTTGCCCAGCGAATACAAAACAAGCCCTTTGGAATTTTCAGTCCGAATTATCTCCGCCGGTTGGATAACATGAGGATGGGTTCCGATAATAACATCAACTCCGGAGTCAATTAACCACTCAGCCAGTTCCCTCTGCCCTTCGGCAGGCAGACGCTCATACTCGTTTCCCCAGTGCATACTCACGATAACCAAATCTGCTTTTTCGATATTTTTCGCACGATAAACATCGCTTTTAATTCGTTCCTCATCAATTAATGATACCAGGTAATCCCGGTCGGACGGCAGGGGAATTCCGTTTGTTCCGTATGTATAGGCATAAAAAATAATCTTAATGTCATTTTGAAAGAAAACAAAACCGCTTTCTTTTTCCTCCTGGCTGCGCGCAGTGCCGGCATAGCTCAGCCCTGCAGCTTCCAGATTTTCAATTGTCTTCATCACTCCATCCGCACCGCTGTCCATTGAATGGTTATTTGCGGTAAACAGCAAGTCAAAACCGCTGTCTTTTAAAGCAGCAGCCAGTTCGACCGGAGAGTTAAAACGGGGATAACCGCTAAAGCCCTTTTCGGAGCCGGCAAGAGTAGTTTCAAAGTTACCCACCGCAAAGTCTGCTTTTTGCAAATGGGGGGCGATATCAGTAAAGCACTCGTGAAAGTTGTAAACCCCCTTATGATGATCGTAGGCACTCGAGAGCTGCGGGCTGTGCACCATAATATCCCCTACCGCAGCGAGCAGCACTTGGCTGACATCATTCTTATCTTCCTTATTGATATCGCTAAGATCCTTCTCTAATGCTTCATCGGTCAGCTCTATTTCATGCCCTAATTCAATTTCTTCCGCAATTTTATTATTACTGGCCGGGGCAAAGGAACAACCGCTTAAAAAAAAGGATATTATACAAAATATTACCATCAATAGAGATAACGGTTCTTTTTTACTCATTAAGAATGCTGCCTCCCGGCTTTTTACCTGTTCGTTATATTTTACCATATCCAAACTTGATTAGCACAAATTGAACCAAAAAAACCAGTAAATATTTGATGTTGATGATATAATATCCTAAAAAGGGCTGACCTGCTTGAGTAAACCAATATCATGCCCAATTTAAGCAAAGGTGGTATTAGCGGTATTATGACCAAGAAAATCGGGCGAAACGATCCTTGCCCCTGTGGAAGCGGAAAAAAATACAAAAGATGCTGCTTGGGTAAATATATTCCGGTGGGATTATCTGACGGGGTGCCACGTGAAAACAAGGAATTAATTGAGCTCAATAATTTGCTGAAGCATGGATATGAACTGATGGAAAAAGGTGATGTCAAGGCCAGCTGCGATACCTGGCTCACTTTCTGGCAGATCTTAAAAACCTACCATATCCCGGCGATGAAATCAATTGAGGATGCGGAGAAGATCTATAAATTCGATCAATTTCTTTCCAACTGGTGCCAGGATTTAATGATGGCCCTTGAAAATGCGGCAAGGGATGAAAGCGAGTATTATGAAAAGCTGATCACCTACTGCGAGGAGTTTTTCAAACTTTTCCCGGATACAGATAAACATATTGTGGAAAATATAAAAAGGTCGCAGGCAGAAGCATACTTCGGCCTGGGCAAGCCTGAAAGGGGGGAGGAGGAATTCAAAGCCCTGATCGGCGAATACCCCGATTCTGTCTGGGCATATATCGGTTGGGGAGATATGTATTATCTTTATCGATTGAACGAAAACATTCCTGCAGATTACGATAAAGCTATAAACATCTACGAAGAAGCGCTGAAAAAGGATCTTGACGGTAAAGAAGAGGTACTCCGCAGGCTCGAGGAGCTCAGGGCAAAAGCTGAAAAAAATAATTCATGAAAAAATGTTGATTCCACCGCGCAAGTTTGGGGACGGCTCTCAAGGGTTCAATCGTGCAAGTTTGGGGACGGTTCTCTGTCACGCTTTCCGCCGTCTACCTGAGCAAGTATGGAGATGTATGGAGTGTCCCCCTTGCGGTATACACTTTGGGGATGGTTAAAATCCCCCACTTTTTTAAGCTTTTAATTCACAAGATTAGGGATGATTCTTTGACTTGCCTGGGCTAGCTCGGTAAATTTAAAAAAAAGAGATTTTCTCTTATCTCTTATAGTGAAAAGGAATTGAAGAAGCAAGAAAAAGAACCGTCCCCAAACTTGCCAAACTTGCACAAACTTGAAGAAGCAAGAAAAAGAACCGTCCCCAAACTTGCAAACTTGCACAAACTTGCCCCCCGTAATTATTTTTTCCTGATGCGGGCGAGGAAAAAACCGTCCAGGTTGTGTTTGTGAGGCCAGAGATAGAGCATGCCTTCTCTTTTCTCCTCACCTCTCAATTTTTCAGGTAAAAGCGGCGAAAGCATAACCGGCCTGGCTGACGGTTCCGCAGCCAAAAACTTCTCTATCACCCCGGTTGTCTCCTCGGGTTCAGTTGTGCACGCGCTGTACAGCAAAACCCCTCCGCGACAGAGATATTTAAAAGCCCCTTTTAACAGCTGCAGCTGCAGTTCAGCAAGAGATAATATATCTTCCGGCCTGCGCCGCCACTTGAGATCCCCCTTTCTCCGTATTACTCCCAGCCCGGAGCAGGGAACGTCGGCAAGGACGCGCTGAAAAGCCCCTTCCTTATCCGGGTTCACCGAGCGGCCGTCCAGCTTTTCTATATTTATAATATCAATACCCTGCCGGCGCGCAGCATCCTGAACCAGCTTCAGCCGCTGCGGGTATAAGTCGGCAGCAACGATATTGCCCCGGTTTTGCATTAATATACCGAGATGCACGGTCTTCCCTCCGGGTGCGCTGCAGAGATCCAGAACAGACTCCCCCGGCTGGGGATTAAGCAGAGGCGCAACGAGCATCGATGATTCCCCCTGGACCTGGAAGAGCCCCTCCCTAAAAGACTCTAGTTCTACCAGCCTTTTATTGAGCTTTAGATGCAGCCCCTCCGGCGCATAAACAAGGTCTTCGGCGCCGACACCTTCAAGCTCCAATCTTTTTTTGAGCTCAGCCTTCGAAAGCCTTAAAGTATTCGTCCGCACTGTCAGCGGCGGCACCTGATTGCCTGCGGCGCAAAACGCCTCCGCTTCTTCAAAACCCATGTTTTCCATCCACCTCTCGACCATCCATAAAGGATAGGAGTGGCGCAGGGATAAATATAGAGCAGGGTTCTCTTCCCTGGAGGGCCAGGGAAGAGAACCCCTTGCAGCGCTCACCTTTCTCAATACCGCGTTAACCAGGCCGGCAACCCCTCTATGTCCGTAGCGGTAGGCCAGCTTCACCGCTTCATCAACAGCCGCCGAATCCGGTATACGGGGAAGATAAAGCAGCTGGTACGCTCCCATCCGGAGTATATTGCGGATCCAGATTGTCAGTTTCTCCATTGGGCGGTTTAAAAAATGGGATAATACCCAGTCCAATGTATTGCGGCGCTGCATTACCCCATAAGCAAGCTCCGTAAAAAGCGACCTCTCCGCATCGGAAAGAGAAATACCGGAAAGAATGCGGTTGAGCACAAGATTAAGATATGCTTCCCTTTCCTCCACCTCTTTTAAAGCTTCCAGCGCTGCGCTTCTGGCGTTTGTATCCCCTTTTTCATCCCCTGCCGATGAACTATTTTTTTTAAAAGAAGGCATTAGTTCAACTCCTGCTCTGCTTAAAGAAAATTATATTTGCGGGTGCGGATAAAATAACGTCCGGGCAAAGAGGCAAAACCAAGAAAAAAATTCCTGTTTTCATATTTCCTTTCTACGCCGACAATCTCCATCCCTTCCACATCCGTAGAAGTAGTGATATACTTTTGCATTACCCAGCCCAGGTGCGGGCCCAAAAGCTGTGCTGTTATCAGCGCAAGCAGAATATAGAAAATGCCAAAATACCCAAAGGTCCACAGTAAAAAAATGATGAAAACAGAGCTGATCAAATTTGCTGCCAGCATACTGGTTCCGCAGCGCCGGTGTAAGGCCAGATTCGATTCTCCCCTCCTGAGGCGCTCCAGCCCAACCCTGGCAGCGCTTTCCAGCAGGTATGCGTCAACCGGCCCCTGCACTATAAACCCGTCATCCTGCCCCATTCCAGCAAGATTCAGGCAACCCAAGCGTTCTTCGATAACGTTAATCGTTGCGTGCTCCAGCGCGTGATTGGCTCTCAGCCTTTTGTTAAAAGCAATTTTTATAAGCTGCCAGGGGATGGTGAATAAATTAAAAATCGAATAAAAGGCAAAGTGGAAAGGCAAAAAAAACAGGCTGATAATTAAAAATAAAATAATCGGACCCAGAAAGATCAGCAACAAAAGACCCAGCATGGCAAATCTCCTTTATCTTCGATTCCTTAACAGCAGCAGCCGGAAAAGCTGGGCAAACGCCACTGCCAGGGCTGCAACATACGTTAACGCTGCCGCACTGAGGACTTGCTTCGCTCCATTTAGTTCCTGGGAGTTTAAGTAACCCCCTCCTTCCAGTATAGCTATCGCCCTATTACTGGCGTTAAATTCTACAGGCAGAGTGATCGCTTGAAAGAGCACGGCAAAAAGGAATACCGCTATGCCGATATCCATAAGAATCTCCAGCCCGCCCCCGCTGAAAATAAACCCGATGAAGAAAAGGGGAAAAGCTGCCCTCGATCCCAGGTTTGCCAGAGGGACAATGGAATTGCGGATGCCCAGCGGCAGATAATCGGTATCATGCTGTATGGCGTGCCCAACCTCATGTGCGGCTATACCCAGCGCAGCCAGGGAAGAATCACCATAAACCTGGGGGGAAAGCCGGACAACCTTCTGGCGCGGATCGTAATGATCCGTAAGCTGGCCCTGCGTCTGAACTACCTTGACCTCTTCCAGCCCCGCCCGATCGAGAAGTGTTCGTGCCACCTGCGCTCCGGTTATGCTGCTGCTGCTGCGAACCCTGCTGTAGCGCGCGTAAGCGCTGCGCACCTTGCTCTGAGCATACATGGCAAAAATCATGGCGGGTATAACAAAAATAATCATCCCGGTATCAAAAAACCACATGCTTCCAGTTAGCCTCCTTAAAATTTATAAAAATATTCTTATAGGTTTATCATTTTTATGTTAAAAACAAATCCAGCGCTTCCTGTAATGACTTTAAATCTACCCTTGTATTATAACAGGGACCTTCCGGCCTTTCATTTAAAACACCGAGAACAGGCATTGGGAAGCTGTCAAGAACTCCGCTCGAAAGATCTCTTTCGCAGGCGACGGCCACAACCGTTCGCGGGGCATATTTTTTCACTGCACGGCGCGCCAGCGTGCCTCCAGTAACCACAACTGCAGGCACCTCCCTGGCAGATGCCAGTTCAAGAATCTGGGCTATCTGGCAGCGCCCGCACCTGCGGCAGTTATTAATATCATGTGTAATTTTATAATTGCAGTTGTCATTTTGAAGGCAGTGCGGCAGGAGCAATAAAAGCTCAGCTTTTTCAACCTTTACTGCTCTGGACCTGACCAGCTGGTTATTAACCTCAATAAAAGAACGTTGTATTTTTTCCTGCGTGATATGGGTCAAACGACCGATCAGTAAAACAATGGGATAAAGCAAAAGCAATGTTTTATCCATTACCCAGCACAGGGGTGGAAAGGTGCGTTTTCTTATTATCGATAGCACTATAGCAAAAAGCCCGCATAAAAAAAGCAAGGTTAATAAGAAGGTGGAAATGGTTAGCCCCATAACAAAGCTGCGTGAAAAAAAAGCATACGGATAGCGCACAAAAATTAAGAGGTAAAAAGCCACCCCCAGGAGAAAGAGAAGGGCCGTGAGCAGCAAACCTAAAAAAGTTCTCTTCTTAATAGTATTCTTTTCAGCAGCATTCTTTACCCTAACAATCTCACTCAAATGACTCGCCAACTTTCAACTGGTAACCCTTTAAAAAATCACGGGTGCTCATGCGCTTTTTGCCCTCCGGCTGCAACTCCAAAACCCGCAGAAAACCCCGGCCGGAGGCAACCTCAAAGCATTCCTTCGTAACAGAGCTGACTGTTCCGGGAGATAAAGGTGCAAAATCCTCTTTTGTTCCTTGCGAAGTATCTTTTCCGACCGGCACCGTTTTCCAAACCTTGAGTCGTTTATTGCGGAAACGGGTATAAGCCCCGGGGGCCGGATCCAGAGAGCGCACCTGATTATATATCCGGATGGCCGGGCTGTTCCAGATTATCCTTTCTTCATCCCTGGTTAACGGGGGTGCATAAGTTGCCTTCTCATCATCCTGCTGGATACGGGGGACAGCGCCTTTTTCCAACAACTTCAGCGCTTGTAACAGTTTAACCGCGCCCAGTTCCGCCAGCCGGTCGTGAAGAGAACCGTAGTTTTCCTGAAAGCCAATACCTGTTTTTTCCTGCAGGATAATATCCCCGGCATCCAATTCGGGTGACATATATAAAACCGTTACCCCTGTATATTCCTCTCCGGACATCAGCGCCCTCTGAATCGGAGCCGCACCGCGGTAGGCGGGTAGCAGCGAAGGGTGAAGGTTGATGCATCCCAGGGGAGGATAATCGAGTACCGCCGGCGGCAAGAACATACCAAAAGCCACATTAATCAGAAGTTCGGGGTTTGTCTTTTCTAAAACTTCTAACAGCCCGGCACGCCCCTCCGGCTGGAACAGGGTAATATTATATTTCAACGCCTCCGCTTTAACCGGTGTCATAGAACTTTTTTTGCCTCTCCCTGCAGGGCGATCAGGCCTGGTAACAGCCGCAAACGAACGCAAGCCGCTCTCGGCCAGCATTCTCAAAGAAGGAATGGCAAACGGGCTGGTTCCTAAAAAAAGTACATTTAAGTCCAAAATACATCACCTTCTTAACAAAATCCTTAGCTGCACAGGAGTTCAGGGTGCCGCAACCGCTTCAGTTTTAATTACAGTCCGGCTCCCATGATGATACATTACTGTACTAGTTTTCCTTTTCGCCCATTTTCTTAATCTCCTCCGGGGTAAGCAGCTTCAATGCCCGGTCAACAAATAAAACTCCCTGGAGGTGGTCAATCTCATGCTGAAAAATCCTGGAGAGAAACCCCTCCGCGCTGATATTTATTTCTTCTTTATTTCTATCCAAACCCTTTACCTCTACGCGGGAAAAACGGGGAACCTCGCCATAAACGCCGGGAAAGCTCAAACAGCCCTCAATATCAACAACCTCTCCTTCCCCGTTTAATATTTCAGGGTTTATTACTTCAAAACATTTGTCTTTATCCCTAACTACAATGATGCTTTTTGAAATACCGACCTGCGGTGCAGCCAGACCGACCCCTTCGGCATCCAGCATCGTTTCAATCATATCCTCGATCAATTCGGTTAATTGCGGCGTAAATTTAGAAACAGGAGCGGTCTTTTTCCTTAAAACCGGATCCCTTTCCCTGCGAATGAACCTCAAGGCCATTGTTTTCCCTCCCTAGAATAATTATAACATCATAAGAGGGTTAAAATCTACTAAAACCCGTATATCACCCCGTATTTCTTTTTTATAATTCCAGACCATACTCCGAATCATTTCACATTTTAAACCCAGGTTTTCACCCTTATACAAAAGCTGATAACGAAAACGCCCGTTGATTTTTTTAATTGGCGCCGGGAAAGGCCCCAGAAGCTCTTCTTTGCCTGCACTTAAAGATGGCAGATGTTTTAATAAACTTACCCTGAGCTTACCCGCAGCTTCAGCTGCTTTTTTTTCCTGCGGTGAGCTGCAGCTGAAGAGGATGATTTCAGAAAAAGGAGGATATAAAAGCCCCCGGCGCCTGTTAAATTCTTCTTCAATAAAGCCATGAAAATCATGCTTGGCCGCAGCCTGAATACTATAATGCCAGGGGGTAAAGGTCTGAATGATTACCTTCCCCTTTTTGTCGCCCCGGCCCGCTCTTCCGGCCACCTGCGACAATAACTGGAAGGTCCTTTCCCCGGCCCGGAAGTCGGGGAGATGCAGGCTTATATCGGCGGCGATAACCCCAACCAGGGTAACATCCGGGAAATCAAGGCCTTTGGCAATCATCTGCGTCCCAATGAGAATTGCAGCTTTCTGTTCCCTGAAAGCGCTTAAAATCTTTAAATAAGCACCCTTCCCAACAGCAGTGTCGCTATCCATTCTCATCACGAAAGCATTGGGAAAGCAGCTTTTAGCCTCTTTTTCCACCTTTTGTGTTCCAAGACCAAAATTCCTGATATGCGGGCTCTTACATTTTGGGCAAAATTCGGGAACAACCCTTTTATAACCGCAATAATGACATTCAAGGTGTTCCGGAGATGCATGATAAGTTAAAGAAATATCGCAGGAGGGACAGCGCATAACATAACCGCACTGACGGCAAAGCTGAAAGCTTGAAAAGCCCCGGCGGTTGAGAAAAAGAATAACCTGCTCCCCGCGTAATAGAGTGTCATTAATCGCCTTCCATAGTTTGCGGCTAAAAATGCCCTTGTTCCTTTTCTTGAATTCCTGACGCATATCAACAATCTCGATCGCAGGAAGGGGACGTCCCCCTACCCTCTCCGTCAGCTCAAGCAGCGGAATATTTCCTTTTTTTGCCTCAGCATATGTTTCCAGAGAAGGGGTTGCGCTTCCCAGCAATAAAACAGAACCGTTATATGCGGCCCTCCATTTAGCCACGTCCCTGGTATGGTAGCGGGGTGAATCGCCCTGTTTATATGTATTTTCATGCTCTTCATCCATGACAATCAGCCCGATGTTTTCTAAAGGGGCAAAGACTGCAGAGCGCGCCCCGAGAACGACCCGCGCATTCCCCCTTTTTACCCGCCACCACTGTTCAAACCTCTCCCCCGCAGAAAGGTTACTGTGCATTAATGCAAATTCGCCGGAGAACCGTCCCCGAAATTGTTCAATAATATGGGGGGTTAGCGCAATTTCAGGAACCAAAATTAAAACCGTGCGTCCCCGGCTTAAAGCTTCTTCAGCCGCCCGCAGGTAAAGTTCCGTTTTCCCGCTCCCGGTTACACCATAAATTAAATATTCCTGTGGAGCGGATGAGAAACCTTTCTTGATCTCCTTCCATACAGCCTCCTGCTGCGGCGAAAAACTAAGATCCGTATTCCCCGGGGTACTTGCCGCAATTTCATCTATAAAAGCACGTTCTCCGGGAACCTTTTCTATTTTTACCAGGCCCTTTTTTATTAAGGAGAGCAGGCTCTGGCGCCCCGCCCCGGTAATTTTCTTCAGATCATTCCATGGCAGGCCTTCTTCACCCGCTTGTGCCAGGTGTTCCAGAATAAGAGACTGGCGGAGTGCCCTTTTTTTAAGATTTGCTCCCTCCTCCTGCAACTCCTTTGCGGAAAGCAGCGGCAAAATTAGTTCTACATATTTTGTTCTAACTTTATTATTTCCCGGGGGCAGGCAAAGGTGTATTGCTTCAATCCACCTGCTGAAAAACCTCCTCGAAAGCCAGTAACTCAGTTCAACAAGCTCTTCCTGTAAAGCCCCCTCATCCTGCAAACCAGCGATTTCACGAAGGGTATCGACCTGCGGTTTTTTATCTAAAGCTACCACATAAGCTGTTATTTCTCTGGAGCGAAAAGGAACCCGTACACTTGAGCCGATCTTTATTTTTTCTTGTAAACCCGGGGGAATAAGGTATTGAAAAGGCCTGTCCACTGCATCGCTGATCATATCCAGAATTACCCGGGCATATAGCCCTTCCTTCATTTTAGGCACCTCGATCTTCCATTAGCTCAAAGATTATAATATAATGATACAGTATGATACTAAACTGAAAAAGGAGTTAAAATGTTTATCAACCACAGGGTTAAACGTATCCTTTATGAAAACCTGAACTGGATTGTGCTTTCCCTGCTTTTCTTTATTTTAGGGATTGTCGCCTCGTTATTAACTTTTAGCGGTGGGAACAATTTTATTCTAGAACTTACAGAAACCCAGCAAGCGCTCCTGGAAGAGATGGCCAGGATAATATTTTCCGGATCGCCTGTAACAGGCATCCTCATTCTCTTTTTAAACAATTTTTTTGCCTCGCTCCAGATGATAATCTTTGGCATTATACTGGGCATACCTACCCTGCTAAGCCTTTTTGCTAACGGGGCCATGCTGGGAGGAGTAGCCGCCAATCTGGGGGAAGGAGGCGCCTCCGGCCTGGCCTTTCTGGCGATCGGCATTTTGCCCCACGGAATTTTCGAACTTCCGGCATTTTTTACAAGCGCAGCCTTTGGACTTAAAATAGGGTTCCACCTTGTTTTCCCCCTTCCCCAAAAAAAACGCTGGGAGAGCCTGGGTATTATTTGGAAAGAGTTCTTTGCTGTTTTCCCCCTAATTTTACTCATGCTTATTACTGCAGCAATCGTAGAAGTGCTGGTAACCCCCAGACTTATCCAGCTCGTATTTAATAATATGCCGAATATGCAAATATTCTAGTACAGCGCCACACAAAACAATAAAAGTTTTTTGGATGCTACACAAAACAATAAAGGTTTTTTAGGATGCTACACAAAACAATAAAGGTTTTTTAGGATGCTACACAGCATCTTTTTTTACTTTGCGTCTTCCCTGGCAAAAGACCTTCGCTGAACCCTAACAAAAAAGGGTTATAAAAACCCATAGTATATTGCTAAAATATTCTCAATACCGGGGGAATCATCCTGATACGCGGTTATCCTGAAGCCGGAAAGTCATCCTGCTTATCTGTACAAGACTGCTTATGGCTTACTTTTATTTATTCTCTTTAATACGATCAAGTATTAAGTGCGCAAGCTCATATTTGGTCATAAGCGGCAGCCTTTCTTCCCTTCCATCCCGGAATAAAAGATGTACTATATTTGTTTCTGTATTAAAACCGGCGCCCTCCCTGGTAAGGTCATTGGCCACGATCATATCCAGATTTTTATCGGTAATTTTCTTTTTACCGTTAACCAAAATATTTTCGGTTTCTGCTGCAAAGCCTACAACAAAAATATTGCCCTTTTTCTTCCCTATTTCCTTTAATATATCAGGATTGCGGACAAGTTTAAGGGTCATTTCTCCGCCTTTTTTTATTTTTTGAGCGGATATACTCTCCGGCCTGTAATCGGCCACAGCAGCAGATTTGATTACAATATCTGCAGCAGGAAGTTTGTCCATAACAGCTTCATACATCTCCTGCGCTGATACCACGGGATAAAAATCAGCCCCCGGCGGAGTATCCAGGACGGTTGGCCCGCTGATTAATATTACGTGTGCGCCCCTTTCTGCAGCCGCCTGCGCCAGGGCATAACCCATACGCCCACTGGAATGGTTGCTTAGAAAGCGAACGGGATCCAGCGCTTCCCTGGTCGGACCGGCGGTAACAAGCACGGTAAGTCCGTTATAATCCCTTGTCTGCTGAAATTTGCGCTTAATAATCTCCAACAATCCGGAAGGCTCGACCATGCGCCCCTCCCCCACTTCACCGCAGGCAAGGAATCCATCAAGGGGATCCGCCATATTATAGCCTCTCCTGCGTAAAACAGCGATATTATTCCGCACCGCCGGATTATGGAACATAGAGGTATTCATCGAAGGAGCAAGGATAACCGGGCACTCTGCTGTATTAACGGCCATTAATACAGTGGAGAGCAGATCATCCGCAATACCGTTAGCCATCTTCCCCAGGATGTTGGCAGTCGCGGGAGCTACAACCACCATCTGCGGTTCACGAGCAAGATCTATATGAACCGTAGCCGAATAATTCCCCTGGGCATCCGGATTGTAAAGAGCGCTATATACTGGACGTCCTGTTAGAGTTTTCATCGTAAGCGGCGTAATAAAAGCCTCTGCATTTTTGGTCATGACCACCTGGACTACCGCCCCTTCTTTAATAAGAAGCCTTGCCAGCTCAGCACTTTTATAAGCCGCTATCCCCCCGGTAATACCCAGGAGAATCAATTTGTTTTTCAGCATTGATCCACGCCCACAATATTTTTTGGAAAACCACAATGTAGCCCTGAAGTAATTCTTACCATCTTTATCCGCCTAATAGTGAAGTGCAGCTTCTTGGGTACCTAAGGATAGCCTTAGCATCATGCAGGTGAAAAAGCTGGTTTGCAGGGGCACCCACCAAGTAAGTATTATTTTATACCGTCCTTCGTTCTTTCAAAGGTTATTCTGCCGGAAGCAATTTCCTCCAGGGCAGAGGTAACCTCCTTAAATAGTCCTGCTTCTTCTTTCGCTATATGATTTTCACGAAGCTGGCGGGCTCTCTTAGCCGCCAGGATCGCCAGGGAATACCTGCTATCAACCGTTTTCAACATTTCGTCGATCGAGGGATAGATCAAGTTTACCACCTTTCCTCGGACAGCTTTTCCAGTATCTTTTTATTTCTTTCCACGCGACATTTCTCTGCAGAAATAATAGCCCTGATTTTCTCAACCGCATCATCTACATTATAATTATAAACCACATAATCATAATACCAAATTTCCTTTAATTCGCCGTAAGCGGCCAAATATCTTTCCTTCATAACTTCAGGCTCTTCGGTCCCCCGGCCCTTTATGCGGTTCCAGAGCTCTTCCCAAGATGGAGGCAACAAAAATATTAAGATCGCTTCTTTTATATGTTCACGTATTTGTTTTGCTCCCTGGGTGTCAATTTCGAGGATAACATCCAGGCCCTGCGCTCTTTTTTCCTCAACCTGCTTCAGCGGAGTGCCGTAATAATTACCGTAAACCCTGGCCCATTCCATCAACGAATCTTCTTTGATCAGCTTTTTAAACTGGGCTTCTGGTAAAAAATAATAATGAACTCCGTCTTTTTCCCCCTTCCGGGGAGAGCGGGAAGTCACAGAGATGGAGCTGCATATAGTCAAATGTTGCTGGCACAGCTTTTCGCATACAGTACCCTTACCTGTTCCCGAGGGTCCCGATAAAACCAGTAACAACCCCTTGTCCATAGTATCCTCCAAACTATTGAAAATAATCTATCCCGGGGTTTATTCCTCTGTTGCAGGTTCTTTTACCTGTAAACGATGTTTAACTGTCTCTGGCTGCACGGCAGAAAGAATCACATGTCCACTATCCATAATAATAACGGCACGTGTTCTCCTCCCGTATGTTGCATCCACCAGCATACCTCTATCCCTGGCCTCCCCGATAATACGTTTAATAGGAGCCGATTCCGGACTGACAATAGCTATAATACGATTTGCTGATACAATATTACCAAATCCAATATTTATTAGTTTAATATTCATAAATATATGCGGTTTGAAACCCGGTCTCTTAAGGCTGAGGATAAAACCGCTTCCTCCTTTCATGTTTTAAGCTAGCTGAGGATTAAAGCTGTGCTTTTGAAAAACTGAAACATACCTCCATAACTGCAAAACAAAGGAAATCAGAAGCGATGCTTAATCAAAATAAAAATCTTCACCTCCATCACCTGCTCGTTTTTATTCTATATTTTGCACCTGTTCCCTTATTTTTTCAATTTCGCTTTTAGCCTCTACAACCAGGTGTGAAATATCCAGATCATTGCTTTTGGAAGCTATGGTATTTACTTCCCTGTTCATCTCTTGCAAGAGGAAATCTAGCTTGCGGCCGATAACATCATCTTTTATCAGTTCATCGCCAAATGTTTGCAAATGACTCTCCAGGCGAACTAATTCCTCATCTATATTGCATTTTTCTGCAAAAAAGGCGATCTCCGTAAAAAAGCGCTGTTTATCGTATTCCTTGCCATTATGCAGCTCTTCCAGGCGGGCACAGAGTTTCTGCTGATAGGCTTCCAGGAATAGCGGGCACCTCTCGCGGATAACTTTAATAAAACCGCTCAAAATGTTCAGCCTTTGCTGAATATCATTCCCCAACCTCCTGCCTTCCTCCAGTCTGTGATCAAACAACTGAGAGACAGCCATTTTTACGGAAGTTTCAAGGAGGGGAACAAAATAATCCAGATCAAGCTCGTTTTCCTCCACGCGTAAAACTTCAGGGAACTGTGCCAGTTCAAGGGCGGTGAGTCCTCCCTGGGATAAATTAAAAGCACCGCTCAGCCTTTGCAGGGTATGTACATAAGATGCAGCAAGCTCCTCATCAACAACAACAATCTTTTTCTTATTCTGCACTGTATCCAGGGTTATAAATACCTCAACCCTTCCCCTGGAAATTTGCTCCTGTAAAATACGCCTGATTTTATCTTCCAGGGGCAAGAGCTCCCTCGGCCCCCTGATAACAGCATCAAAATGCCGGTGGTTAACAGCTCTTATCTCTACTACAATGCGATAAATACCCCCTAAAACCTCTCCCCTTCCATATCCGGTCATACTTCTGGCCAAAGTAATTCCCCTTTTTTGGATTCTTTATAACATATCTTACTTGTCGTTTACCCCTATTTTACCATAAAAAAAAGCATAATCAAGTGAAAAAGGGTGGATCTTATATTTTAGGGATAATTATCTCAATAATTCATTATAATTCATTTAAAATATATTTTCCACCTAATCCCTTCGGATCAACCGGTTAATTTACGGCTGCACCACATAATGAGGCTGAAAAAGTACGGAATAGATGAAGCGGAAAAAATCAAAATCCATTCTTTTACACCGAGGGGGCAGGTCTGGAAGATTTCCCTGAGAAAAGGAAGATAAATAATAGCAAGCAGGAGTAAAAATGAAAATATTACTGCTCCCAAAAGCATAAGATTGCCTGCAAAACCTGTTTCCCATACCGCTAAATATTCTGAGCGGCATTCAAAAACATGCAGAAGCTGAGCCAGGATAAGGGTGGAAAGCGCCATGGTCTGAGCATAAATAAGATCGGCTGAATTATTGTAAGAAAGGGCAAAGATCGTAATTGAAGTAATACCGATCAAGCATCCCCTGGTTAATATTTTCTTCCAGAGACCCCTGCTGAATATACTTTCATTCGGTAAGCGCGGCGGTCTCGACATAACATTTATCTCTGCGGGATCTACCCCCAGGGCCATCGCCGGCAATCCATCCGTAACGAGATTCACCCAGAGAATCTGAATCGGCCTTAGAGGCAGGGGCAGCCCCCACAACATTGCCAGAAACATGGTCAGAATCTCTCCAAGGTTGCAACCCAGAAGAAATCTAATAAACTTTCGAATATTGTCGTAAATATTCCGCCCCTCTTCCACTGCCGCAACGATTGTTCTAAAATTATCATCAGCCAGAACCAGGGATGCAGCTTCTTTGGTAACCTCCGTTCCGGCCATTCCCATAGCAATTCCAATATCCGCTTCCTTTACAGCAGGGGCATCGTTCACACCATCCCCCGTCATGGCGACAATATTCCCCCCGGCCTTCAAACAGCGAACAATCCGCAATTTGTGTTCCGGATTAACCCTGGCAAAAACATTGATGTTCTCTATTCGCTGGGAAAGCTCCTTATCGCTCATCTGATCCAGTTCTGCTCCTGTTACTACTTCCGCGCCGTGGTTGAATATACCGATCTGCCTGCCTATTGCAACCGCCGTATTACGGTGATCCCCGGTAATCATCACAACGCGGACCCCCGCCTTCTGGCACTTTTGAATTGCCTTAAAAACGGCCGGACGCGGAGGATCGATCATTCCAAAAACACCCGTAAAAATAAGATCTTTTTCAAGCTCCTCTGCTTTTGATGAAGCAGAATAGCTTTGCAGTGGTCTGTAGGCTACCGCCAGCGTTCTTAATGCGCCGGAAGCCATCAGCTCCACCTGTTTGACAATTTTATGACGGTCACTTAACTGCAGTGGTTTTATTTTTCCGTCTTCGTAAATATAGGCCGACCTGGCCAGGACACGTTCCGGTGCCCCTTTAACAAAAATACCCAGTCCATCCGCCCCCCGGCAGACGACCGACATGCATTTTCTCAAGGAGCTGAAGGGATATTCTTTTATTCTGGAGTACTTATTCTCCAGGTCATCCTTCCAAATATTTGCCTCCGCGGCGCATTCCAGAAGTGCCGCCTCTGTAGGATCGCCCTTAACCTTTCTCCCTGACCCCTTACTGTTCAGCCGCATATTGTTTTTGCCTTGATGCGGATCAGAAACCGCATTATTGCATAAAACACCGATAAGAAGCGCCTTGTAGAGGTGCGGATCCATGTTGGAAATAGCTATTTTCTTTCTCCGGTTTTTAAAACCTTTTTTATCATGGCCTTCGCCGTCAGTCTCCCAAAAACTGCTGTTGGTATAAATGCTTTTTACAGCCATTTTATTCTGCGTAATAGTGCCTGTTTTATCGGAACAGATTACCGTTGTGCAACCCAGTGTCTCCACCGCGGGCAAACGGCGGACAATAGCCCTGCGCCTGACCATCCGCTGAACTCCCAGGGCAAGCGATATGGTAACAATAGCGGGAAGGCCCTCGGGAATAGCGGCAACCGCCAGCGATATTCCCGCCATCAGCATTCTGTATAGCTCCTCTCCCCTCCATAGACCAAGAACCACCACTAACAAACAGAAAAACAGACAGCCGGCGACCAGAATTTTCCCCAGTCTGGCCAGCCTTCTCTGTAAGGGGGTGCTGCTTATTTCCGTTTCCTGCATAAGCGAGGCAATATGCCCCATTTCTGTTCCCATTCCGGTGGCAACGGCAATCCCCCTTCCCGAACCATTGAGAACCAGTGTGCCGCTAAAAGCCATGTTGCCGGCATCTCCGGGCGAGGAGGGAATGTGGTTTAAAGAGATCGGCTCTTTTTCCACCGCCACCGATTCACCCGTAAGGGGTGATTCGTCAACCATCAGAGCGTCGGCGCCGATCAGGCGCAGATCAGCACAAATACGGTCTCCGGCACTGATATAGACAATATCTCCGGGCACCACCCTCTCAGCGGGTATCTCCTTGATAGCTTTCCCCCTCAGAACCCTCCCTTGCGGAGCCGTTAGACTTTTCAGGGCTGCAAAGGAGCGTTCAGCCCTGTATTCCTGCATAAAACCCAAAATTGCATTTAATAAAACAATAACAAGAATAGTCAAGGCATCACTGTACTCTTTCAGCATCCCGGAGATGAAGGTTGCGCCCAGCAGAACAAGCACCATAAAATCCCTGAATTGATCCAGGAAGATCTCTGCCATACCTTTTTGTTTTTTTTCCTGAATGGTATTGTATCCCCATTTATTTAACCGCCTGCCCGCCTCTTCCTCTGTCAGCCCAAATTCAGGTTCTACCCGGAATTGTCTGTAGATTTCCTGTAGAGGAGGGAGGGACCATAGCCTGGAACTCTTCATAATGATAACCACCTCGCTCTTAATTTTTTATTCCAGGTGCTTAAAAAAAAGAACCCCGGCCTCCTGCAGCCGTTCCCGTAGTGTTAAATGATTGCATTTTCCTGAAGCACCATATATACTAATAAATACTTCACCACCCAATATACGCAGGCGGATACCGCAAAATTCCTGGAAATATTCTAATAAATAAATACAGGCCTGAATTTAATGCGCAAGGGAAATAAACCTTTTGTAAGGAGGGGAAAATATGGCTTTTGATGCCTTTGTACTGGGGGCAGTATCAACAGAAATCGAAGAAAAACTAATCAAGCCGGGAGCGGCGATCAGCAAAATATATCAGTTAAACCCTACTGATATGTTGATCTATTTTAAAGGAACCAGGCAAAAAAGGCCTCTATTCCTCTCCATTCATGCGCAAAAGGGAAGAATTAACCTTACTGAACACCACCATGACCATCCGGCATCACCTCCCGCCTTCTGCATGCTGCTGCGCAAACATCTGGTTAACGGAATCTTAGTCTCCCTGGAGCAACCTCCCCTGGAGAGGGCTCTTTATTTAAATTTTTCTGTTATAAATGAAAGCGGCAAAGAAGTACAAAAAACTCTGGCAGCGGAAATAATGGGGCGTCATAGTAACATTATCCTGCTCAATAACCCGGACGCGGAAGGGAAACAAACAATCCTCGGGACAATAAAACCAGTACCACCGTCGATAAACCGTTTTCGGACGCTCATGCCCCATCATACTTATTTTCCTCCGCCGGCCCAGGAGAAGCTGCACCCCTTCGCGCTGAACTACGAGTCTTTTCAACACGAGTTAAGGATGTCGGAGGGTAAACCCACGGACCGATTTCTTCTGGAAAACATCCAGGGACTGAGTCCTTTTCTGGCGCAAGAAATTGCAGCAAGAGCAAAAAAACCGCTCCTGGAAAACCTGACAGAGAACTCAATCCGGTTATTGTGGAGCAAAATGCAGGAACTCTTTCAAATCTATGGTGAAAAGAAATGGGCACCTACGCTGCTCCTGGACGATCTGGGCCGCCCTGTAGATTACTCTGCCATTAACCCTGTGAAAACAGCGGCAAAACACAAACGGGGTTATGGTTCCATCAGCGAGCTGCTGGATGATTATTATGATTACAGGGAGAGGGCTGAGGCAAAAGAAAGACTGTATGCTTTACTCTCCCGGCAGGTGGAACAGTCATTAAAAAAATATCGCAGTAAAGAAAAAAAGCAGCTTCTGGAGTTAAAAAAATCAAAAGAGGCGGATTACTACCGCAAATGCGGAGAGCTTATTCTCATGAATTTAAAACACATTCCTCCAAAAGCCCGTGAGATATATTTGGTCGATTTCTACAGCGGGGAGGACGAAAAAATAAAAATTGAGCTGGATCCCAGTATTTCACCGTCTCAAAACGCTCAGCGTTATTTCAAAAAATACCGCAAAGGCCGGCAGGGAGAGAAGAAAATATCCGGCACCCTGGAAGAAACTCAAAATGAGATCGCTTACCTGGAAAGCGTGCTCTATTTCATGGAAAAAAATAACCTGCAGGCTCTTCTTGAAATAAAGGAAGAGCTGGAGGAAGCAGGTTACCTGCCTCCAGAAAACAAGCCTTATCCAAGGGAAAAGACCGTACCCTTTAACCCGATCATCATAACAGCTTCCAGCGGAGAAGAAATCTGTATCGGCCGGAACAACCGGCAGAACGCCTACCTCGTTGGGCATTTTGCCTCAAAAACCGACCTGTGGCTGCACGTCAAGGATATGCCCGGAGCCCATGTCATTGTCAGAACGGCCAATCCAGATGCAGGCTTAATAAAAGAAGCCGCCCTTCTGGCAGCCCACTTCAGCCGCGGCGCTCACTCTTCAAATGTCCCGGTAGATTATACAACAGTAAAAAACATCCGGAGGATTCCGGGTGCAAAACCGGGGATGGTTACTTATAAAAATTACAGGACCATCTACGTCACCCCGGATGAAAAAACCCTTTCCCCCTTATTAAAAAAACAACGCCGGTTGTAACCCAGCGTAAGATATTGTTTACATTATGACAGCTACATCATCAGCCGTTTGGGGAACACTGCAGAAACATATGCAACGATTCGTCCTTATAAAACAGGGTGTTTTAATAATCAGGGTTTATAGCCGATGAAGATATTAGCCCCCCCCACGACGGTCAGTCTCCTGTTTCCCATTTTCAACAATTAAAACCTCATCTTTTGTATCTATCTCCGCCAGACATACAGCAATCTTCTCACTTCTGCTGGTAGGAACATTTTTCCCAACAAAATCCGGCCTGATGGGCAACTCCCTGTGCCCGCGGTCAATTAATACCGCAAGCTGGATCAACTGCGGCCTCCCCCTGTCCATCAAGGCCTCCATTGCCGCCCTTACCGAGCGGCCGGTATAAAGAACATCATCCACAAGGACAATCGTTTTTCCGGTAATAACCAGCGGCAGAAAAGCAGCCCCTTCCCTGGCACCGTGCAGATCATCATTTTGTATGTCATCACGGTAGGGAGTAATATCAAGCATCCCCACGGGCGGCCTGAGACCTTCAATCTCCTTAATGCCGTCCGCCAACCGGTGTGCCAGCGGCTCGCCCCTGCTTTTAATACCCACGATAACTACATTTTCAGTACCTTTGTTTCGCTCAACAATTTCATGCGCAATACGGGTCAAAGCCCGCCTGATGCCGTTTGCATCCATAATTAATTTTAAACGCATTATTGTTTTCCCCCATATTTCAAAAGGTCTGAAAACTCCTTCCCCGGTTCTGCCGTAAATTCCATATACTCAGCACTGCGGGGGTGTTTAAAACCAAGAGTTCTGGCGTGTAAAAACTGCCCGTACTTATTATAAGGAGAACGTTTCGGCCCGTAGAGAGGGTCACCCACAACCGGAGAGCCAATATATGAGAGGTGTACCCGGATCTGATGCGTCCTCCCCGTTTCCAGCCTCAATGAAAGCAGGTAAAAAGGGCCCTTCTTATCTAATACCTTAAAATGGGTTACCGCCCGGCGTCCTGTGCCGTTTTTCCTGACAGCTATTTTTTTACGATTATTCGGGTCCCTCCCTAACGGGAGATCAATCGTTCCCTCATCAACGGGAGGAAGGCGGTGAACAATAGCATAATACTCCCTTTTCATCTCCCTTTCCTTAATCTGCGCGGAGAGAACCCTGAAAGAAGGCTCATTTTTTGCCACCACCAGCAGGCCGCTTGTATCCTTGTCCAACCGGTGAACAATGCCCGGCCTGATACGATCACCCAGGGCAAAAAGAACATCGCAGTGGGAAAGCAGGGCATTGACCAGAGTACCCCCGTGATGACCTGGAGCGGGATGAACCACCATCCCTTTTGGTTTATTTACTACTAATAGTTCCTTATCCTCATAGATAATTTCCAGGGGCAGGTCTTCGGGCTGAGCGGCGATAATCTCCGGTGGCGGTATCCAAACCTCCACCTTCTGGTTTTCCCTAACCCGGTAACCGCTTTTAAACTGTTGCTGACCGCTGATAAAAACATTCCCCTTAGCGCAAAGCTTTTGTAAAAACGACCGTGATAAGGCGGGCTCTCTGGCGGATAAAAAGAGATCAAGGCGCATGCCTTCCTCGGAGCTTTTTACTAGATGAACCTTCTTTTCCATAAAAATCTTTCAACCGTATGTCCTGTTCTTTTAGCAATTATGCTCTGCCATTATTCTCAAAAAAATAAGTTTTATGGTAAATCATACTAAAAATTAACAAGGCGATCCCGATCACCAGGGCGATATCAGCCAGATTAAAAACCGGCCAGAAACGAAAGTCAATAAAATCTATTACTGAACCCGTTCGAAGGCGATCGCTCAAGTTTCCCAGCGCGCCTCCCAGCTGCAAGGCAAGGGCCAAACGGATTAAAAAATAACGCCCGGATAAAAAGCGTCCCCCCAGAATAATGATTACAACCATAAATAAGGAAACAGCGATAAAAACCGGGGTATGGTGGGCAAATATTCCAAAAGCGGCACCCGGATTGCGCACATAGGTTATATGAAAAACATCCGGTATCAAGGGCAGAGTCTCACCCGGTATAAAACTGCGCACTACCCAGAGTTTGCTGAATTGGTCAAAGGCAAAAACAACAAGCGCAAGAAAAAAGAACGTGCCATCTGAAAGATGATGGCCTTTAATCCGGTTCCAGAAAGCCTGAACAACTGCAGCAAAAAGAGCTCTGGTTCCTGTATTTTTATTCCCGTTAGTGTTCTTTTCCACCCTCTGGATTTGACTCTTCCTCCCCAATGGTTTTCCTCCGGTTTTCGGTCGATTCCAGCTGTTCTATTCTTTCAACAGCGCCGATATTTTCCTCTGCATCAGCGTATGCAGGATTACCCATAGCTCCCGGCACATCCTGAGGAGAATCGGCGGAACCATACCTGGCCACCTCCTGCCAGGCATCTTCTCCATCATAGCCGACAAAGCTCTTCCCGTCCAAAAAGGTCCGTTTAAAAGGAGGATAAAGGGAATACTCCTCCACAGGACGATCTTTACCCTCCTTATCCGCTCTTTCCAGTTCTTCCTTACATTTTAAACAATACGAAGCGCTGGGCAGGTATTCTAAACGCTCTCTATCGATCTGCTGTGCGCAACGCAAGCAAAAACCGTAACTCCCGTTAGCGATGCGCTCCAGTGCACTATCAATATCCTGCAGGTTTCTTAGCCTTTTTTCATGCAGAGATAAATCCTTGGAGCGCTCAAAAAGCTCCGAGCCGGTATCTGCGGGATGATTATCAATCAAGGAAAGTTCCTCAATACTGTCTTTAAATGAAACATGCTTACCCATACCCTCCTGCGCCATAAAACTCAAAAGACTATCCTTCTCCTGCTGCAATAACCGGGAATAATATCCTAAATCTAAATCGGTCATCTTCAACCTCATTTCTATTTAAAGATGAGGCAGTTGCCTGGAAAAGCACTGCTCATAAGAGGTATTCATCTTTGACATACTGTTTCCGGTATAGGCAATCAGATATAGGTAAGCACAATACGCACCAGCTCGGCAATAAAATCACCGATAACCGGTAACTTTAAAACTACTAGCCGCTGTAAAATATAAAGTACGAACGCCCCGAGGATGGTCATCCCCAGCGCAATCCCGAAACCGCGGAAAAGGCCGCCTAAGAAATTAACCATCATATAACGGCGGGGATTATTTATAAGGTTCATATACTCCGCCAGGTTAAATTTCTCTATTCTATGGGAAAGTTCCGCAATCTGTTCCAGCAGGAACAACTGCTGCCCTTTATCTTTTAACTCCTCACTGTTGTCGTCATTAAAATGGCAAATGCTTTATCCCTCTTTACAAATTAAGGATCAGGTTAATCAAGACCCCTTTTTCCTCTTGCAGTTATATTCTCCCCAGGATTTTATTTTTTAATTGCCCGGCCGCAGGTTGGTTAGAATTTCCCCGCAGCGGGAGCATACCCCTTCATGTTCTTCATCCTGCCCCACTGTAGGGGAGTACATCCAGCACCGCTGGCATTTTTCCCCGGGTGCAAGTTTAACTTTGAGCCGCAAACCGAGTTCCTGCGCAGTAACAAATTCGCCCTCGGGTTCATCGCCCGGTTTATGCAAAACGGTTGAAGAAACGATTAGAACAGTTGGGAGAAGGGCATCGTAGCTCACCAGTTTTTCATAGAGCTCCTCGTTCGGATAAAGTTCTACGGAAGCTTGCAGAGATGACCCGATAATTTTTTCCTTTCTCGCCGCTTCCAAAACGCGGTTGACTTCTTCCCGCAGTTGCAGTATTACTTCCCAGCGTTCCGCCAGCTGCCCATCCTCGTAATAGGAGGGAAGATCAGGCCATGAGGCGAGCATCACGCTCTCGCCTTTTTTAAAGGGAATATAGGACCAGATTTCCTCGGCAGTAAAGGATAGCACCGGAGAGATTAACAGCGTAAGAGTTTGCAGAACCTCTGCCAGGACCGTCTGAACAGCCCTGCGGGAAAGGGAATCTTCTGCAAGCACATAAAGGCGATCTTTTGTGATATCAAAATAAAAATTACTCATATCCACCACAGAAAAATTATGCAGTGCATGAAATACCTGGTGATATTCATAATTCTCAAAAGCCCTGGTAGTTTTCTGAACAAGATTATATAAACGGTGCAGAGCCCAGCGATCAATCTCCTCCAGCCTGCTGTATTCGACCCGGTCACGTTCCGGGATAAAATCGCTGCAGTTCCCCAATAGAAATCTGCAGGTATTGCGGATTTTACGGTAAATCTCGGAAAGCTGCTTTAAAATATCACCGGAGAGGTGAACATCGCTTGTGAAATCGGCACTTGAAACCCACAGGCGCAGGATATCAGCCCCATAATTCTTAATCACATCCTCCGGGGCGATAACATTGCCCAGTGACTTGGACATTTTCCTCCCCTCGCCGTCCACAACCCACCCGTGGCTGAGAACGTTCCGGTAAGGAGGCTTACCCATTACGGCCACTGCCGTTAACAGGGAAGATTGAAACCACCCGCGAAATTGATCGCTTCCTTCAAGATAAAGATCGGCCGGCCAGTTCAGATCATCCCTTGAGTTTACTACAGCAGCATGGCTGGAACCGGAATCAAACCAGACATCCATGATATCCTGCTCCTTGCGAAACTTTTTTTCGCCGCAGGAAAAACAGCTGATATTTTTCGGTAAGATCTCTTCAGGTTGATAAAAGTACCAGGCATCTGACCCTTCTTTTTTGAAAATGTCTTTCACGGCAGCAACACTTTCCGGGGTCAGGAGGGCTTCGCCGCAGCTCTCACAATAAAAGACCGGAATCGGGACCCCCCAAATCCTCTGCCGGGAAATACACCAGTCACGCCTTTCCGCAATCATGTTGTTCATTCTTCCCTCACCCCAGGAGGGAATCCAGTTTACTTCCTTCACAGCGTTCAAAGCGTCTTCTCTAAATTGCTGTATTGAGGCAAACCATTGCTCAGTGGCACGAAAGATGATTTCTTCCTTACATCGCCAGCAGTGAGGGTACTGGTGGGTAATAAAAGATAGTTTTAAAAGCGCCTTCTCCCTTTCCAAAGCCATGGTAACAGCTTTATTCCCTTCATCATAGCGCAGCCCGGCAAATTCACCAGCTTCCGCGGTAAAAACACCTTTCCCATCCATGGGTGCATAGATAGGAAGATTATACTCCAAACCTGTTTCATAATCCTCCAGGCCGTGACCGGGAGCAATATGGACACAACCCGTGCCCTGCTCAAGAGTAACATAATCGGCCAGCAGCACCTGTGACTGGCGATCGTAAAGAGGATGGCGGCAACCCAGCCCTTTAAGCTCCCGCCCTTTAAACCGGCCGCATATATTTCCTTCCGCCAATCCGATAATGTTAAAGGCATCCTTTAACAGCCCTTCAGCTAAAAGATAGTATTCATCTTCTACTTGAACCAGCACGTAATCGTAATCCGGATGCAGGGCAATTGCCAGGTTGGCCGGTATGGTCCAGGGTGTAGTTGTCCAGATCATTACAAATGCCGGGCTAAAACGGTCATCCCATAAACCCAGGTTATCAGTTACAGGAAATTTTACAAAGATTGAAGGCGAGCGGCGCTCTTCATATTCAATCTCCGCCTCTGCCAGGGCAGTCTCACACTGAGGACACCAGTAAACCGGTTTTAGTCCCTTATAGATATAACCCTTCTCCGCCATTTTTCCAAAGATCTCGAGCTGCACAGCCTCGTAGGACGGTTTCAAAGTCACATAAGGATTTTCCCAGTCGCCGACGACACCCAGCCTTTTAAACTGCTCCCGCTGAATATCAAGGTACTGCAGGGCATATTCACGGCACATGCGCCTGAATTCAAGTTCGGTAACATCATTTCTATTTATTTTTTTGGTCTTTATAACCTGATGCTCAATAGGCAGACCATGGGTATCCCATCCGGGAATGTAGGGAATATCATATCCCCGCATATATTTATATTTATTTATAATATCCTTTAGGACCTTATTTAGAGCCGTCCCCATATGAATACTGCCATTTGCATAAGGCGGACCATCGTGAAGGAAAAACTTCGGTGAACCTTGCCTGCTATCCCTCATTTTTTGATAAAGATCGAGCTTTTCCCAGGATTCCAGTATCTGAGGCTCCTTTTTAGCCAGCCCCGCTCGCATTGGAAAATCGGTCCTGGGAAGATTCAATGTATTGCTGTAATCCATAAGCGCCCGCCTGGTCCTTCCTAAAAAAACCCCGCAAGTCAAAATGAGACTTGATAACCAGGCTCTAACCTCCTTTTATAATTAAATCATAATAAATCATAATATAAAAACAAAAAATCCCGTCTTCTTTTGAGGGACGAGATTTTCCCGCGGTACCACCCTAATTGTTACAGCCAAATAGAAACCGTAACCGCTTGAGGCTTTAACGCAAGCCTTTACGCTTACCTTTACTCGTCTAACTCAGATGACTTTAAAGGTAAGAGCTCCCGGGTGATTTTCAAAACGGCAGCCCTGCCGGTCTTCCACCGTCTCCGGCTCGCTGAAAAGGCAATAAGCCAAATTTACTCTCCCGTTCATGGCCTTTCTCTTACAAATTATAAGACTTATTTTAACCATAGTCAAATAAAAGAATGTATCAAATAATAGGAATATAATATTATCCGGCATCCCTTGCTTCCTGTTCATCATCGTTTTCCACCTGCAGCCAATCCTCAAGCTCCATGGAAGCAAGTTGTGCTTCAATAAACGTGCGAAAGCGCAATTTAAAAATCTGGGCCTGCTTGTATATCTCTTCATGCTCAGCAACAATCCGGGCGGCCTTATAACGGGACTCTTCAATAACCCTCTGCGCCTCTTTTTCTGCCTCCTTGCGGATTAATTCGGCCTCCTTATTGGCATTGCGTTTAACATCTTCTGCAGTTTCCTGCGCAACGATAATGGAATTGTGGAGCGTATTCTCCAGCTTCTGGTATTGGGCAAGCTTATCTTCCAGCAGGAGGATTTTTTCCTCCAGGTTTACTTTATCTTTTAACGCTTGTTCGAAATCTTTAGCTATTTGATCTAAAAATTCATCCACCTCATCCGCTTTATAGCCGCGAAACGCCCTTTCAAATTCCTTATTCTGGATCTCAATAGGTGTAATACTCATTGTTATCTTCCTTTCCCATATAAATCATCAGCACATTTTATACCTTAAGCAGGAACCTTTAGAAGAATTTTCGACAATTCTCTTTATTTTCCTGCTAATATTATAAATATTTTTTCCTGCGCATCGAAGCTTTGATGCACAGAATTATATGCATTTAGATACTTGCTTGTTACTTAAAAAAATCTCTTTATCAGTAAGTGGATTCTCCCTTTCCGGCTTATTCCCATTTCTTCTGTTATTTCAATTCTGCCTCTGCCGGCCAGCGAAATAATATCGCCCGTTTTAACCGCTTTTGAGGGCTGTTTTACAAGCTGATGATTTACCTTAACCCGCTCCCCCTTAATCAAAGGTACAATCTTGGAACGAGAAAGGCCGAAGCCCAGCCCCGCAACAGTATCAAGCCTCATCGAAGCTACAGTCCCCTTAATATCTTTCGTCCGGCGGGGTTCGGCCTCCGCCGGAAATAACTGCAGATCGATTTCCTCAGCCTTTATCTCATAACGCCCCGCCCTGGTCAGGTTTTGACAAACAAAAGAGGCGAGGTGCTTTACCAGAAAAACATAAGCTTTTTCCCCTCCGGTGTAGATGATATCTCCTAGCATTTCCCGCTTGATACCCAGCCCGAGCAACGCTCCTAAAAAATCCCTGTGCGTTAAGATCCTTTCGGGAAAATTGCCATGAAGCGCCAGGCAGGAAATGAATTCCCCCTCCCCGCCAGCCGCTGGAAAAGAGTTTATTAAAACCCGGACCCTTTCCGCTTCCGGATACCCGCCCAAAAATGAACATTTTACACCAGTAAAGTGATGCAGCAGATCGCGGGCAATATCCTGCTGCCTGGGGTCCGCAAAGTGGGTACAATGCTGAGTATTCTGCTCCGACGCCTTTATTAAGAGCGACCAGAAATAAGCAGCCCATTTCTTTTCAGTGGCAAGCGGGTAATTATAAGGAACCCCTTCCATAAAACCAACTCCATATAGCATATTGTGCAGCAAAGTTGTCATAAACGCTGCCTGTCAACATACGAGAGCATTTCCGTCCGTGAAATGCTTCTCCCCCACGATCCTCCAGTGACGGCGGCATCGCGGTGAGCGCATTGTGCAGCGCAGCTATAAGTTCACTGCGAAGCGAGGGTTGGAGACGGTCCTGCCGACAGGACGTCGGCAGCCGGCCTATGACCAGGACGGGAATTTGGCCGGGAAGGCCGTCGAAAACCCGAGCTAAGCAGTAGAACTTGACTGCGCGAACCCTTAAGCGAACCGCGACCCGCGTCACTCAATTACCTTATTAGCTGCAGCACCAGCCGCTTGATCAGGTCCAGAACAATCAGCGCGATAATAGGAGAAAAGTCCACGTATCCCCCACCGCCGGCCCTAAGAGGAGGGATCAAGCTGCGAAAGGGTGCGAGAACCGGCTCTGTTAACTGTCGTAAAAACGTAACAAACTGATAAACGGCTGCATTACCATAAGGGTTTACCGGGAAAAAACTTAATATAATGCGTACAAAAATTAAAAAACGGAGTATATCAAAAAAGGCCACGATAACATTTCTCAGGAAAATAATAATCACCCTTTCGGAGAATTCAATTTTCCAGTTATTCTTGATCTTATTTAGAATTAACTCCTGCTTCCAAACAGGGACGTTCCCACTCTAATCATATTCGCTCCTTCTTCCAGGGCAACTTCAAAATCATTGCTCATACCCATGGAAAGGTACTTCATCTCAATCCCCGGTAGATTTATTTCCCTGAATAAACTGTACAACCGGCGAAAATAAGGCCGCACCTCTTCCGGATCCTCTACAAAAGGAGCAATTCCCATCAACCCAAGCACTTTCAAGTGATGAAGTTTTGTTAATTCAACCAGCGCATCCTGCACCTCTTCCCAAAAGAAACCATATTTACTTTTTTCACCGCCGATGTTGACCTGGAGCAAAACGTTTGCAACCGTGTTGTTTTTTTCAGCTTCTTTTTGTATCGCTCCGGCAAGTTTTATACTATCCAGCGAATGAATAAGTTTAAAAACGGGAAGAACCTGCCTGACCTTGTTGGTTTGCAGATGGCCAATAAAATGCCAGTTAATATTAGACGGGAGAAGCCCAATCTTGGGCAGGGCATCCTGGACCCTGTTTTCTCCAAAATTATTAATCCCCAATTCCCAGGCCTCATTCATTACCCGGGGTGCTACGGTCTTCGTTACCGCAACCAGGATAATATTTTCAGGAGCCGCATTTCTCCGGGAAACTGCTTTTTTTATCCTCTCCTGAATTAAGGCAAGATTGTCTTTTAACATAGGGGTCACCTCAAATTCTGTTCTACCAGTAAAACCGCTGCCCTTCTTTTACACCGGAAGGTTCTACAACCACTCTTTGATAATGTTCCAGGTTCTCTACCAAAAGTTCCCCTTCCGTTTCATGTAATACAGCAACCTCTTTGAATTTAATCAGGCCATCATCAATAACATAAACTCCTTTTTCCCCATTTAACTCCAATAGAGTACCCCTGGGTATAATCATCCCTTCCAAAACTTCAGAAAGTATTTCTGCCTCAGTCCAGCGCCTAGAGTAAAAATTATCCAGGTGATGATCAATACACCATGTTATCTCTATATTGCCGTTATCTCCCTCTTTGACCTCAACCCGCTCACCATTAACCTGCACCTCAGGTGAAAAAGAAAAACAAAGCTTAACATTGGTCTCATCGGCAATTTTTTTTCCTTCACCGGGAGGCAGCACAACGCTGTAGTACCAGCGGTAATTATTGATAATCCTCAAAAGGGGCAGGCGCCGGGATACTCTTTCGCCAGAATCCAAATATCCCACCGCAATCATATTATCCTCATAGTCCTCCTTGTTAAGGTAAAGAAAATTGGAGTTCGGGCCATATTTTTCTAATCCATCAAGTTTAAGAGAAACCAGCCCTGAAGATGGAGCCAGGACAATATACTCTTCATTTAATGAAAAAAGATGGGAATAATCATCTTTTTTTTCATCTAAGAACCATTCTTTAAAACTGTTAAAGTAGTCCGCTACCCCTTTTTCTGTTTGGTCCGTAATGGACTCTTTTTTCAGGGGAAATTCGGTTATCCTTGCCAGCCCCTTGCCCACGGGCACCCTTTCCCCTTCTTTTACACTATAATATAAAAAACCGGGGCGCGGGGCAAGAATTACTTGCTCATCAAAAGTAACGAGCCCTGCAACGGATAAAGATACCGGGACAGAGCCCTGTTCTGCCAATGCTGTGGCGATAACATTTTCTTGTGTTGTTGCCCGAATCCATCCTGCTAAAATCTGCAGCAACAAAAAAAATGCCAAAAATATCAACAGGTAATAAACGGGCTTTTTCCCTTTACCTATACTTATTATTCCGCCCGGCGAACTCCGGCCCTTGCCTTCTATTACTTTAAACCGCCTTTGCCTTGTCCTTCTCTCCCTCATAATGTCACCTTAAAAAGATTATACCCATCTGCCGCCCTGTCGGTCTGCCTTTTACCCCCCTGTGGGAATAAAAAAGATGCTGGTTGCAGCAGGTACAGCATTTGTTGCCGAATATTTTTCCGGGTTGGACCCCCATTTTTTGAAGGATGTTAAAGTTTGTTTTCTGCAGATCAAGAAAAGGGCGGCCGGGCGTTATGCCCGGTAAGAATACAATATCTTCTTTCCATAGGGATCCGGCGCAAAAATCGAGGACTTCCCCGCCAACCTCATAACAGGTTTCTCCAATACACGGCGCCATAAAAACCTCCAGCTGCTCGGCCTTGCTGCCCAAAAACCTGCACATACTATCCACAACTCCGGCCAGAATTCCACTGCAGGTTCCGCGCCAACCCGCGTGAGCCAATCCAATTGCCGGAGTAATCGGGTCCAGGAAAAAAGAGATGAGACAATCAGCGGATAATGCACCCAAAACCTCCCCCGGCTCAGTTGTTACTAGCGCATCTGCAGCAGGTATTACCCTGCCCTGGTCATTATAATCATAAAAAACACTTTTCTCCACCAGATGAACATTAATACCGTGCACCTGCTCTCCGCAAACAAGAGAGCCCGGTTTCTGTCCGAATATTTCCAGGAACTTTCGGCGATTTTCAGTTACTGCCCCGGGAACATCCCCTTCCCTGTAACCAAGGTTAAGGGAGGCAAAAGGGCCTTCGCTTACCCCGCCGGACCGCGAGGAAAAGCCATGGCTGATAAATTTGTACTTTTCCCATTGCGGGGAAAAAAAATAGGTTATTCCATTATTATGAGCAGTTCCCAGAGAGGCGGCAATCATCTGAATAACCCTTCGTCAAGAGTACTCATGCAAACATGGCCGATATCAGCCTCCAAAAGTTTATGCATTATTTCCCCAGCTCCTGTCACTTCCATCCCAGGCGAAAAAATAATCCTGCTCGAATAGCCTGCAGAACAGCATCTATGTATTTCACCTTCTAAAGCGATTTTCTTTTCAAAGCCTTCGTCTTCCTGAAATAAAACAAAGGAAGGACTGTAAAAATCTTTCTCCGTTACCCCTTTTACAATACCGAATTCTTTTCTATCCTTCTCCGCAAGGCCCTTTAGGCTGCAGTGATCTCCGCCCCAGAGCCCGATATTAAGATCATATTCCCCGGCAAATGATTCAACCCGCCTGGACATATGTTTAACTATTTTCTCAGCCATACTGTAAATTTGATCTTTTTCTTCCTTATCGCCGGATGATAGAATATGAACAGCCTCAGGCAACCCGCAAAAACCCAGTGTAATCAGGCCATTTTTTAAAGAATCTTTGATACTTTCCCGGTAAAGCAAGTTTTCGCTCCCGAGGTACAGCTTCTCACCCATGATAAAAGGAAGGTCTTTGCATTTAAGCAGGGAAATAACCTCAAACCGGTGTAAGAGCTGCCTTACACCCAGCCTTAAAAGACGGTCCAATTCAACAAAGAAAAGTTCCTGGCCACCTGCTGTCATCGCCAGGCGTGGTAAATTAATAGTAACAGATGCTATATTGCCCCTCTTTTCCCCCCGGGGTGTACCGTGTCTGTTTTGGGCTACCCTCAACCCGTTACCGAAATAACATGCATTCATTCCCTGGAAAATATTGTAGGTTGTGTCCTGGAAAGAAAAGGAAGGGTTTCCGCTTCGCATAGCTGAATGCAGCGCAAGCATATATAAATCGTAATTAGGATCCCGGTCCATTAAGTTTATACTTTTTTTCAAGTGAAAAACAATTCTCGGCCGTTTATATTTATTATTCAGGGTCTCTTTCAACAACAGCCCGGCAACTTCCCTGCCCTCAGCGGTAGTATCCAAACCGAGCTGTAAACTACAGTTTAAGGTACAATCATTTCCCGGGGAGGGAAGTTTTCCTATATAGGATAGAAAACCCTTTAAACCTGCCGCAAGCTCCTCATAGGACGGCTTAACTTTAAAACCGCGGACCATCTCGCCAAGGACCATATCAAAAAACGGAAGCGATTGTTCCCCGCACATATCGTGGCTGCTTTTTTGAAGGATTACTGCCGTTCTGAGAAAAAGTGTTAAGAGATCACGGGGGGGCGAATTGCGGTTATTCCCAAAACCGTTCTTAAGCAAAGGCAATAGATCAATCTGCAAAGAATCCAGTGTTTTGCTGTAATAGCCAAGATGATGTATATGTATACTCCCTCTTTGATGAGCATCAGCGATCTCCGGCGGGAGCAAATTATCGAGGTAATATTTTTGACTGGCAGCCAGGGCGATCTGGTGCATTTTATTCGCCGGCGAATAGGTGCTATCCTCTTCCCCCCGGTTTTCTTCAAGCAAAATATCCTTTACCACATCCATCAGCTCGGATTTGGCTTCCCTGATGCGGGTCCTTTTCGCCCTGTATAAAATATAGGCCTTTGCCGTCCGCGCATGTCCCTTTTCGATCAGGATCTTCTCTACCATATCCTGCATTTCTTCTACAGTAGGAATTAAACCCGAAAGAGTTTGCTCTTGAAGATATTTTATAACCTCGCCGGTTAGCTCTTCTGCCAGGGAATAGTTTTCACCCCCAACGGCTTTTGCAGCTTTAAAAATTGCCTGGGTGATTTTACGAGCGTCAAACGGTACTATCCTCCCGTCCCTTTTCCTGATCTCTTTAAAGGGTACAGCGCCTGAATCCAAACAAAACACCCTTTCCATCCCCAAAAAGGCAAAATAAGAAAATAAGCGGCTGAGCGCTTTTCATTATATTACAAGCTATAAGATATGTCCAGCATCAGACCTGCGGTGTCTCATGAGGCAAATCAACCAGGATGGTATCTACCCCGATTTTAACCACCCTTTCCCAGGGCACTACCAGATCGTTTTTCCTGCCGATTACACCCATAAAGCCGCTTGCACCCGGCAAAATTATCGCTCTAATCTTTCCGTTTTCTAAATCCAGATCTATATCCGAGATTATTCCCAGCCTTTTCCCGTCAGAAACATTGATCACATCTCTATCCCTTAAATCGCTTAAACGGGCCATTTGAAACACTCCCTTACAAAACTTTCCACATCTATTATTATAGTATACTTTATTAAAACTTCATAGCAAAAAAATTCCGGAGTTTTCCACCCGGAATTTTCTTAGAGGAAATAACTAAATTGTAAAGAAACGCGCTTTTTGCGGCTACCCTAAAAAACCATCAAAGTAACATGATCATTTAACTGAAAACCGTTTCCCTGCATTATTTCCGAAACACTCCCGCGTTCCAAATTGCTCATGTTGTAAGATAATATCACTTCCCCGCTGCGGGATGCAAAGCTAAAGGAGAAACAAAAAAGCATCAGGCTCAAAGATAAAAGCGTCAGCAATAATCTGCATTTATGAGAATATCTTTTCACGATTCGTCCCTCCTTTTTATTGAATATGTTTTTTTAACTGCCCTAATGCGGATTTTTCCAGACGGGAAACCTGCGCCTGTGAAATCCCAATTTCATCGGCAACCTCCATCTGCGTTTTTCCCCGATAAAACCTCAGCGTTAAAATTAATTTTTCTCTGTCGTTCAATTTTTGTAAAGCATCTTTGATGGAGATAATCTCCATCCATTTTTCATCCTGATTTTTTTCATCGCTAATCTGATCCATTACATAAATTGGATCCCCGCCGTCATGATAAATAGGTTCAAAAAGAGAAACCGGTTCCTGTATAGAGTCAAGCGCTAGGATAATCTCCTCTCTGCTCACCGTCAGTTCAGCTGCAATTTCCTCTAAAGTTGGTTCCCTTGAATGCTTGTGGGCCAGCTGATCCCTCACCTGCAAAACCTTGTAAGCAATATCCCTTAAAGATCTGCTTACTCTAACAGGGGTATTGTCCCTTAAGTAACGGCGAATCTCCCCAATAATCATCGGAACAGCATAAGTTGAAAACTTGACATTCTGATTAAGATCAAAATTATCAATTGCTTTGATTAAACCAATACAGCCAACCTGAAAAAGATCGTCGACAAACTCTCCCCTGTTATTGAAACGCTGAATAACACTCAAGACAAGCCTGAGGTTTCCGTTTACCAGTTTTTCACGGGCCTCTTTATCACCTTCCAGCATTCTCACAAACATTTTTCGCATTTCTTTGTTGTTCAACACAGGTAGCTTGGCTGTATTCACTCCGCAAATTTCAACTTTATTCAATGCAGAATCCTCCCGCCTGAACCCATCTAGAAGCTGAGCCTTTTCTTCTATTAAAAGTATTTCCCCGCAATTTTTTTTTATACTGTGAAGAATTTCATTCCATTTTTTTGATTTCTTTTTTTAATCTTTTAATAATACGTTTTTCTAAGCGCGAAATATACGATTGGGAGATACCCAGAAGCTCCGCTACTTCTTTTTGCGTTTTTTCGTGCCCGTCTTTCAGCCCAAATCTCAGCTGCATAATTTTCCTTTCCCTTTGGGAGAGCTTTTCCATTGCCATATATAGTAATTTTTTATCTACTTCTTCCTCCAGGTCGCGGATGACAAGGTCGTTTTCCGTGCCCAGGATATCGGAGAGCAAAAGCTCGTTGCCATCCCAGTCTACATTAAGGGGCTCATCGAAGGATATCTCTACTTTGAGCTTATTATTCCTTCTTAAATGCATCAATATTTCGTTTTCAATACATTTGGAAGCATAAGTAGCCAGCTTTATTTTTTTATGCGGATCAAAGGTATTTACTGCTTTAATTAAACCAATCGTGCCGATCGATACCAGATCATCAACCGCTACGCCGGTATTTTCAAATTTTCGTGCAATATAAACAACGAGACGCAGGTTGCGCTCTATAAGCGTCCCTCTCACCTTATCTTCCCCTGCCTTGAGACGTTCCAATAAATCAGCTTCCTCTGGAGGAGAAAGAGGTGGCGGTAAAGCTTTGTTATTCGTAACATAATATATTAACCTGCCGTAGTTAAAACCAAGCCTGCGGCTAAAATACAACAAGTAATATCTTATTCTCCATTTTCCAGGTAATACGTTTTTCATTAGACCAGCCCTCTAACGTCAGCGGAACGCCAGGCCTCCAGCGGCAGCAACACTTCATGTTCTGTCGGGAAGTCATCTTTTTCCCGCTGAATTCCGATTATTATACCATCTTTTAGCTTATAAACCCTGCTTCCCTGACATAACGCCGCCCTTTCTGGCCGAAATCCCAAAAGAAAACCTTCATCGTGAAGGGAGCGATATGGCACAAGACAATATCTTGAAACAGATGCAGCACTTACACTTGTTAATGCTTTTTCCAATTGAGTCCAATCCATGTGACCATTGCTGAGCACATGGCATATTTCCTGCGGAAGCAATTCTTTTACGGTCGGATAGGCCGCCACAGCAACCGGCAGACCGGAAAAAGGCTCTTTCAACATATTCCCGGTATCTAAAAAGGCAGCCAGCTTTTTATTTTTTCCGCAGAAATCTATCTCCAGTTCCAGCGCGGTTGTCGGAAGATAAAAATTTAGTTTTTCCAGCAAAATAGGCTGCAACCAGCGGACCAATAAAAAAAGTAAAGCTCCTGAAAAAAACAGATATTTGATTGAAGGTGCTGGAAGGTTGTAAACACCCCGGTAGAAATCCAGGGGAAACTTCGCCCATAAGCTAAAAGCAAAAACAAGGCCGCCCATGGCAAAAGAACACAAATAAAAAGCGATGAACAATATAACAGCCTGTATTGGTTTTCGCGGCCGAAAGGAAAAAAGAATCATCAGCAAAGGAAGTATTATTTTCCCGGAGACGATAAAAAAAAGCAGCCGGATTGGAATAAACAACACGAGAAGATATGCCGCACCGGCAACAGATCCCGCGAACAGCCTGAGAAGAGTTGTCCTTTGATGCGTAATCAAACCGGTTAACCAGAGCAAAAAAAAATTTACAACTATATTTAAGCTTAAGATTAGATCAATATACATTCCCCCGCCTGCGCTTACACATCCTTTAGATATTATCCGCTATCTTCATTATAACGGGAACAGCATTAAAAATTTGTTACAATTTGGCAGCAAGGTAAAAAAGCTAGTTGATATACTAATTGGCCATAAAGATCACGATGGTACCGTTGATAATGATCAGCAGCCCACCCACAATGGTAAAGATAGATATCGCCTCTTTAAATAAAAATAGCCCCGCTAAAGAAGCTACCACGGGAACAAAGTAACCAAGAGTAACGCCATATTGAATCTTTACTTTTTTTAAACCTTCATAGTAATAAACATAAGCAAGTGCTGTATGCACTACGCCGATTGTAATAACAGCAAGCCAATTATTTAGAACAAGCGAACTTTGCACCTTTATAAACGGCATCAGCAAGAGAAAGGCGACCAACATTTCGTAAAAGACGAACAGGTATGTATTAATATCAACAAGCCTGGTCAACAGGGTTATTACTGATAAACAGAAGGTCCCGGCAAGTGCCAAGATTAACCCGTTCAAATCTGCGTAGGACAGATTTATCATAGATGGGAAAAGAAGTATCCCCAGGCCCACGAGGGAAAGAGTAAAAGCTAAAAGAAATTTCAGTTCTATCCTTTCTTTTAAGAACAACGGGGTAAGCAAACCAACAAATGCCGGCTGCAAAGAATATGGAAAAACCGCATTGCTCAGCGTGGTTAACTGCAAAGCATGGAAAAAAAATAGACAATCAACAACAAATAGCGTGCCTGCAAGCCCGATTATCAGGCAATCTTTTAAATAAAACACCGTAAAATTTTGCCTTTTGGGAAGACAAAAAAACAGAGCAATAAGGGCAAAAAATAACCGAAGAAAGGACAGTTCCAACGGTGTCAGGCAGCTCCAGCGAGCAAAAACACCGACTGTTCCCCAGATAATTGACGCAAGCAGGACCTGGAGATATCCGGATTTAATTTGCATAAAAAGCACCCCGCTGTTTTTTATGTTAGCGGGGGTGTAGTTATACCTGCAGAGCAGAATATTAAAAATAAGTGGTCCGGAAACCGGTTTTCCCACTGCTAGGTTAGTCAGTAAAAAAAATACTTCTGAATATATTTATTGAAACGTATACTTATAACGTATACCGGGTTATGTTTTTTTATAAATTTTAAAATGGTGATGGCATTGTTACTTTTCCCCCAGAAGGGTTTCAAAAGGTATTTTATAAAAAACCACCACTTATTCCT
This sequence comes from Dethiobacteria bacterium, assembly GCA_050948825.1. Classification (GTDB taxonomy): domain Bacteria; phylum Bacillota; class Dethiobacteria; order DTU022; family UBA8154; genus DUQX01. The sequence continues at coordinate 90,721 of JBMNEO010000006.1, read as the reverse complement.
TAGCCTGATTATCCTGTTATTGCTAACCGATTACCTTTACTATCAGCAAAGGATTTACCCCGGCGTCTATATAAAAAACATCCATTTGGGTCAAAAGACTCCCCGGGAAGTTGAAATGATTTTGCGCGATGCCGATCTTACTTTTATCGGGCCTGAAGGCAGAGCGATCACAGCTGCCCTGGAGGAAACAGGCATCGTCCTTGATTATCAAGGTATTTTTTCTGCTGCCCACGCCCATGGCCGGCAGAAAAAATGGCCCTGGAGTTATTATGACCGTTTAAAGATAACAAGGGAAGGGGTTTATATCCCCTTTCGCTATTGGGTTGACAATCGCAAGTTTTCACAGGTAATCTCTTACCTTGAGAAAGCCTTCAATTCAGAAGCTGAAGATGCATACTTTTATATCAACAGTGACGGTAACGAGGTTAAAATCATTCCAGAAAAAAACGGTTACCGGATTAAAGGAGAAAATCTTGCCCGGCAATTAGAGCAAAATCTCTCCTGCCCGGATATACCCTTGATGATTAAAATACCCTATGATAAAATACCGCCCCAAATTACTGCTTTGTCCTTAAAGGAAAAAGGTATCGTAACACTCATGAGTTCCTTTTCAACCAGCTTCGATCCAAAAAATACAGACCGTGTTCATAATATTAAACTTGCAGCAACACTTCTGGATAATTATTTCCTTGCCCCTGGAGAAGTGCTGTCATTAAATGCCTTTTTCGGGGATACAACAGCTGAAAAAGGATACAGGGAAGCACCGATCATCGTTGGCAACCGGCTGGTGCCCGGGTTCGGCGGCGGCCTCTGCCAGATCTCGAGCACGCTCTACAACGCCGCATTGCTTGCCAATCTGGAAGTAATCGAACGCCATCATCACCAGCTTACTGTCCCCTATATAGACCCCGGCAGAGATGCGACGATCGCCTATAATATGCGTGATTTGAAGCTTCGTAACAATAAGGAACACTATATTTTAATCAGCCCCCGGGTTGAAGATGATACCCTGACCTTCAGCTTCTTCGGCGGGCAGATGAAAGAGCGGGTAGAGATCAATACTAAAATCCTGGCAACTTTCGAATCTCCGACAGAATACCAGACCAACCCCGAATTACCTCCCGGGAAGAAGGAAATAATCGAAGGCGTCCCGGGTTACCGGGTCGAGGTCTGGAAACTCGTTTATGAGGGTAAAGAGCTAAAAAGCAAAGAAAAAATTTCTGATGATAACTATCTCCCCTATCCCACAGTTATACAACAAGGTCCCTAATGAAACGGCTCAAGCATTAAGAAGACCACCCAAAACCTGCACCACTTCCCCCCCTTTTTTATAAACCCTGGGGACCCTCCTGCTTAAGTTAACCATGTATTCATAATTGATAAAACCACAGGCGGCTTTAGATATTTCTTCGATCGCGATCTCGCCTTCCCCCTGCCTTCCCCAGAGAACAACTTCGTCCCCTATCCGGCATTCCTCCTGGATATCGGTTACATCGATCATGCTCTGGTCCATACATATAGAACCGATTACCGGGGCACGCCGGCCGTTTACTAATACCCAGCCTCTATTGCTCAACATCCTGCTGTATCCGTCTCCATAGCCTATAGGAAGAGTCGCAATAGTTGTTTCTCTCCCGGTGACATACTGCCTTCCGTAACTTACATTCTTACCTGCCCCCAATCTTTTGATCGAGCCGATTCTTGTTTTTAATGAGATAACCGGCCTCAAGGGCAAAACATTTTGAAAATGGGGATAAGATCCGTAGAGAATTATCCCCGCCCTGATCAAATCCAGATGCATTTTTCTGTAATAGAGCGTTCCCAGGCTGTTACAAAGATGCTTTAACGCAATATTGATTCCTTCAGCCTCGAGCTTATTGGCCAGCAAACAAAATTCCCGGTATTGATGCTCCGTAAAGCTAATTCCATCCGGATTTCTTTCATTTGACAGGGGCAGATGGGTATAAATACCTTCCAGCTCCAGGTTCGGCATCTCTGCTATTTCCTTGATTGTTTTAACCGATTCATTGGAGGGAAGAAATCCCAGACGCCCCATCCCCGTATCAATCTCGAGATGGATGCGCCCCTTTTTTTTTAATCTGGACGCCGCCGCAGAGATTGCCGCAGCCTGTTCCTTACAGTAAACGGTCTGAGAAATATCGTACTCAACGAGCAGGTCCGAATATTCAAAAGGGGTATATGCAAAAACAAGTATGGGCATTCGCACGCCTTTTTCCCTGATCAGGAGCGCTTCGTCCAAAATTGCCACGCCGAACATTTCCACACCATGTTCCAAAAAAGTGTCCAGCACCCCCGGGATCCCTGTCCCATAAGCGTCACTTTTTACAACTGCCATCATTTTTACATCGGGTCCTATAAAGGAACGAATTTGCCTGATGTTGTAAGCCAGATTATCCAGGTCTATTTCAGCCCATGCAGGCCTTATGTATTGACACTGCATAAACAAACACCCTCTTTGATTTAAAAGAGCGCAAGTGGTCCAAGAAACTATAGTAAGCCGGGAAACTGAAGAGCTGATATAACCCTCTTAATAGCCCCCACAATAAAGCTCTTCATTTCATATCATAACCAGTTCCAGACAACAATAGCATCTTCTCCATTACTGAAAAAGTTGGGAGAAGTACCCACCTCGATCCACCCAATTTCTTTGAGAAATAACAGCTGCGGAACGTTTGAAACACGAACCTCTCCGGTAAACCATGACGCCCCTCGATTTTTAGCAGCGCGATCGGCAGTCCTCTGGACAAGGGCTGCCAGGCCCTGACGCCTGTAACCGGGGTGGGACCCCATGCTGATAGTATGTGCGGCCGGGCCAAACATCTGAAAGCCTATGTAGGCTACAACCTTGCGGCCGTCTCTGATGACAATATAATAAGTAATCGGCATTAACCAGTATCTTATCAACTTAAAGAGGGTCAGGGGCTCAGGGAAAAAAGCAGTTTCCAGACGTATTATCTGCCGGAGGTCGGAAATTTTCATCCAGTCAATATAGAAAGCGCCTTTTTGTCCTGGGAACCCGTCTTTTTCCCGGGAAACTTTTTTCTTAAGCATTATGACCTATACCTCCCCGCGGCGTATCCTAACCGGCGATTCCCTCAATTATTTTCGTCAACTCTCTGACCCCTTCGGCCAGTATGTCGTCTTCCAGGCTGAAAGTGAGTCGGATATGACCCGCCCCGCCGGGGCCGAAAGCAGAACCGGGAACTACAGCTATGCCATATTTTAAAAGCTCATCTACGGCGCCCTGATCGGTCAGGCCTTCGGGCAACTTCGGGAAGAGGTAAAAAGACCCCTGAGCATTATCCACCTGGAGTTGCTTGCAACCGGAAAGGATGTTAAAGGCCAGGTCCCGCTTGCGCCTTAAATTTGCAAGGAGATTCTCGCTGTAATCCGGCGGCACCTGCAAAGCAGCAAGAGCTGCCTCTTGAATAATAGTAGATACATTCGTGCAGCTGTTTTGAAGCAGAATATCGTACTTTTTGGCCAGATTAACGGGTGCAGTAAGCCAGCCAATACGCAGCCCTGTCATGACATAGCTTTTGGAAAAAGTGTCAATAACGATGGTACGGTCGTGCAAATCTGGATACATAGAAATTGAACGGTGCTGACAGGGATGATATACTATTTTTGAAAATATCTCGTCGGAGACAACAACGATCTGGGGATATTTGCTTAACACCGCTGCGATCTCTTCGAGATTCTCGATCAACTGCCCGTTAGGGCGCTGGGGAGTATTTATAATGACCAGTTTTGTCCGTGGAGTAATTAATTTTTCGAGCTGTTCCGTATCCACCTGACGGGGATCACGAAAAGTATAGTATTTAATTTCGGCCTGCATATACCTTGCCCAGAATTCATCCGGTGGATATCCGGGATCCGGCATAATTACCTCATCACCTTTTTCCAGGAACAGCAGGAAAGTAGCTGCAATGGCGAACTTTGCACCCGGCGTCACCACAATTTCTTCCGGCATGGTGGCCCTCCCCCTGCCGGCCATCTCCTCTGCCAGGGCTTCCCGCAATGACCAGAGGCCGGCTCCCGGCGAATAACGAACATACCCCTGCCTTTTGAGCAGTGTATCCATCGCCTCCAACGATTCCCGGGGCATTTTGAATTCAGGCGAACCGTAATCACCTTTCTCCATGTGAATAATACGTTTTCCTTTCTCCAGTTCAAGCCGTGCTGCCTCGCGCATGGTTGACCACTGAGGCGGCAATTCAAAACCTTCAAGACGATCTCTTACCAATTTTTACTTCTCCTTTCAAAAAGAATTAACAGCTAACCCTAACGCTGAAGCATTATTCAACTCACGGATTCCCTTCCTCCCATAGAATTAGTGTATGTTAGGGCTAACCCGGTTGTTCACTTTTTTAAAGGAAGTAAAAATTGCCATGAAAAAAGACCGGAAAAATCCCCGGCCTTCACCGCTAAGAATAATATTTAATAAGAAATCCCTATACTTTAGATTTTCTTCCTCATCTGTTCGCGAAAAGAAGTATATCCCAGCGACTCCCAGCTTCTTTTCCCCGGCACATTATTCGCCATTACATTCAGCTCGATATAGGATAGACCCCGCGATTTAAAATATTTCAACAGCATACTTTCTAATTTTCTCATTATTCCTTTATTGCGATACCCCGGCAATACAAAGGCACCACAAATATAACCAACTTTTTCAACAACAGAGATCGGTAAAAAGCAATCCCTGACCTCACCCGAAATAAATGCGATAACCCGATCATTTTCCCTGGCCACGAAGGTAATAAAATCCGCCTTGCCGATCGATGTTCTGAGTTTTTTTTCTAACCCGGTTTCTTTTGATAAATCAAAATGAAAATAAACATCCCCGGTCTCATCCTTTAGATAGTAAGCCAGCTCATAATAAAAATTTAACACCTGTTTTACATCGCTGACAGCCATTTCCTTAAATTCCATCGTGCTGCCTCATGCTGCTTCTTTAATTGCCCGCCCTCCGGCGCCTCAAAAAAGCAGGGATATCAATATCGTTATCATTAAATCCCTGGTGCGGGGTATAATTACTTTCTTTCTTATTTAGTTTCTCTTTTTTATCAAAACCGGTGGCTATTACCGTAACCCGAGATTCTTCCTTGAAACTTTCATCAATTACAGCGCCAAATATTATATTGGCATCCGGGTCGGCAGCTTCGGCAACCGTTTCGGCTGCCTCATGGATCTCAAATAAACTGAGGCCGGTACCTCCCGTTACATTAATCAAAACTCCCCGGGCACCATCAATGGAAGTCTCCAGCAGCGGGCTGAAAATAGCTGCTTTTGCAGCCTCTATCGCGCTGTTTTCCCCGCTGGAAACACCTACGCCCATCAGTGCAGTCCCTGTATCCTGCATGATCGCCTTCACATCAGCAAAATCCAGGTTAATTAAACCGGGGATGGCAATTAGATCTGAAATTCCCTGGACACCCTGCCTTAACACATCATCGGCAATACGGAAAGCTTCAAGTAAAGGAGTGCGCTTATCCACTACCTGAAGAAGCTTATCGTTGGGAATAACAATTAATGTATCCACTTTCTCCTTTAGTGTTTTTATGCCTTTATCGGCCTGTTCCGCCCGCCGGCGCCCTTCAAAGGAAAAAGGACGGGTTACGACACCCACAGTTAAAATACCGAGGCTTTTTGCAATTTCCGCAATAACAGGAGCCCCTCCGGTTCCGGTACCTCCTCCCATGCCGGAGGTAATAAAAAGCATATGCGAACCTTTTATTACGGATTCGATTTCTTCCCTGCTCTCTTCTGCGGCCTTTTGCCCAATCTCAGGATTTCCACCGGAACCAAGACCTTCCGTAAGTTTGCTCCCAATCTGTAATTTGGTGCTCGATTTTGCATACTCAAGTGCCTGGGCATCGGTATTGATAGTAATAAAATCAACTCCCTTCAGCCCTGCATCAATCATACGATTAACGGCGTTACTTCCGCCTCCGCCTACTCCAATTACTTTAATATGGGCAAAAGGCTCCATTTCTATTTCAAAATCAATGTTCATTTTTCTTTAGACCTCCCTGCGGGTTAACGGTATATCCCCAAAATTGTTATTCCCATATATCAGCGATAAAAGCCCTGATGCGCTGCCAAAGGTCATGAAAAAACCTTCCTTTTTTTTCAGGGCTTTTTATTATTCTTCCGTAAGCCTGGTTCCGGTTTACATAGTGAATAATGCCTACAGCTGTTGAATAGATAGGGCTTTTTACCCCCAGGTATTCCGGCTGAGCCAGGCGTACCGGACATTGAAAAGTGTTCTCCGCCAGTTCAATAATCCCTCCCATGAGAGAAACCCCCCCGGTAATAACAACACCTGCGGGAGGCATATTTGAATAACCCATACGCGCCATCTCCTGCCTGCATAGCAAAAATATCTCCTGCAAGCGGGGCTCAATATAAGAATAAAGCTCCCTGGAAGATATGGTGCGCTTTTCTTTGCCGCTAATACCCTCTATCTCAATGTCATTCCGGTCGGAAGCCAGCTCCGCCAGTGCAAAGCCACGTTCCAATTTGAGCTTTTCAGCAAGTTGAAATGTAATTCTGAGCCCTACGGCGAGATCATTGGTTATATGGTCCCCACCCACCGGTAAAACAGAAAGATCTTTTAACCCTCCTTGCTGAAAAAGCGCAACTTCTGTAGTCCCGCCTCCCAGGTCAATTAAAAAAACACCAAGCTCTTTTTCATCGCGGGAGAGGCAAATTTCTCCATTAGCCAGTGAATTTAATATAAGAGCGTTTACTTGAAGGCCGGCCATATTTAAACAACGTAAAAGGTTTCTTAAAGAAGTCATGGCACCGGTAATAATCATCGACTCCACTTCCAGCCGCACCCCCAGCATGCCTACCGGATCCCGGATGCCATCATAGCCGTCAACAATAAATTCCCGGGGAATTACATCAATTATTTCCCTGTCCTGAGGGAGAGCTATAACCCTTGCTGCCTGCAGTACCCTCTCCACATCCTGCTCGGTTATCTCCTTATCTTCTCTGGCTACTGCAACGACCCCGCTATTATTGATCAATCCGATTTGGGAACCTACGATTCCAACATTTAGAAGCCCTATTTTAGCTCCTACCATTCGTTCGGCTTCGCTTACAGCTTGCGCTATAGATTGGACAGTGCGTTCCAGGTCAATAATGACACCCTTTTTAATTCCTTCAGAAGGGCTTGTCCCCACACCGATAATATTAATTGTATTATCAACTGTAATTTCGCCTACTATTACTCTTACGTTGGAAGTTCCTAAGTCAATTCCTGCAACGATATCTCTCCTAGTCAATATCACACCCCCTAAGGTACGGGCCTCCCAAATTACTCATTTAAATTACATATTCCACATTTTTAATATATTTCCTTTTAAGGCTAAAAATTATTTTATAATTGGTTTGAATACCGGTGCTTCTTGAACCCTCAGATCAAGGTATCCCTCAAGGAAATCCTCTTCGGTAGAAAGCAACCGGTAATAAATCGTTTCAAATATTTGGAGCTTATCCGGCAGATTTTCACTATTTCCCAGCCATACCTCCAGCCCCTCCCGGGTGTAAATAATTGTATTTTGCAGTTCTTCTACATTTATTTCAGCTAGGGGTAAAGCAGGGTTAAGATCAAGTGCTTCTAAGAATACGTCGATTATTTCACTGCGGGGCTTATCGGGAATACCGGTTCCCACATCCATCGCCCCCCAGAGCAACCCGTTGACCAGGGGGAGTTCACCCTCATAAGTATCCTTTATCCCAATAAAGATACCATCGGAAGCCAGTTCTAGATAGTAACCGTGATATGGAACCAGCAAAATAGGATACTTTTCATTCACCACAATGCTCAGCTTATCCGGTAATAACCTTTCCACTTTAACATCGGCAATCCTTGGTATGGTTAAAATACGCCTCTTGATTTCCGGGGGGCTTATTTTCCAGATATTCATCCCTTCCCTTATGCCTATCGTTGCCCGGATATCCTCAAGGGATATCTTGTCCGCCCCATCAATGGATATTTCATAAATAGTAAACATAGGAGAGCGCATAAATAAAAGCAGGGAGAGGATCGCCAGAATAAAAATAAAGATCAGTATCAGCCTGTTTTTAATTTTTCTGGCCGTCTTTCGCTCCGTTATAAGCTCATGACGGCCAAAAGAATACACGTTATGAGGTTTTTCCAAATTAACTACAACCCCCTGTTGCAATAAGCAAAAAAAACAAATGGACTCAGCCGTACTGCTTTATTATTACATAAGATATGGTATTATTGCAACATCTATACCCTTTCAATATCGGCGCCTGCTTTTTTCAGGTCATTTTCTATACGTTCATAGCCGCGGTCTATATGCTGGATATTCCTAATTACCGTGGTCCCCTCAGCAGCAAGTCCGGCCAGGATTAACGCTGCTCCCGCCCTCAGGTCGGTTGTATCCACCTCTGCCCCACGAAGCTTATTAACTCCCCTTACCAGGGCAGTTCTACCGTCTGCAATAATATTTGCACGCAGGCGGTTCAACTCATCCACATGCTTAAAACGGGCCTCGAACACGCTTTCAATGATGGTACTATCCCCTTTAGCGAGGGTAAGTAAAGCCATCATCTGAGGTTGCAGATCAGTTGGAAAACCGGGATAAGGAAGTGTGCGCAGGGTTTCTACAGCTTTAAGATTGCTTTGTACTACCTCCAGACTATCATCAGCAGCTTCGATAACAACTCCGGCCTCCCTCATTTTAGCAACCACCGCATCCAAATGAGCGGGAATAATACCCTTTACGAGCAGATTGCTCCCGGTAATTGCTGCTGCCATTAAATAGGTCCCTGCTACAATTCTGTCGGGTATGATTCTGTAAGAACAATTTCCCAGTTCTTTCACACCGGTAATGCGCAGTGTCTCCGTTCCCGCCCCCCTGATCCGGGCGCCCATGGCATTTAAAAAATTTTGGAGGTCCACAATTTCCGGTTCCTTTGCAGCATTATGAATAACAGTTTTTCCCTTTGCCAGTACAGCGGTCATCATCAGATTTTCCGTAGCTCCCACGCTGGGATAATCGAGATGGATCTCCGTTCCTGTAAGCCTGGGTGCAGAAGCGGTAATCGCCCCATTTTCCTCCCGTATTACAGCACCCATCGCCTCCAGGCCCTTGAAATGCAGGTCAATAGGGCGGGGGCCAATGGAGCAGCCGCCGGGGTAAGTTACCCGAACTTTTCCCAATTTGCTCAAAAGGGGTCCCATAAGAAAGATAGAGGAACGCATCTCCCTCATTAGATCATCGGAAATATTGTAGCTATCCAGATTCTTAACATCAATCTGTAATGTATTGCTTTCGAATTGGACCTCCGCTCCAAGAAATTGCAGGATTTTTTTCATCACATGCATATCGTAGATATCGGGAATATTGTACAGATCAATCTTTTCATTACTGCTGTTGAGCACTGAGGCAGCCATAATCGGCAGCATGGAATTTTTTGCTCCTTTAACAAAGAGGGAACCATGAAGTTTATTTCCCCCGTTAATAATAAACATTCCCATTCCCTTTTCTCCCCTATTCACTGCCTTTTTCTCCAATAACCCTTATTTCCAGCTCCAATTCCAATCCATAGAAATCCTTAACCTTTTGTTTTACCAGATTGATCAGGGTTAAAACATCTGCGGCAGAGGCATTCCCTTTGTTTACAATAAAATTCCCATGCTGAGGTGAAACCTCAGCCCCTCCTACTATCATTCCTTTGCATCCCGCCCCTTCAACCAGCCTGCCGGCGATATTTCCGGGGGGGTTGCGAAAAACACTGCCGGCGCTCGGCAGTTGAGGGTGTTTGGCCCATCTCTTCTCCTGATTTTCGCTTATACGTCTTTTAATTTCGCTGCTCCTGCCCTGTTCTAACTCCAAAACCCCTTCCAGTATAATAACCTTTTCTGATTGGAAAGAGCTCCAACGGTAGGAAAAATCCAGTTCTTCCAGGGTTCTTACCCGGTAATTGCCCTGATAATCAAGGGTAACAACTTCGCGCACCAGTTCACCTATAGAAGAGCCAAAGGCCCCGGCATTCATATATAATGCACCCCCAAGGCTGCCGGGAATTCCCGCCGCAAATTCAAGTCCCTTAAGGCTTCGTTCGGCGACTTCCCTGACAAGCCTCGACAAAGATACCGCCGCGCCGGCTCTAACCCGATGATCAAAAAAAGAACAGCCGGAAGAAAGATCATGCAAGCTCAATACTATACCCCTAATGCCTTCATCTTTGACCAGCAAATTTGTTCCGTGACCGAGGACAAAGAGGGTAAGATTGTGCTCACAAGCCAGCTGAAGTATATTGCGCAGCTCATCATAAGTCTGCGGCTCTGCAAATATTTCCGCAGGACCTCCAATGCGCAAAGATGTATGTAAGGACATTGGCTCGTTAACCAGAGGGGGCTTACTTAGTATTTTGGCCAGCTCTTTTTTCCAATCCACCTGCAACACTCCGATCGGCACTGATCAATTCTTTTTGATCCGTTACGCCCCAATTATATTTTAACCCTTGTTGGAACCCTTTTTCATACTATATGTTATGCAGCTTATAAAAGCAACGTGATTATTATACTTGTCCACTATTATTTTAAGATGTCATAAGTTTATAAATATTATACGCCGCTTCCGGAAAACCCATCTCCCTGCTGTTTCTCTCCATTAGACCCAGTTTGCGGGGGTCGTTAAGCAGGGCAAAAATATTATTCCTTAATACCTCTCCGTTTAACTGATGCTCCTCAACGAGCACGGCTGCTCCCCTATCGTAGAGTTCCCGGGCATTGATCAGCTGGTGATTATGAACGACATTGGGCGAGGGAATAATTATTGCCGGGATGCCAAGCGCCGTTATCTCCGCCAGTGTTGTGGCTCCCGCCCTGGTCACGATCAGATCGGCGGCTGCAAGCCCCAGGGTCATCTCCCGCTGATAGGGAAGCACTTTTATCCGGGAACCATATATTTCAAACAGACGTCCGTCTTTTAACCTGGAGGTCACCTTTTCATAATACGCTTCCCCCGTGATATAGAGCACCTGAAAATTTTTTGTGCCCGCAGCTTTGAATAAAAAATCCAGCATGCACTGGTTAAGCCTGGCAGCTCCCTGGCTGCCCCCTACTGCCAGTATCAAGGGCAGCTCCGGATCCATGTCCAATATTTTTCTGGCGGTTGCTTTACTAATCTGACCTACTTCACTGGCGCGAGGATTGCCGGTCAGGCAAAGGTTGGATTGTTTTAAAAAGTACTTCCCTGAAGCCTCAAAAGAAAGGCATACCCTGTAAACAAAAGGGGCAAGAAAACGGTTTGTTAACCCGGGGATTACATTTTGCTCGTGCAGAATAACCTTTATACGTCGGGATAGCGCGGCAAGAATAATCGGAGCGGCGGCATACCCTCCTGTTCCGATTACATAATCCGGTTTGAAATCTGCAATGATTTTTTTTGCCTGCGCGCTGGATTTCCCCAGCATGTAAAAGGCTTTAAACAGTGAAAAGTTAACCCTGCGCGGAAGACCTTTTACTTTTAAGGTAGTCAGGCTGAATCCGGAGGGGGGGATTATCCTCTCCTCCATACCCCCGCTTGCTCCGACGAAAAGCATTTCAGCACCGGGATCTGCCTTTTTTATATATCGTGCCAGTGCCAGGGCAGGATATATATGCCCTCCGGTGCCTCCACCGGTAAGAATAATTCTCAAGCTTACGCCCCCTTAACTGCGGATATACCGTGAAATATTCAATAGTATACCCATTGCGCACATTGTAAAAAAGAGAGAGCTCCCCCCTGCACTGATAAAAGGCAGGTTGATGCCGGTAATAGGAATGGAGCCCGTTACAACGCCGATGTTAATTAATGCCTGTATTGTTACCATCCCCGTTACCCCGGCAGCGAGGAGGCTTCCAAAGGTATCTGGTGCCATCAAGGAGGTCTTGAAACCCCTCCAGAACAGGATAAAGAAAAGCAACATAATGGTCACCGCACCGAGGAATCCGAGTTCTTCCCCAATGATCGCAAAAATAAAGTCATTTTGGGGCTCCGGCAAATAATATAATTTCTGCCGGCTTCGGCCTAAACCTACACCAAAAAGCCCGCCCGGCCCAAGGGCATAAAGGGATTGGATAATATGGTATCCCGTTTCCAAAGGGTCCGCCCACGGGTCCAAAAAAGAAAAAATGCGCTTCATACGGTATTCTGCGCCCAGCGCCAGGTAAAGTACCACCGGCAAACAAGTTATAAATAGAAAAAACAGCTGCTTATAAGGTATCCCCGCAGAAAAAATGATCACACCTACCACCGCAGCAACAACCAGACCCGTCCCCAGGTCCGGTTGTTTAAGAATTAACAAAAAAGATAATCCCATAACTGCCAGGGGGATAAAGCTGCTGTTCCAGAAATTATCCATCCTGATACTTTTTTTGCTCAGAAAAGCAGCTGAAAAAACAATCATAGCCAGTTTTGTAAATTCAGCAGGCTGTATTTGAAATCCTCCAAAACCGATCCAGCGCCGTGCTTCACCAACCCCTATCCCAACTCCGGGAATAAAGACCATTAACAGCAGCAAAAAGTTTAGGAATAAAAGCAAAGGAGCCAGTTTGCGCCATTTCCAGTAGTTTATGCCGGCTGTAAAAATCATCCCCAATAGCCCCAGCATTATCCAAAATGCCTGGCGGCGCAGGAAGAAAAATGCATCTCCCCGGGATTCCAGCGACGGGATATAGCTCGCGCTAAAAACCATTACCAGGCCAAAACCCGCTAATATTAATACCGTAAAAAAAATAGTGTAATCCGGTTGTTTTCTTAACTCACGTTCTGCGGAAATTCTTTTCATCCTTTTTCAAGGCCTTCCTTTAACGAATATACAGCTGACTTAAATGCTTCTCCCCGCTGTTCATAATTCTTAAACATATCCCAGCTTGCACAAGCAGGAGAAAGAAGAACGGTATCCCCGGGTGAGGCGGAAGAAAATGCTTTCAAGACGGCTTCCTCTATACCTGCAGCCAGCTCTACATTTTTAAAACCCTCCTCCAGGGCTGCCGAGGCCAAAAGTGGAGCTGTTTCCCCGAGCAGAATAAGTCCTTTCACACCTTCTTCCCTCAACGCCTTTGCGAATGGCTGAAAATCGCTTCCCTTGTTTTTCCCCCCGGCAATGAGGATTTTAGGACCCCGGACAGCCTTGAGGGCGTTTAAAGCAGCATCGGGATTCGTTCCTTTAGAATCATTGATAAACTTAACCCCAAGGAGCACCGCCACGTCCTCAATGCGGTGGGGCACACCCGGAAAGCTTTTAAGCGTATGAGCGATGTTTTCCGCCTGGACACCGCCGGCCCAGGCTAACCCGGCAGCAGCAAGGGCGTTTTCCAGATTATGCAGACCGGGGATTTTCACATCTTCCACAGAACAAATTTTGTAAGTCCCGGCATAACTGTTTACCACAATTGTATTATCCCGGATACATACCCCGGGGTTGAGCTCTTCCTTTCTGCTAAAAGGAAGGACCTTTCCCCGGGCATATTTTTTAAATAACCTGGTCTGGTGGTCATCCCAGTTTAGCACAACCCAATCGTCCTCACCCTGGTTGGCCAGTATCTTCCGCTTGGCGGCTATATAATTGTCTAATGAGCGGTGATAATCCAAATGATCTGCAGTTATATTCAGGACAGCGGCAATGTGTGCTTTAAATTTGTCTGTATCCTCAAGCTGAAAACTGCTCAATTCGGCAACGATAATATCGCCCTCGGAGGCCTCATCTGCCGCCTGACAGAGGGGAAAGCCAATGTTTCCCGCAACATGCACGCCTGAATACTGCCGGCTATACATCTCTCCTGCAAGAGAGGTGGTCGTTGTCTTGCCGTTTGTCCCCGTAATGCCGACTATAGGTGCAGGACTAAAAGAATATGCCAGTTCAATCTCGGAATAAACAGGGATGCCCCGGTTATGTGCGTATATTAAAAACGGCAGCTGCGGATTGATCCCCGGACTCTTTATAATTAGCGAAACTCCTTCCAGCAGAGCCTGGGGATGCCCCCCTCCTACAATTTCTACCTGCGAATAAGCTGAAAATTCATCCATTTCCTTTTGCAAAAGATCCGACTGTTTGCAATCATTGGCTATTATGCTTGAGGCACCCGCTTTTAATAAAAGCCGCACCGCTGCCCGGCCGCTTTTTGCCAGGCCCAAAACAAGGACTCTTTTTCCTTTTATTTTATTTAGCACTTCGCTACCACCTCAAAATAGGAGTATATTCCAATAGTCCCAACACTGCAAGACAAAAACCCAATGCCCAAAATCCGGTTACCACGTGCCACTCCGACCACCCCTTCATCTCAAAATGGTGATGCAGAGGGCTCATGAGAAAAACCCTTTTCCCGGTAAGTTTAAACGATATTACCTGCACGATTACAGAAAGGGTTTCCAGAACAAAAACGCCCCCGATGATAATTAAAGAAAACTCGGCCTTTGTTAAAACAGCCACAACAGCAAGCGCAGTGCCCAGGGATAATGAACCCACATCCCCCATAAAAACACGGGCAGGATGCAAGTTAAAAACCAGAAAGCCAAAACACGCCCCGATTAGCGTTCCACAAAAATACACTATTTCCTGAATGCCTTGCACCGCTGCGATAAAAAGAAAGGCCAATAGAGCCACGATAGCTGTTCCCCCGGCCAGACCATCGATTCCATCTGTCAAATTAACAGCATTCGAAAAACCAATCATTAAAATAAAGATCAAAAAAGGATAAAACAATCCAAAATCAAGTTGTAACGCAAAAAAAGGAATATTAACGACTGTGGAATGGCCGGAAAAAGCTAATACAAAATAAAATAACAGTGCAAAAATAAACTGCCCCAGCAGTTTTTCCCTGGCCCTCAAACCAAGGGAGCGGCGGCGGACCACTTTTTGATAATCATCAATCAAGCCTAAAAAAGCATTGCCCAGTGTAATAAAGAGGGCAAGGAAAAGCAGCGGGGTTTTTGGGGCAAAAATAATGGTGATGATTAAAAATGATAGCAAAAAAACAATACCGCCCATGGTAGGCGTTCCTGCTTTACGATAATGCCTGCGCGGGCCATCCGACCTCACCTGCTGCCCGTATTGCTGACGTCGTGAAAAACTAATATAAACAGGGCAGATAATAATACTTAAGAAAAAAGCTATAATGGCTACAGAATAAACAGGCAACACGAAGCCGGCCCCCTGATATAGTTATTTTATAAGATTAAAGACAGGCACAGCCGCATCCAGCGCTTTCAGGTTCCAGTTCTGAATCAGGACAGCAGTTCATTTGCAATAGTTTCCATCCGCATGCCTCTGGAACCCTTAACCAAAATAAAAGAACCCGTCAGATGAAGAGAATCGAGATAATCCAGAGCTTCCCGGTGGTTTCCAGCTGTAATAACCCTGGAAGTCGGCAAGCCTGCACTCCTGGCACCGCGTGCTATGATAGCGCCCAGGCTTCCAACGGTAATCAGATAATCAATATCCAGCTCAGCAGAATATTTTCCAACCTTTAGATGCTCCTCCTCGGCCGCCGCCCCCAGTTCAAGCATATCACCCAGCACAGCAATCGATCTTGCTTTACCGGCCGTTTCTTTTAAGGACTGCAAAGCCGCTTTCATAGATGTAGGATTAGCATTATAGGAATCATTTATAACCCAAAAACCACTTCTGGAGAGACTTTTTTCCATGCGCATGCCCGTAACAACACTCTTACTCAGGCCTTCTTTTATCTCATCAATCCCCAGCGAAAATTCCAGACCAAGGGCAATCGCCGCCAGGGCGTTGTAAACATTATGCCTTCCCATAAGAGGAATCCGGAAAGTCTCCACACCATTGTCAGAAAAAGTTACTTCAAAGCGGGAACCGAAATCACCGCTTACACTGTTTAGAGCGCGCAGGTTAACCCCTTCCTGGAAGCCGTAGAAAAAAGATTCCCCCTTATATTTCTTCCCCATACGGCGCAGGAAAAGATCATCTCCGTTTAAAAAGGCCTTGCCCTCTGCCCCCATAGCATCCAGTAGTTCCCCCTTGGCCCTGGCAATATTCTCCTTGCTGCCTAAAAGCCCCAGATGGGCCTCGCCAATATTAGTGATTACACCCAGGGCAGGCTTTGCCAGAGAGGCCAGCAGAGATATCTCCCCCGGAGCGCTCATCCCCATCTCCACCACTGCTGCCCGGTGCTCTTTTTTTAAATTTAAGAGCATCAGCGGCAGGCCAATGTGATTATTAAGATTGCCTTCGGTTTTAAACACATTATACCGTATGGATAGAACGGAGGAAATTAAATCCTTGGTCGTTGTTTTTCCGTTGCTTCCGGTAACGGCAATTACTGGAAGTGAAAATTTTTTTCGGTGATAGCGGGCAATCTCCTGAAGACAGCGTAAACTCTCGTCAACAACGATAACCGTCTTGCCCTCGGGAAAGCCCACGGATCTAAAATCACTGATAAACCGTTCCTCGAGCAGGGAACCGGATGCGCCATTTTTGAGCGCATGGATAATATAGCGATGGCCGTTTTCCTTTTCTCCCTGTAAAGGGAAAAAAAGCTCTTCTCCTTTTGCCTGACGTGAATCGATAATGAATCCGCAGAAACAACCTCCGGGGTCCCCCTGCAACAATTCCCCCCCCGTTACATTTAATACCTCTTCCACAGTAATAAGCATTTATTTTCCCCTAAACCTTATTTTTCAGCCTGTTGCGGATAATTTCTTCCGCTGTTTCCCTGTCGCTAAACTGAATTGTATAATCGCTGAAAATTTGGTAATTCTCATGCCCCTTTCCGGCGATGATAACAATATCATGGGGCCTGGCAAGTTCTATCCCAAGTTTTATTGCCTCATAGCGGTTCGGCTGGACAGTGTACCCCCTGCCGGTTTCTTTCTTTTCACGCAGGCCGGACTCCACTTCCCGGATAATTTGCCACGGGTCTTCTCCACGGGGATTATCCGATGTCAGGATACAATAATCACTGTACGTCCCGGCGATCCTCCCCATTTCGGGTCTCTTAGCCTTATCCCTTTCTCCGCCGCAGCCAAAAATAGTAATGATTTTCCCACGGGCAAATCCCCTAGCGGTCTGTAAAATATTATCCAGACCATCGGGAGTATGAGCATAATCAACGATTACCAAAAAATCCTGCCCCAGATCGACGCGCTCAAATCGCCCGGGCACACCCCGCATCTCCGCCAGGGCATCTTTTATCGTTGATAGCGAAACCCCTTCGATAAGAGCAACAGTTGCTGCCGCCAGGGCATTATAAAGGTTAAAATAACCGGTAAGATTTAATACGATCTCTTCCGTTCCCCAGGGAGAGCAGAGTAAAAAACTTATTCCGTCTTCCTTTACCTCTATACTTTTTGCTTCAACATCGGCAGGGTTCCTGATACCGTAAGAAATCGATTGTACCGTTGAATGTCTAAATAAATACTCAAAGTGCGGATCATCCCTGTTTAAAACCGCAAAACGGGGCAACGGCCCCTTCAAAAAACTGCCTCCCAGCTGGGAAAAAAGCTTTGCTTTTGCTGAAAGATACCTTTCCTGGGTTTTATGAAAATCATAATGATCACCCGTAATATTTGTCATTACGGCGATATCAAAATCACAACCGGAAACCCGGTTCAGCTCCAGGGCATGCGATGATACTTCCATAATTGCATATGTTACCTTGCGATCCGCCATTTTACGCAGCATTCGCTGCAGATCAGGAGCTTCCGGTGTAGTGGCCAGCACGGGCAAACTATCCCCGTTTATTTTATATTTAATTGTTCCCAGTAAGCCTGTTTTTTCATTATGTGCAGACAAAATCGCTTCTATAAGGTGGGTTGTAGTGGTTTTCCCGTTTGTACCGGTTACACCGATAACCCTCAGCTTCCCTGAGGGGGAATCGTAAAAAACCTCGGATATCGCCGCCATGGCAATCCTAACATTGGAAACGAGAATTTTCGTTGCTCCGAAAATATCAAGATCTTTTTCCATTACGACAGCAGCTGCCCCGGCATCTACAGCCTGAGGGATAAACTCATGCCCGTCAACTCTGGTTCCACCCAGGCAAAAGAAAACAAACCCGGGTTGAACGCGGCTGGAGTGATATGCCAGGCCCCGGACAGGAAAATCCGTTGGTCCCTCTACCTTTATTATATTAAGATACTTTAATAATACCCTTAAGTCCATAGCAATTTCCATAGGTCATCCTCCTTTCCAGTGGGATAAAGCATAAACCATTTTTACCCTTCATAATATGCTGCGGCAGCCCTTGCAAAAACTACTTCCTAGCGCATATTATGCTCTCACGAAGACTTAGTTATGTAAACCATAAAGGCTTTGGTATATTATATCCTACTGCAAGGGGGAAGAAAAGTACACTTTTACTTTGGAGCCTGTTTCTAATTCGGTCTCCGCAAGGGGCTCCTGTTCAACGACTATTCCAGAACCGACCGGTTCCATAATTAAACCAAGATAGCTTAATATTTCACCTACTTCCTTTACAGTCATTCCCTTTAAATCGGGCAAATAAACCCGATCCGCAGTCTCTCCGGCCCAAAGGTCTTCCAAATATACAATGATACTTGTATGCAGGGGCACCTCTGCACCAGCTTTTGGTACCTGGTCTTTGATAATCCCCTCTTTCCCGACCAGCTTCATTAATAGCCCTTTTGTATCAAGCATGGCACCCGCCTCATCTACAGTCAAACCCTTTAACTCGGGTACCTTAACCAGATAAGGTTCATTTTCATCATCCGTTCGCTCGGTGGGGGATATTTCAAGATAAGAGAGGACATCCTTCATGATAGTCCGAAAGAGAGGAGCGCTGACCTGCGATCCCCACTGCGGCCCCCTGCCGGCACCGTCAACAGCAATATAAAGAACAATCTGCGGGTCTCCCGCTGGGGCGAAACCGATAAATGACAGTATATAATCTCCCCCGAGATAAGCTCCGTCCGGGCCCACCTTCTGTGCAGTACCGGTTTTCCCTGCAATGCGGTATCCTTCGATGGAAGCATTAATACCGCTTCCTGTCTTTACCACTTCTTCCATTATTCGCGTTACCCTCGCAGAAGTATCTTTGGAGAGGACCTGCCTGACGATTTCAGGTGATCTCTGCTCCACGACGGTTCCCCCCGGCTCGCGGATCTCCTTCGTAAAATATGGGCGCATCAGATATCCCCCATTGGCAATTGCCGAAACAAACATTACCTGCTGCAACGGCGTAACCGATATGCCCTGGCCGAAAGAAGAGGTTGCCAGCTCCAGGGGGCCTACCTGCTCGGGGCTGAAGATCAAACCCGCTCCTTCTCCGGGATAATCCAGACCGGCTTTACTGCCAAAACCAAAGGCCCGCATATACTCAAATAATTTATCGACGCCTACTTTTTCACCCAATCTCATAAAAGCGGGGTTGCATGAGCCGAGAACTGCCTCAAGGAAGGAAATTGAACCATGCCCCCCCGTGTCGGAAGTCCAGCACCTGACAGTATGCCCGGCCACAGTAGCAGCGCCCGAACAGAAGAAATGATCGTTCTCATTATATAGATTTTCTTCAATAGCAGCACAAAGTGTGACCAGTTTAAAAGTGGAACCCGGTTCAAAAGTATCCGTCACCGGGAAAAGCCTCCAGTATTCCTTATCGTAATCGTTATAATTGTTGGGATCAAAATCCGGCTTGGAAGCCGCCGCCAGAATCCCGCCTGTGTGCGGATTAACAGCAATCCCCATTACCCTGTCAGGTTCATACTCGATCATTGCCCTGGAAAGTTCTCTTTCAACGATAAACTGTATCGTTTCATCAATGGTTAAATACAGATCCAGCCCCTCTTTAGGGGGAATATAACGGCGAACGCCGGGGATTTCCCGCCCTTTATTATCCGTTGGAAATACTATGTTTCCATCACGCCCTTTCAGCATCTCCTCATAGTATATCTCCAATCCGGCCCAGCCCTGATCCGTGCCGACAAAACCTAACAGCTGGGATAAGAGGCTCCCATTAGGATAAAATCTTTTTGTTTCGTGGGTGAAAGTTATCCCGGGTAAATTTAGAAGCCTGATCTCTTTTGCGGTATCTTCATCTATCTTTCTCTTTACATATACCGCAGCACGTTCCTGGGTAATAAGTTCATAAATACTATCTTCGTCCATCTCCAGAACAGGGGCCAGGGCTTTTGCTGTAAAATACGGGTCTGTCACCTGCGCAGGAAGCGCCATTACAGTTTCCACCGTTGCGCTCCCTGCAAGAAGATCCCCATGGCGATCATAAATGGTTCCCCTGGATGAGCGTGTCGGGATACTGCGGTTCCACTGTTCCCATGCTTTCTGCTGCAGCTCCCCCGCCATTACAAATTGTACCCAGCAAAGCCTGAAAACTAAGGCAACCATACAGATCACAGTAATAATAAAAATAAACAGAAGCCTTCTGCGAATATGTAAATTAGAAGTTGTTCCCTTTGCCATTTTTCCTCTCTTCCTCCAGCAGGCCTAATTTCCTGCAGAAAGAATCAACCACTGGCGTTTTTCAGGATATTGCAAACCAAGCTCATTTGCAGCGATAGCTTCAATTCTATCAAGCGAACTTAGCCGCTTTACATCAAGAAGGAGTTGCTCATTTTCTTCCTGTAAAAGTGCTATTTCATTGCGCATTTGGTGTATACGGTAATTGCCCGCAATAATATTCCCGTATTGCGTTATAAGCCCAACGCCGATGATGATTAAACATAAAAGCATAGCGCATAACAACACGCTTTCCCTTGGGACAGGTATTCTCCTCTCCCTGGGCAGCGGCAGATCATAACTATTTTGCCAGGGATTATTACCCCTTTTCAGACCCCATTCCTGATAGGATGTAAATTTTGGTTTTTCTTTCGCTACTAACAACTGTATTCACCTGCCATTTCTCTTAGAACTGTTTGCTTCCGGTATTCATGACCATCCGGTACTTATCTTCACTGCTGCTCTCAAACGTGCACTTCTGGCTCTGGGATTTGTCTCCAACTCTTCCCGTGAAGGGAAGAGAGGTTTTTGGGTCAGGATTTTAAGCAGTGGCACCCTTCCGCATCTGCATTCGGGGAAATCGGGAGGGCAGATGCACCTCTGAGAAAAATCTCTAAAAAAATCTTTCACTATTTTATCCTCCAGGGAGTGATAGGAAATAAGAACTATCCTCCCCCCCGGACGCAATGCTTTCACCCCTTGTTTTAAGCCGTTTTCTAAGTTTTCCAGCTCCCTGTTGACAGCAATGCGCAGTGCCTGGAAAACCCGTTTGGCAGGATGCCCTCCCCGCCTCCTGGCTCTGGCAGGTATGGCGTTTTTAATGATCTCTACAAGCTCTCCACTGCCGGTTACGGGCCCTTTTTTCAGGCGGTGTTCAATAATAAAGGAGGCAATCCGGCCTGCCCATTTTTCCTCGCCGTATATGCGGAATATCTTTGCCAGTTCGCCGTGAGGCAGCTCCCGAAGCAGATCCGCAGCGGTTTGGGGCAAATCCCGGTCCATACGCATATCCAGAAAGACATCTTTCTTATAAGAAAAACCCCGCTCCTCGTTATCCAGCTGGTAGGAGGAAACCCCCAGGTCGAACAAAAGGCCGTCTATCCCCTCCGGCACAAATCGTCCAAGCACACCCGCCAGGGTGTTAAAATTGGCCTTAACCGGTAAAAACAGCTCTCCGAAAAAGGAAAGCCTCTCCCGGGATGCCTCAACAGCATCACAGTCACGGTCAATACCGATTAGCTTGCCTCCGGGTGACAGCCTCCTCAATATTGCCTCTGCATGTCCTCCTCCTCCTAGCGTTGCATCCACCATCGTCTTTCCGGGAGCAGGTTCCAGATACTCTAATACTTCAGCGGACATTACGGGAAGATGAACATATTTCCCTTTATCATTATCAGGGCTCATAGCCGCCTCCAGTTTTTTACATTTGAAAATCCATTAACTTCTCTGAAATTTGTTCAAAAGATTGGCTGGAATTATTACTATATTCTTCCCAAATTTCCCTGCTCCAAATCTCTGCTCTGTTGGAGACCCCGATAAACACCACATCTTTTTTTAACTGTGAATGTTCCCGAAGAAGCGGTGGGATGAGAACACGGCCCTGTTTATCTACCTCAACCTCTGAAGCGCCCGAAAAAAACATTCTCATAAAAGCCCTCGTTTCTGCTTTATTAAAAGGCAGGGTTTTCAGCCTGGCTTCAAGGTTCTTCCACTCATGGAGAGGATATAGAAAAAGGCAGCTATCCATCCCGCGGGTGATAATAAAGGTATCCCCCAATTCATCGCGAAACCGGGATGGGACAATCACGCGGCCCTTTTTATCAAGTGTATGGTTGTATTCTCCTATTAGCATCAATGCACCCCACACAAGAAGTAAAGTTTGCATTTTTAAACCACTTTACCCCACATCGTACCACTTGGTATATTATTCTATTTATAATTAAAAAATCCTTCCCCTGAATAAAAATAAATATTAAAAAAATAAAGAAAAAAAGAGGCAGGTTTTTGTATTAATCCACCCCTTGATGTCCTTTTAGCTCAATTTTAGTTTAAGTATAAGAAACCAGCGCTGCAAAAAAAGTCCTTCGCTGTCTGATATTTTTACGATCAGGCACCTTTTCAGGATAAAAAAATTTCCTGGCGAATGGCTTAAACAGAATAGACAAAAAAACACCAGCATTTTCCGCTGATGCTTAAAAAATAAATGTTAAATAAACGGTTAAAATTGTCCGGTAATAAGAACGGTGGTTAACTCTATCCGCCGCTGTTTTAAAAATACACTTATTCCAACAGGCTCCAATACAAAAACTGCACTGCTCCCGAAATTGGCCGGTCAATATTCACATCAGGTATTTGATAAAAAAAGATACTGTATAAAAGTAGATTAATAATCCTGTAAAATCATTGATGGTAGTAACAAAAGGGCCGGCCGAAATAGCGGGATCAACGCCGTAATAATTAAAAAACATAGGGACAAGAGTGCCGACCAAAGTGGCAAAGGTAATCGTAATAAACATAGCGATACCCACCACCAGGCCCAGGATCGGTCTTCCCTGCCATAACAGAGTGGCTGCCGCTACTATGGCTCCATTAACGATTCCCATGGCTAAACCCACTTTTATCTCACGAAGCAGATAGCGCCATACATCCCTTTTCTCAATTTCGCCCGTAGCAAGACCGCGAACGAAGAGGATGGATGCCTGAGTTCCTACATTCCCGCCCATGCCCATAATGACAGGAATAAAAACAGCTAATACCACGACAAACTCCAGAGTTGCTTCAAAAGCACCGATAACGCTTCCCGACAAAAGCCCTCCCAGGAGGCTGAGCAGAAGCCAGGGCAGTCTTTTAGATGCAATATTAGTAACCGAAGCTTCTAAAATATTTACCCCTTCTACCTCGCTGGTGCCGGCCAGACGGTAAATATCTTCGGTGGCCTCCTCCTCAATTACATCAATAATATCATCAACGGTAATAATCCCCAGTAAACGCTGTTCTTTATCCACTACCGGGACAGCCAGCAGATCATAACGTGCCACGATACGGGCAACTTCCTCCTGGTCCATTTCAGCTGTAGCGCTTATTACATTACGGTACATTATTTCCCTGAGAAAGGTTCCATCCTCAGCAGCAATCAAATCCCGCAAAGAGAGAACGCCGCTTAATTTGGTCTGGGAATCAATAACATAAACATAGTATATTATTTCCGCTTCGGGGGCGACTTCCCTCAAACGGATAATTGCTTCTTTAACGGTAATATCCTCTGATAACGCTATGAAATCAGTGGTCATAATTCCGCCGGCGCTATCTTCGGGATATTTTAACAGGCCTCTGATCTCCTCGGCCTCTTCTTCAATCAGCGCTAGAAGTTCTTTTACCTCCTCAGGAGAAACCTCTCTCAATAAATCGGCTGCATCATCAATCGCCATCTCTTTAAGGATGGCCGAAGCCCTGTGTTTAGTCAGCAGCCTTAACAGCGAAACCTGATCAAACTCCTCCATTTCCTGGATGATTAGTGCGGCCTCTTCATCTGAAAGAAGTTCGAAAAGTTCTTTTCTCTGCTGATCATTTAAATCATCAATTAACTCAAGTATATCGCTGGGGTGAGTTCCCGCCTTAACCTCTTTTATAATTTTATGCAGTGTCTCCTGGATAGACATCCCTTTCACCCCTTAGAAAAGGAAGACTTTATCATCAAAATAACCCCGCCATGACGTAGGCCGTTGTTTTGAACTGCTCCCTCTACAGGTGGGTGCCTTCTTACATGCTTTACAGGTCCCCATAACCCAGGGGCTTCTGCGCCACACGTAAAGTCAGGCTCCCATTTCATCAGTGTTAGCTCAAAACTTAATCGGCTTTGCACGCGCACAGCAGGGTATTAATTTGAAATCCTAACGTTATAATAATAGCACAATTTCAATCGATACGCAAGAAAAAAGATTGAATAAGGCAAAATATAACATTTATTTCCATTTGCAAAGGGCTTTTTCTGCGCTCTCTTAACCGATTGATGCTTAAACTTCTACGATATTCTTAAAGCTTTAGCTTTACCTGCCCATAGCCTGCAAAGGATTAAAGAAATAACTGCCACAAATTCAACTTATTTACTCATTTTCTTTATTATCTCTTGGAATGGGTGAAATATGCAATTCCTTGAGCTGTCCGGGAGATACCGGCGCCGGGGCGCCGCTTAGCAGGCAATTTCCAGCGGCCGTTTTGGGAAAGGCAATAACATCCCTGATGCTTTTCTTGCCGGCCATGAGCATAATCAGGCGATCAAGGCCAAAGGCAATCCCCCCGTGCGGAGGCATTCCGTACTGAAAAGCCTCGAGAAAAAACCCGAATTTTTCTTCAGCCTCTTTATAACTCATCCCCAGGAGGTTAAAGATTTTCTCTTGAAGTTCTTTTTTATAAATACGCTGGCTCCCCCCCGCCACTTCAATCCCGTTATAGACCAGATCATAGGCCTGGGAGCGAACTTTCAAAGGTTCTGTTGATAGAAGAGGAAGGTCCTCTTCCAGCGGGGCGGTAAAGGGGTGGTGGTTTGCAGTGTACCTTCCTTCAGCCTGGTCATATTCCAGCAGGGGGAAATCGATCACCCAGAGGAAATTATCTATGCCCTCCGGTATAAGATCCAGGCGCTCTGCTAGGAACAGCCTGAGCTGGCCCAGAACTTTTAAGGCCGTTTCCCGTTCATCAGCTATAAAAAGCAGCAGGTCCCCCGTTTCAGCCTGCAGTTTTGACCGAATCTCCATTAACTGTTCCGGCATAAAGAACTTGGCAATGGGGGTTTTAAAACCGTCGCCGGTTACAATCATCCAGGCCAGACCCCCTGTCCCCCACCGCTGAACCTGCTGAGTCAAGTCGTCAAGTTCCTTCCGGCTGAAATGACCGCTTCCTTTGGCATTGATTCCTTTTACCACGCCGCCTTTTTGGATCATAGTCTGAAATACTTTAAACTGGGACTCGCCGGCTATTTCCGAGACATCAACTATCTCCATCCCAAAGCGGTTGTCAGGCCTGTCGCTGCCAAAACGCTCCATTGCCTCCTGGTAAGGAATGATTTCAAAGGGAACCACTACCTCCCTTTTTAATACCTCTTTAAAAATGTGACTTACAAGTCCTTCGATTTCAATGACAATATCTTTAACAGTCGAAAAAGACATTTCAATATCTATCTGGGTAAACTCCGGCTGCCGGTCCGCCCGGAGATCTTCATCGCGAAAACAGCGCGCAATTTGAAAGTACCTGTCTGCACCGGAAATCATGAGCAGCTGCTTAAACAGCTGCGGTGATTGCGGCAAAGCAAAAAAACTGCCCGGAGACGTCCGGCTGGGAACCAGGTAATCACGGGCCCCTTCAGGGGTACTGCGGGTTAGCATCGGCGTTTCAATTTCCCAAAATCCCCGCCTGCCCAAATACTCTCTTACGGCCATGAGCGTCCTGTGGCGAATCAACAGCGACCGCTGCATTTCAGGGCGCCGCAGATCTAAATAGCGGTATTTTAAGCGCAGGTTTTCATCTGTATTGATACCGTCCTCAATGTAAAAAGGAGGCGTTTTTGACGGGTTCAATACCTCCAAATCCTCTACATTTACTTCAATATCCCCTGTAGACAACCTGGAGTTGACGGTTTCCGGCGAACGACGTGCGACTGACCCTTGAACGGCAAGTACATACTCCGGGCGTAATTTTTCAGCTTCGTTAAAAAAAGAAGCATTTTTCTGGTTATCAAACACTACCTGGATTATCCCGGTACGGTCCCGGAGATCAAGAAATATTAACCCGCCATGATCCCTTTTGCTCTGCACCCAGCCCGCCACAACAATTTTTTGTCCGATATTTTCAGCGGACAGCATTCCACAATAATGAGTTCTTTCTAAGCGCATATACTTGTCTCAACCCCTTAAGGAGCTGTTTACCCCCTTCCAGCAAATAACATGCATATTGATTTTAGCTAATGGGAAGCCCCTTGTCAACTGAACTTTGATGCCGGTGATGCCGGATTGTAAGCCTTCTGCGATAAAGCTATTTAATCACACTATTTAAGCCGTATCATTTTATACAATTATTATGTCATCAAACCATAACTGGCCGATACCGCAATCTTTAATTGAATTTACTCGTAATCAACCCGGAACAAATAAAAAAATGCCCGGGAACTACTTCTCTTGCCCGAGCACTTTGTTGTTTTAGTACATTTGCCTTTTTTTATAATCTGATTTCCCATTCCACATCCAGCCAAGAGATTTCCCTAATACTATCTCATCATACCTGGCAGGAAGGTAGCAACTTGGGGGAAAAATATTACAAAGAAAGTGGCAACAATTAATGCAATCCAAAAAGGAGTAACACCTTTAAATACAGATTCAATCTTAATATTCGTTGCCGAAGCGGTAACCATGCTCACCACTCCTACCGGTGGGGTTATAAATCCTATGTTCACCATCAGGATGGTCACAATTCCAAACCATATCCCGCTGTAACCGGCAGCAATAACAAGAGGGTAAAAAATATTTGTAAAGATAACGATAACGGCCATCGCATCCATAAAAAACCCGGCCACAAAATAACATATGAAAATAAATGAAGCCAGCAAAACAGGGGACAAATTAATAGCATCGACGAAATCCCTGATAATTAAAGGTATTCTCGTAGCCGACAAAAAGTTTCCATAAAGCACTCCACCGATGATTACCAAAAAAATCATCGCTGTAATATTGGTAGTTTCAACTAAGGACTCATTGAACGCCTTCCAATTCATTTGTTTGGATAAAACGGCATACAGAAAGGATAAAAAGGCTCCTACGGCCCCTCCCTCGTTGGGAGTAAATATCCCCAGATATATTCCGCTCATAGAGATGAGAAAAATTACCGGAATCGGCCAAATAGCCTTTGATAACCGTAGCTTTTCCCGGAAGGGAGCCGGGGCGCCGGTAGGGGCCAGCTCAGGATTGAGTTTAACCTGTAACCAGGACGTAAAGGCCAATAAAAAGGCAGTTAGGATTCCGGGAAAGATGCCGGCGATCAGCAACTGCCCGATGGATTCTTCCGTAATTGCGCCATAAATAATCAATACGGAACTGGGAGGGATTAAGATGCCGAGCGTCCCGCCGGCGGCTATGCTGCCGGCAGCCAATGTTTCCTTATATCTACGAGCAAGCATCTCTGGTGCTGCAATTTTACCGATTGTAGCAGCTGTACCGATTACAGAACCTGAAACGGCCGAGAAAAAAGCACAGGCTACTATGGATGCAACGGCGAGGCCGCCGCGAATATGGCCAAACCAGGCATTAAAGGCATCAAAAAGCTGTCTCCCCAATCCGGAGGAGCCTAAAAACAGCCCCATCAACGTAAACATGGGAATAACACTGAGCGAATAAACCGTAGCATTGTCAAAGACATCAGTTCCCAGTTTGACAAGAGCTGCCTGTGGGTTTACAACGAAAGAATAACCAACAATCCCGATAATTGTCATGGCTATGGCAATGGGCATACGCAAAAATATCAGTACTAAAAGGACTATAAGACTAAGAACTCCAACGAATGAATGCGCTCATTAATTATCACCTCTCCTGGATAGCTTGTATATGGCATTGATAAAGTCACATAACAATACCAGGGTAAAAAACAATACTCCTACAGCCGATACTAATACCCACGGATAAACGTGGACACGCAGTACAGTGGTAACCAGGCCTGAACTGTAAAGACGCCCGGTATAAACCAACATCTGCCAGAAGGCCAGGGAAAAGGTAACAGTCGCTAAGAAATAATTAAAAACATCAATGATAGTTTGCCATAAAGCCGGTATTCTTGAAACAAAAAGATCAATCGCGATATGCACCTTATGCATTTGGCTCCATCCAAGGGAAGCGAAAACAATAACTGCCAGCGCATAGCGGGTTAATTCAAAAACCCCGGGAATTGGTTCATGCAAAAAATCGCATCAAGACATCCGCAACAGTTACAAACATCATCAGTACAGTAAACAGTAGGGCAATCTTCAAAAAATAACCGTTAAGCCCCTCTACAGCTCTTTTTAATAAAAACATTACTTCTCCCCCACTATGACTATTTTCAATCCTGAAAAAAGCAGCCATAACTTGAACAATGGTTTAATTCTCCCGGCCGCTGCAGCGCCCGGGAGAATTAAAACAAGCCGGTTATTCTTGCATGAACAATTTATTTGTATTTTTCGGCAGTGCTTTTGATCTGTTCATATACTTCCCTTCCGGGGAGCCCTTTTTCTTCCATATCATCTATCCACTTATTAACGAGCGGTTCCAATTTATCCTTAAATTTTTGTAATTCCGCGGGTGAGACTGTTTCTACAACAATACCCTTTTCTTCAGCCCTCTGATAACCCGCCTCATCCTCTCTGATATATTGCTCGCCAATTTTTTGAGGGAACTCTTCCAGAAGATCTTTAATAAGCTGTTGATCATCTGGTGAGATTTTCCCCCAGGAAGCTTTGTTCATAACCATATGCAGCGGAGTTGCATACATATTCATCACCAAGAACATCTTCCACAACATCTCCAAGGTTAAAAGAAATTAAAGTAGAAATAGGCAGCAGGGTGCCCTCCACTATTGACCTTTCAATAGCATCGTAAGTATCCGATACCGGCAGCGAAACAGGAACGGCTTCCAAAGCTGCAAGAACGTCGTTACCGACAGTGCTGGGAGAACGCACCTTTCTGCCCGCGCAGGTCTTCAACCGTCTTTACCGGTTCTTTCATCAAAAAGTGCCCCAGGTCCGTTGTTCCCCACCACAGCAACTCTACATCCTTATACTCTTCTTCCCTAATAGCAGGAATTTCATTAACCAGGTCCCATGCCGTCAGATTAGCCTGTAGGGGAGAATCAAACATAAACGGAAACTCTAAAATTGTGGTTAGGGGGAACATTCCGGGAGTATAGGCAGGTAAAACAAGCCCTATATCGATCACACCGGACAATGTTGCATCATAATTCTTATCCGCAGCTGCCAGCTCGTTTGCAGGATAAACATAAATTTTTACTCTACCATCGGTTTTCTGTTCGATCTCTTCAGCCCATGGTACCAACACATTGGAATGCAGAGGGTGCATCGGCGGCATAAAATGGCAAAGGTTAAATTCTGCAGGTTGGTACTCTTTCTGTTCTGGCTCAGGTTGTGTTTCAGTATCCCCACTTTGTTGAGGGGGGGTAGCTGTCTCCGGCTGCGAACAGCCTCCTGCGAACAGAACAAGCAGGGAAATTACAATCAACAGACAGGTTAACACCTTCAGCTTTGAAATTCCAAAACAATTCGAGATCATTACTTTGCCTCCTTATATAAGTATATAAATTATACTTTGAAAATCCTGTAACCCCCATAATTCACCGCTAACAAAGATGCTTTTGCTATCCCAATATTACATAATACCACCTCCCTTAAAATTATTTATTGCCAAACAATTATTTCAAATATTAGGTATATTGACGTTGTTGACCCTATTTAACATATTAACGTTATTGGCGTTCTTGGAGATGTTCATTTTTGTACCAACTATCTTTTTTGTCTTAATAAATTATTCGTCAATAAACTGCGTCTTCCTTCAAAATTATCGTAATTAATAATCTATAGAATGGCCACCCTGCAATCCTTTTTATATATATGCAAGTAACATGCCAATTCTTTAAGAGGCGCAACTTTCACAGCAATGACCTCAACACCTGTTTTCACTGCATTATATATTTAAAAAACTCTAGGATAATTAATGGCAATCTTCCATTTGTGAAAACTTTATTTCAAGAATGACAGAAAGCAAGAAAAAAAATAAATTATTGGTTGGCAGAAATTTTAGACTATTTATGATGGAAACGCTCCAAAATAAGGGGAAGAAAATACTGCAGGCAATACAGGCAATAAAGGAAACAATCAAAATTTGTGCTGCATTTTCCTGAAGAGGCTTGAAAGGCTTATTCCTAATTTCTCGGCTGCTTCCAGCTTATTATCCGATTGTTCCAGTGCTTCTTTGACAAGCTGCCATTCATACTGTTTTACTTTTTCCTTAAGCGTATCAGTATTATCTGGCTTCATTAACAGATAAGTTTTTGGAAGATCTGCAAGAGAGATTTTATCCTGCGGTACGGTAACCATTAGTCTTTCAACCAAACTCTCCAATTCCCTTACATTACCCGGCCAGGGATATGCATATAAATGGTGAATAATATCCTCGCTTATTACTTTCTCAATTCCATATTTCTTCTTTAATTTCGCCCAAAAATGGTAAATTAATACCGGTATATCCTCTTTATGTGCGCGTAAGGGAGGCACTTCAACCGGAATAACGTTTAAACGGTAAAACAGATCTTTTCTGAATGTCCCGGCATAAACCATCTCCTGTAAATTCTGGTTTGTTGCCGCAATAATTCTTACATCTGCAACATTCTTTTTAGTACCCCCAACTTTAAAATACTCCCTGTCTTGAAGAACGCCCAGTAATTTTGCCTGTGTCTCCAACGGCAGCTCTGCAACTTCATCAAGAAATAAAGTTCCGCCTTTTGCCAGCTCAACAAACCCGGGTTTGCCAAACTTAAGGGCACCGGTAAAAGAACCCGGCTCATAGCCGAAAAGCTCAGATTCAATGAGGCTCTTAGCAATAGCGGCACAATTTACTTTAATAAAACTTCCGGCATCATTGCGAAGGCTGTATTCATGTATCAGACGAGCAATAAGATCTTTGCCTACCCCGGTCTCACCTAAAATTAGAACGGTAGAATCTACCCCGCTTAACTGACAAGCTAGCTTTACGGTAAGATCCATCTTGTCGCTTATATAAACAAGTTCGTATTTGCCGCCATCAATATTAATTTTTTTATAAAAACCCGGACCGATACTGCCGTTAATCCGACATTCCTCATCGGTAATACCCGGAGCCATTTTATCCTTTGAAATAATGGACATGCTCCTGATATTGCATACAACCCGTTCCAACTTGCCGGAAGCTGAATCGATCACCGGAGATGCTGTGCTTAACAATTTTTTTCCTGCAGCAGTATTTAATTCACTAGTGATTATCTTTTTTTGTTGAATGGCTTTCAAGGATGCAGAATCATTTATTATGCCACGTTTGATAAGTTCACTGATGGTCTTACCTACCTGACTTTTCAAGCCTATTCCGGAGACCTGCTCAAGGGCAGGATTGGCATATAAAATTTTTGCCTTTTTGTCAAGAATCAAGAAAGCATCACTGGAGTATGTCCATAAAGTTAATAGTTCGCCAATACTTTCTAGTTTCAAAATATACCCCCGAAATAAAAGTTAAAATATTATAAATCTAGTATAAACTCAATAAATCGTAATGTCAACCTACTCTGTGCCGCTGGTGGAATAAATTACCTTCTATGCAAATGAATAAAATTATGCTAAAATTTTAGCATAATTTGTTTAAGCTGCCAAATTAATGCTGAAATATAAATTATTAATACATGATCGCTTATTTTCCGTTGGAGGTTACATAATGGAAGAAAGAAATACTACTATCGTACAATATTTTAAGCTTCTTAAACTTCTCCTGAAATTGAACCTGATACTGGCATTTTTTTTAATTGCTATAACTGCAAATATTTCTGTCACGGAAGCAGTTGATAACCAAACCATTGTACAGGTAAAAGTGGAGAGGCTCAATATGAGGACAGGCCCTTCAACTTCTTTTACCAAAATAGATGGCCTATCAGCGGGCACTCCTTTGTATGTTCTTTTTCAAGAAGGAGACTGGCTGCTGGTTCAGCTTCAAGACGGCAGAACCGGCTGGGTTTGTAGTGAATATACCAGTTTTTCTGCTAAAATGGTGGACACGCTTCCAACAATTATCGGAGAAAAAACAAATGTCGAAGTTAATCTGTTAAACGTCAGGGTTGGCCCTGAATCAAATTATGATAAAATTAATCAGTTAAACCGCAATTATTCAGTTTTGGTATATTTTGAAAAGGGCAAATGGCTGCTGGTAAGGCTGGCGGACGGTTCAAGCGGATGGATCTTCCGGGAGCACACATCCTATATTTCAAAAGATGAACTTGCCAGAGAAGAATTAGTTAAAGATTATCCAGGCGAAGGAATAACCCGAGACGAAAAAGAATCTATGGCAAACCCGGAAGATAAACCGGCAGGCGAACCCGCTGATGAAAAAATAAAAACCCCGGGGGAAAAGGATACCCAGGGGAAAATGACAGAGCAATATCCTTTCCAGGTCATTGCCGATATAGATTTTTTGCTATTGAGAAATAAGCCCGGCCTGGACAACTTTCCTATCGATATTATCCCTACGGACACGGTTCTTACAGTCCTGCAATCAGACGAAAACGGCTGGTTGCAAGTAACGCTTCCGGACGGGAAACAGGGGTGGGTTGCCGGCTGGCACACTAAAAAAATCAATGCTGAAGAAAAAAATGAGCCGCCCGAAACATATTTTAGGCTCGCGACAGTCAAAGCCGATATCTTGAGGGTACGCTCCGGCCCGGGGCTTAGGCACACTCAAACCGGAAGAGTCTATTCCGGAAATCACCTGCTCGCTCTGCAGGAACAGGACGGCTGGTACTATGTGCAGACCCCAACAGGTCAATACGGCTGGATCAGCGGTGAGCACGTTTCCTTAATAGAAGTAGCATCTGATATTTCACGAAATAATCCCTCACGTGCTGGAAGTATAAAAACCCAAAACATTACTCTTGTAATAGATCCTGGGCATGGTGGCAGCGATTCCGGGGCTACCGGTATTACGGGGTTAAAGGAAAAAAACGTAAACCTTACCGTGTCTTTATACCTGGCCGATTTGCTGCAATCCCGGGGTTTTAATGTGGTTCTGACACGCAAGAGCGATGTAAACATCAGCTTAAGCGAAAGGGTGGCCAAAGCTGAAAAGGCCAAGGCCGATCTTTTTATCAGCATCCATGCGAATGCGCACCTGACTAACATCTTTGCTTCCGGGACGGAAACCTACTACTATCAAAACAAAAGCACTTCTCCACAAAGCTTCTACCTGGCCTCGCTCCTGCAGCAGGAAACCACGCGTTTGCTAAAACTGCCCAACCGGGGCGTTAAAACAAAGCCCTTTCATGTAATCAAGGAAACCAGCATGCCCTCAGTCCTGCTTGAGTTAGCATTTCTTTCCAACGCAGTAGACGAAAAAATGCTCAAATCAAACGACTTCCTCAAATTGGGGGCCGAAGGGGTCTACCGGGGAATACTGAGATACTACAACCTCGAGCCCTAATGCGACATTGGGGACGGTTCTCCTTGTCGCATCCCTCTGTCGCAACGCGTAAAAATGCGACAAGGAGAACCGTCCCCAATGTCGCACTAAAAATGTTTCTTGCTGTCCAGCAGAATAGTTACGGGACCATCGTTGTCAACTTTGATTTTCATTTTGGCCTGGAATTGTCCAGTTTCAACCTTTAGGCCTTTATTCCTTAACATATGACATAATTTATCATAGAGAAAAGCAGCTTTTTCCGGGACGGCAGCCGCTATAAAACTGGGGCGGCGCCCTTTACGGCAGTCTCCGTAAAGCGTAAACTGTGATATACATAAGATTTCGCCCCCGGTATCTTTTATAGAGAGGTTCATCTTGCCGCTGCTGTCTTCAAAAATACGCAACCCGCTTATTTTGTCGGCAAGATAACTGCAATCCTCCTCTTCGTCATCAACGCCTACCCCCAAAAAAACAACCAGCCCTTTGTTTATTTCTCCGATCACTTGATCATTTACTTCAACAAAAGAATGCCCTGCTCTTTGAACAACTGCGCGCATGTGATTATTCACTTCCCCGGGGAAGATGCACCCGCATAACGCCTGACAGAAAATACATCTTTCACCCTTTTTATTTTGTTTATTATGTGTTCAAGATGTTCCAGATCCCTTACAACAAAAGTCATGTTGACAATAAAGATTTTATCCCTGGTTGTCCGGCCATTTACAGCGGTTATATTGACCTTGCTTTCGCTGACGGCATGCATGACCTCCGCCAAAAGGTTTGGACGATCCATAGCTGTTATTTCAATAGCAACCGGATAGGAAATATCGCTGTCAGTTTGCCAGTACACTTTCAGCAAGCGTTCTTTTTCTCCGGCTTTTAATACATTGGGGCAATCTTTGCAGTGGATGGATATTCCCCTTCCCCTCGTGATAAAACCTACGATCTCATCACCCGGCACAGGGTTACAGCATTTAGAGAAACGAATCAACAGGTTATCAATACCCTCTACTTTAATTCCCCGTGCAGCTTTAGTAGCCCCTTTCCAGGGTTTTATTTCTACCGGAGGAAGTTCCTCCTCCTCCCCAAATTTTTTGCGGTATTCTTCTCTAAGCCTCGAGATAATCTGTCGCGTCGATACTCCACCATAACCTACGGCGGCATAGACGTCGTCCCCCGAAAGGAGGTTATATTTTGCACCTATATCCTCCAGGAGTTGTTCTTTAAGCAATAGGTGGGGCTTGAGGTTTAACCTGCGAATTTCTTTCTCCAGGCTCTCCTTCCCCTTGGCGATATTTTCTTCTTTTCTTTCTTTTTTGAACCATGCTCTGATTTTACTCTTGGCATGAGAACTGACAACTATCTTCAACCAGTCCCTGCTGGGATTACCCTGCTTGCTGGTAATAACTTCTACCATATCACCTGTGCGCAGCTTATATTCCAACGGAACAATACGGCCGTTAACTTTAGCGCCTACGCAGCGGTTGCCGATATCGGTATGGATCTTATAAGCAAAATCAAGCGGGACAGACCCGGCGGGGAGATCGACCACATCCCCCTTGGGAGTAAAAATAAATACTTCATCTGCAAAAAGATCGATTTTTAGATGCTCCATAAATTCGTGAGCATCCTTTAAATCCTGCTGCCAATCCAGCAGTTGTCTCAACCAGGAAAGCTTTTCTTCAAACTCCCGGTCATCCTTTACTTTTTCCTTGTATTTCCAGTGTGCAGCGATACCATATTCCGCCGTGCGGTGCATCTCTCTGGTGCGGATCTGCACCTCCAGCAACTGGTTTTCAGCGCATACCACCGTGGTATGCAGGGATTGGTACATATTTGGCTTGGGCATGGCTATATAATCATTGAAATGTCCCGGAATCGGCCGCCAGAGAGTATGAACGATCCCCAGCGCCCCGTAACATTCCCTGATAGTCCCTACAATAATTCGCACAGCGGTCAGATCATAGATCTCGCTAAAATCCTTATCCTGAGATCTCATTTTATGGTATATGCCGTAGATATGTTTGGGACGTCCGCTTATTTCCGCAGGAATCCCCGCCTCATTAATCCTCTCCTGGAGAACGGCAATCATGTTACTGATAAATTCTTCTCTTTCCTTGCGCTTCATCGACAATTTATCTACAAGATTGTAATATTCTGAAGTGTTCAGATAACGAAAGGCCAGATCCTCCAGTTCCCATTTTACCTTATAGATACCCAGCCGGTGAGCTAAAGGAGCATAGATCTCCAGCGTCTCGCGCGCTATTTCTTTCTGCTTGGTATCCTTCAGATAACGTAACGTCCGCATGTTGTGAGTTCTATCGGCCAGTTTGATTAAAATTACCCGAATGTCTTTGGCCATTGCAACAAACATTTTGCGCCATGTTTCCGCCTGGTGTTCTTCCTTGGAACGAAATTCCATACGGCTTAACTTGGTCACCCCATCAACCAAATAAGCAACCTCGTCGCCAAACTCCTCTTCAATTTCCTCATAAGTTACAGGAGTATCCTCGAGGACATCATGAAGCAGCCCGCACATTACAGTAACCAGGTCCAGCTCAAGATCGGCAAGAATATAAGCAACCCCCAGTGGATGTGTGATAAACAAATCCCCGGAGATCCTCTTCTGGCCAGCATGAGCCTTCAGGGCAAACTGATAAGCCTTGCGGATTAAAGCCCAATCTTCCCGCTTTTCGTTATACTTTGTAAAGCGCTTTTTTAGAACTTGCAGGCTCATTTTTTCCCCTACATTTCTCTTTCTCTTCTACTTTCTTAGTATAAATTATGTATCCAGGTTAGTAAAGTCATTCAAATAATGAAGGATTTCCTCTCCCGCTTCTTCCAGTAAAAATTGCTGCCATAAAAGTGTTTCCTTCCACTTAAGGCGTCCCTTTTGAAAAATCTCAATCCTGGACAAATCTCTTAGCAAAATACAGGGGTCACTGGAATTGTTCCTTAAAAAAATGCCTTTCTCATTCAGATCAAGATGTGAGGCCTCCAAAAATATCTCCATGCATTTTTCCAAAAGAAATTTTGTCGCAGTAAATGGAAGCATTTTTCTAATCCTGCTGCAGGCACTCGCCAACGGAACAGGTTCTTTGGATGCCACCTTTTGCAATGCCGAATAAATCAGTTCCAGGGAAGAAAAGGCCGGGACTGTAGCCAGCAGCAGCTTCATATTTTCGTTATAGTCACGACTGCCAAATAATAAATGAAGCTGAAAATCCCGATTGTCAAAGTTGCTCAAAGAACCTAACAGTTGGGTTAACTGCATCTCTGCCAGCGGCAGATCAAAAAGCACAATATGCTTTGGTGCTTTCCCATAATTATTGGAAAATATTTTACCCTGATGGCTGAAAAATATTTGCCGACCACCGGAAAATATTTTTTTTAAATTATTTAACCGGCCGACCGTATTGACAAAAATCAGCACCCCTTCGCCTTTCTCCAGCAGATTGTTTACATAAGATATTTTGCGCACCGTTTCCCGTTTATCAACAATCGACAGTTTTCCACCAATGAATTCATCGCAATAAGAGAAATGAAATATTTCCAGCTGTAAAGCATCATTTCCTCTCCACCGGTCAAAAGAAATATTAAAAGCTAAGTCAATTTCCCTGAAAAGATCCGCTTCCGGAAGCCGGCTTTTACCGTTAAAGCTGATGCCGTAAAAACTTTGATCATTTTTTTTAAGGTTCAGCTGCAGATGCTGAAGCCGTTTACCGACCTCCCTTTTCTTTTCCAGAAACCATTTTTTGCCGATAAAGCATGGTTCCGGATTTCCAGGGCCAAAAGGCTCAAGCATCCCCAGTTCCCTGACCAGATCGGGGGTAATCTCCTCAGGTTCAAGTTCGGCATCTGCGTAAAGGACATCCGCAGCCGGAGAGCTCTCAAAATGTTTTTCAGCAAGAGCGTTCAATTTTTCCCGCAGTAATACAATATTTTCCTCGCTTACCGTCAGACCGGCAGCCTGTGAATGGCCGCCAAAACTCACCAGGATTGACTTGCACCGGCTCAAAGCCGAAAACAGGTCAAAATTCCCCGCACTTCGCCCCGATCCCTTGGCGGCACCGTCTTCAAGCGCAACCAAAATTACGGGAACATTATATTTTTCTACCATCCGGCTCGCTACTATCCCTAAAACCCCACTGTGCCAACCCTCGCCCGCCAGGAGGATAAAAGACCGCCCCTGACTTTCTTTTCCCTCTTCAACCATACGGCATGCTTCATTAAATATCTTCAATTCCAGCGCCTGGCGGCGTTTATTCTCTTCATGCAGCTCCTCCGCCATCTTCCGCACTTTTTCAGCTTCCCCTTCCAAAAGCAGGTATAAAGAGCGGGAAGCATCCCCCATGCGTCCGGCTGCATTCAGGCGCGGTGCGATAATAAAGGCCAGATCCCTTGCGGTAATTCTTTCTTTGTTTAATGCCGCCACTTCGCAAAGGGCTTTTAACCCGGGACGAAGGTTTCTTTTCATTTGCATCAGGCCGTGCACTACCAATATACGGTTCTCTTCAACCAGCGGGGATATATCAGCCACTGTACCCAGCGCAACAAGGTCAAGGTAATCCAGGATATTTATGCTTCCACCAGATTCCACATCCCCTGCATGATCGTCCCCGGCATGATCATCACCTGCAAAATCATCTCCTTTAGCATCCTTTCCGGTCCGCATCAGCAGGGCCTGTCCAAGTTTAAAGGCCACCCCTGCCCCGCAAAGGCCTTTAAAAGGATAGGTGCAATCACTTCGCAGGGGGTTTATTACTGCTGCAGCTTCCGGTAAAGCATCAGCTGGTTGATGGTGATCGGTGATGATCATCTTCATCTGCAGCTTGCGGGCATATTCCGCCTCCACAAAGGAATTAATGCCGCAATCCACCGTTACTATCGTTGAAACACCGCGGCTCTTGAGATGATCCAGGGCTGCACAATTTAAGCTGTAACCCTCCTGCTGACGGTCCGGGATATAAAAGATTACTGCCCCGCCCAGGTTCTGCAACAGCAAAAATAAAATAGCCGTTGAAGTAATTCCATCTACATCATAATCACCGTAAACGGCAATTTTATCTCCACTCTTAATAGCATTTATTAAAATTTCAACAGCCGGTTCCATATCTTTCATCAAAAAAGGGGAATGCAACCGCGAAAGATCAGGTTTAAGAAAAGCTTCACCTTCTTCGACAGTATTAATTCCCCTGTTGATTAAAACCTGAGCCGCGGGCAGAGCAATATTTAACTTTTTAGATAGAGCAGCCCTTTTTTCATAGTCCTGCGGATACAGTCGCAGGATTTTCTGCACGCTTACTTTATTATAATTACTGCTGCTGTTCAATGATGCCTTCCTTCCTGAATAAGAGCCAGAGCGGGCTGGCGATAAAAATTGAAGAATAAGTGCCGGCGATTACTCCAACCATCAGCGCTAGCGCAAATACCTTGAGGTCCATCCCGCCGATAAAAAAGTTAAAAGCAATAAAAAGGCAGATAAGGACTACCAGGGTTGTTAGGGAAGTGTTAATACAGCGGATCAGGTTCTCATTAATACTGTCGTTAACCACTTCCGGAACGGCCTTTTTACGACGGGTTTTCAGATTTTCCCTGATTCGGTCAAAAATAACAATCGTATCGTTAATTGAGTAACCGATTATCGTTAAAATCGCAGCTATGAAAGTGCTGTTAATCTCGATCATAAAGATAGAAAATATCGCTACCATAATAAAAGCATCGTGCAATAAAGCAATAATAGCCGCCAGAGCAAATTTAAATTCAAAACGCAGGGTAATATAAAGAACCATTCCCAGGGCGGCAACGACAAGCGCCAAAAATGCTTCCCTGGTCAGCTCTTTTCCTATTACGGCACCTACGTTTTCAATACGCAGGATATCTTTAGCGGTCATCTGCGTCCAGTGTTCCTGGAATGCTTCAATAATCTTCTGCCTTTCAGCTTCAGCCAGGGGCGGCGCTTTAGCAATTACTTCATTGCCTTCGCTGCCGCCAACCCTTTGCAGTGGAACCCCGTCCAATCCAAAGGGTGCCAACACTTCCCTTACTTCCTCCATACGGTACCCATCTTCCAGGCGCAGGTGGAAAATTGTTCCCCCTGTAAAATCAATGCCCAGGTTGAGCCCGTTTACAAAGAGCGATACTATGCCGATTAAGATAATTAAACCCGATAGGATAGATGCTCTACGTCCAT
Organism: Dethiobacteria bacterium; assembly: GCA_050948825.1. Classification (GTDB taxonomy): domain Bacteria; phylum Bacillota; class Dethiobacteria; order DTU022; family UBA8154; genus DUQX01. The sequence goes on along the minus strand of JBMNEO010000006.1, from coordinate 50,815 downwards.
ATTTTATAAAAGGGAAATTGAATTTCATTTTAATACCCCCTTAAAGCCCACGTAAGATGCCCCCTTTATGAGGTGAGATCTTGCCGCCAGGCGAAGCAGATAACGCGTCAAAATAACCGCTGTAACAACGCTGGAAAAGATGCCGACAAGCAGCACTGCTGCAAACCCCCGCACCGATCCGCTGGCCACAATAAAAAGAACCAGCGCAGCGATAACGGTAGTAACATTGGCATCAAGAATAGCACTCAGCGCACGTTCAAAACCGGTGTTAATAGCCGAAAAAATTGTTTTATCCTTTTCAATCTCTTCTTTGATGCGTTCAAAGATCAGGATATTGGCATCCACCGCCATACCGATGGAAAGGATAAGTCCTGCAATACCGGGGAGGGTCATCGTCGCACCTAAACCGGCCAGTATAAGAAAGACCAGTCCCATGTAAACCATTAAGCTTATATCGGCCACCAGCCCGGCAAATTTATAATAGAAGAGCAAAAACACCATAACGATCGCCAGCCCAATGATACCCAGCCGTAAAACTTAGCCTGAGGGCATTTTCGCCGAGCACCGGTCCTACCGAGCGGGTTTCTAGCTCAACCAGATCGATCGGCAGAGCACCTGTGCGCAGCATCAGTGCAATATTGTGCGCCTCCTCTGCCGAGGAAATGCCGGTGATAACAGCATTCCCATCGCTAATGACATTCTCTACCGTAGGAGCAGAAACAAGTTCATCATCGAGAAAAATTGCAATCGGCTGCCGCAGGTATTTTTCAGTTGCCTCTGCAAACTTGTCCCTTCCCTCCGGACCAAACTCCAGGGCTACAAGCGGTTCACTGTAGTTGCCCCGCGTAAAATACGCATTCTGTAAATCAGCCCCGGTAAGCAAAACATCACCTTCAGGGCTGACGAAGGTCAGCATAGCAGTCCTTCCGATCACTTCCATGGCCTGCTCCTGATCCTCTATACCCGGCAGCTCAATTCTGATCCGCCTTTCGCCTTCGCGCTGCAGAACCGGCTCAACCAGGCCCAGTTCATCTATCCGGCTGCCTATAACGGTCATCGCCCGCTGGATGGCATCGTGATCAATTTCTTCATTTTCGGACGGGACCGCTTCCAGAAGAACGTAAACCCCTCCTTCCAGATCCAGGCCTTTTTTCAGGTACCTCTCCCAGTTGTATAAAAATGTGCCTGAGACTATCACTAAAATTAAGGATAAAATAATAAAAAATAAAGGACTTGCTTTGGAACGTCTTTTCAATTGATTACCCCTCCCCTTCCCTTTATAAAATACACTGGAAAGCGAGCCGCAACCTACGCCACCCGATATTTATCTAGAGCAACTGCGCTTCATTAATAATCAGCGCGAAGCGAGAGGATAGAAAATCAGCTGCACGGCGGCACATTATCATCCGGCTCAAAAAAATTTCAAAATATTCCATTACCCTGCTAATACTTGTATCAATTTTAAGACTCAAGGTAATTATCCTTTTTCCCGGATCCAGGTCCAGTTTGGATTCTTCAGCGGCATAATTGACACGGTCATGGATATCAAATGTGGCAAAATCACGATTGCGAACCCTGGATCTGTGTACATCCGCTTTGTCGGCCAAAATAACCGCGGCGGAAATGCTGCTTACGGGATTGCCGTACTGCTCGTCGTGATTACCGATAGCAGAGGCTATTTCGGCTATTTCTTTTTTATCCATCTGCATATCCTTTAAAATGCCCATTGCGATTAACGCGCCGGCGCTATAATGATGGGTCCGCTCCACTACATTGCCGATATCATGCAGATAACCGGCAATAGCTGCAAGTTCGGCTTCACGTGAGCTATAACCTAAATCGGCGAGGATCCTGTAAGCGGTATCCGCTACCAGGTTGTTATGCCGGAAACCATGTTCCGTAAATCCCAGCGCTTCCAAATTATCATCGGCTTTTTGTATATAAGCTGTTGCCGTGGAATTGGCCTTAATATCATCCAAGGTTATTGGAGCATGCTGTTTATTATCCATACTTTACCCGCCAGGATTTTTCTAAAGTAAAATAATTATCTCGTACAGTCTAAAAAAATTATACCTTTAATTATAGAAAGAAACAACTGGGTAAATTTATAAACCAGCACCCCGTGCTGATCCCTCAAGTTCTAAAAGTTTCCTTTTCCAGTCAAGCCCCTGGCCAAAACCGGTCAGGCGCCCTCCCTGCCCAACTACCCGGTGGCATGGTATGAGCAGAGGTGTGCGGTTTCTGTGGAGGGCCTGCCCAACAGCCCTTGCCCCTGCAGGAACACCCGCCTTCTCCGCCACCTGCTTATAAGTCCAGGTAATCCCGAACGGAATTAATTTTGTAATCTGCAAGATTTTCAAAGTCCAGGCGGAATAACCCTCCCAAATAACCGGATAGTCGCCCTCAATTTTTCTTCCCAAAAAGTATCCCTGAAGCTCATCATGAAGAGCGGGCCAGGGAAACATTTCTTTTCCAAAAGCGGTACCGGATTCCGGAATGCAGCTTTTCCACCTTAAAGAAAGCTGAAAAATCCCTTTTTCATTGAATGTTATAATTACAAAACCGGGAATGACTTCTATTATATGCTGCTTCCATTCTTTCAATATCATACCACTTCTCCTGGAAAAAAATAATCTTTTTTATTGCCCCCTGGGGGTAAAAGGAATGGTGCGATAAAAACAGCTTCTTTCGCCCGTATGGCAGGCAGGACCTATCTGCTTCACCTTAACCAGCAGGGTATCGGCATCGCAATCATAATAAATCTCCTGTACAATTTGAATATTTCCGGATGTCTCGCCCTTCTGCCAGTATTCCTGCCTGCTGCGGCTCCAGAAACAGGTCAATCCGTTTTCCAGCGTCCTTCGCAGCGATTCCCTGTTCATATATGCCAGCATGAGAACCTGACCGTTATCATAATCCTGGACTATCGCCGGAAGAAGCTCATATTTATCAAAGGAAAGATCATCAAGATTAAAATTTACAGTCATCGGGCAACAGCACCTCCAGCCCTTTTTGAAACAAATATTTTTTTAAGTCTAAAACCGAAAACCGGCGGTAGTGAAAAACTGAAGCGGCCAGAGCAGCCGCGGCTCTTCCCCCGGTTAAAACCTTATAAAAATCTTCCATCTTTCCGGCACCACCTGAAGCAATAACCGGTATATCGACCCTCTCGGAAACCGCCCTGGTAAGCGGTAAATCGAAACCGTCCCGTCCGCCATCCGCATCCATGCTGGTAAGGAGTATTTCCCCTGCCCCCAGGCTCTCAGCCCTGGCAGCCCAGTCTGTTGCAGCCAGACCTGTAGCCTGGCGTCCGCCATGCGTAAACACTTCCCAATTCCCCATTTTTTCGTTCCATTGCGCATCAATAGCCACGACGGTACAGCTGCTTCCAAAAATGCGCGCAGCCTCTGCAATCAGTTCCGGGTTTTCTACCGCAGGGGTATTGAAAGAAAACTTATCCGCCCCCGCTTGAAGCACCTTGCTCATCTGCTCAATTGAGGAGATACCCCCTCCTACGATAAAGGGAATTGAAACCTCACGGGCTGTTCTTGCTGCCACATCTAACATGGTTTCTCTTCCCTCGTATGTGGCCGTTATATCCAGGAAAACAAGCTCGTCGGCACCGGATTGATCATAATACCTGGCCAGCTCCACAGGATCGCCCGCGTCTTTTAAGTCGGTAAATTGTACTCCCTTTACCACTCTTCCCGCTTTTATATCCAGACAAGGAATAATCCTTTTGGTCAAATAGCAACCCCCCAAAACTCTTCACATTATTATACTACTTATTCATACTCCTTCTTCAAATACCATTAAGGCTTCTTTTAAAGTAAACTTGCCGCTATAAAGAGCCTGTCCGACAATTACACCTGTAATGCCCAGATGTTCCAATCCCTTCAGCAGGCGCAGATCTTCCAGAGAGGAAACCCCGCCGGAGGCTATAAGCTGTATGCCGAGTGCTTTTGCCATCTCTTCCATTGCGTGGTAATTCGGGCCTTCCAGGGTGCCGTCGCGGGAAATATCCGTATAGATAATCTCCCTGACCCCCAGATCCTGCATTTCCAGGGCAAAATCCACAGCCTTTCTTTGAGAATCCTCGATCCACCCCTTCACAGCCACGATCCCATCGCGGGCATCTATCCCCACAATAATTCTGTCTTGATAGCAATCAACCAGCTTTTTTACCATCTTCGGCTTTTCTACAGCCGCAGTGCCCAAGATCACCTTTGAAACGCCGAGCTCCAGTGCACGCCCGACGTTTTCCGCATCTCGTATGCCGCCTCCGAGCTGAAGCGGTATATGGAGCACAGAAGCTATAGCGGAGATCACGGCGGAATTAACCGGCCTCCCTTCAAAAGCCCCATCCAGATCCACCAGGTGAAGGCGGGCTGCGCCCTCCGACTGCCATTTCAGGGCCACCTCTACCGGGTTAGTGCTATAAACGGTCTCCTTCTCCCTTTCCCCTTTAAAAAGGCGGACACACTTTCCACCCCGGAGATCGATTGCCGGTATAAGCTGCATCTTTGACCATCCTTCCTAGAAGTACTCGTAAAACTCCAAAAAAAGAGGAATAGGATCATCAATAACCGATGAAAACCAATAGATTGTATTATTTTTTCGGTAATAATAGTTGTTATAATCTAGGCCTTTTACATAATATACTTCTACATTTTGTAAAAAAAACGACTTTACCTGTTCAAATGTATCGCTTTCATCAATACGGTTGTTAACTTTATCCAGGCATTCTTTTGCTTCCAGCAGAGAATCCATCTCAAAAACCCAGATAAATAGCTGGTCATCCCTACTGCTATAATGTGGGATAAACACATTCTCCACAGAAATTTCCGCACCGAAGATCTTCTGTGAGTGCTCCAGGGCCTCTTTCCCTGATACAACCCTATCCAGGTAAAAATCCCCTACCCTTGGTGGAAACCCCAGTTCAACCTGTTTTTCTGCGCTTTTCGTTTTTAATTCTGCAACCGTTACCGAACCAAACCCTAATGCCGGTTTATTCCTACCGCCGCTATCAGAAGAAAATACCGGAATATCCGTAAAACTGCAAAACAGCCTGCTGTTTTCACTTAAGATGCCCCTTGAAATAGCATAATACTCGCCGAGAAAAAAACCAACTCCAATCAAGAAGAGCGACATAATCACCGTGTACCATAATTGCCGGTGCAAAAATACCACCCCCAAAGCAACACTCCGGTAACCGGTAAATTATACTATTCTTTTTTTCGAGAAAAAACCCTTTTTTTTAAGAAAAAAATGCCCACTAAAGGGCAAAAGCTCTAATTCTAGCATATACGCTTTCCAAACCTTTAACAGGTCCCATTATGCAGCAGGGAAGTTGCCAGGTTTAAAGTGCCAATGTGCCAAAATGCCAATGCCAAAGTATCAATAAGCCGCTACTATTCATCCCCACCGTTATTATTTGCCAGATAAAAGCTATCGTGAAGGGTTTGAACCGCACGGCGAAGATCATCCTGCTTGATCAGCAATGAAATGGTAATATTTGAATCGCCTGTTTGTTTTATTTCAATATTATGTTCGTTCAAGGCCTTTACTACTCTGGCCATCACACCGGGGATGCTGTGCATCCCCACCCCTACCACAGATACCTTGGCGCAATCTTTTTCTACTCTGAAGGGTACTTTCAGCCCCTCCAGGATATTCTCCACCTTCCGGCGGTGCTCATCTTTGACAGCAAAAGCTTTTAATAAGGGAAAGACACTGATCAGGTCGATATTCACCCCGGCCTCACCAATCTGCCGGAACATTTCAAGCTCGCTGGCAGAATCCGGGTTTGGCAGCTCAATCAAAAACTGGGCCAGGTTTGTTTCGTGAGCTATCCCCGTTACAGCCCTTCGCCCCCGGGTGCTGTAATTACCCTTTATTAAAGAAGCCTCAGTCGTGATCAACGTCCCCGTACCGGGATCCTCCGGGTTCTTCACCATAACGCGTACATTATTACGCATGGCAACCTCCACCGCCCGGGGGTGTATCACCCTTGCCCCTTCATATGCCAGCTGGCAAACTTCACCATAAGTAATTTGCTGGATGACTCTTGCCTCTTTAATAATTAAGGGATCCGCAGTCATAATTCCCGATACATCGGTATAGATCTCTACTCTCTCAGCACCCAAAGCTGCCCCCAGAATAACGGCCGAAGTATCGCTGCCCCCCCTACCCAGGGTATTTATTTCACCCTGTGCATCTGCTCCCTGAAAACCGGTTACAACAGGTATTTCATTTAATTGCAGGATCTCTTTAATCCTGAAAGGCTGGCAATCAACCACTTCAGCCTCGCCATAGCGCCCGTCAGTGAGAAAACCAGCCTGAATGCCAGTTAGCGCGCAGGCCGGCAACCCCTGAGCGCTGAGAAAAGCGGCAACAACCACAGCAGATATTATCTCACCACAGGACATTATTAGATCAAGTTCCCTCAGCGGAAGATCATCATATTCACCCAGTGCAAGGTTTTTCAGCGTATCGGTCGCATAAGGAGCTCCGTCACGGCCCATCGCTGAAACCACAAGGACAACCTTAAATCCCTCTTCCAGGGCATCCTTAACACGGTGGAAGATCAATTTCCTTTTCTCCGGGGTAGTAACGGAAGTCCCGCCGTACTTTTGCACCAATATTTTCAATATCCCTCACCTCAAGTATCTGGTCAACATTTGAATTATTATAAAAGCAATTCAGCGATCTGAATAGAATTGGTTACAGCGCCCTTGCGGATATTATCGGCAACAACCCACATGTTCAGGCCATGGGGAACAGAACGATCGGCGCGTATTCGGCCAATAAACACTTCATCCCTGCCCTCGGTATCAACGGGCATCGGATAGCTCAACTTTGAAGGATTATCCAGCACAATAATACCGGGAAACTCCGAGAGGAGGCGCCGGGCGTCCTCAGGTGGCAGAGGATTATTCAGCTCTACGTTTATAGCTTCGGAATGCCCGTTAAATACCGGCACCCTTACCGTGGTTGCCGTAACCGGCAAGTCCGGGAGATTCATTATTTTACGTGTTTCCCGGATCATTTTTATCTCTTCTTTAGTATAATCGTCTTCATCGAAAACATCTATATGCGGCACCATATTAAATGCAATTTGATATTGTTTAGCAGCACCCTTATAGGGGATCCTCTCCTTCAGCATTGCTGTTTTATCCAAAACAGCACGGCTTTGAGCCGCCAGCTCGTCTACAGCTTCCCTCCCCGCACCGGAGACTGACTGATAAGTAGCTACAACCACCCTTTTCAGGCCGGCTGCCGCATGCAAAGGCTGTAAGGCAACAACCATCTGGATCGTAGAACAATTGGGATTGGCTATAAGGCCCTTATGGCTTAATACAGCTTCCGGGTTCACTTCGGGGACAATAAGCGGCACTTCCGGATCCATGCGGAAAGCACTGCTATTATCTATAACAACAGCTCCTCTTTTTACCGCTTCGGGGGCCAGTTGCAGGCTGATATCCCCTCCCGCGCTGAAAAAGGCAAAATCAATACCCTCAAAAGATTCGGGCCCGGCTTCTTCAACAACATAATCCCGGCCGTTAATACCGATTTTTTTATCGGCAGAGCGCGATGAGGCCAGGAGTTTCCAGCCCTTTACGGGAAATTTTCTCTCCTGCAACACTTCAATAAATTTCTGCCCTACCATACCCGTAACACCAACAACCGCAACATTGTACCCGGCCATAAAATCATCTCCTTGCTTTTATTTTATATTTTTATCGGGAAAAAGTTTCCTCCTGCGGGTACAATAATTAACCAAACCTGATTGCCCCTTTAATACGTTCCATGGCTTCCTCCAGCCTTGCTTCACCTACGGTCAGAGCAATACGGAAATAACCCTCGCCATTTTTTCCGAAACCCCTGCCGGGGGTTACAACAACCCCTGTCTTTTCAAGGATATTCGTTACAAACTCCTGTGAAGTATAGCCCTGTGGGACAGGAGCCCAGATATAGAAAGTGGCTTTCGGGGGATCTATATCCCAACCGGCATCCTGCAGGGCTTTTACTACCACATCTCTTCTGCCACTGTACAGTTTTCGCAGATCTTCCAGAAAAGGCTCCATCAAAGGGTTAGTAAACGCTTCAACCCCCGCATATTGAATTGCTTTAAAAAGGCCGGAATCCACATTGGTTTTAAAGCGATAAAGGGCTTCCACTGCAAGGCTATTTCCAACCGCATAGCCGATACGCCATCCGGTCATATTAAATGTTTTTGAAAGGGAATTAAATTCAATGGCTACCTCTTTGGCACCTTCTATTTCGAGGATACTAACCGGGCGGTAATCATCAAAGGCAATCTCGTTATATGCGGCATCATGACAGATAATAAGGTTATACTCCCTGGCAAAACTAACCGCCTCCTCAAAAAACTCCTTCGTCGCCACCGCACCTGTAGGATTGTTGGGATAGTTCAGGAATAACAGCTTTGCCCTGCGTGCGGCTTCAGCAGGAATGCTCCGCAGGTCGGGCAAAAAACCGTTCGCTTTTAATAGCGGCATTGTCTGGGGAGTCCCCCCCGCAAAAAGGGTTCCTATTCCATATACCGGATAACCCGGATCAGGCACCAGGTTAACATCCCCGGGATTGGTAAAACAAAATGAAATATGGGCAATTCCCTCTTTTGAACCGATTAAGGGAACCACCTCTTTTCCGGGATCCAGTTCAACGCCATGGCGGCGCAGGTAGTAAGCTGCCACCGCTTCCCTGAACTCTTTTAACCCCTCATCAGGCGGATAAGTATGGTTAGATGGCCGGGCAACCTCTTCCTGCATGCGCTTGATAATGTAACCGGGAGTAGGTGAATCCGGATCCCCTATCCCCAGTTTGATCACATCGATACCCTTTTCCTGGGCTGCTTTTATTTTTTTATCGATCTCGGCAAACAAATACCTGGGCAACAAACGGATTCGTTCAGCGGTACGATCCATCTGGAGATTCCCCCCTTCAATAAATTAGTCATTTAATAAATAATTTCGCCGCTGAATACCTCTTCAGCAGGGCCTTCCATATATACTTTCTCTCCCTTAACCCAGTTAATTTTTAAAACGCCCCCCGGAAGGTGCACATGCACATCTATTGCAGGGCGAAGATGTCCGTTGATGACACCCGCCACCACGGCCGCACAAGCGCCGGTCCCACAGGCCAGGGTAGGCCCGGCGCCTCTTTCCCAAACCTTTACGATAATTGTTTCGGAGTTTTTTACCTCCACAAATTCAACATTGGTCCTTCTGGGAAACAGAGGGTTTACTTCAAGCGCTTTGCCCCACCTTTCCCAGGGCTTGCTTTCCAGACCCTGCATAAAAACAACACAGTGGGGATTGCCCATGCTAACCGCCGTAAAGTAAAGCTCTTCTTCATCCAGCGTGATTGTTTCATTAACGGCTTGGCGGGGAGGACCGCTCAGGGGAATCCTCTTACTATCCAGAATCGGCTCCCCCATGTCAACCCTTACAGCCTCTACCTTTCGCTCGCTTAGGGAGAGGCTTATATTTTTCAACCCGGCTGCAGTTTCAAAATCAAAATTAAGATCCTGGAGATATCCCCTCTCCCAAACATATTTGGCCAGACAGCGGATAGCGTTTCCACACATCTCCGCTTCACTGCCATCGGCGTTAATAATGCGCATCTGAAAAGGAGCCTGCGTGGAAGTATCCAGGATAACCAGCCCGTCAGCCCCTATGCCGAAATGTCTCCTGCACAGTTGGGGAGCAAGCGCCACCAGGCCGGCATGTTCCTTTTTATGCTCAATATTATCGATGATAATAAAATCATTGCCAAGCCCCTGCATTTTCGTAAATTTCATGGGGTTCTCACCTTTCTTAAAGTTCATCAAGCGCGATAAGGTCTTCATATGTCTCCCTGCGTACAATAACCCGTGATTTACCGTTCCTGACAAAAATCGCCGCCGGCCGGGGGTTACGATTATAATTGCTGGCCATGGAATAGCAGTAAGCTCCGGTACTGAAAACAGCAAGGAGGTCTCCTTTTTCAACGGGCGGCAGGGAAACGTTTTCAATCAGCAGATCCCCGGATTCGCAGGCTTTACCGGCAATGGTAACCGTCTCCACCGGTTCCTGCATAGCCTTGTTTGCCAGCACTGCTTCGTAACCCGCCCCGTACAGCGCGGGGCGAATATTGTCCATCATCCCTCCGTCGACGGAGACAAAACGCCTGATCCCGGGCACATCCTTGACAACCCCTACGGTATAGAGGGTTATACCGGCCTCTCCTGTAATAGAACGCCCCGGCTCCAGCATTAGCTCCGGCAGCGGATAATTATTTTCTTGTGCATATTTCCGGACAGCGCTGGCGATATTTTCGACAAAAGCTTCGATCGATGGCGGATAATCTTCTTCACGATAACGTATACCCAACCCTCCGCCAATATCCAGTTCCCGGGCAACAAACCCGGTTTCCGCCCTTATATCGGACATGAATTTCAGCATTACCTCAGCCGCCAGGCGAAAAGGTTCCAGCTGAAGTATTTGTGAACCGATGTGGCAGTGGAAACCCTTCAGCTCAAGAAAAGAATCCGGCTCCAGGACAAAACGAACAGCTTCCGGAGCTTCGGATAAACTAATCCCAAACTTGGAATCATCCTGTCCGGTCCGGACATAATCATGGGTATGCGCTTCTATCCCCGGTTTAACACGGAGAAGAATCGAAGTTTTTTGGCTGTACTCCCTCGCCAGCCCGGCAAGCTCCTTAAGCTCAGAGATGCTATCAACAACGAATCTCCCAACGCCCGCCTCTATGGCCTCTTTCATCTCGGTCCGCGACTTATTGTTCCCATGGAAGTATATTTGCTCACAGGGGAATCCTGTTTTCAAAGCGGTATATAACTCTCCCCCCGATACAACATCCAGGCCAAGCCCTTCCTCCTTTACAAGATTAACCATAGCTTTTACCAGCAGGGCTTTTCCCGCATAAATAATTTTCCCCTGGGGGTAATTTTTCTTCAAAGCGCGAAGATAACGCCGGCAATTATCCCTGATTAGTTCTTCATCCATAACATAAAGCGGTGTTCCATACTGCCCGGCTAATTCGACAGCATCACAGCCCCCAATTTCCAGGTGCTGCTTATAATTTATTTTAAACGTCCCCGCTAAGAACATCCTCAAAACCTCCCCTGGAAAAATAAAAAACGACTAACAGGTCTTACCGCCAGCCGCTTAAACAGCTCACGCAAACCTCTTCTGCCCTTGATGGAATAGCGCTCCACCGCAAAAATGGGCCTTTTTACGGTGACAGTCTGCAGGTTATTTACCAACAGACCAGCTTTTAGCCCCTGGGCAAGCTAAAAACTTCGGCGGCGGCCCCTTTTTGCACGTTTCATCAAGACCCAACTTTCCCCGGCATACTTATGGCCAACCGCACCTCTACCCCACCTCAGGTATAAGAGATGAGGTACAGCTTCAATTTGTAGATAATTTTAACATAAAGAAGGCAACAATGCAATAGCCAATAATTCTTTGCTGATTATGTCAATATCTGTCTATAATTATCTTATTTTTTCGATTTCCGTAGTATAACTTCACCAAAAACTCCAGCCCCTGTTTATTTAGCCGGGACCAGATTTTCCGGAATCTCGCCTTCATCAACAACAGAGGTGATCGTCGCCTTAAACCGTTTCCCCCGCCTCAAATTCTTTTCCTGTAACCGCAAGATAAAATAAATACCAACCATAAACAAAAGTCCGAAACCCAGGCCCCACAAATCGGGGCTGCCGCTTAATGCCCTGCCGACTGCCAGGCTTCGCCCGCCAAAAATCCCCACCAGCAGCCCCGCCAGCGGTAACAGGTAAAGCAAGAAAGGCAGCCAGGATTATTTCCGAAGACCTTGATTCCAGGCGCACCAGCTCTCCTTTTTGGGCGCCGACAGGGTTAAAAACCTCTACCAGAAAGTGATTATTTTCTTCAGGATCTCCAAAAAACCCCGCACAACGGCCACAGCCCCCGCAGGAAAGGTGCTGGCGAATTTTAACCAGAGCCCGCTTATCATCCCTGAGTTCCATTACCTGTCCAAAATGTTCCACTGATATCACAACCTTTCCTCATCTATTATAAAGCGCCGGAAACTTTAAATCAAGCGCGCAAATATCGCTCGCAGCAGATACAGCCCTGAGCGGCCGGAGCTTTATTAGTATTAATAGAAAGGAATAAGAATATGTGCCTGAAAAAATAAAGGGGCTCAAACTTGAGCCCCTTTATTTTTATCTAGCTTAGCTATTAAACTGAATAATTATAGCTTGTGGTTAAGCGAATGCTTCCGGAACAGCCTTTAGCGTTGCATAACTAAAAACAGGACCATCTTTGCAGACGTATAGATTTCCTACATTGCAGCGTCCACATTTTCCAAAGCCGCATTTCATCCTGTTTTCCAGAGTAGTATAAATTTGCTCATCAGCAAAATTTAACTTTTTCAGGTTCTGCAGGACAAAATTGATCATAACCGGGGGTCCGCAAGTTACGGCAATGGTATTCTCGGGTGACGGGTTTACATCCATGAGCAAAGAAGGAACAAACCCAACGTAATGAGGCCAGCCTTCCTCTTCAATATCGATCGAGAGGTGAATGTTTACATCATCACGCTCTCTCATAGCCTCAAATTCCTTTTTAAAACAAAGGTCCCCCGATGTCCTGGAGCCATAAATCATCGTCAGATCCTCATATTCCCCCCTGTTTGCTTTCACATACTCGATAATCGGACGCAGAGGGGCCTGGCCGATACCGCCTCCGATAGTAAGGATCTTCTTTCCCTTCCAATCATCCACAGGAAAGCTATTTCCGTAAGGGCCGCGTACTGTCATTTTATCACCAGGTTCAAGCTCATGCAAGGCCTGTGTAACTTTACCCGCTCGCATGACGGAAAACCTGAGGAATTTACCCTCCGTGGGCGAACAGGAGATCGAGATCATGCTTTCTCCCACACCCAGCACGCCAATCATGGCACACTGCCCTGGACGATGTTCCCAGCTTTCCCTTTTTTCTTCATCGTCAAAGACAACCTTAAGGGTTTTTATAGCGCGGTCGCCCTGTGTTTCAAACCAGGTGTCTTCGACAGTAACTATTTCAGGTTTATAGGGATTTAAGTTATCGTTCATATTGCCTCCTTAACAACCTGTGATAAAATGTCAAGAATATCAATGTTGACCGGGCAGTTATTTATACAACGACCGCAGCCCACACAGGCAATTGTTCCGAAGTTTTTCACAAAATAAGAGTACTTGTGATTAACCCTGTTACGGGTCCGCTCCCGGCGTGTGGGACGGGGATTATGTCCGGAAGTATGAAGCGTATATTCTTTAAACATACAGGAATCCCATACCCGGCACCGGCGTCCTTCAAAACCTTCCATCTCGTCCTGAATATCGAAGCAGTGGCAGGTAGGACAAAGAAAAGTACACGCACCGCATCCCAGACACGCATCCGATACTTTTTTCCAAAGCGGGCTATCCCAGAGTTCCTCCAGTTTTTGCGGAATATCGTCTACGTTAATTTTTCTGACGACCTTTTCTGCAGCTTCCTGATGGAACTGACCTGCAGCCTGGGTATCCTCTTCCGCTGCATCCACAAGTAATTCCCCGGCATCCTGGCAGAGTTTTTCTCCTTTTTCAGTTAGGGGCTGGAAAAGATAACTCTCACCGAGATCGGTAAGCAAGAGATCCATACCTTCTGTAGAGGCAGGTCCTCCCCCTACGGAAGTACAGAAACAATTGATACCGGGCTCCTGGCAGGCCAGACCGATGATCGTTGTCATTTCACGCTTCTTGAGGTAATAGGGATCGTCAATATCCCATGAAAAAAGCTTATCAACAATGGTCAGCGCCCTGGCATCACAAGGCCTTACACCCAGAAGCACCTTCTTTTCCGGTTCTTCCGGTATTTTCAGTTCTGTACCGCCCGCTTCATACTCATATAAGGTTTCCGTCTGCGGGAAAAGAACGCTTTTGGGAGGCACGGCTGTATTGGAAAAGACAAGCTTAACCTCATCCTTGGAATCCACGGGAGCAAACCTGAGCGTTTCCCCTGCCATTTGAGGAACATACAGTTTTTGCTTACTTAATAAATCAATAAAACCGCCGAACTTATCTTTTGTTAGTTTCTTACTATCCATAGCACCCACCTCTAGAGAATGAAGTCTTCCTGATCATCGGGACGGTAGCTGGACTGGAACGGTTTGGACTCGGGATCGAGTCCGGGCTCAAAGGCATACTTATCCCGGACCTCTTTTACAAGCTTCCTGTTCAGGGTCATCAGCGGCAAACCCATCGGGCAAACCCTCTCGCATTCCCCGCATTCGATACAACGCCCGACCAGGTGGAAAGCCCTTGCCAGGTGAAATACCGTATTCTCTGAAATATTGTTGGAACGATAAACCCACTGCGGGTTAAGCCTATCCAGCACACAATCCTCACAATAGCACATGGGACAAGCATTGCGGCATGCATAGCATCTTATACAACTGTCAAATTTATCCTGCCAGAACGACCAGCGCTCCTGTGAGTCCTTTTCTTCCAGTTCTTTGACATCTGCATATTCCTCGTCACCCCAGGCCTCAACCTCTTCCCAGAGCATTGCATCAGCTATTACAGGATTGGGATAACGGCAGTTCAGGCATTTCTGTGCCAGTAATTCCTCCCTGGGGACCTCCTGCGGACCGTCGGGTAGGTTTATAATAAACTTATCATCTCCCCACAGGACATCAACAGGCGATTGGACACCGGGGAATTTTTCTTCCACTTTTTCTAAATCCAAAACCCCCTGGCAGGGACAGCCGATTACAAGCACGCTCTCCCTTTCAATGCCCTTTTCTATTAATTGCTGGACAACAGCACGGCTGTCACAGCCTTTTACCATCAGGGCAACCTTTCGGGTATCGGGCTCCGTCCCCCGGGGTACCGGAAGCTTCTCCACTAACGTGAGATAGGTCGCCAGGTTGTTTACACAAAGGGGTGAAAAGATAAGCTTATCTGCATCCTCCGGTTCTGTCATAAAAAGTGGAGATACCCTGAAGCCATAGGTCCCCTGTCTCCATCCAATCAGGTATTTAACATCTTCACGGGAGACAGTATCTTTGGCAACGTTTTTGAGTTTTTCCAGATCTACCAAGCGATCCTCCTCCTCTACCAGTTGATCTTATTCCGTCGGAATTGTTCAAAGGGACCGGCCTCTTTTGCTTTTCCGACTACATCTTCCACAACGTCTTTCCACTTAGAACCTTCAGAAGCAGAAACCCAGCTCATATTGAAACGCTTGGGATCCACCCCCACGTACTCCAGCAGCTCCTTCATCAGGCCAAACCTGCGGCGCGCATAGAAATTGCCCTCCATATAATGACAATCGCCGGGATGGCATCCGGAGACCAGCACGCCGTCAGCACCCTGCTGCAGAGCATTGATGATAAATAGCGGGTTTACCCTTCCGCTGCACATAACCCTGATAACATTAAGGTTAGCCGGATAATGCGTCCTGCTGGTTCCGGCCAGGTCAGCGCCCGCATAAGAACACCAGTTACATAAAAAGGCTACAATGTTAGGTTCGTATTGTTCGCTCATTTTACGCCCCCCAATACAGCTATTTGCGGCAGTATTTGCCTGTCCATAAAGGACCTCTGCTGGATAGAACCGGAGAGGCAGCCGGCAGAGCAAGCTCCGCATCCCTTGCATAAAGCCTCGTTAACCCTGGCAACCTGGACCATGTTACCCATACGGTTAACAGTCACCAGTTCAATAGCGCCGTAGGGACAAATTTCAACACAATAGCCGCATCCCCTGCAGGTTGCTTCATTGACAAAGGAGATTTGTGCACCGATCTTTACTTTGCCGCTGGAAAGCAGTACAAGCGCCGAAGATGCCGCACCCTTAGCCTGAGCAACAGTATCAGGAATATCCTTCGGCCCCTGGGAGCACCCGGCCAGGAAAACCCCGTCAGTTGCCGTATTAACAGGCGCAAGTTTGGGGTGCGCTTCCAGATAGAAGCGGTCCGCGGACTGGGATAAGCGCAACAGGTCGATTATTTGCCTGGCATCCTGACGCGGCTCAAGCCCCACCGCCAGGACTGCAAGGTCAACTTCATCCTCAATGGGAGTCGACCTGAGGGTGTCCTCCGCTTTTATTACCAGCTTGTCGCCTCTTTTAAATATTTCGGACGGATTGCCACGGATATAACGGACTCCTTCCCGGCGTACCCGGTCATAAAATTCCTCAAAACCTTTACCGAAAGCCCTGACATCCATGTAATAAACCCTTACATTTGCCTCCGGCAATTTTTCCTTGACCAGGTGGGCGAGTTTTGCCGTATACATGCAGCATACACGTGAGCAGTATTCGTTCCCTACGCTTTTATCACGGGAACCGACGCAGCTGATGAAAGCCACCTCCTGGGGAACAAAAGTGTCCTCTCCCTTACCGAGAAGAATATTCCCTCCCGTAGGGCCGGAAGCCGACACCAGGCGTTCTAGTTCCAATGCGGTTATAACGTTATCATAATCGTTGTAACCGTACTCGGGTTTTTTAGCAGCATCGAATACATCAAAACCCGTAGCTACAATAATAGCTCCAACTTTACACTCCACGATCTCATCTTTCTGCTCAAAATTAATGGCTCCGGCAGCGCAGGCAGCTTCACACTTGGGTCCTTTGCCGCATTTTCCCCTGGTCAGCATCAAGCAGCGCTCCGGATCAATAGTATATTTGGCAGGAACAGCCTGAGGGAAAGGAAGATAGATTGCGGCCCTTTTCCCCATGCCGGCATTGAATTCGCTGGGAATCCTGCCGGCCAGACGGCATTCCTGAGAGCAAATACCGCACCCTGTACATTTGTTCACGTCAACATAACGGGCTTTCTTGCGCACTTTAACCTGGAAATTGCCTACATACCCGGAAATTTCCTCCACCTCGGAATAAGCCAGCAGCTCAATATTGGGATGGCTGGCCACATCCACCATTTTGGGAGTAAGAATACAGGCCGAACAATCCAGCGTTGGGAAGGTTTTATCCAGCTGCGACATTCTCCCGCCGACTGATGGAGTTTTCTCCACCAGATAAACTTTAAAACCGGCATCAGCAATATCCAGGGCTGCCTGGATCCCGGCTATACCCCCCCCGATTACCAGCGTAGCAGGTTCAACTTCAACTTCATTTTCATACAAGGGTTCCAGCAGCCGTGCCTTGGCAACAGCTGAAAAAACCAGCTTTTTGGCCTTTTCCGTAGCTTCTTCACGATCCTCGTGGACCCAGGAACAGTGTTCCCTGATATTGGCCATCTCTAAGTAGTAAGGATTAAGACCTGTTTCCGCAAGGGTTTTGCGAAAAGTCATTTCGTGCATCCGCGGGGAACAAGAGGCCACAACAACGCGATTTAACCCTTCATTCTTGATATCTTCCCTGATCAAGAGCTGTCCGGGGTCAGAACACATATAGGAATAGTTACGTGCCACTTTGACATTGGGAAGGCGAGAAGCAAACTCTGCTACTGCTTCAACATCCACTGTCTTGGCAATATTAATCCCACAGTGACAGACATATACGCCAATTTTGGGTTTTTTGTTCATTGCTCTCTTTCATCCTCCAACAAAGAATAACTGCTGATAACCGCAAGCTGCACAAAATGCAGCCGCACTTTAACCCCGCAACTCATTCAGTTTCTCTGTCAATTTAGGAATAACCTTAAAAAGATCATCAACTATAGCAAAGTCGGCTACTGTAAAAATCGGAGCATCAGGGTCCTTGTTAATTGCCACAATAGTTTTTGCAGCCTTCATGCCTGCCAGATGCTGGAAAGCCCCGGAAATACCGATAGCGATATAGAGCTTGGGCTTAACCGTCTTTCCAGAGGTCCCTACCTGACGGTCATGCGGCAGCCAGCCGGCATCGGTAGCAGCACGGGAACCACAGATATCGGCATTAATAGCCTTCGCCAGTTCTTCGATCATGGCCATGTTTTTCTCTTCCCTGACACCACGGCCTACGGCTACCAGAATCTCGGACTGGGTTATATCCACTTCGCCAACTTCCGCTGCAACGTATTCGATAAACTTGCGGTAATCGATGTCTTCCTTTAATGGGGACTCGATTTTTTCTACCTTTCCCTGTTTAGAAGCAGCGGGAACCTCCAGAGTAGCTTCCCTGAATGTAATCAAATAAGGAGCCTCGCCCTTAAAAGCAATATTGGCATTTACTTTACCCTGATAGAACTGGCGTACCGGCCGGGGCTTGCCATCGGCATGCTCTATCTCGATCACATCGGCGACAAAGGGCATCTTTTTCTCAACAGCCAGCGCCGGAGCCAGATCGACCCCCTGCGTGGTATGGCCGATCATTACCAGCTCAGGTTTATACCCGCCAATCAACTCCACAAGAACCTTCTGGTATTTTTCAGAGTTATAATCGGCAAAAAGGGGATCATCAATATATAAAACTTTATCGCTGTATCCGGCGAGTTTTTCGGCAAAAGAGTCAACCCCGCTGCCAATAAGTACCGCTACAGCTTCGCCACCCATTTTGGGAGCAAGTTCGGAGGCCTTTGTAAGCATCTCCAGTGAAATATCACGCAGTTCTCCCTGACGATGTTCTGCTAATACAAATATATCTCCCATTTTAGAGCAGCCCTCCCTTCACCAGCTTGGTAGCCATAATCTCTGCTTTTTCCTCCGGTTCCCCTTCAATTATCTCAGCATTGGAAACCACCTCGGGGATATACAGCTTCTGCAGTTCGATCAGAGAACCGGCCTCATTAACCTCATTTTCATCGAGACCAAGGTCATCAATTGTTACTACTTTTAATTCTTTCTTCTGGGCCTGCCTGATTCCCCTGATCGGTGCATAGCGGGGTTCGTTAATCCCGGTTTGGATGGTAACTACCGCCGGCAGAGCAAGTTCAACTACCTCGCCGATACCGCCTTCCAATTCCCTTTGAACCTTAATCTTGCCATCTTCAACTTCAACTTTTTTTACCATAGCGGCATGGGGAACACCCAGCTCTTCCGCCAGGGCAACCCCGACAGCCATAGCCCCATCATCATTAGCCATACAGCCGGTTAAAACCAGATCAAATTCCTGGCTTTTAATGGCGGCGGCCAGTACTTTTGCCACTTGCAATGGATCAAGCACATTTATCCGCGGGTCATCAATACGGACAGCGCTGTCACATCCCTTGGCCAGGGCCATGCGGATCATTACATCGGCATCCTGGGGGCCTGCGCAGATGACTTTAGCCGTGCCTCCCTTGGCCTCTTTAATAAGGACCGCTTCTTCAACAGCATAGTTATCGGCATCGTTAATGTCGAAAGAAAACTTGCTGCTGTCGACATCCTTTCCTGAAGCATCAACCTTCACTTCTGCCTCAGAGGTATCCGGTACCCTCTTAATACAGACAAAAGTATTCATATTACTTTCCACCCTCCTACTATTACTTTTACTGTTCTATTCCTCGATTAAATCACCGAGTATTTCCAGAATTTCCGCCACACGCATCTCCTCTTCAAACCCTTTGGCCTTAAGAGCATCATCCAGAGTTAAAACACAGAAGGGGCAGGCAACGGCCAGTATTTCCGCATCCAGAGCCCTTGCATCTTTTACCCTGGTTTCCGCCAGGCGCTCCTCCTTGGAATCCGATTCGGTCCACATTTTTCCTCCGCCGCCCTCGCAGCAGAGGCTGCGTTCTTTGCTGCGTTCAAATTCCACAATTTCCGCCCCGGGGATGCGGCTTAAAATATACCGCGGTTCATCGTAAACATCGTTATGTTTGCCCAGGTAGCAGGGATCGTGGTAAACAATCTTTTTCGGAAGTTCCCCGGTCAGCTCAAGCTTCCCTTCTTCAAGCAATTCCTTCACAAGGTGCGTATAATGAATAACATCAGCCTTGAGATTTGGATACTGGTTCTTTAAAGCAGAATAACAGTGGGGGGAGATAGCCACAATCCTTTTGGCATCATAGTTATTCAATAACTCGGTGTTATCTTCCACCATCATGTCAAAAAGCCCTTCTTCTCCCACCTCACCCAGGTTATATACTTCGCTGGCGCAGCAGGTTTCATCATCCCCGATAAAACCATAGTCAACCCCAGCCTTGTTCAAAATTTTGACAAGGTTTTGGGCTATAACCTGCACCTTGGGATCATAACAAATGGTACAGCACACATAAATAAGGTTTTCTACCTTCTCACCAGGCTCGGCTATACTAACATCCAGGCCTTTCATCCAGTCACCGCGGGTAGCCCGCGGTTTATCCCAGGGATTACCTTCCCGAAAGGCGCTTTCCAGGGCATCGCGCACCGTTGGCTGAATAACTCCGCTTTCAACAAGAATATTTCTCAACCCGATCAGTACATCTACGGGCTTCAATCCTTTGGGGCATCTGGCCGCACAGGTATTACAGGTTGTACAATCCCATATTTCCGGTAATTTGGCCAGTTCCTCGGGTACATTCCCTTCGAGAGCATCGTATACAACGCGTCGCGGGTTTAAACCAGTCCGTAAAGCCTCCGGACATCCCCCGGTACACCTCCCGCATTGAACGCATCCCAGCAAATCATACTTTTGAATAAAACTCTGAGTTTCTGTATTCATCTTCATACCTCGCTAGAGATGTAATTATCCCTTTTAGATTGATGAACCATTGATGAACTATTACTTCTTCAAATTCAAATCGGACCTTATTAAACCATCATCTCCCGTTATAAACTATATTCATTAAGTATTTGTTCCTGAGCACACCTCCCTTACGGCCACCTGATAATGAATTTAGAAAAAACAATAAAAACGAAAAATTAAACCAACGCATAAACCACTAACGTATAAACCGCTTTTGTTGATTTCGACATTAAAGAAAAAAAATCCTTCTTAATAGTCGTTAATTTATTGTACTTCCTGAAAAATCCTTAATAATAATTTGATATAGAATATATGCAAGCATTTATTAAATACTAAATATGGGATAAATAAAATAAGTTTCTTAAAATAATTTTCGATATAAAAAAAGGAGTTGATAGTTTTATGTCGAATATATTAATATAATTAGGATTTATTTCCTTTAATTAAAGATAATGTCAAATCAGGAAGCTATATGGAAAGTTTCTGAACCCCGGTTATATGTAAAAACAAAAAAGGGTTTTTGAGCTAAGCACCCGGAGAGCGAGGTTACGTACAAATGAATGTTCTGGAAAAAAATCTGCTTTCTCAAATCGAAAACATCAGGGAAGAACTTAACTGCAGTATTGATATAAGAACAAACACTCCCCTATGCTCTTCCAAAACCCATATGCTGAGCAGAAAACTGGATCAACTGATCTACCTCTACATGACACAATTCAAATAGGGTCAGCGGTTTAAAAGCTTCCAGGGGACTCTTTCGTCTCCTATCCTCTTTGTGTAATTACTGCTGTCAAAATGCTCTAAAAGGGCCTGGGCATACTTGCGGGAGCTCCCGATCAAATCCCGGTACTGTGCCAGCGTAATACGGGAATTTTTCTGCAGGTAATCCTTTAAGACCTCCAGGCAACGATTATAAGTGTCCCCGTGCAGATAAACGTCCTCGTTTATCTTTACAAGCAGGTTTTTATACACCAAAAAGTCAAGAAGATTTTCGCCTTCCTCTTTTTTTATGCCGATTGCTGCCCAAAGTTCCTTAAGAAGCGGTGGGTTTAAACCTCCATTTTTAAAAATCTCCAGTATTTTTTCCAGCTTTTCTTCCTGCACGGGCGCAGGTTCAGGAGAAAAATCCTTCCGGCAGATCAGTTCCCCGTTCATATCTATCAGGTTCTTATCCAATAGATATTTTAGAAAAGCGTCATATATTCGTCCGGCAACTTTTTGAGGAAGCGCTCCGCGAAGATGCGCCTTCTGCATACCGGGAAGCAAAGGTTTTTCCCGATGAAAACGTTCCAGCTTATTTATTACTGCAGCCGCCCATTCTTCCCTGGTGTCAACAGCAACATATAAATCACCGGCCCGGGCAACTTTTTTTTCTTCAA
Organism: Dethiobacteria bacterium; assembly: GCA_050948825.1. Classification (GTDB taxonomy): domain Bacteria; phylum Bacillota; class Dethiobacteria; order DTU022; family UBA8154; genus DUQX01. The sequence goes on along the minus strand of JBMNEO010000006.1, from coordinate 28,819 downwards.
CTGACCTGTCCAGAATATCTTTTAGACGGTCGGCCCCCATTTTTGTTAACTGGTGTAATTCCTGCAATGTCCCTCCCCGGGCAGCCCTTAATTTTTGCAGCACAAAGGGGAGGGGGTCCTCTTTTTCCAGGTCCTGCAGTTTTTCCAGTACCGCAGCCTTAAATCTTTTATGGCGCTGGGGACGTTCGTCCAGGACGATTCCCCCTCCGATAGTAACCATCGGGGAATAAGAACGAATGATAAAGCGGTCACCCCTCTGGGCAACCAGAGATTTATCCAGACGGCATTGTGCAAATCCCTCTTCACCCGGTGCCAGTTCATCACGGCCCAGCAGATACAACCTGGCAACCACCCTGGCCGTGCCGAGATAAAAATGAACCGGGGTCATGTTCTCCAAAGGCCTGGAGGCTGAGGCGAGAAGTTTTAGTTTGACATCTAGAGCACGAGTCGTCCCAAAATAACCGGGGGTTGCAGCCACGCTTCCCCTGATGACGTCCTTTTTTTCCAGGCCAACAAGGTTTAAGGCCACCCTCTGCCCTGCGTAAGCCAGGCCTGTATTATCGCCATGCAGCTGGACACCCCTTATCCGGTATTCCGTGCCCGGCGGCACAATCTCAACCATCTGTCCTTCTTTTACGGTTCCGCTCAAAACGGTGCCCGTAACCACCGTTCCAAAACCGGCAACCGAAAAAACTCGATCCAGCGGTATGCGCAAAGGGGCATCTTTATCTCTGGCGGATACAGTCTCCGCAATCCGGCCCAGATCTTCCCTGAGCTCATCAATACCCTCCCCCGTTAAAGATGATACAAAATGAACAGGGGAGGCGGAGAGAAAGGTGCCTTCTAAACTTTCGCGAACATCTTCGGCAACCAGTTCAAGCCATTCTTTATCCACCAGATCGATTTTTGTAATCGCAATAAGGCCCTTTTTTATCTGCAGCAGCTCCAGTATATCAAGATGCTCCTTCGTTTGGGGCATTACTCCTTCAGCAGCGTCAATCACCATGATCACAAGGTCAATCCCGCCGATTCCCGCCAGCATGTTATGAATAAACTTTTCATGCCCGGGCACATCAACCACCCCCGCCAGGCGTCCGCCGGGAAGCCTGAAAGGAGCAAAACCAAGGTCGATGGAGATCCCCCTTTCTTTTTCCTCTTTTAAACGATCTGTATCAACACCGGTGAGCGCTTTGATCAGTTCTGTTTTGCCATGATCCACATGTCCAGCAGTCCCAATAATCATTTTTGCACCACGCCCCCATTGCTTTCGTTATCCATTTCCTGCAGCAGGCCGGCAACAGTATCTAATAGCAAGCTATCATCCTCTTCACTGATAGAGCGCAGATCTATCAACACCCTGTCCTTTTTCACCCGGACAATAACCGGAGGGCTGGCCTGCCTGAGCCTTTCCGCCAGTTTGCCGGCGCTTATCCCCGGGCATCTCAGGGTCAGCTGGCAGCTGGGGAGAAGAGCCTGCGGCAGGGACCCGCCGCCAACCCTTGCTTTTTCCTGGGAGGTTCCAACCAGGCAAAAAGACCCGACCTTGCTCTCCAGTTCCGCTGCCAGAATTTTAACCCGAACCTTCAACGCTTCTGCAGGAAGGGTAAGCATGCGTAAAACGGGTATTTCCTGCAGAGCTTTATTCTCATCCTGGTAAAGGCGCAGTGTAGCCTCAAGCGCGGCAAGTGTCAGCTTATCCACACGCAGAGGGCGGGTTAGCTGGTTTTTCTTGATCCGGCTGATAAAAACCTCTTTACCAACAATTATACCGGCCTGCGGACCTCCCAACAGTTTGTCTCCGCTAAATGTAATCAGATCAACGCCTGCTGCCACAAGATCCTGTACCCTTGGCTCGTAAGGAAGGCCATACCTTGACAGATCTATCAGCACCCCGCTGCCGAGATCTTCCATAACGGGAATACCGTATTCCCGGCCGAGCCCCACCAGGGATCCGGAACGCACAGCGGCAGTAAAGCCCATTACTTTATAATTGCTTGTATGAACTTTAAGCAGCAGAGCGGTATTTTCGGTAATCGCTTCCCTGTAATCTTTTAAATAACTCCTGTTAGTGGTGCCGACCTCCGCTAACGCCGCCCCGCTGGAGGCCATTACCTCGGGCAGGCGAAAAGAGCCTCCTATTTCCACAAGTTCCCCCCTGGAGACAATTACTTCCTTCCCCCGCGCCAGAGTGTTCAGCGCCAGGAAAACGGCCCCGGCGTTATTATTAACCACGAGTGCCGCTTCTGCACCGGTAAGTCGGCAGAGAAGTTCCTCAACATGATCATAGCGGGAAGACCGCCGTCCTGATTCCAAAGACAGTTCAAGATTACTGTAAGAAGCAGCCACAGCTTTGATAGCATCCAGCGCAGCTCCGGCAAGGGGAGAACGGCCAAGATTGGTATGCAAGACAACACCCGTAGCGTTAATAACAGGCCTTAAATTAGAAATCGTTTTCTCCCCTATTTTCCTCAGGGCCTCCCCGGCCAGGGCTGCGGAGGATAAATCCATGAGTTCCAGTTCTTTTTCCGAAGATGCCCGGCGGATATTTAACCTTTTTTCAGCGATAACATCCTGCACTGCCTCCACAATCAAACCCCGGTGAACCTTCTCCCCAACCTCCAACAATGTTTTTTCCCGCAATATTTTATCCACCGCCGGCAGAACACGAAAGAAGCGCTGCTTAAAATCCAAAGGCAAGTTATTTCCTCCTTTATTACTGCTGGACTAATTACTACTGAACTAAACCTCCAGGCCTTTTTCAGCCACTTCTATTATAACTTTAAAAATGGCCGGTTGCCAGAAATTAATGCTTTCATTGCAAATACAGATAAATAACCCCGAGAACCCTTTAAAATAGCTGCTTTTCGGGGTTGGGTAATGATCAAGAAGGGTTGGGTAAATGATCAAGAAATGTTATATTTTTTTAATTTGGCATAAAAAGCGCTTCGACTGATCTTCAGATATTTTATTGCTTCGCTCTTATTATTTTTTGTTTTGGCCAATGCTTCCAGGATGATTGTTTTCTCCAAATTTTCAACTGCAGTGTTCAAGCATAATGTATGAGGTTCAGGTTTTACGGATACATTTAAAACGTTTAATTGCAAATCATCTGCGGTAATCTTATTCGCCTGGCAAAGAATAACAGCTTTTTCAATAACGTTTTTTATCTCTCTTACATTACCGGGCCATGAATACTCTTGCAGGCGCTTCATAGCATCGGGTGTAAATCTTAAGTTTTTATGATATTTTTTAGTATAATAATTTAAAAAATGATAGGAAAGAAGGGATATATCAATAATACTTTCCCTTAACGGCGGAATAAAAATTGGAACTACGTTTAGCCGATAATACAGATCGGCCCGGAACTCACCCTGCTGTACCATTTGTTCCAAGTTTCTGTTGGTGGCTGAAATAATTCTTACATTAACAGGTATTTTTTTTGTATCTCCCAATTTTTCGATATATTTTTCCTGCGTAAATCTTAATAGTTTAACCTGTGTATTAAGCGAGATATCTCCTATTTCATCTAAAAACAATGTTCCATTGTGGGCCGCTTCAAATTTTCCCTTTTTTCCTTGAGATCTGGCTCCCGTAAATGCGCCCGGAGTATACCCAAACAGTTCTGATTCAAGGAGGTTCTCGGGAATCGCCGAACAATTTACTACTACAAAAGGATAATCAGAACGATTGCTGGCTTTGTGAATAGCTTCCGCGAACAATTCCTTGCCGCAACCGGTTTCGCCTCTAAGCATAACTGAAGCATCTGTTTGGGCTACATTAGCAGCAATATTGAGGCAATGCAGCATTTTCGGGTCATTACTGATGATTTTTTTAAAAGCTTGCAGTTCTGCTCTATTAACTTTTCGCTTTGGCTCTCCTGCATTTCCGACAACTAATCCCCGAAGCTGCATATTTATTTTATAAATAGTATTCGCATTGCCAACCCCGATCACTCCTTTTACTTCTCCATCTGCATCTTTTAAGGGAATAAAGTGCGCTACAATATCATAGCCGAGCGTTTCATCGTAATATTCATCATTTTTTATCTGCTGCCCTGTTTTTAGGACTGCAAGGAGCTTGTCATTGGGATATCTTTCATTTAAATCTCTATGCAAAATTTCATCCCGCGAAATTCCTATCTGATGTTCATAAGCACTGTTCACGTAGACAACAATACCATCTTTATCAATAACAATTACAGGATCGTTTATTTTATCAAGAAGGGTTAGAAAAGAGCTGCAGAATAGTTTTAAGGCCTCTCCATTGTTTTGCTCCATCAATATCACTCCAGTATTTGAAAAACAAACAAAATGTTCTGATAACCTACAATAATTATAACAAATTTTTAGATAATTAACAATGACGCCCTTCACCAACTTGTATAAACTTACATTAATATGAAATAATCAAGCAGGGGCAAAAATATTAACGATGTCATTTTATAGGAAAATAATTTAAAAGGAATAACGATCATTCTTTTGAGATCCAGCATTTAGCGCAATCCACCGCAGTTATGAGCATAAATGCTCATAGCTCTAAAAGACAGTTTCCCGGGACGAAAATATGTCAAGAAAACTTTTTTCAGAAAGGCGTTAAATGGCATAATTATTGCATTATTCTATCAGTGGGATGTCACCGAGATAGAATGCTCTTATTTAAAAATCAATGGGATAGACCAAAAAAGATATTATATGGGGAGGAATTCATATGCAGGAACATATTCAAAGACTTCGTGAGACCAAATATATTGCATCTTTGGGCGGAGGCGAAAAGAAGATTGCCCGGGAGCATGAAAAAGGAAAACTGACGGCTCGTGAAAGAATCGATATGCTGCTGGATCCCGGCAGCTTCCATGAATTTAATATGTTGATCAAACATAAAATCGGCGCACCCGGCGATGGTATCGTTATCGGGCACGGGACTATAGACAGCAGGGCTGTTTGCGTCTTTTCCCAGGATGCAACAGTGTTTGGAGGCTCTCAAGGTTATTATCATGGAAGAAAGTTATATAAGATCCATGAAATGGCTCTGGATATGGGCGTACCCCTGATCGGTCTTAACGATTCGCCCGGGGCGCGGGTTATCAGGCCTGAGCTTGCAGGCAGTGATGACCCGTACCGCGTCAGCGATGAAAAGTTTGCCGGAGTGGTGTTTTATATAAATACACGCTGCTCCGGGGCTGTGCCACAGATTTCTGCCATTTTAGGCAATTGCACCGGGGGCTCGGTATATTCACCGGCCTTGACTGACTTTATTTTTATGGTGGACGATATATCCCATATGTGTATAACAGGTCCGAGGGTCGTCAAGTCGGTACTGGGCGAGGATATAAGCCTGGAAGAGTTGGGAGGCTCAAAAGTTCATTGCCAGATATCAGGTGTTGCCGATTTCAGGGTTAAAACTGAGGCCGATTGTATGAAAGAAATACGCAGTCTCCTGTCTTATCTCCCCTCTAATTGGAGAGAGAAACCGCCTCATAAGGACATTGGAGATTACCCGGATCGCTTTACAGAAACACTTGAGCATATCGTTCCGGTACAACCTACCAAGGGATATGATATGCACCTTGTTATCAATGATATCGTGGACGGAGGTGAATTCCTCGAGGTTAAACCTGAATTTGCCGCGGAGATAATTGTCGGCTTTGCCAGGATGGAAGGAAATACTGTTGGTATTGTTGCCAATCAGCCCAGGATAAAGGCAGGCTGCATGAGTGTTGACAGCGCTGACAAGCAGGCACGGTTTATCCGTTTCTGTGATGCCTTCAATATTCCTATTATACTCCTGGTAGATACTCCGGGGTATTTGCCCGGTAAAGACCAGGAATATTCAGGGATCATTCGGCATGGCGCAAAGGTGCTCTACGCCTTATCCGAAGCAACCGTGCCCAAGGTAGCCATCCTGTTAAGAAAGGTATACGGCGGGGCAGCTCTGGGTATGGGAATATTACCAGGATTTGGAACGGATCTGATATTTGCGTGGCCAATTACCGAAGTTGGCGCCATGGGAGCCGAACAGGCCGTGGCATTATTCTATGCAGATGAGATCAAGAATGCCCCTGATCCTGGAGCTTTCAGAGCTCAGAAGATTCAGGAATATAGAACCCATTATGCGGATCCTATGGCCTTAGCATCCGATGTGACATATATACATGACATCATTGAACCCAGAGAGACCAGACGAACTCTCATTCAATCTCTCAGGTTAATACAAAATAAAAAAATTGATACAGTTCCCAAGCGGCATGGAAACATCCCCCTTTAAAATCAAACACCTTTAAAGATGCAGTTGGGGGAACTGAATTATTATATAACGAGAGGAAGGTATATATGGATTTTGGTCTGACTGAAGAACAAAGAATGCTTCAGGATAATGCAAGGAAATTTGCACTAAACGAGATGTTGCCCACAATCAGGGAATACGAGGAGCAGCGCAAGGTAAACCTTGAGCTTACAAAAAAGTTGGGCAAGCTGGGAATGCTGGGGATACATATTCCTGAGCAGTACGGAGGCGCGGGATATGACTATACTGCAGCGGCTCTCGTATGGGAGCAACTGAGCTATGTAAGCTGGTCGCAGACCCTTACTGCTTTAGGGCAAAGCGTTTTAGCGGCAACTATCTTTTATTTAGCCGCCAGCGAAGAGCAAAGGCAACAATATCTTCCCCCGCTGTGTCGAGGAGAAACCATTATAGCGGTAGGGGCGGTAGAGCCTGCTGCAGGCAGCGATGCCGGAGCTATAGAAACCAGGGCCGAACTCGTTGGAGATGAATGGATCATTAACGGGACAAAAAACTTTATCAGCCATGGCGGTATAGCAGATACAGTCCTGGTGCTATGCCAAACAGATAAAAGTTTGGGATGGAAGGGGACTGCCCTGATTGCGGTGGATGTAAGCACTCCCGGTTTTTCGAGCCATCCGATCAGTATGATAGGCGATCAGGCCGGGGACCTGTGTAATCTTGGTTTCGTGGATTGTCGGGTGCCCAAGGAAAATCTCATCAATAAAGTTGGACGCGGCCTTAACGTTGCTCTCCACGGAATTGATTCCGCCCGTCTTTTTATCGCAGCCGGAGCGCTCGGCATGGTACAATGCTGTCTGGACGCCAGCATCAAATTCGCCAAAGAACGTTCGCAATTTGGAAAGCCCATCGGTTCATTCCAGATGATCCAGGATACCATCGCCACCATGGCCGCAGAGCTCATGGCTGTCCGCTGGCAGGTATATTATGCTGCCGATCTAAAAAGTAAAAATCTTCCTCATGCCAAAGAACTTTCCGCCGCCAAGTTGTTGGCAAGCGACCTTGCTGTAAGAGCTGCAGAGCAAGCCATTCGTGTTCACGGAGCCTATGGCTGCACCGATGATTATCCCGTAGCTCGGCACTATCGCGATGCAATCCTGACAACTATTCTTGGGGGTACAAGAGAAATGCACAAATTGACTATCGGACGTGAGCTGATAGGTCTCAATGCCAGGTCTTGAATGATTATGGTAAAGTCGGGTCATGTTCTTTTAAAGGAAAACCTTGCTGCATACAAAATCCCTCGGGCTATTGAATTTCTTGTCGAGTTACCTAAAACTTCTACAGGCAAGATTTTAAAACGGAAACTCATAGCTTTAAACTGAAAAACTCCTCTTTAAAACTAAAACATGCAATGAATCCTTAAATTCCTTAAAGTGGTCGGTTAGCAGGAGCATTTATTGTTTTTATTGTTTTTCTAATTATTGGTGCAGGGTTTTGGAAAAGTTAACAGAATAATAACAATAGGTTAAACCTGATTTAAAATTTTTTTATCTTTAGTTTGTTTGGGAGGAGATATTGGAGATGACCCGTATTCCAAAACGAACGCTGGTCTTCGGTGTTCTCTGTCTACTTTTTATCTTTGCTCTTTTTCTCCGTGCAAGCACAGCCATCATAGTAGAAGACCTTATGATCGATCTGGCAGCGCCTGCTGCTGCTCTGGGGTTGATGTCCTCAGGGTTTTTTTACGCTTATGCCGCAGCTCAGATACCCGTCGGGATGCTTTCGGATCGCATCGGGGTGCGCTTTACTGTTTTCGGCTTCGGCCTGCTGGGTGTTGCCGGCGCTCTGCTCTTTGCTTTTTCACAGGGTATAGGGATGGCTACATGGGCACGTATACTAACCGGGGCAGGCACAGCGGGCATATGGATCCCGGCACTTAAATACCTCTCCACGGAGTATCGCCCTGAAGAATTTGCTACGTTAACCAGTATAATCAACGCGATAGGCTGCCTCGGTCTGTTGTTTTCCACCTACCCTATGGCTGTGATGGTAGAGCTTATAGGCTGGCGCTATTCCTTTGCCGTTCCGGCGATAATCTTGCTGATATTCACCATTCTCGCCTGGTTTTTAATGAAGCCCCGCCCGGCACAGGCAATAAAAGCTGGAGAGGAAATCGCGGATACCCAAACAGGGGATCAAGAAGCCGCCGTTACAGCTTCAGGCATTGCAGGTAAACAGTTCTGGAAATATTCTTACTTCTGGCCTTTTGCAATCTGGGCTTTTCTGGTTTATGGGGTTCTCTTCAGTTTCACCGGCCTGTGGGGAGCGTCTTACCTGCAGGACAGCTTTAATATCAGCCGGGAGGCTGCCGGCACCCATTTAATGTTCGTTTCCATTGGAATGATCTGCGGCGGGCTGTTCTGGGGAATATTATCCGACCGCTATTTTAAAGCACGTCGCCCGGTGCTTTTTATCGGAACGATAGGCATGCTTCTTACCTGGGCAACCCTTGTCTCCTTCACCATTTATCCCGGTCCCTTATTAACATCTTTACTTTATTTTGCCATAGGAATATTCAGCGTAACCTTCCTCATAAATCTCGGCTGCGCAAAAGAACTCTTTCCGGTGGAAATTGCCGGTACAGCTATGGGAACAGTCAATGCAGGGATGTTTGTCGGCGTAGCAGTTTTTCAAGGAGTAACCGGATATCTCCTGGATTTTTTTCTGGAAAACCAGTCCTCCCTTTTTGCCTTCCGCGCAATCTTCATTTTATACACCGTATGTATCGCCGTTGCCCTGCTGATGGTATTCTTTATGCCGGAATCCTTCCCCGGCCACATAAAAAAACCAGCCAGTCTCTGAACTTGCTTCTTACGGCTAATATCAGAAGGAACAATGCCTGGTTACATCAATATAAAATAAAATAACGATCATTCCAGCCTTGCCGGTCTAATAGACACCCTGAGGAAGACCCGGAGGCCGGGGAAGATCTGAGGACATGAAGACCTCTTTTCTATAGAAAAAAATTAATCCAGACTTAAACGTTCTTTATGTTTGCATCCTATACAGATAAAATCAACATCGCCATCATTCCACACCAACACTACTCCCTGGTTTCCATCGCAAACAGGACACTTAACAACATGGCTGCTAATTACCTGTGATTCAAATTCCTCGCTCATCCCCGGCCTCCGCTTAGTTATTTTAAATATATGGCGGGAGTAGATGGGAATCGAACCCACCATGGACCTCATCAGCCCACCGAACGGATTTGAAGTCCGCGGGCGCCACCAGGCCGCCAGCTACTCCCATGATGACGGAAACCTCAATTTAAAAGTTTTCCATAAATAAGATTATACATCTATTGTTATATTAATTCAAGCAGAATATACAGTCTGTTATTACTTACATATCGATATAATCGTTCTTTTTCCCATATTATAATGGTATCACGGAGGTAAATATAGGAATTTATAACCATATTACACTAAATATGAATTATTTTTTTAGGCTGTTCTTGGGGGATATATTATATTAAAAATAACTCACAACGTTCCCACCAAGCTTGTTGCCAAATTCTGTTTGCAATTTCTTTTGTTTTGTGATACACTTATAAGAGATGTTGAAAAGTTGAATAAATTGACCATCTTTCTAGGCCTCTGGTTTCCGGTAGGACGTAAGGTGCTTGATGTAATTCGCTTTTTGAACAAAAAATACTAGGAGGTCTATCTAAGATGGATGGAAAAGTAAAATGGTTTAATGCTGAAAAAGGTTTTGGCTTTATCGAAAGAGAAGAAGGCGAGGATGTTTTTGTCCACTTCTCTGCTATTCAAGGTGAAGGATTTAAATCTTTGGATGAAGGTCAAAGAGTGCAATTTGATATCGTGGAAGGCAATCGCGGTCTGCAGGCTGCAAATGTAACTCGTATCTAAGGGAAAGAAAAATCAAATAGAAGGAAATTAAGGGCATTCCCGGTATTTCGGAAATGCCCTTCCCTTTTCAAAGGAGATTTTGCTAGATGATATTTTTTGGAGAACTGGGATTAAGCCAGCCTGTATTACAGGCTATCTCTCGAATGGGTTTTGAAGCTGCCACACCCATACAAGAGCAGGCTATTCCGTTAGCAATGGCCGGTCGGGATTTTATAGGGCAATCACAGACAGGAACAGGTAAAACTGCTGCTTTTGGCATCCCTCTGGTAGAAAAAATCGATCGGGAGACAGAAAAGGTGGAAGGCCTTGTAGTTGCACCAACCCGCGAGCTGGCAGTCCAGGTAGCAGAAGAATTAAATACCATTGGACAGGTAAAAGGCGTTCGCGCTTTGCCTATATATGGAGGTCAGGATATAAACCGGCAGATCAGGTCCCTGAAGAACAGACCTCAGATTATTGTGGGAACACCGGGGCGTTTAATGGACCATATGAGGAGAAAAACGATACGGCTGGGAAATGTGTCTACTGTGGTTCTCGATGAAGCAGATGAAATGCTTAATATGGGGTTTATTGATGATATAAAAATGATCTTACAAGACGTTCCCCATGAACGGCAAACGATGCTTTTTTCTGCAACCGTGCCCAGGACTATTCAGGACTTAGCTAAACAATTTATGAAAAATCCGCAATTAATTCAGGTTAAAACGAAAGAAGTTACCGTTTCTAACACGGAACAGTTTTTCATTGAAATGCAGGAACGACAAAAGTTTGAAGTGCTCTGCCGGGTTTTGGATATACAATCGCCCAATTTGGCAATTGTTTTCGGCAGAACGAAAAAGCGGGTGGATGAGCTTAGCGAGGCTTTGAACAGGCGCGGTTACTCTGCCGAAGGAATTCACGGCGATCTTTCCCAGGCTAAAAGGGACAGTGTAATGGGTAGCTTTAAACGGGGGGACACGGAAATACTGGTGGCTACAGACGTTGCTGCCCGGGGCCTGGATATTGACGGTATCAGTCATATCTATAACTTTGATATCCCTCAGGACCCTGACAACTATGTCCATCGTATCGGCCGCACAGGCCGCCTGGGGAAAGCGGGTGTGGCCATCACTTTTATAACATCCCGGGAGATGGGCCAACTGAGAATGATTGAACAAACAACCAAAAGAAAAATCATCCGCCAGGTTGTCCCTACGGTGAGTGAAGCGATGGAAGGACAGCAGCAGGATACTGTGGAGAGATTACTGAGTGTTGTTGAGAAAGGCGATACCCGTCATTATAAGGAACTGGCGGAGACGCTGCTGCAGGATAATGACTCTGTAACGCTGCTATCCGCGGCGCTAAAAATGCTTACGAAGGAACCGGATTATACTCAGACGCAAATACATTTAACGGAAGAGCAATCCTTCAAGAAGAAAAGCCGTAAGAGTTTTAAAGGAGGAGCAACAGTTTCTTCATGGAAACGAAATAAGTACAAAGATAACAGGAAGGAAAAAAGAAAAAGGTATTTTCGGTATGATAAGTAAACTGCCCGGCATTAAAAAACCGGGCTTCGTCATTCCAGGAACTTTTGCCGTTGAACCCATACATTACAGGCCTATGCAATACCACTACCGGTTTGACGCTGTTAAGAGATCCTGGATACTTTCTTGCAATATTGACTGCACCTTTAATATCGGTGTTTAAAACCCATCGCGCTTATTGGCTGCTTTCGTCTGTCCCAGATTGGCTGCCTTCGCCTGCTGTGTTGGATTGGCTGCCTTCGTCTTCCTTGGAAAGATCCAAATAATAGCCAGCTGTCTGTGCAACCGGAGAGCCGTCCTCTGCCAGCTCCAGAGCCCTTTCCCAGTGGATAATAGCCTCATCCTCCTTGCCCCTGGAATACATCAAGCTGCCCAGATATAAGTGCGCATCGGGATTCGTTTCCTCCAACTCCAGGGTCTCTTTGAAATATTTTTCTGCCTGCGTTTCATCCCCCTTTAATAAAGCCAGCAATGCCACATTTAGCGTTACACCCGGCTCTTTCAGCCCATCGTCCAACGCTTCCAAATATAATTCCCTGCTCTTCCCGGCATAGGTCTCCATCTCTTTCATATCCTGCCGCATATAATAGTGCATGGATATTGCATAATAGGTATTACCGAGTTCAACCTTGTTTTTCACTTCTGAGGGGTCCTTATCCACGGCTTTCTCCAGTTCGAGCGGCTTGCCGTAACAGGCCGTAAAGGTATTCGTCACCCTCAGCCTGGGAAACCAGTTTTCCCCCACCAAAATAGTAATTAAAAAGACCGTAGGTAGCACTGAGCACCAGTCCTCCTACCAGCACCAGGGCGATAATCAAATAAATAATTTTTCTTCTGGCAAGTCTGCCGATTTTTTTCTTTCCCGTTTTATTGACGGACATGAACGTTCCCCTTTCTAAACCTCTAATTAATCACCCGGGATTAATCACCCGGGACAAGGAGACAACCACAGTTTTCGCAAAATACCAGCTCCCCCGGGGTAAGCATGCGTGACCGGAATGAAGAAGGCAGCGAAACATTGCAAACGCCGCAAAAGCCTTTCTTTACCAGCGATATGCACCTGCCCTGCAAGCGATTGTTTAGCTCCCTGTATTTGCTGATTAATTTAGGCTCGATTGCATGCATTAACTCGTCCTTTTTTTCCTTTAATAATTCGAGCCCGCTCCGGGCATTTTCAACGTCCCTGCGTGCATGAGTATTAGATTTCTGGAGTGCCTCCTTTTTTTCCTTCTCCCTGTTCTTTAATTCTGCAATTATTTCTTCATCGTTTTCCAGGTTTTCCATAAAAGCCAGAATCTTTTCTTCCAGATCCGACTTCTCCTTTTCTTTGGAGCGCACTTTTTTCTCCAGGCTTTCCAGTTCCTTGGCACTGCCGATTTTACCACCATAGAGCTCGGAATTTAATTCCTTGAGTGTATCCGAGATATTCTGCAGCTTCATTTCGTAAAGCTTTAAATTTTTTTTGTCGCCAGCGTGCTTTTCCTCCGTGATTTTTTTGTCTTCCAAAAAATTGAGGTAAGCTGTCTTTTGTTGTTTGTATTTTATCACACTGGCCAAATTTTGCAGTTCTTTTTCCTTTTGTCTAATCTCGCGTTCTATTTCCTGCAGTTCCCACAGTAACTGTAACTGTTCCATAAACCCATCTCCCGTCTTTATTAGATTATATAACAAACTATAAAGAAAAAGGATAGGAGCGTTTCCTATCCTTTAATTCTCAAGCCACCACAGGGCACCGGTTATGCGGGACGCAATAACCTCTGTTGCCAGCCCCGCTTCTTTTATTTTTTTCTCCAGCAACTCAGCAATAACAGGAATCACCGGCCTTTCCGTAGCTTCATGCCCGGCGTCGATAACGGCGAGCTCTGAAAGGATAGCTTCCTGGGCATCATGGTATTTAATGTCGCCGGAGATAAAAACATCCGCGCCGCTCTGCAAAGCATGGCCAATATAATCCGAGCCGCTACCTCCCAGAACCGCTGCTTTAGCGATCATCTTTTCCGCATCCCCCGCTATTTTTACAGGGCAGGGACCGAGCAGCTCACGGCACCGGTTTACCAATTCTTTAAGTTGAACAGGCTTTTCAAACACCCCGCACCTTCCAAGGCCCCATACTTGTCCTTCATTTTTCAACGCATAAATATCGTAGGCTACTTCTTCATAGGGATGAGCCGCAAAAAGAGCTTCCAACACCCTGTTCCGTAAGCGGCCGGGATAGATTGTCTCCAGGCGGTATTCGGCGACCTTCTCCAGGGTGCCCCGCGCCCCGATAAAAGGCGAAGCCCCCTCTTCCGGCAAAAATGTTCCCGTCCCGAGGACCTGAAAAGTGCAGTGGCTGTAGTTTCCCAAAAAACCCGCCCCCGCACCGGCAAGAGCGCCGCGCACCCGATCTTCATACCCTTCGGGAACAAAGACAACCAGCTTTTCCAGCCCTTCCCTTCCCGTCAGGCAAAGAGGCTTCATTTCTTTTAATCCAAAAAGTTCGCCAAGGGCATGGCTGACTCCTGCGGGCGCAACATCAAGATTGGTATGTGCGGCATAAAGCGTAATCCCTTCCTTTAACGCCCTGGCAACAAGAGCTTCACGCCTGTTTGTGAGATCGATTTTTTTCAACGGCCGGTATAAATAAGGATGATGGGAAAAAATAAATGAAGCACCAATCTGCAGCGCTTCTTCCAGCACTTCCTCCGAGAAATCCAGCGTCACAAGCACTGCTTCCGCTTCTCGCCTCAGATCGCCCCACTGCAGCCCGCTGGCGTCACCTTCTAAAGCCCACTCGAGTGGAGCAAGCTCTTCAATAAAAGAGACAATATCACTTCCCGCGGCAAACATCCTCCAGCACTCCCTTCAACCTTTCATATCGGTTTAAAAAGTAACGTCTTCGGGAATCATCCGAGGCATCCCTTGACCGAAGCAGTCCTCCGATTACCTGCTCGTAAAGCCTCAGCTTATGCTCAAGCCAGGGGACAAGCAAAGGGTCCTTCTTTTTAAGAAGGGTCGGCCCAAGTTCCAGAAAAAGCGGCTCAACAACCTCCTGCCTGCCCTTTTCAACGGCGATAATCTCATAGAAATGTTCTTTTTCTTTTACCAGCTTCTCTTCGGGAAAGTAAAACCCGTGCGCCACCAGCCAGCGCCTGACCAGAGGCAGATCACCCATGGGCTGCAGCACTATCCTTTTATAGCGCCGGATCCGGTCACCCGCAGCGATAAGCATCCTGCAGATAGTCTTACCTCCAAGACCTGCGATAACCACCACTTCCACACCATCAGCCTCCTGCAGGGCAAGCAGGCCATCTCCGCTGCGGACTTCCACTTGATGGTTCAGGTTAAAAAGGTTGACAGTTTCCATAGCCATCCTGCAATTATCCGGAGATTTCTCCACAGCAATAACCCGTGGGCAGGACTTTTCCTTAACGAGATGAACAGGCAAATAGGCATGATCTGTACCAATATCGGCCACAACTGAACCTGAAGGAACCAGGGATGCAACTCCAGTTAATCGGGGTTTCAATTTCACCTGTCATTCACCTTTTTCTAAACCCGAGTTATATAGTATTACACAATAGCATTGTCTATACCTTTTTATAATATTTACTAATTCCATGAAAAATATAAAATACCTTCCTCTTCTCTTTACTTCTATTCCCGAACCCTTACCGCCTCATACATCCCATCACCCTTTATCTGACTGGATACAATTTAATGATATTCCAAGAAGACAAAATTGTTGAAATTTACTTAATTATTTGTTATGATAATAATAGCTTTCGCCCTTTTATATTATTCGAGCTTTATACGAGGAATTTTAGACTGGAAATTATTTGTTTAATAATAAACTAAATAAAGTATTGAAAGGAGTGAATAGCCAATGATTGTAAGTTTTAATCGTTCGGTACCCGTACTTTTTGGGGCAGGAGCCTCGCTGCGAACAGGACTGAAGTTAAAGGAAATGGGAGTTATGAAAGTATTCTGTGTCCATGATAAGGGGATCAAGGACGCCGGCATCGCAGACATAATCCTCTCCAACCTTAAAGCAGCAGGTCTCGAGGTAATAGTATTTGACGGTGTAATGGCAGACCCGCCGGATACCGTAATTAATGAAGCGGCTGCGATGGCTAATAAGCAACAAGTTGACGGGGTCGTCGGTATTGGCGGAGGAAGTGCCATGGATACGGCTAAGGGGGTAAACGTGCTTTTAACCAACCCCCCACCCATTAACCAATATTATGTAGGTTCAGGCGCCGTGATAAAACCCGGGAAACCGCTGGTCTTGCTCCCCACAACCGCAGGAACCGGCAGCGAAATGACAGCCATCAGCGTCGTCTCAGATACCGCAAGCCGCACAAAAAAAGGAGTTATTGGTCCTGCAGCCATTGCAACGCTGGCCATTGTAGATCCCGAACTGATGCTTGGACTGCCACCGCATATTACTGCATCAACCGGTATGGACGCTTTTTCCCACGCAGCAGAGGCTTTAACCTCCGGAGGGATGAACCCCATGTCCGACACGCTTGCAGAAAAGGCTATATCCCTTATTACCGAAAATCTGCTCAAAGCTGTGAATAACGGCAGCGATCTTACCGCCCGTACAAATATGTCCTTTGCTGCGCTGCTTGCCGGTATTGCGTTTAATGATGCGCTAACGCACTGGGGCCATGCACTTGCCCATACCATCGGTGCATATTATCATATTCCTCACGGCGTGGGATGTGCCGTCGCATTGCCGGGGGTTATTGAATATGTAGCGGACGCCGTTCCCGAAAAAGTGGAACAGATCGCCAAAGCCATGGGGATTTCGCTTTCAAAAGACCTTTCACCTGAGGAACTGGGTAACGAAGTTGCCGGTGCCATCCGACGTCTGAACCGTGAAGCAGGCATCCCCGGCCTTAAAGATTTTAATATTGAAGAGTCATCGCTGGAACAAATCGTCGGCAACGTCCTGGCGGATGACTGCGCAATGTTCGGGCCCAAACGGGCTTCCGCCAAACAGATATTATCTATGCTTAAAAGAGCATATGCATCTTAAAGATCATTACAAAAATAATATGAGAGGAGAAATACCGTGGCAAAAGTAATTAGAGTAAATGCAAGAACAAAAACGGTTATGGAAGAGGAATTAAAAGAAGAATACCGCCTTCTAGGAGGGCGGAGCCTTATCTCCAAAGTAATGATCGATGAAGTAGCCCCAACCTGTGACCCCCTGGGAGCAGGGAATAAACTGATCATCTGCACGACTTTGCTAGCAGGAACCACAGTGCCGGCAGCCCACCGGATTTCCGTCGGTGGGAAGAGCCCCCTGACCGGTGGGATCAAAGAATCCAACTCGGGCGGCACATCCGCAACCTTGCTGGCTCGTCACAATATTAAAATGATTATCCTGGAAGATCTGCCCGACACGGACGGCTGGCACCTGTTAAAAATTGAAAAAGATGGAACTGCAAAGCTTATTCCCGCAGACGAGTATGTTGGGTTAAACAATTATGCGCTGGTCAATAAGTTAAAAGAAATCTACGGTAACAGAATAGGGGTAATCTCCATCGGCAGGGCAGGGGAAATGCTGTACAAAAACTCTTCACTTCAGCATCTGGATGCATCCACAGGCTACCCTTCCTGTGCATCAGCACGGGGCGGAATGGGCGCAGTTATGGGTTCCAAAAAAATTAAAGCCATAGTGATCGAAAGGGCCGAAGCCCCTCATGAATTTGAGTATGCCGACAAAGAACGTTTTGAGGTTGCCAGGAAAAAATTTACCGACGTGGCAGCTAACAACGAGGGGATGAGATGGGCACGCGAAATTGGCACCCCGGCGCTCGTCGGCGTTACCGGCTCTATGGCAATCCTTCCCGTACGCAATTTCAGCGGTAAATTTTACGACAAGCTTGATTCCATCAATGGAGAAAAATTCATGAGCAACCTACAGGTAAACGGCGGGAAAAGCGGTGAGCCCTGTATGACAGGCTGTGTTATCCACTGCTCCAATCATTATAACGACAAAACCGGGGAACACCTGACCTCCGGTTTAGAATATGAGACTATCGCTCTTTGCGGTTCCAACTGCGATATAGCCGATCTCGATGTAATTGCCCGCATAGACCGGATGTGCGATGACTTCGGCCTCGACACCATAGAAACGGGCGCGACCATAGCCGTCTGCATGGAAGCCGGGAAAATACCCTGGGGAGACGGCGGAGCTGCCATCGGGCTGATCGAAGAGATGATGGCGGGAACCGAACTGGGCAAGCTGTTGGGGCAGGGTACCCAGGTTACCGGCACAGAACTCGGGGTAAAACGAATCCCGACGGTGAAGGGGCAGGCCATGGCCGCATATGATTCGCGAAATCTAAAAGGAACAGGTGTGACCTTTGCCACCTCGCCGATGGGGGCAGATCATACATCCGGTCTTACGCTGGAGGCGCCCTTGGATCCCCTCTCTCCCCTGGGGCAGGCAGCCGTCTCCGCCTTGATGCAATCGGTCTCCGCCACCGCGGACACCATGATGTGCCTGTTCGCCTGGTTCTCCGCCGCTTCGCCCGATACCATTCCGGAACTCTTAGCCGGTATTTACGGCGGAGAATGGGATTTCGATAAAGTTCTCGATATCGGACGGCAGTCTATCTTGAGGGAAAAGGCCTTTAACGCCGCCGCCGGCTTTAAAGAGGAAAATGACCGCCTGCCGGATTTCTTCCTTACCGAGAAATCCCCGGCCACAGGTGCTGTTTTTGATATTAAAACGATTGAACTTGACGGAGTTCTGAATTTCTAATAAAAGACTCTTTACCCAAACTTTTGGATTATAGCTATCATTTTATAAAGATGGGAAGAATAGAAATGCTGCGTGTAAATTATAAAGAAATACAATGGGAAGAGGGGATGACGGTTGAACTATTACTGCGGCAGATGAAGAAGGATAAAACTTACAGCCTTTTTCTGGGCGGCAAGGCAACAGTAATCGTTAACAACACAATCATCCCCCCACCAGAATACAGTAAAACTTATTTACAGGACGGAGATGAAGTCCGCGTCTATCCCTTTATCGGCGGAGGATAGGCAGCGGGAGATAAGTAATTTAAATTCCACCGGACAATCCGTACTCCGGTATAATAAAGCAGCGCAGGCTTACATCTCCAAAACACCTTCATACTACCCACTTACATACTGCCCCAAAAAATTACAGCAAAAGAATATTCCCACCCCTATTATTCAAAAAGGTTAAAGGTTAATTGAAGTTCGCTGGAGAATATCCTATGAGACTGAATAAGGGGTGGTTTTTTGTTCTTTTTTAGAAACTTCGGGATAAACAATAAGACAGTAAAAGAGCTGCGAAAAAACCGGGGTTTTACGGTTAAGGAGCTGGCGATAAAGCTCAAGGTAGAAAATAGGGTAATAAAGATGATCGATAATAAAAAGTTGAAAGAAGTGCCGGAACCGTTAAAAACAAAGATATCGCCCGTGTTAAGGGGCGATAATCTAAACAGAATTCCCTGGCTTTAGCGATTAACTGCTTTAGTTGTTGGACCTGATCATCGTAAGCATCATCTTGAATTTTTTCACCGGATCCCTGCTGATACTCCACGAAATCAGCAAGCTTAATTATTTTCCCTCCGCCTTGTTCTTTCCAATAATCTTCCATTGTTATTTTTCAATCCCCATAGAATAAATGCTCATTCATATTATACATAACTTCTTGTCCCGTTAAACAACACAAAAGGGACAATTATTCTCAATCATGGTATAATATTTTCTGATCACTAAGGATTAGGAGGTTTTTATGGAACGGGAAACAGAAAAAAAGATCCTCGGGAGCCTCGCCGCAGAACTAAACCTGGAATATCAGAACGTCTCCAGAGTAGTCGAACTGCTGGATGAAGGCAATACAATTCCTTTTATCGCACGTTACCGGAAAGAAATATCCGGGGGCATGACTGACGAAGAGCTGCGTCTTCTTTCAGAAAAACTTACTCAGCAGCGCAGCCTGGAAAAGCGCCGTGAAGACATACACCGGCTCCTGGCGGAGCAGGATGCGCTCACCCCGGAAATAGAATCTGCCGTGCAAAACGCCGCGGGCATAACCGCTCTCGAAGACATCTACCGCCCGTTCCGGCCGCGGAGAAGAACACGCGCCACTATCGCCAGGGAAAAAGGCCTGGAACCCCTGGCCCAATTGATCATGGCTGGGGAAAAGGACCCGGTGCCGGCTGCCCCGGATTACATCAACGCAGAAAAGGAAGTGCTCACTGCCGAAGACGCCCTGAGCGGAGCTCGCGATATTATCGCTGAAATTATCTCTGATGAGCCTAAACTGCGCCCGCAGCTGCGATCACTTCTTATTAACGAAGGAATAATTTCGTCCAGCGCAAGCCAGGATGCAGAGAACAACGATAAAAAAAGCATCTACGAAATGTACTATGATTACCGTGAACCCTGCAAAAAAGTACAGCCCCACCGTATACTGGCTATGAACAGGGGAGAAAAAGAAAATGTTTTGCAGGTAAAAATAGAAGTTCCCGCAGAAAAAATCCTGCTGCTCATACAAATATTCTATATCAAAGAGGGTTATGACAGCAACGCCCGGCTTCAGCTGCTGGAGGCCATAAACGACAGCTGGAAAAGGCTGCTTTTCCCCTCGCTGGAGAGAGAAATTCGCAACGCCCTTACCCAAAAGGCCGAAGAACAGGCGTTGAAAGTATTTCAGGGTAATTTGCGAAGCCTGCTGATGGTCCCGCCTGTCCGGGGAAAAAGAATCCTGGCAATCGATCCCGGCTTAAGGACCGGCTGCAAGATTGCCTGCGTCGACGAAACAGGAAAGCTACTGGAAACTGCCGTTATCTTCCCCACCCCGCCCCGGCTTGAAAAGGAAAAATCTGCCCGGACCGTTCTGGAAATGATCGAAAAACACAACCTCAATGCTATCGCCATCGGCAATGGAACCGGAGGGCGCGAAACGGAGGCCTTTATCGCCGAAATACTGGAAGCAAACGATCTCAATCTTGCTTACACCATAGTTAATGAAGCGGGTGCCAGCGTATATTCCGCCTCCAAACTGGGCCAGGCAGAGTTCCCGGCACTCGACGTTGCCGAAAGAAGCGCAATCTCCATCGCCCGCCGGCTGCAGGACTCCATGGCAGAGCTGGTAAAGATAGACCCCCGCTCCGTAGGTGTTGGCCAGTATCAGCACGACGTTAACCAAAAACAACTTGCCTCAACGCTGGACGGTGTTGTGGAATCCTGTGTAAACCAGGTAGGCGTGGACCTGAACACCGCTTCACCGGCACTGCTGGCCTATGTGGCGGGAATCAATAAAACCGTGGCCGCCAACATAGTAGCTTATCGCGAAGAAAACGGCTCCTTTAAAAACCGTGCAGAGCTAAAGAAGGTACCCAAACTCGGCCCTGCCGCTTTCAAACAATGTGCGGGATTTTTGCGGATTCTCGGTGCGGAAAACTATCTTGACCGCAGTGCAGTACATCCAGAATCGTATGCCACGGCCCAAAAGCTCATGGAGATACTGGGCTTTGGCGCTGATGATCTTGAAAAGAAGGATTTTTCCCTGCCGCAGCATAATATTAAGGAACTGGCAGCAGCGCTGCAGGTGGGCGAACCTACATTAAGGGATATACTGGCGGAATTCGTCAAGCCCGGCCGCGACCCCCGGGACGACCTTCCGCAACCGGTCTTCAAAAAAGGCATCCTGGAACTGGAGGATTTAAAAGAAGGCATGGAACTCCAGGGCATCATCCGTAACGTTGTGGATTTTGGAGCCTTCGTTGATATCGGCGTCCACGAGGACGGCCTGATCCATATCTCCGAACTCTCCACATCATACGTCAAGCACCCTTTAGATATTGTAAAGGTCGGGGATATCGTCAAAGTGAAGGTTTTATCCGTAGATCTGCAAAAAAAGCGCATCTCCTTATCGTTAAAAAGAACCCAACAAGCCCTGCAATAATTTGTTCAAGAATGTTCCTGTTCGGGTTACTTGAGGATGTTTGAGGATATTTTAAGAATGTAGAAATGAGGCGAAATAATTGATAAACCCGTATTTATGGATTTTGTGCATCGGCCATCTTATTGTGGATTTGGGGCAGGGTGTCCTGCCTATCATAACACCCCTGCTGGCACAAAGCTTAAATCTTAACTACTTTCAAGTCGGGACCGTTGCACTTGCATTTACCTTCAGTTCAGCCATTATCCAGCCTGTTTTTGGTGTGCTCAGCGACCGTTACAGCATGCCCTGGCTAATGCCCCTGGGTCTTTTTCTTTCCGGCTTTGGCCTGGCACTGACCGGAATAGTTAACTCTTATGGATTACTGTTGTTCGTGGTCCTATTGAGTGGTATCGGGGTAGCGGGATACCATCCGGAAGGTTCCAAGCTGGCTCATTATATCAGCGAGGAGAGCAAGGCCGGAGCCTCAATGGCGGTTTTTTCGGTAGGAGGCAATATCGGCTTTGGCCTAGGCCCCATGCTGGCCATATTCGTCCTGAGTTTTTCCGGCCTGGGCTCAATTCATGGAGTAATGATTCCGGGAGTAGCAACTGCCCTGGTCTTTATGTTTTTATTGCCCAGATTTAAAAAAATCCTTGCGGATAATTCGCCGAAGGAAAATATAGAAAATGAACAGCATAAGAGCAGCAGCAGGATTAAGGCCGGAAGCTTAATAATATTGATTATGTACGTTACCGTAAGATCATGGATACATTCCGGACTGGTTTATTTTATTCCCTTTTATTTCCCCGCCTTCAAAGGTATTGCTAAACCGGAATATTTAATCAGTACTTTTCTTATTGCGGGAGCAATAGGCACCATTTTGGGCGGGCCTTTTGCCGACCGTTTTGGCGGGCGTAACGGCCTGCTGGTCTCCATGATAATATCCCTAATTGCAGTCTATCCGTTTTTACACTTAAGCGGCAATTGGATTCACGTTTTAGCTTTTGTTGTTGGGGCGTCACTAATCTCGACATTTTCCACCACCGTAGTTTTCGGGCAAAGGCTTTTACCGCATAACATAGGGCTTGCCTCAGGGTTGTTGCTTGGTTTTGGAGTAGGCATGGGCTCAATCGGGGTAACAGTGCTTGGCGCTATCGCCGATTACGCAGGGCTTCCCTTTACCATGAATATTATCAGCCTGCTTCCGATCTTGGGTATAGTGATTGCTTTTGCCCTGCCGGATATAAGAGCGGGGCAAACTGGAACTGAAGAAGCCGGGCAGGGAAATGCCTTACAGCAAGCGTAAATTCCTTGATACATCACCTAAACCATATTGTTATTTAGCATTTTGTCTGCTCTAAAAACGAACAATTTTAATCAAAATAGAGGCAAAGGTAACTATCTTTTACCCTCCTGTAATTTGATATAATTTAAGCAAATTATTGGAGGTAGAAAGATCATGCAAATAATCCATAACTTTGATATATCCCCCAGAGAGTATCATGAAAGAGGTACCCTCAATAACTTTCCGGAGATTAATATTTGCCCTTGCTGTTCGTACCCGAAAAGACTCATAAGGCACGGCTTTTACTGGAGGCATGCCGTGTTTTTTCATCAGTATTTCCGCATACCCATCCTAAGATTTCGATGTCTATCTTGTGACAAAACATTTTCCATATTACCTGACTTCCTACTCCCATATTTTCAGCATTCCCTGGAGTTTGTCCTGGAGTGCCTGAGGGAGTACTTTCTCAAATGCACAAGCAGGATTTACCACCAGCTGCTACAGTTTTACCGAAAAAGGTTCTTAAGAAATTTAAACCTGATTAGTGCCTTCTTCCGGGATAAGGGTTACAGGGGAATAGTGCCGGAAAAAAATAAGGCCATAAAACTGCTGGAGATGATCGGCGCTTTCCCCAAAGCTAAAACCCTCGCCAAAAGGTTCTATGATCATTTCAACCGCAATTTTATGGCAAATTAATTCTACCATAAAGATTAGCTTTGGGGAAGAAAAATACATACCACATAACCTTTGCATGGATAAGTCCTAACCGGTGCTGTAACAATGGGTTTTAAGTTAACCGGTTAACCTGCAAACCAAGTACTGGGAGGGAAAATCCATGCAGGAAAAAGACAGAGAGAACATTGCTTTGTTCCGCTATGGCCTCATTGCGCCTCTTTTGAACAACCAGTCCGGTTCAAAGAGCGATTATTTAGCCGAGATCTGCAGCCGGGTACATCAAGTGCCTTATTGGGGTGCCAAGGAGTACAGTAGAAACACGGTCGATGAGTGGCTGAGAATCTACAAAAAAGAAGGCTTTGACGGTTTAAAACCCAAGCAGCGTTCAGACAAAGGCCGAAGCCGTATCATCCCTTTCGAACTTCAGGAACCCATTGGTAGAGAAGGGCATGATTATGAAAGCTGACTTCTCCTACTCCACTATCTACCGCCTGCTGAAAAAGCACGAGCTGTTGGGCAAAGAAAAGCGCAAGGAGCCGGAGAGAAAAAGATTCGCTTATGATACTGTCAATATCCTCTGGCAGACCGACAGCTCTCATGGACCTTACCTGAAAGATGGCGGTAAAAAAAGGCCTACGTATCTTTTAGCTTTCATAGATGACTGCAGCCGCATTGTCCCGGCGGCCAGGTTCTCCTTTACGGAGAAAAGCGAAGATCTGATGCGCGTTTTTGAAGAAGCGCTTTTAAGAAGGGGTTACCCCAGGATGGTCTACGCCGATAATGGGAAAATATTTCGCTCGGACCAGTTCCACCTGGCCTGTGCTTCTTTAGGGATAACTTTAGTGCACACCCGTCCTTATGACCCTGCTGCGAAAGGTTATGTTAAGATTTTCGTTATGTTAAGATTTTCGCGAAAACCTTTACACAACGAAGTCTTTAATGAAATTTCTTTACATAATTATTTACGGTTAAACATTTTTAGCCACTGCTTTAAGTCGGTATTGTTATCCCATTCCGCAACCTCTGCAGGAACAATTTCCTTGCTGGCAGCTTCAATCGCTTCACGTTTCTTTTTTATATCCGCTTTTGCGTATACTTCCGTTGTTTTAACACTGACATGGCCAAGTAAATCCCTTATGTAAATCAAATCCACCCCGGAATCTACCAATCCCATAGCAGTTGTGTGTCTCATTATGTGGGGACTGAAATTCTTCGGAATTATTTCCGGTTCGATTTCACGAGCACGTTTCGCATATTTACTGACGAGATAGTTGATACCTTGTCTGGTGAATTGGGTACTCATATGGTTTTTAAAGAGCCACTCATCTAATTTTTCCGGTCTGTCATATCCCTCCTGGGCCAGATATTCCTGTATGGCAGGAATGATATTCCTCATAAGCGGTACATACCTACTTTTCTGCCCTTTTCCATGAATTAGGAGCGTGTATGGCTCATAAAGAGATAGATCTTTTACACGGATATTTATGAGTTCACTGACACGCAGACCCGTTGTATAAAGTAGTGACAGTATGACATAATCGCGCAGACCGCCGGAAGATTCAACATCTACTTGAGACATGAGCAGCTTTACCCCGCCTGTTTTCAGATAGGATATTTCTTTTTGCGGGGCCTTTTTTATGGGAATTCCAAGGATGCGCTGGTATTCGTCCAGGTGCTCCGGGAATTCGTACATTAAGAATCTTACAAAACTGTTGATTGCAGACTGCCGCTGGTTTCGTGTTGCAACGCCGTTTTGCCGTTTCTTCTGTAGCCATTCCAGAAACAACAGCACGTTCCTATGGGTCAAATCAGATATCTGTACCTGGTTTGCAGGTATATGGAATTTTTCCTGCATATATGTCAAAAAGAGTATGAATGCGTATCGGTAGGAATCAATGGTCATTGGCGTGCTGCCACTTTCATTAGGCAGATATACGGTGAAATATTTGTTCAAATATTGTGCAAAGTTAGTTGACTTCATGATTTTCCACCCCCCCAAACACCTTATCCATCTTATCTTTGAAACGTTCCTCGATATACGGATATAGGCTCATTGTTAACCTGACATATCGCTCTGTGGCGTAGATCGTCTTGTGTCCAAGGTACGTGGAGAGGATGGGAAGCGCCACGTACATGTCCAGGCCGGCGTCAACCATCTGTTTGAAACATTTCACCGAAAAAGTGTGACGCCAGTCTTGCAGCCTTGGCCCTCTACCGCCACCAAGATATGGAATGCCTGCTTTCTGAAGGAACAGCCTATGGCAGTTGTAAATAGTATCACCACTTAATCGACCTCCATTGGATGTGGTAAATATGTATTTCCCGTCGTCTAAAAGGTAAAAGCATTTTTCAGCATAATGCTGTACCAAGTTGGCAAGATCGCTGCCCAGGACAATATAGCGCTCACAATTGTTTTTTGTTTCATATAGCCTGATAATGCCATCTTTAAGGTCCACATCTTGTTTTCTGATGCCAAGTGTCTCATTAATTCTCGTTCCACAACAGTACAGAAGACGAAAAAGTATTGGTAGTTGGATTGCATCCTTACGGTTACGGGGGGATGCATAGGTGTCAACTGCATAGAAGTACCTTACTATTTCATCTTCCGTATATATGTGTGGTTGAAAATCCGTCTGCCTGAAATTGATATCTCTTGTTACGAAAACATTAAATCCCCTGTGGTGGAGGTAGAACAGGAAATGTTTAATCCCGTTGACCCGAGAATAATGTGTGGTGCTTGCCTCATTTTCTTTCCTCTGTATCCATTTCGCCGCATGCTGATCAGTGAATACCGGCTGAAATATTCCATGTTCCAGGCAAAACTTATCAAATTGCCGTAAATGGTAGCAATAACTCCTTTCCTTATACCCGGATGCCACCTTGTAATCCAAATATTGATACATCTCCTCTTTAAAAGCGGATTGGAATGCGGAGCGACTCATAGTTCACACCTCCCCACTTGGTAATGCTTTGAATGCATTTCTGGCATGGGGATCGGGCATTGCCGCAACTTATCCATATCAACTTTTAGATACACCTTGGTGGCCTCGGTATTCTGATGTCCAAGGACGGTGCTAATGATGGGGATGGAAATGTTTTTTCTCAACATGTTCGTTGCCAAACTGTGCCGCAGGGAATGTGGACCGTGTTTCTTACTGTTCCAGTTTTTGATGTCTGCCTTACGCATATATTTCGTCACAATGGAATGCACGGTAGGGGATGAAAGTGGCCGGCCTTTTTTTGCTGACTCGCCAGATACGATGATTTCTTCTGCACCGGTAGTGGGACGTCCATGCTTCAGATAGTCAATAATGGCGTTTCCAACGGAGGATAGCAGCGGATATTCTACGGGTATATCTGTTTTATGTTGATTGAAATGAATTACATTTTTATCCCAATCAATTTGATTAAACCGAAAGTTCACAATGTCACTGGAGCGCCATCCGTATTCGGCGGCAAGCAGCAAAATCAGATAATCCCGTTGACCCGTAGCGGATGAGCGTTCCACCGATGCGATAATTTTGCGGATCTCATCTTCATCATATGTGGTGGGGATCTTACAATGACGGTTGTAATTGTCATTTAAAATGAATACCGAATTGTCCCTTTCAGTAAGGCCATTATCATACGCGTAACGAAAATAAATGCGTAGTGTTGAACCGCAGTTGTGTCTGGATGCGGGTGTGTAATCCATCGAGCGAAAAAAATCTTCCATAATTTCAATGCTAAGATTATCCAATGTTAATGAGCGTTTTTCCAGATAATTGAAGAACTCATACAGGTACTGTTCCTTGTTCTTAAGTGTGCTCTCCGAAAGATGTTGTATATTACGGAGATAGGACAGGTATAGAGACATGTCATTACCTATTTGGCCATAAAAAATCCTCTCAACCCGTGGAGTACGAAATTCAAAATCTCCGTCCTTTTGGTAAGAAGTCAGCATACGGACTGCACGTAACCGTATCCGTTCCCTATGCGTAAGTCTGTCAACAAGTATATGGGTTCCCAGCGTTTCATCACAATACTGGAATCCAATAGTTTGAGAAAATTCTGTGTAATAATGCGATTCCATCCACTGAGCCAGGTTATCCCATTCCGCCTTGATTTCCCCATGGTGAATTGCAGCATACTCTCGATTGTTCAATTCGTCTTCGCATAAAGAAACCAGTGTTTTAAAGTCAGTTACCATAAATCAAACCCTCCTAGAAATGTTTGATTTATGAGTAACATATCAGGATTATTATGTAAAGAAATATTATGCCAAAGTAGCAGATTTTCGGGTCTGGAAGCATTGTTCTTTACATAACGAAAATCTTAACATAACCTTTCTTACGTTAATCTTTACGTAAGAAAGGGAAAATAGAACGCCTGTTTGCTAATATAAAGCTCCGCTTCATGCCTCTTTTCCGGGAAAAAGGAATAACAGATATTGATGAGTTAAATGCCTTCTTCTGGGAATGGCTGGAGAAAGAATACCATCGTAAGGTGCACTTAGGAATTAATATGACACCGCTTGATAAATATCTCTCCCAGGTAAGCCAGGTAAAGATGGTTGAAGATCCCGGGTCTTTGAAGCTGCTTTTTTTAAAGCGAGAGTACCGGAAAGTCCGGCATGACGGAACAGTTTCCCTTAAAAACAGTCTTTTCGAGGTACCCCCGGTGTACATCGGGCAAAAAATCGAGCTGCGTTACGATGAGGAGCTTCAAAAGGTCTACGTTTTCTCTGACGGTAAACAGATAGCTGAAGCCAAAGCTGTGAATATGGCCGATAATGCCAGGGTTAAAAGGGAGAAACCGCCTCTTTCTTTTGCTGATCTGTTTAAAGGGGGGGATAACTGATGTACAGGGCTTTTTATTCCCTGAGCCGTGTCCCTTTCTCCAAGGAAAACGCTAATTGTTTTGTCTCCAAGAGCTTTGGTGAAGCCAGGGCCAGGCTGGAATATCTGCAAAAAACCCGGGGCATGGGACTTTTAGTCGGAGAGCCCGGTGCAGGTAAAACTTTTGTGCTTAAATCTTTTGCTTCCAGCCTGAACGGTGCCTTGTTTAAGGTGATCTATTTTCCGCTGTCCACGGGAACGGTGATGGATTTTTACCGGGGGCTGGTCCTGGGTCTCGGAGAAGAGCCCCGGTTTAGGAAAATCGATCTTTTTGAACAGCTTCAGAAAAGGGTGCTTTCTCTGTTTAAGGATAAAAGAATTACGCCTGTTTTCATTATGGATGAGATGCACCTGGCAAATGC